>NZ_MRWD01000014.1 GCF_002093625.1 Rouxiella silvae | reverse complement strand
CTTTAGAGGATAGACAATAAATAGGACTGTGTTTAAAAAAATGTTGCTACACATCAATGACGGCCGAGGGAATTGCAAAGAACTATGGATAATTATAATGCGTATTTGGAATTAATAATAAAAAAGGGATAAAACTAACGTTTTATCCCTTAAATAATGCGGCATTTAATGAGAAAAATTACTCCTCTACGCCACCGCTGCCGTTCATTTTAAATACCAACGTTACCGTCAGATTTTTGGCCTCTTTGGCCTCGTAACGCCACTTGTTCATCGCCATTTTAACTTCGCGTTCAAACATATTGCGCGGTTCAGCGGACAAGATACGGATGTTGTCTACGCGACCGTCGCTGTCAACGTCGAACTGGACTTTCACGCGCCCTTCAATGCGCAGCGCATAGGCACGCGCCGGATACTGTGGCTTGGTTCTGTCGAGCGGCCGTGGACCACTGCTGCTGCCGGTCGTCTGTGCGGCAGGCTTCGTCGCGGGCGCAATCGGTGCTTTTTGCGATGAAAGTGGTGCTGACTCTGCCTTGGTAACCTCCTGCGTTTTCTCAACCGGCTTCGGCTGGGGATGCGGCTTAGGTTTTGGTTTCTCGACCGGTTTTTTCTCTGGTTTGGGTTTCGGCTTAGGCTTGGGTTTTGGCTCAGGCAAAGGCACGGCTACCGGCTGCGTCACGACAGGCTCGGGCTTAATCTCGGGTTCGGGTTCCGGTTCAGGCTGCGGTTGCACCTCAGGCTGTGGCGTAGGCGGCGGAGCAAACGTTTCAGGATTCACCATTGTGACGCTCATGACGTGCTCTTCCTGCTTTGGCATCTTCACGGCGTCAGTAATGGTGACATACAGTAGCGCCGCGATGACGGCAGCATGTATGCCGATGGACAGGATGGCCGGCAGAGTTACTTTGCGAATAATTGACTGTTTTTTTAACGGCATGGCATTAGTTAAAGACATCGCTCTTGGCTGCATAGTGATTCAATTTCCCCGTGAAGTCGCAAGTGTAAATGCAAATAGCAATCATATTCAATAAGCAGATGAAAACTATTCTCAAATACTGCACTTTTGATTCATTCTGGCCTCTTTCGCAAAGCCTGGGGTTTGGTTATTGTAATTGACCTCATAAGATCGAATTCGTTTGCGTCTGTTCGATATTTTTACAACAAAAGATAAGGTGAGCCATGCTTTACATGATCTATTCTGAAGATGTTCCGCACTCTCTGGAAAAAAGACGCATCGCGCGTCCAGCACATCTTGAGCGTCTGCAAAATTTGAAAGCAGAGGGCCGCGTATTGGTAGCCGGGCCGCTTCCAGCAATTGATAGCGAAGAGCCTGGTGACGCGGGCATGACCGGTTCACTGGTCATTGCTGAGTTCGCAACCCTCGAAGCCGCCAAGAGTTGGGCTGAGGTGGATCCCTATATGCTTGCAGGCGTTTACCACAAAGTGACCGTCAAACCGTTTAAAAAGACGATTTAAGCCCGCTTTAAACACTGTCGGCAATGTCTGCCGTGGCGTGCGATGTAAGCTTTCTCAGAAGCAGGCCCACCCTGCTTCTTTTAATCTAATCTTAATCTGAAGTGCCAAGCTAACCTCTTACTTACGTGGTAAACTGATTACCCCTACTCGTGAGGTTACGCAATTATGTCATTCTTCGACGGATTGAAGTTTTTGACCAGTAAAACTACCAAGGTCGTTTGCCCTGAATGTCAGGCAACAACCGAGCAGATTAGCGTGAAAGTGCGCAAAAATGCCACACTGGTTTGCCCAAAATGCGGTGCTCTGTTTCGTAAAAACGATCGATAGTGCCGAGACAATCGTCAGTGTAAAAAACAAAGAGATTGCGCAGGAAGAACCCGTAAAAAAGGCGCGTTACGCGCCCAATTGTCCTTACCACTCGTTAATAACGGTATACAAACTGAGTCGCTGGTGTTGCAGAGAGTGGATCGCCCGAATACGATAAATATGGCGATAACGTCGCGACTGGCCCTCAAGCCAACGGTTTTTTCGCCTCTGAGATTGACGCTGCATACGCCACCGGCCAACTTCATTTCTACTGCGTTTCATACAACAAATATTCCTTTATAAAGGACCTCAGTGCAAATAGCGTCAACATTATAGATCAACCTTGACCTGTTATTGACAGTTTTAGCTACGCTTAATTACAGGCTACTGCAGATTATTAACTTTGCCGACAATTCAATCAGAGCTAGCTGATTGAAGCTGCAGATAAAATTATATTTAAGGTTTATCCTTTGATTCACTCTGCGTAAACTCACCAGATTGCTCGCGAACAGGATTTTTCGCCCCTATGACAACATTTTATACAGTAATCAGTTGGCTCATCGTCTTTGGTTATTGGTTAATAATTGCTGGCGTCACGTTACGCATTTTGATGAAGCGCCGTGCGGTACCTTCCGCAATGGCCTGGTTACTGATAATTTTTATTATTCCTCTGGTAGGGATTATTGCCTATTTGTCGTTTGGCGAACTCCATTTAGGCAAACGTCGGGCGGAACGCGCGAAAGCGATGTGGCCTTCAACGGCGCGCTGGCTCAACGACCTTAAGGGCTGTCATCGAATTTTTGCCAGTGAAAACAGCGACGTTGCCAAATCATTGTTCCAACTTTGCGAGCGCCGTCAAGGCATTGCCGGGGTCAAAGGAAATCAGCTGCAGTTGCTGACCACCAGCGACGACACGCTGAAATCTATTATGCGTGACATCGAACTTGCACGGCACAACATCGAAATGGTTTTCTATATTTGGCAGCCCGGTGGACTGGTCGATCAGGTTGCCGAATCGCTAATGGCCGCCTCAAGACGTGGCGTTCACTGCCGTTTGATGCTCGATTCAGCCGGAAGCCTGCAATTTTTCCGCAGCCCTTATCCGGCCATGATGCGCAATGCCGGCATTGAAGTGGTCGAAGCGCTAAAGGTTAACCTGTTCCGCGTATTCCTGCGCCGTATGGACCTGCGCCAGCACCGCAAAGTGGTGTTGATCGACAACTATGTTGCCTACACCGGCAGTATGAACATGGTCGATCCACGTTTCTTCAAGCAGGACGCGGGTGTGGGTCAGTGGGTTGATTTAATGGCCCGCATGGAAGGACCTGTCGCCACCACGATGGGGATTGTTTACTCGTGTGACTGGGAAATTGAGACCGGACGACGCATTTTGCCGCCAGAGCCAGACGTCAATCAGATGCCGTTTGAGCAGGAAAGCGGCCACACAATTCAGGTCATTGCCTCAGGCCCTGGTTTCCCTGAGGACATGATTCATCAGGCCCTGCTCACCGCCTGCTATTCTTCACGCGAACAGCTGGTGATGACCACGCCGTACCTCGTGCCGAGTGACGACCTGTTGCACGCCATTTGCACCGCGGCACAGCGTGGCGTCGACGTCAGCATTATCTTGCCGATGAAAAATGATTCAATGATGGTGAACTGGGCAAGTCGAGCATTCTTCAACGAACTGCTCGAAGCGGGGGTTAAAATCTATCAGTTTGAGGGAGGACTGCTGCATACCAAGAGCATTCTGGTCGACGGGCAGCTTAGCCTCGTCGGCACGGTAAATCTTGATATGCGTAGCCTGTGGCTAAACTTTGAGATAACACTGGTTATTGATGACGCCGGATTTGGCGGCGATTTGGCCGTGGTGCAGGAAGACTATCTTGCTCGCTCGCGCCTTCTTGACCCTAAAGAGTGGCTCAAGCGCCCTTTCTGGCATCGCATCGTTGAACGCCTGTTCTACTTTTTCAGCCCATTACTGTAAAAGCGGCACCGAGAATGTTCTAATAGGTTATGTCATAAGCCGTTGACTCCGCTCGGCGGCTTGTCACACCACACACTATTGAATGAGAAGAATATGGATCTGAATAATCGCCTGACCGAAGACGAAACCCTTGAGCAAGCCTACGACATCTTCCTCGAATTGGCCGGAGATAACCTGGATCCCGCAGATATCCTTATCTTTAACCTGCAATTTGAGGAACGCGGTGGCGCAGAGCTTTATGACCCCGCCGAAGACTGGGTTGAACACGTAGACTTCGATTTGAATCCTGACTTTTTCGCCGAAGTGGTGATTGGGCTGGGCGATGCAGACGGTGAGCCTATCAATGACGTCTTTGCACGCGTGCTGCTGTGCCGCGAAAAAGACCATAAGCTGTGCCATATCCTGTGGAAAGAGTAATTTACAGACTTCGTTCTGCCTGCTGATAATTCATTGGCCGCAGCCAAAGATGCGTATAAAGAAAAACCCCGCCAACTGCTGCGGGGTTTTTTATGACGTCAATCCACTGAAAGCTTACAGCAGATCCCTTAGAGCGGATCGACCTTCAGACACGACACCGCATGGCGGAAGCTGCCCTCAAGCAGTGGACGTGTTTTGGCACACTCAGGCCCGGCAATCGGGCAACGCGTGCGGAATACGCAGCCAGATGGCGGATTGATTGGCGAAGGCAACTCCCCTTCCAGCAGCTGAATGGTTTTGTTGCGCTCTTTATCCGGATCAGGCACCGGCACCGCTGACATCAACGCACGGGTATAAGGGTGCAGCGGATTGTGGTACACCTCGTCATAGGTACCAAGCTCCACGGCATGACCCAGATACATCACCAGTACGCGGTCAGAAATGTGCTTCACCACCGCCAAGTCATGAGCGATAAAAATAAGCGACAGCCCCATCTCGCGCTGCAGCTGTTGCAACAGGTTAACCACCTGTGCCTGAATCGACACATCAAGCGCGGAGACTGGCTCGTCGCAAATCACCAGCTTTGGCTCAAGGATCAGTGCGCGCGCAATACCGATACGCTGACACTGACCGCCTGAGAATTCATGCGGATAACGGTTGATCAGGTTAGGCAATAGCCCCACCTTCAACATCATCGCCTTCACCTTCTCCTTCACCTGCGCTTTTGGCATTTTAGGATAATAGGTGCGCAGCGGCTCAGCGATTATCTCACCAATATTCATGCGCGGGTTAAGCGAAGCCAGCGGATCTTGGAAGATCATCTGAATATCGCTGCGCGTACTGCGCCATTCGGCGTCCGACATGTTCAGCAAGTCTTTGCCCAACCATGCAACGTGCCCATCGGTGGCCTTCACCAGGCCAATCAACGCGCGCGCAAAGGTCGATTTTCCACAACCTGACTCACCGACTACGCCCAGCGTTTCACCCTCATACAGGCGCAGGGTCACGCCATCGACTGCTTTCAGAGTTTTTGATGGCTGCCAAAACCACTGCTTGCCGTCTTTAATATCGAAATGCACTTTTAAATCGGCGACTTCGAGCAACACTTTTCTTGTCACTTCGGGCGCGGCGTCTGTAGAAGGGATTACAGGGGTGACTTCACTCATACTAGCTCCTCCACAGGCTTAAAGCAGGCGCGCATGCGGCCTTCGCCAAAGTGCTCAAGCGACGGCGTGGTCGCACAAATTTCGGTTGCATACTGGCAACGGGGCTGGAACGGACAACCTTTTGGCAAACGCAGCAGGTTCGGCGGGTTGCCGGGGATAGTCAGCATCGCCTCGCCCTCGGCGTCCAGACGCGGTACGGCCTTAAGCAAGCCAATCGAGTAAGGATGGCTAGGACGATAAAATACGTCACGCGCGTGACCGTACTCCATAGTGCGCCCAGCGTACATCACCAGCACTTTGTCACAAATGCCGGCCACAACGCCCAGATCATGGGTAATCATGATAATCGCGGTGTTGAACTCTCTTTTCAGTTCGTTAAGCAGCGTCATTATCTGCGCCTGAACGGTGACGTCCAGTGCGGTAGTCGGTTCGTCGGCGATCAGCAGCTTAGGGCTGCACAGCAATGCCATCGCTATCATTACGCGCTGACGCATGCCGCCTGAAAACTCATGCGGATACATCTTCATGCGCTTACGCGCTTCAGGCATTTTCACGGCATCGAGCATGCGCACAGAACCTTCAAACGCTTCTGAGCGGCTCATGTGTTTGTGCTGAACCAGTACTTCCATTAACTGCTCGCCAACCTTCATGTAAGGATTCAATGAAGTCATCGGGTCCTGGAAGATCATCGAGATTTGCTCGGCACGCAGTTTGTTCAGCTGCTTTGGCGGCAGGTTGAGGATCTCGCGGCCGTTAAATTTAGCCGACCCGCCAATCCGTCCATTGCTGGCCAGCAGGCCCATCAGCGCAAAAGCGGTCTGTGATTTACCCGAACCTGATTCACCGACGATACCCAGCGTTTCACCGGCACGCAGGTCAAAGTTCAAATCGTTAACCGCCGTCACGTCGCCGTCTGGCGTGCCAAAGGTCACGCGCAGGTCTTTAACATCCAGCAGAATAGGTGTCGCCGAGGTATCAGCGGCCTGCGGAGTGCTATTGCTATGTTCAATGGTGCTCATCATCGCACTCCTTAACGATCTTTCGGATCGAGCGCATCACGCAGCCCGTCACCGATAAAGTTGAAACAAAACAGGGTGATCACCAGGAAACCTGCCGGGAAAAATAGCAGCCACGGTGAAACTTCCATCGAGTTGGCGCCGTCGCTGAGCAGTGCGCCCCAGCTGCTTAACGGCTCCTGCGTACCCAAGCCCAGGAAGCTCAGGAACGATTCAAACAGAATCATGCTTGGCACCAGCAGTGAGGCGTAAACCACCACCACGCCCAGCACGTTTGGCACGATATGACGCAGCACGATATTGCGCGTTGACACGCCGCTCACCAGTGCAGCTTCAATAAACTCTTTGCGTTTCAGGCTCAGGGTTTGGCCGCGAACGATACGCGCCATGTCGAGCCAGGAAACCATGCCGATGGCGACAAAAATCAAGAAGATGTTTTGACCAAAGAAGGTGACCAACAAAATAACGAAAAACATGAACGGGAAGGAGTTGAGTATTTCTAGCAGACGCATCATCGCCGAGTCGGTTTTACCGCCCATATAGCCCGAAATAGAACCGTAGAGTGTGCCTAAAATAACCGCAACAAATGCCGCAGAGACGCCGACCATTAGGGAAATTCTTCCACCGATGGCCACGCGCACCAACAGATCACGCCCTGAGGAGTCAGTACCGAAGTAGTGCCCAGAGGACAAGTCCGGCGCTGCCGACATCATATTCCAGTCGGTATCGTCATAGCGAAAATGTGCCAGCATCGGCGCAAAGGTGACGAACAAGGCAATCACCAGCAGTACCGCCAGGCTTGCGACGGCCGCACGGTTGTGAATGAAGCGACGACGGGCGTCTTGCCACAGGCTGCGCCCTTCTATTTCCAACTTCTCGGTGAAGTTTTCCAGAGCTTCGCTGCTTTTTTTCTTAGTTAACATCATTGCCGTGCTCCAGTATTAATAACGGATTTTCGGATCGATAACGGCGTACAGCACGTCAACGATCGCGTTAAACAGAATCGTTAAAGCCCCCACCAAAATGGTCAAGCTTAATACCAGCGAGTAGTCACGGTTCAATGCACCGTTAACGAACAGCTGGCCGATACCGGGTAATCCATAAATACTTTCAATCACCATAGAGCCGGTAATGATCCCGACGAAGGCCGGTCCCATATAAGAAATAACCGGTAATAAGGCGGGTTTCAGCGCATGACGGAAAATAATCCGGTGCAGCGGCAGGCCTTTGGCGCGCGCGGTACGGATAAAGTTGGAGTGCAGAACTTCAATCATCGAGCCGCGAGTAATACGCGCGATGCTGGCAATATACGCCAGTGACAGGGCTACCATTGGCAGCACCATATATTTGAATCCACCGTTGTGCCAGCCGCCGCCGGGCAGCCATTTCAACATGATGGAGAAGACTAATACCAACAGGGGTGCAACCACGAAACTGGGGATAACGACCCCGGTCATGGCAATGCCCATTACCGTATAGTCCCATTTGGTGTTTTGATTAAGTGCGGCAATAACGCCAGCAGAAACGCCGAGGACAATAGCCAGTAAAAATGCTGCCAGGCCCAACTTCGCTGAAACGGGGAATGAGGTGGCCACCAAATCGTTGACGCTATAGTCTTTATATTTAAACGACGGGCCGAAATCACCCTTGGCCAACTGCTCTAAATAGTGGAAATACTGCTTATACATCGGGTCATTAAGGTGATATTTCGCCTCAATGTTCGCCATCACTTCTGGAGGAAGGTTGCGCTCTCCGGTAAACGGGCTACCCGGCGCAAGACGCATCATAAAAAACGAAATCGTGATCAGAATGAATAGCGTCGGGATCGCTTCCAGACAACGGCGGAAAATAAACTTTAACATTGCTCGTACCTGCTTTGCTCAGCGTGTTACTCGTTCTCTAACAATCAAAATCAAGAGCGGGGCAGCTCGGGTAACTGCCCCGCTCTCACACTTAATTAGTGTTTGATGATGTAGAGATCTTTATCGTAAACGTTATCCTGTGGATCTTTACCGGTGTAACCACCCACGTATTGTTTAACTAAACGGGCATTTACATAGTAATAAACAGGCACAATCGCCGAGTCTTTATCCAGCTGCTGTTCAGCCTGCTGGTAAATAGCCGCACGCTCTTGGTCAGTTTTCACTTTCAGCGCATCGGCAATAAACTTGTCAAACGCCGGGCTCTTATAGTGAGAAGTGTTGTTGCTGCTGTCTGACAGCATGATATTCAGGAACGAGGTAGGTTCGTTGTAATCAGAACACCAGCCCGCACGCGCCACGTCAAAGTTGCCCTGATGACGTGTTTCGAGGAAGGTTTTCCACTCTTGGTTTTCGAGTTTCACGTCGACACCCAAGTTTTTCTTCCAGATTGCCGCCGCGGCGATTGCCAGTTTCTTATGCAGGTCTGAAGAGTTATACAGCAGGCTGAAGGTCAGGGGTTTGTCTTTAGTAAAGCCCGCTTCAGCCAGCAGTTTTCTGCCTTCGGCATTGCGTTGATCTTGAGTTTCTTTAAACCAGGCCGGAGGCGTCAATTTGCCGTCAGTGCCATCGGTGTAAGGAGGCGTGAAGCCATAAGCCGGCAGGTCGCCCTGTGCTTTTACTTTATTCACGATGATATCGCGGTCCAGACCCAGTTTAAGGGCGGTACGCACGCGGTTATCGGTGAAGGGTGCTTTCTGATTATTGATTTCATAATAGTAGGTGCACAGGTACGGGTCGGCGTGCAGCTGATCGGGAATATCTTTCTTCAGTTTGGAGAACAGCTCAATCGGCAGGTTGTTATAAGTCATGTCGATCTCGCCACTGCGGTAGCGGTTAACGTCAGAAACTTCAGACGAGATAGGCAGGAAAGTTACCTGGTTCAGCACGGTTTTCGCGTTATCCCAGTATTCAGGGTTACGCACCAGAACGATACGTTCGTTAACAGTCCAGGTTTTCAGCTTATAGGCGCCATTGCTGACGTAGTTTTCTGGCTGGGTCCATTTGTCGCCGAATTTCTCAACGGCTGGCTTATACACCGGTTTCATCGCGGTGTGGGACAGCATCTTCACGAAATAAGGCACCGGCTCGCTCAGGGTGACTTCCAGAGTATGGTCGTCGATGGCTTTCACGCCGAGAGTATCCGGGCTTTTCTTACCGGCGATAATATCGTCGATATTAACAATGTGACCATATTGCAGGTAGCTTTCATACGGAGAAGCCGTTTTAGGGTCTGCTAAACGTTCCCAGCTGTAGACGAAATCAGCGGCGGTAACCGGCTGACCGTTCGACCATTTAGCATCTTTACGCAGGTGGAAGGTCCATACTTTAAAGTCTTTGTTGTCCCAGCTTTCTGCTACGCCAGGAATAACGCTGCCGTCTTTTACCGAGGTATTAACCAGACCTTCAAGCAGGTCACGGATAACGTTGGACTCAGGCACACCTTCAACTTTGTGCGGGTCAAGTGACTGAACTTCTGAGCCGTTATTGCGCACCAGTTCTTGTTTATCTGACAGTTGTACGCCGGCCGGAACGACTGCCGCGAAGCTGCTAACGGAGGTTACTGCACCGACTGCAGCCAGAATAGCGGCGGCAAGAAGATGTTTTTTTGTGATGTTGGTCATTACTATCAACTCCAATTGTTATTATATGCCTGAATAACAGGTCAACCCCTACCGGGTTAAACCCTTCATCACGGACAGGAACGAATTGCCCGCGTATAAACGGTAAGTAGTCAGTCAATCCAAGTGATTGACCCTTCCCCTATTGCATGACTTTACTGCCTACTTTTGAATTACTGGATAACAGAGTGAAAAGCTGTTAAGCGCCTATTTATGCTGTCAATTCTTTCAGAATTGTTTTATCCAATTATTCATAATGTCCGCGAAATACAACGATTCATACCTCGCGAAAACTTTACTGACTATGGCTTTTATTCACATTCCATTGCAGGAAATGTGCAAAGCATCGCCGCTAATTAAAATTCGACTCGCGAAGAGTGTCTAATTTCTGGCGAATAAATTGAGTATAAAAACGAATATCAGGCAAAGGAGAGTGTTTTACCCCAGGCTGCTTAGCTTTTGAGGAGTGACGCCCTAGAGCAGGCGTTGCAGCTTGGTGGGTTTGTTTTCTATTCAACTTCGGGTACTCCAGAAAAAATGAAAAAGGACACGCTTTACTACCTGACTTTACAAGCCTGAGTACTTTGCATAAAAGCTATAGCAAGATCCGTTCTCAATTCGACAAACTGTCGAAACATTTTCCCTTAAGAAGTGGTCCGAAAATTATCAGATGCAGTGAAACCGCGCCAATAAATTTTACAGAAATGTTAACCAATTCTCTTTTACAGACCGCTATCAGTCGACGGACCAGTCAAATCTTGACGGCAAATCAAATCATAATTCATTGCTTTTAAACAAATTTTTAAAAATTAAAATCGAAAATTAAGTCATTTTTGCGCTTAAAAATCGAGCTGACAGATTCCGTTAACATTAGGTTACTTTTAAGAATAAACCCCTGTTAACTGCGCGGTAAACACTAATAACATCTCGAAACGGCATGTACAAGCACTACAGAATGATGTGACTAATTTAACGACAAAACGGGCAATAAAAGTTAAAAAAAGCGCCTAAATAGGCCAAGAAAAGCAACAGAAATAGCGAGTTGATAGGCATTAAGAGATAGAACGCGACTTTACGCCACATTTAAGTGCAAAAGCACATTTAAGGGTCATTAGATGCACTATTATAAGGCGAGGCATTATTAGTTTAAGTAATAATTAAGCAAAAGTGTGATCTCTGACTTAAATGACTCCGCAGTGAAATCGACTAAAAATGATAAAGACGAGGATGTGATGAGACAAGATTTTCAATTGATTGTCTTACGTTAACAGTCGCAATGGTATTTCAGCGTCTGTGTAAGTGGGTAATATGACGTTAAGGATAACCACTGATACGAAAATGGCCCAAGATATGGGCCTGGTCGTTGGGAATATTTAAAATATACGTACTCTTCAAAAATAAGTGTTAACGGTAGTCCATCTGTTGAAGATCAGAGATAAGATCCGGCCCCGTTGGACTCCATTCCAGCAGTTTCTGGGTAATCGTACTGGACGCTGACATATCGCTGCTCATAAAGGGCGCGAGCCAGCTAAAATGACTGTTAGCGCTCTCACTATCAATACTTTGCAGCGGAACATTCAGGCCAAGCGCGATAGCTTCCGCGATCTGCTTATGAGATACGCCCTCTTCTGCCACGGCATTGTATCGGCTCCCGGCACTATTCCTTTCCAGTGCCAATACATAAAGCCGAGCACAGTCACTGAGGTGAACGGCGGCCCAGCGCTTATCTCCTTGACCCACATAGGCTGAAACGCCCTTCTCTCGCGCCATTGAGATCAGATAGGTAATCAACCCTTGCTTAAGCGTATCGTGAACCTGCGGCAGACGTACCACTGAAACGTAAACCCCTTCTTTCACTAATTTATCGGCCTCTAGCTCAGAAATTCTGCGCAAAATAGGTGAATCAAGGTTGAAGGTCTCTTCCGTCGCCACCTGTCCCGGTCCCTTGGCACCAAGTGCTGCTACGGAAGTCATGACAAAGGGCCTTGTAGAGCCTTTAAGCACCGATCCCATGGCTTCAACGGCCTGGCGATCGGCTTCACAATTTGCCACAAATGTTGAAAAATCGTGATTAAAAGCGGTGTGTATTACGCCATCAGACTGTTCAACGCCGCGGCGCAGGCTCTCGAGGTCTTCAATATCACCGAAGTGAACATCGACGCCTCGCGAGGTCAGCAATTGTGCCCCTTCCTCGGAGCGCGTCAGGCCTAGCACCTGATGACCGGCATGGATGAGTTCATTAACAATGGCCGTGCCCAAAAAGCCGGTAGCGCCGGTAACGAAAATACGCATAGTGAATCCCCTTACAGTTAACTGAGGACTGAGTTGCCGTCCTGTACGATTTACTGTAAACAGAGAGGGCAATACGAACAATGCTCGAAAATCCTTATTATTGGTCTAATCGTCCGGAGAAATCATGGATCCACTTTCTGACTGGTTGTCATTGCTCAAGCCAAGGAGCTATGTAACGGGCGGCGTTGCGCTCGCCGAGAATATGGCCATTCAGTGGCCGCAGCACGAAGGTATCAAGTGTTATGCCGTGGTTTCAGGCCAGTGCTGGCTCACCGTTTCTGGCATTCTCGAGCCTCTACTTCTGACTCCCGGCGACTGCTACATTTTACCGCCAGGTCCACCTTTCTGCCTGGCAACGAGCCTGACGGCTAGCCCTATCGACTTCAGGGTGCTTCGCGACGAGGGTATACTCGGGAGAGAGGTGGCGAAGAGCGGTGATGAACCCTGTTTTATGGTGGGGGGTCACTTTGTACTGACGGGCAATCATGCGGCGTTGCTTTTAGGCTCGCTGCCGCCGGTAGTTCATATTCAGAATGAATCGGACAAGGCGGCCATTCGCTGGTCACTCGACAGGATTTCGCAAGAGGTGCGTTTTCCACAGCCGGGAAGCTCCTTGATTACCCAGCAGTTGGCTTACACCATGCTGATTCAGGCACTGAGACTGCATCTGGCAGGCAATCCTAGCGCAGGCTGGCTTTTTGCTCTGGCGGATAAACAACTGAGCGCTGCGCTGACCTGCATCCACGACGAGCCAGGATTTGACTGGACGCTGGATAAACTGGCCTCTCGAATCGGCATGTCGCGTTCCAGCTTTGCCCTGCGGTTTAAGGAAATGGCAGGCACCTCTCCCATTGAGTATCTGACCCGTTGGCGAATGCTTTTAGCCTGCGACAGGCTGGAAAACTCCAATGATTCATTAACGGTTATCGCCACCAGACTCGGATACGAGTCGGAGAGCGCTTTCGGAAAAGCGTTTAAACGGGTAATAGGCTGTTCACCAAGGCAGCATGGTCGGCGGACGCTGCCCAATGCATCGACCGCCAAAGCTTTGTAGTCGAGTTAACGCGCTGTGAAACCTAACGTTCTGTCAGTATTAGAGCAGGCCCGGAAATGTTGATTTTAACCCGGTCACAATAAACTCGATGCCGACGGCCATCAGCAATAAACCCATAATACGGGTAATCACGTTAATGCCGGTTTGACCCAGCAATTTCATAACCAACGGGGCGGCGCGAAAAAGTAGCCAGCAGCAGAAACAAAAAATGACGATCGCCAGGGTAAAACCAAAAAGATTTGCCCAACTGTGATAACGCGTGCTCCAGACAATGGTGGAGCTAATGGCGCCTGGGCCAGCCATTAATGGCAAAGCAAGAGGAACCACGCCCACATTTTCGCGGATGGCCGTCTCCGATTTCTCCTGCTTATTCTGTTTGTCTTCACCCAGCTTGCCGCTAATCATCGACATGGCAATGGTCACCACCAGGATCCCGCCCGCAATACGAAAAGAATCAATCGAAATGCCAAAGACCTGAAGAATGGAATCGCCTAGAAAAAGTGAAGTACACAGAATGATCGCCACGGTGAGGTTGGCGGTCATATTGGTTTTATCACGCCCCGTTGCAGGCTGGTAACTGGTCATACTAATAAATACCGGCAGAATTCCTACTGGATTGACCAGAGCAAAAAGACCCACAAAGAACTTGATATAACCTGAAAAATCCAAAATTGTCTGACTCACGCACTACTCCGCACAAGGGTTGCAGATAGAAGTTATTTATGGGCGCTAATGTACTGGAATTACTGTCGTCACGCCACGGAGTTCAACGGGATTTACCACCACTTTTAAGAGATATAACAGTTATTAATTCCAATAAAAAAACATCGCAAACAGACACTCCAACGCCTCGATCGAGTATTTTACAATTTACCATCACTTAATCATTAAAATTAACAATTAGCGAGCTGAAAGGTGTCAGCTAGGGTATATCTGTTGATCTGGATCATATTCAGACTGCTCATAAGTGAGTAAGCTTGTTTCACAGCAACAAAATCAGATCGTAAGTACAGCAGAACAAACGTGGGACTTACCCCTGATTTTAACAATTTATATACTGCACTTTTGAAATAAGGTTAGAGCTTTTTAAGAAAATAGGAGACCTTGGCTAAGAACCATCTGATAAATAGTCACTTATAATTGTTCCGGCAGCATTACTGCCCACGACTATACTTGGTTGCATCTTGGCTCGGCTTTTTTCAAATATTTTCTAAAAAAGTTTAACATTCTCAGGAGAACACCATGGCTGTCACAAACGTCGCTGAACTGAACGAACTAGTCGCTCGGGTTAAAAAAGCACAGCGTGAGTACGCAGAGTTCACACAAGAGCAGGTTGATAAAATCTTCCGAGCCGCCGCCCTCGCCGCTGCTGATGCACGTATTCCTCTGGCCAAACTGGCCGTTGAAGAATCCGGTATGGGCATTGTTGAAGACAAGGTCATCAAAAATCATTTTGCTTCAGAGTATATCTACAACGCCTATAAAGATGAGAAAACCTGTGGCGTCGTGGCCGAAGATGAAACCTACGGCACCATTACTATTGCTGAACCGATTGGCATCATCTGCGGTATCGTTCCAACCACCAACCCAACCTCAACCGCTATCTTCAAAGCGTTGATCAGCCTTAAAACGCGTAACGCGATTATTTTCTCTCCGCACCCACGTGCTGCAAAAGCCACCATCAAGGCGGCAAAAATTGTTCTCGACGCTGCCATTAAAGCTGGCGCACCTAAAGACATTATCGGCTGGATTGACGCGCCAAGCGTGCCTTTATCCAACGAACTGATGCACCACCCCGATCTCAACCTTATCCTTGCCACGGGTGGACCTGGCATGGTGAAAGCCGCCTATAGCTCAGGTAAACCGGCTATCGGCGTAGGCGCAGGTAATACGCCGGTGGTGGTTGATGAAACCGCCGACATTAAACGCGTCGTTGCTTCTATCCTGATGTCCAAAACGTTCGACAACGGCGTAATTTGTGCTTCTGAACAGTCTGTTATCGTGGTTGATTCAGCCTACGAATCCGTGAGAGAACGTTTCAAATCACACGGCGGCTACATTTTAGTGGGCAAAGAGCTGAAAGCGGTTCAAGACATTATTCTCAAAAACGGCGGTCTTAATGCCGACATCGTGGGACAGCCTGCGACTAAAATTGCCGAAATGGCCGGTATTTCAGTCCCTTCAAATACCAAAGTATTGATTGGTGAAGTCAGTAAAGTCGACGAGTCAGAGCCTTTCGCTCACGAAAAACTGTCACCAACGCTTGCCATGTATCGTGCTAAAAACTTCGAAGATGCCGTTGATAAAGCAGAAAAACTGGTCACAATGGGCGGCATCGGCCACACCTCTTGCCTCTATACCGACCAGGACAATCAACCTGAGCGCGTTCGCTACTTCGGCGACAAAATGAAAACGGCGCGTATCCTGATAAACACTCCGGCTTCACAGGGGGGGATCGGTGACCTTTACAACTTCAAACTTGCGCCTTCTCTGACGCTGGGCTGCGGCTCTTGGGGGGGTAACTCCATTTCTGAAAACGTCGGTCCAAAACACTTGATCAACAAGAAAACTGTAGCGAAGCGAGCAGAAAACATGTTGTGGCATAAACTTCCAAAATCTATCTACTTCCGTCGCGGCTCACTGCCTATCGCGCTTGAAGAAGTGGCGACTGATGGAGCAAAACGCGCCTTTGTCGTCACCGACCGCTACCTGTTTAACAATGGCTATGCCGATCAGGTGACACGCGTTCTGAAAAGTCACGGTATTGAAACAGAAGTGTTCTTTGAAGTTGAAGCTGACCCAACGCTGAGCATCGTGCGCAAAGGCGCCGAGCAGATGAACTCCTTCAAGCCAGACGTCATTATCGCCCTCGGCGGTGGTTCTCCGATGGATGCGGCTAAAATCATGTGGGTGCTGTACGAACACCCTGAAACCCATTTCGAAGACTTGGCGCTGCGCTTTATGGATATCCGTAAACGCATCTACAAGTTCCCGAAAATGGGCGTGAAAGCCAAAATGATTGCTATCACCACCACATCAGGTACGGGTTCAGAAGTGACACCGTTCGCCGTGGTTACCGATGACGCTACGGGTCAAAAATATCCACTGGCCGACTACGCGCTGACCCCAGATATGGCGATTGTCGATGCCAACCTGGTGATGAACATGCCGAAATCACTGTGTGCGTTCGGGGGTCTTGACGCTGTGACCCACGCACTTGAGGCTTATGTCTCCGTGCTGGCGAATGAGTTCTCCGACGGTCAGGCACTGCAGGCATTAAAACTGCTGAAAGAGTTCCTGCCTGCCAGCTATAAAGAAGGCGCAAAAAACCCGGTTGCTCGTGAACGCGTTCACAATGCGGCAACCATTGCAGGTATCGCGTTTGCCAACGCCTTCCTGGGTGTTTGTCACTCAATGGCGCACAAATTGGGTTCTGAATTCCACATTCCGCACGGCCTCGCCAACGCCATGTTGATTTCGAACGTTATACGCTACAACGCGAATGACAACCCAACCAAGCAAACGGCCTTCAGCCAGTACGACCGCCCTCAGGCACGTCGTCGTTACGCTGAAATTGCTGACCATCTGGGTCTGAGTGCAGCAGGAGACCGTACCGCGCAGAAAATTGAAAAACTGCTTCAATGGCTGGATGAAATCAAAGCTGAACTGGGTATTCCAACTTCCATTCGCGAAGCGGGAGTTCAGGAGTCTGATTTCTTGGCGAAAGTAGACAAACTCTCAGAAGACGCATTTGATGACCAATGTACCGGTGCCAACCCGCGTTATCCTCTGATTGCAGAGTTGAAACAGATTCTAATGGATACTTACTACGGCAATAAATTCAGCGAAGAACTGCCGCTGAGTGTGATTGATGACAAGTCTCAGCCAGTAACGAAAGCAGCGTCTGCTGCAAAAGCACCGGCCATTAAAAAAGCTAAAAAATAGTTTTCATCAACGGATGAATAAAACAAAACCCGCCAATCGGCGGGTTTTTTTATACTTGAAACATTAAGCACATTAATGTTTATACCAACGTCCATCGGCAAGAAATTTTCTACTGCTAATCCCTGTCCTGTGCCATCGCTTCTTTATAATGTTTACGGCAGACGGAAACATAGCGCTCATTACCACCTATAACCACCTGTGCGCCATCGTGGAGGGCTCGGCCCTGCTCATCGAGTCTGAGAGTCTGGTTTGCCTTGCGCCCGCAGTGGCAGATAGTTTTAAGCTCAACCAACTTATCTGCCCAGGCCAGTAAATATTGGCTGCCTTTAAAAAGCTCACCGCGAAAATCAGTCCGCAGGCCATAACACAATACCGGGATATCAAGCTGGTCTACGACATCAGTAAGCTGCTCAACCTGTTGCCGAGTTAGAAACTGGCTTTCATCAATTAACACACAGTGTAACGTTTGCGCATTATGTTCTTCTGCAATCAGGTTGAGTAAGTCTGTGTCAGCTTTATAAAGCACGGCGCCGGAAGATAATCCGATACGTGAGGTGACCTTGCCAATGCCAAAGCGGTTGTCGAGCTCTGCCGTTAGAACTAAAGTGCGCATCCCCCGCTCTTGGTAATTATATGAAGATTGTAACAAAGATGTAGATTTTCCAGCATTCATCGCTGAATAATAAAAATAAAGTTGAGCCATGAGCCCGTAACTCCAACAGTATAAAGAATTCCGATAACGCCTCTTGCTTTCAATTGTATCACACAGCCTTGACCTATTGGCAACGGGGCATCCACCAATCCGCAGGTTGCATACAGAGTCTTTGTATAGCTGGCGTTTAAATTTCGGGTTTAAAAGGGGCAAGTCGGATGTCAATAAAGGTGGCCGAAATTACAGCTGCTTACAATCAGAATGCGATATTACTCTTTGTCCTAATTAGTTAATGATGCTTGAAAAACTAGCATCAGATCACAAAAACAAACTGTGTGAATCAATAAATAAAGCCTTACTCTTTTTCGGAAGTTATAAACACTGCTGTTATGCTTCTCGCCTTTATCTGCTGGCCTAAAGCACATATAGCTAAAATGGATAAGCTCTAACGATGTTGCGGCCTCACCAGTTATACGTAAGGCCTATTGATATTTGTTACCTCGCCCCAAGGTTATAAAAGAGGCGATTAAAAACCGGCGCCGCAGCGCACAAAGCGCTAATCAATTTGCCTTATAGTCATAACTTTAATAGGCCTGCTATCGCGCTTATATTTGTAGCAGCAAAAAATATTATTGCTAATAAATGGTAAATTCGCGTCAACATAACAAATTGGCTATTGCAGAATACAGAAGAGCATTCTATTATTACCGCAACGCCCCCCACCAATTTAAATTGAGACTAGTATAATGAGCGAAGCATTAAAAATCCTGAACAACATCCGTACCCTCCGCGCCCAGGCTCGTGAATGTACTCTGGAAACTCTTGAAGAAATGCTAGAGAAATTAGAAGTTGTTGTTAATGAGCGCCGTGAAGAAGATACTCAGGCAGCGGCTGAAATTGAAGAGCGCACTCGTAAACTGCAACAATACCGTGAAATGCTGATCGCTGACGGTATCGATCCAAATGAATTGCTGCAGACTATGGCTGCAACTAAAGCAACGGGCAAAACCAAGCGTGCTGCACGTCCTGCTAAATACAAATACATCGACGAGAATGGCGAAAGCAAAACTTGGACTGGCCAGGGTCGTACTCCTGCTGTAATCAAGAAAGCAATCGACGACGGCAAACAGCTGGATGATTTCCTGCTGTAATTTTGCTCGGCTGTGCATCAGTCTCAAAAATGTTTTACAAAGCCACCGCTAGCGCGGTGGCTTTTTATTAACGTCGTCTATAAGCCCGCAATGAACAATAATTAGTCGCCTTTGTTTATCCTACGGCATATCCCGAGTTAAACCTCAGTCATAAAAAAAGGCCGCATCAGCAGCCTCATTTATCCCGCACTTTTATCGAGTGCTTTTAACACTGATAATAATCTTTATACCAGTCTACAAACTTTTTCACGCCCTCTTTAACCGACGTCTGTGGTTTAAAGCCGGTGGCGTTATACAGCGGCGTACTGTCAGAACTGGTCTCGTGGACGTCACCTGGCTGCATTGGCATCATATTTTTCTTCGCCTCAACGCCCAAAGCGTCTTCCAGCGCCTCTATATAAGTCATCAGCTTGATAGGATTGCTATTACCTATGTTATATAGAACATAAGGCGCGGAGCTCTGCGAGCCATTACCGGTCTCTACAGTCCAATCTGGCTGGGCCTGTGGAATAATATTCTGCAGACGCATTACAGACTCGGCAACGTCTTCGACATAAGTAAAATCTCGGCGCATTTCCCCGTGGTTATAAACGTCGATACTTTGATCTGCAATAATCGCCTTCGTAAACTTGAAGAGCGCCATATCCGGGCGTCCCCAAGGACCATAAACCGTAAAGAAGCGCATTCCGGTTGTTGGCAATCCGTACAGGTGTGAATAAGTATGGGCCATTAACTCGTTAGCTTTTTTAGTCGCCGCATAAAGTGAAATCGGGTGGTCTACATTATCCTGCGTATCAAATGGCTGCTTACGGTTCATTCCATAAACGGAGCTTGAAGAAGCATAAAGTAAATGCTGCACTTTATTATGACGACAGCCTTCAAGTACGTTAACAAAACCCACTAAATTGGCATCCACATAGGCCAGAGGGTTATCGATTGAATAGCGAACGCCTGCCTGTGCAGCTAAATGTATTACTCGCTCAAACTTATTCTCGGCAAAAAGTGCGGTCATGCCATCACGATCGGCAAGATCCAATTTAACAAACTTGAATCCCGGTTTATCCTCCAGCTGCTGTACCCGTGCCAATTTCAAATTGACATCATAGTAACCATTAAGATTATCAAGACCGGTCACCTGATGACCTTCGGCCAACAACCGCAAAGAAACAAAATAACCGACGAAACCTGCTGCACCTGTTACTAAATAATTCATGCCATCTCCTTACAATACCGGATCCACTGATGCGCAACGGCCGATCCTATAATAGGTAAACCCCGTTTTTCGAGTCGCTTAGGATCATACAAATTGCGGCCATCAAAAATAACCGGGTTCTTCAATGAGGTTTTCATCAAATCGAAATTTGGTGTACGGAAACCTGCAATTCCGCACAATTAATCAGCGCGGTGGACGCCCAAGGCTGTTCCATAAATGCGCAAGTGCAGCTATTTCCGGAGTAACCCGGAGTAGGTGCCTCTATTATTGGGCAGCAGTATAACAGTTTAAGAGGGTCGTGCGATGTAGAAGATGCGGCAGCGTGTGAAGGGAAGATAAGAATAATCTTAGGAAATAGTCCTAAATAACCGCAGCTTAAGGCAATGTTGGCCAACTCCTAATGACATCTCAGTGAGATAACAGCCGCAGAATTATTCAGCAGAAAGCATCAAACGCAGGCGCCCACCGGCCCCCCAAACCTGACATTGCCACGCTTCGCAACGCTGGCTGACCTGATTGGAATAGGACGAGCCTAACGTACCGAGCGGCACACCGTTGCTAAGCTGAATCTGATTTGACCCCGTATTGATGTTGGCATGCAATCCCGCTGAAACCAGTATTAGATTTTTTTGTTCTGCGTTGTAATAGCCCATCAACAGAGGAAATTGTCCCTCAAGGCGTGCCTGTTTGAGCAAATGGTTGACCTCTTTGAGCAAGGTCGACATTTGGGGTAGCCGCTGATTTTGATTACTGAGGTGCTCGCGCAGCAGTCCGTTGAAGATGGCACGCAGCAGCAAGGCGGCAAGCACGCCGTTGTCATTGGCGCGCGTAACGTCCAGGCAGTAGAAACCGAGATCCTTGGAGGACAGCGCGGCAATGTCCAGCACCAAACCTGACTGCTGAGCCATTGTGAGCTGGCGATAATTGATGCGACAGTGGGCCAGCGTTTGCTGAACTGGCGGTTGCAGTTCCTGCAAAAGCCTTGCAGCTTCGTGCGGATTGCGGCACAGCGCCTCCCAGTCTTGAATCAGGTCACTTTTGTCCATCGCCTGCGAGGAGAAGAGTTTTGGATAAAGGCTGGTAAGCAGAGCATCTTTGAGTCGATTAAGATCTTTAACAGGTTTAAGCAGCACGTCTTCGACGCCCAGACGCAGCATAGTGGCAACGTCTGTCATTTTGTCGGTGGCGGAAATAACGAGTACCGGGGTTTTGTTGCCCTGTAAGCGAAGGTTTTCAACAAACTCTATGCCGCCCATTTCGGGCATCGCGAGGTCACAAAGGATTAAGTCTGGCGGAAACTCTTCGACTAAAGACAGGGCCTCGAGGCCATTAACAGCCTCGGTAAAAGTGGCACCCAGAGAACTTACATAGCCTGCGAGTACCGACCGGAAAACGGCTTCGTCTTCGACGATCAGAATGTGCTTGCTTGTAAGTGGCTTGTCCATCAGGGTCTCCCAAAATCTCTTAACCCTAATAGTGGCCTATAAAGTAAAGTTTTGCCCGTCAGAATTATCAGATATCGCGCGTTTGTTGCTAAGCCGTTCAGAATTGATTGTTTTTAATCAATGGTAATAGCTGATCCATCTGTTTTTCCACCGCCAAGCGCCCTGCTTCTATCGCTTCTTCTGCACGATGGAAATCGAGAGTGGAGATTTGCGGACAGTAAGGTTGCAGGATAACGTCCGGCGGATCGCCCGCCATGCGATAGCGTTTTAACCGGTTCTCCAGCACCTGAATTGAGGTCGACATGATTTCCATCGCCGTCGGTGCCAGAATACTTTGCCGCGTCGGCGGGCGAGCCAGCTTCTGACGAATTTTATCGCGCCAGCTGAGCTCCTTTTCGTCATCAAGATTGTCGGGATTCGCCTGCACCGACAGCAGCTCCTGCTGCATTAAATGCGCGTCGTGCTGTAGGTCGACCGCTATCACAATATCGGCCCCCATTGCCCGCGTGAGTGATACCGGTACGGGATTTACCACCGCACCATCCACCAGCCAATAGCCGTTAAACCACACCGGTGCCAGCAGCCCCGGCATGCTGCACGAGGCGCGTACCGCCTGATGCAAATCGCCCTTGGTCAGCCACAGCTCGCGTCCGGTACTGAGATTAGTAGCCACCGCGCCAAATTTACGATTGCACTGCTCAAAGTCACTGATACGCAGAAGCTGCGACACGGCGTTAAATACTCGCTCACCGCGCAGTAAACCGCCACGACGCCACGAAAAATCCATCAGCCGCAATACGTCCCAATAGCTAAACGAACGTACCCAACCCTCCATAGCAGGCAGACGGCCGCTCACGTAAGCAGCCCCCACCATCGATCCAACCGAGCATCCTGCAACGATATCGACTTTGATCCCCAACTCTTCTAAGGCATTAATAACGCCAATATGTGCCCAACCCTTTGCGGCTCCTGACCCTAAAGCCAGGCCTATCTTTAACTGTCGTGACATTATTTTTCCTATCTTTGCCTAATCACAAAGGATTTGCTGCCGGTTGCGCGTTGTCACCGAGTGACATTGTTAGGTAACATACCGCCCTTCTGCATTCAAAAGTGCACGCTGCGTGCTGTCAGCTACTGGAGTTAATGTGACAATACTATGCCCCTGCGGCAGCGAGTCAGAGTTTGAACAATGTTGCCAACCGGCAATAACCGGTGTACGCCTCGCGGCCACACCTGAAGTATTGATGCGCTCACGCTACAGTGCTTATGTGACCAAAAATGCCGATTATCTGATTTCGAGCTGGCATCCCGACTGCCACGCCGCCGATTTTCGCCACGCGCTGCTCGAAGGTTTTGAGTCAACGCAATGGTTAGGACTACAGGTTATCGCCACTGCGGCCGGTAAAAATGCCGACGAAGGTTTTGTTGAATTCTCGGCGCGTTATCAGGACAGTGACGGGTCTGCTGTGGTACTTGTTCACGAACGCTCACGCTTTCTACGTGCCAATGAACGCTGGTATTATATAGACGGTATAAAACCGCAGACCGGTCGAAACGATCCTTGTCCCTGCGGTTCCGGCAAAAAATATAAGAAGTGCTGCGCGCAATAACACGGCATAATGCGCCCCATAATATAGACAGATAACTTAATTTACCCCCCGATCCCTATTGGGGAGACAGGATCCAAATGTCACAACACAACATACAAACTAAAGTTCTTCGCACTATCTGCCCCGATGCGAAAGGCCTGATCGCGAAAATTACCAATATTTGCTACAAGCATGAACTGAATATCGTTCAAAACAATGAATATGTCGATCACCGCACCGGTCGCTTCTTTATGCGCACCGAGCTTGAAGGCATTTTTAACGACACGACCCTGTTGGCCGATCTCGACAGCGCGTTACCAAAAGGCTCGGTCCGTGAGCTGCAAAGTACCGACCGCCGCCGTATCGTTATTTTGGTGACAAAAGAAGCGCACTGTCTGGGCGACCTGCTGATGAAATCAGTATACGGCGGGCTGGACGTGGAGATTGCCGCCGTGATTGGTAATCATGAAACATTGAAGACGCTGGTTGAACGCTTCGATATTCCTTTCCATCTGGTGAGCCATGAAGGTCTGACCCGCGAACAGCACGACAGCGCAATGATGGAACAGATTGACAAGTATCAGCCGGATTACGTGGTTCTGGCGAAGTATATGCGCGTACTGACGCCGGGCTTCGTTCAGCACTATCCTCATCAGGTGATTAATATTCACCACTCGTTCCTGCCGGCGTTTATTGGTGCCCGTCCTTATCATCAGGCCTATGAACGCGGCGTGAAAATTATTGGCGCCACGGCGCACTACGTAAATGACAGTCTGGATGAAGGTCCAATTATCATGCAGGACGTTATTCACGTCGACCACACCTATACCGCAGACGATATGATGCGTGCAGGACGTGACGTAGAGAAAAATGTACTGAGCCGCGCTATCTATAAAGTGCTGGCACAGCGCGTATTTGTATACGGCAATCGCACGGTTATTTTGTAAGCAGAAAATGAACGCTGGCGGCTGATTTTGTTCAGTAAAACGTCCGCCAGCGCAAAAAAAAAGCATTCAACCTAATTTGTGCGTTTCAAGACTTTACAGCAGCATTTCATTTGATATGATGCGCCCCGCTTACCGCGACAAGCCACGCGGCAGGTGAACGAAAAAATGCAGTAATTGTCGTGTTTTATGAGTAATGAGAAATCCACGAATTTCGTGGTGGGGTTCCCGAGCGGCCAAAGGGAGCAGACTGTAAATCTGCCGTCATCGACTTCGAAGGTTCGAATCCTTCCCCCACCACCATCTCACTGTTGCATCCCTGCTTTATCTAAACGATCCCTGATTATTTTTTCCGCGTTATCCTCACTTAGTCTTATTCGCTTTCGTCATGGTCGATTTCAACTTACCGATTAGCTCGGTACGAAAATCCCCCAAGCGCGGTTTGTCTCCTTCCAGCCACGGCAGCGGACGACAGAGTTCCATCGTTTTAATTCCCAAACGCGCGGTCAGTAAACCGGCACCGATGCCCTGTGCCGCACGAGCTGAAAGTCGCGCCGCCAAGTCCTGAGAAATCCAGTCCATTCCCACTTCGCGTACCAGCTCTGTGGCACCGGCGAAAGCCATATTGAGCAACACCAAACGAAACAGCCGGATCCGGCTGTAATAGCCCAGCTCAATGCCATACAGCGACGCAATGCGGTTGACCAGTCGCAGGTTGCGCCAGGCAATAAAGGCCATATCAACAATAGCCAGTGGGCTGACGGCAATCATCAGCGCAGATTCGGCGGCAGAATGGCTGATTTCACGCCGTGCCTGTCCGTCCAGCACCGGCTGAACCAGTCGGGCATAGAGCTCAACCACTTCACGATCGCTGTGGGTTTCATGCAGTGATGCTTGCCAGCGTTGAAGCGCGGGGTGGCTTTGGTCCAAACCTGCCTGCCGTGCCAGTTTTTCACAAAAAGCACGGCCCTGACCCTGCGCGTGACTGTGCAGGAGGTCAGTTGCCGTATCGCGTTCGTCGGCCCGCTGACGCAGGCGGTATAAACGCCGCCACTCAGTCAGTACCGAGCCGACCCCAGCAACGACCACAAGCCCCCCCGCGGTGCAGGCTCCTAGTGCGATCCAGTTCTGCTGTATCCAGGCCTGATGCACCCACTGAATGCCCTGTCCCACCACGCTTGCGGCAAAAACCACGCCCCCGAGGCGCACCATTTTACTCCACAGGCTGCGGCGCGGTTTTAACGCACGGCTCACTACCGCTTCCGCCTGACCGTCGTCTGCCAATAACGGGTCTTCATCGGGGACGGCCAAAAAGTTTTCGGCCTGCGCGCCTTCAAAGCTTTGCGCCGCGCGCAGGGTGGGCTCTTCAGCGGCTTTAATCGTTTGTTCGAAATTGATACGCGGTTTCAGCGGCTCGCTCATCGCATTTTATCTCCCAATAAAAACTCCATCACAGCGTCCATTCTGATATGCGGCATCGGCACATCGATATTCATCTGCCGAGGACGAAAATCGTCAAAATGAAACCCCTGCTGTTCCCAGAAGGCGTTGCCCGGCAGACGTGCGGGGACTTCTCCGGGATAGACTGTCAGAGGTTGACCGTCTTCAAGGCGGTGTCCCTTAATGGCAGGTACCGACTGGCCCTGATAATCAACCAGTCCGCTTTCCGTGGCCTGCACCGAGGCCAGCCCCGCGCAATCCATACTTATGCCTTCAAAGGCGGCATTTTGCCACGCCTCTTGCACCAATTGTTGCAGCAGCGACACCAGATTGGCGTGCTGATCGCCGGTAATATGGTCGGCCTTAGTGGCAGCAAACATCAACTTGTCGATACACGGCGAAAACAACCGACGAAACAGCGTACGTTTGCCGTAATGGAAACTTTGCATCAACTGAGTCAGGGCCAGACGCATGTCATTAAACGCCTGAGGACCGCTGTTCAAGGGCTGCAAGCAATCCACCAGCACGATTTGCCGGTCAAAGCGGACGAAATGCTCTTTATAAAAGCCTTTCACAATATTGGCGCAGTAATAGTTAAAACGCTGACGGAGCATACCTAGATTGCTGTGCTTGTCGGCCTGCGCCAGTTGACTGTCACTGTACTGATGCAGCACGGGCCAAGGGAAAAATTGCAGCGCAGGCGCGCCAGCGAGGTCACCGGGTAAAACGAATCGTCCGGGCTGAATAAAATGCAGGCCTTGGTCTTTGCAGCGCACCAGATAATCAGTGTAGGCCTGCGCAATAGCCGCCAGCAGATTTTCGTCCGCCGGTGCCAAAGGGTCACACTGCTGGCACAGCGCCAGCCAAGGCGCCGCCCACTCGGCCCGCTGCCCCTGTAGCAGCGCCGCCATTTGCCGCGACCAGCTCAGATAGTCCTGCTCAAGCATGGGCAAATCCAGTAACCACTCGCCGGGATAGTCAACAATTTCGAGATACAGCGTTGAGGTATCCTTGAAATGACGCAGCAGTGAGTCATTGGAGCGAAAACGCAGCGCCAGTCTAATTTCACTGACGCCCCGCGTTGGCGTAGGCCAGGCTGGAGGCGTGCCGTAAAGCTGAGCGATGCCTTCATCGTAAGTAAATCGCGAAACGCCCAAGTCACGCTGTGGGACGCGTTTGATCCCCAGCAGTCGCTCTTCACGTACGGCGGAAAACAGCGGCAGACGTGAACCGCTGTGAACGTGGAGTAATTGATTGACTAACGAGGTAATAAAAGCCGTCTTACCACTACGGCTAAGGCCGGTAACAGCAAGACGTAAATGACGGTCTAACCCGCGGTTGACCATTGACGAGAATTCATTTTGTAGTCTTTTCATTACTCTCCCTGGCATAGCGCCCAAACACTGCGGTTAATATCCGTCTTACCAAAGGCTCTAAAAACAGGGCTAAAACATAGCGCAAAGGTCCCCTGCCTAGTACACCTAAAACTTTGGCAGCCACCCCCGCCGGAGCGAAGGTGAGCACAACCATAATGATAAATTTGAAGGCCTTCTTCAACAGGCCACTTTTGGCTGATGTTGCAACGGCTGACGCATAGCGCATAAAACTGTCCTCCTGAATAAACCGACAAAATGCAGATTTACCGTTCTTATTGAAAATTTGAAAATAGTACTGATAACGCGCAAAATTATCGCGACCTACACTGTGACTACAGGTCGCGGAAGCGGCTGCGAACCCCAAAGGTTTCGGAGGTCACATAGCGCTCCACCTGCCTCAGGCGCTGTTCGCTGGCGTTAAGCTCGCGGTCGGCCTCGGCCAGCAAATCCGCGGCGGAAACCGCATTCTCGTCGTTAAAACTCTGCGCCGGGACAGGTTCAAGCAGCCAGGCCAGCAGGAAATAGCCCACCACCGTAAACATAAACAGGCCGAAAAACAGCGACAGAACCACAATCAGGCGCAGCAGCTTGACCGGAACGCCGAAATAGTGCGCCAGCCCGGCACACACCCCTTTCAGCACACCCTCTTCTGGAACGCGGTAAAGCTTTCTTTGTGACAGCGGAGTCGGCATCATGATTGCCTCCAGCCCGGATGTTCGGCATCAAGAATTTCTTCTAACGCCTGGATCCTCTCACGCATGCGGCGCGCTTCTCCGGTAAGCTGCTGTAAATCCTGATACTCATGTTGATTCAACTGACTGCCGCTTTGCGACCGATTGCTGTAGTGCAGCCACAGCCAAATCGGCGCGACAAATAACACAAATATTGTCAGTGGAATGGCTAAAAAAAGAACGCTCATGTCTACTCCTTTAGGATCTCTTCAATAAAATGCCGTGGATGCAGAGAACTGTTATGCGTCCTTGTGAGTCTGCATTTTGGCTTTTAATGCCTCAATCTGCGCGCTGATTTCATCATCGGCTTTCAGTTCGGCAAACTGCTGGTCCAGTGATTTCTTTTTGCCAATGCTCATTGATTCAGCTTCGGCTTCCATACTATCAATGCGGCGTTCAAAATGCTCAAAGCGCGCCATGGCTTCGTCAATTTTACCGCTGTCGAGCTGACGACGCACATCGCGTGACGATGATGCGGCCTGATGACGTAAAGTTAATGCCTGTTGACGAGCGCGCGTTTCGGTCAGTTTGCTTTCAAGTTCGCCAATCTCTGACTTCATGCGGTCCAGCGTTTCGTTCACGATGGTCACTTCATGTTTGAGCGTGGTGACCAGTTCAACCAATTTCTGCTTTTCAATGAGCGCCGCGCGCGCTAAATCGTCTTTGTCTTTACGTAGAGCCAGCTCGGCTTTGTCCTGCCACTCTCTTTGCTGTGCTTCACCCTGCTCGATGCGGCGATTAAGCTGTTTCTTCTCGGCCAACGCGCGTGCTGAAGTAGAACGGACTTCCACCAGCGTGTCTTCCATTTCCTGAATCATCAGTCGCACCAACTTCTGCGGATCTTCTGCCTTATCGAGCAGCGTGTTGATGTTAGCGTTTACGATATCCGCGAAACGAGAAAAAATACCCATAATGAACATTCCTCTTTGACTTATCATTTGACCCAATAGGCCGTTAATTAAGCCACCGCTAAGCTAGCGACGGCGAGTAATCCTGTATTCGTTATTACAAGACCCGTGCCAACTTTTTAAATTTATTATCTCACTGAATAAAAACAGTTTTTTTATTCCATCTTCTGCTAGGCTTAATTCTGGACTGATTAAATTAACTAAGGGTTGGTAAAATTCACCATGACAGCCATCATTGATAACCTGCTCGGCGAAGCCAATTCATTTGTAGAAGTATTAGAACAGGTCTCGCAGCTTGCCCGTCTGAATAAACCGGTGCTGGTCACCGGCGAGCGCGGCACCGGTAAAGAGCTGATAGCACACCGCCTACACTACTTGTCCGGGCGTTGGCAGGGACCGTTTATTTCACTTAATTGCGCGGCATTAAATGAAAGCCTGCTCGACTCTGAGCTGTTTGGTCACGAGGCCGGTGCCTTTACCGGTGCGCAAAAGCGCCATCTTGGACGCTTTGAGCGCGCAGACGGTGGCACCTTATTTCTGGATGAATTGGCAACCGCGCCGATGCTGGTGCAGGAAAAATTGTTGCGGGTAATTGAATACGGGCATCTTGAGCGCGTCGGCGGCAGTCAACCGCTGCAAGTTGATGTGCGGCTAGTATGCGCCACCAACGATGATCTGCCTGCGCTGGCGGCGGCAGGAAAGTTTCGCGCCGACTTGCTCGACAGACTGGCGTTTGACGTGGTTCAACTGCCGCCGCTGCGTGAGCGCCAGCAGGATATCATGCTGTTGGCCGAGCATTTTGCCATTCAGATGTGCCGTGAACTTTCACTGCCTTTATTTCCAGGCTTTACCGAGCAGGCGCAGCAGACGCTGCTGGACTATGGCTGGCCGGGCAACGTGAGAGAGTTAAAGAACGTGGTTGAGCGCTCCATGTACCGCCACGGCAACAGCGACACCGCATTAAACAACATTGTGTTGGATCCGTTTAACCGCACGCCCTCGCCGGTCTTTAAGACGGCTGTTGCCGAGCACGGCAGTCTGACGCTTCCCCCCCTGCCGGTCGACAGTAAAGAGTGGCTCAACGGGGTTGAGAAGAATCTGATTGAACAGGCACTGAAACAGGCGAAATTTAATCAGCGACGCGCGGCCGATTTATTGGGACTGACTTATCATCAGCTGAGAGGAATATTGAAAAAGCATGGAATGCAGGTTAACGCACAAGATGATAACTCATAGAAAAGTCTGTTATTTCAGCGAATAACAGGCAAAAAAAAGCCAGCACCCGAGCTGGCCAAGTAATACTGGAAGCAATGTGAGCAATGTCGTACCGACTGTTTTACGTCCCAGGGTGGGTCGCTCCTCAGTCGGTAAAAAGATGATAATAGTTATCAGTACCATCTGTAAAGCACTTTGTTGAGAATATTTCTCATTACCGTACAGACCTTATGGCTACTCACTCAGCTATTGTTTACGCAATGCATTGGGGTGTCTTGCAGAGTGCGGTACACTTAGCGAATTGCTTACTTACATTTGAAGCCCTTATGCGTCGTTTAACTCTTTGGATGCTACTGCTTGCCGGTCTTTCCACGGCGGGTTTTGCTGCCACAATTTCCGCCGAAACGCTCCCTGCGGCGAAAGACTCTGGCGTAATAACGCATCCAGCTCCCCTGCCTGCACCAGCCAATGATATTCGCCAAAGCGGATTCGTTTACTGCGTGAACGGCATGGTGAACACCTTTAACCCGCAGAAAGTCAGTAGCGGCATAGTGATTGATACACTTGCGGCGCAGCTTTATGACCGGCTGCTGGACGTTGACCCTTACACCTATCGCCTGATACCCGAGCTTGCGCAAAGCTGGGACGTGCTCGACAACGGCGCGACCTACCGTTTTCATTTGCGCAAAGACGTGCCTTTTCAAACTACCCCGTGGTTTACCCCAACGCGCGTGATGAACGCCGATGACGTCGTGTTTAGCATCAGCCGCATCATCGATGAAAAGAACCACTATCACAGCGTTAACGGCAGCGACTATCCGTATTTCGACAGTTTACAGTTCGCCAAGACGGTGAAAAGCGTAAAGAAAATTGATAATTACACCGTCGAAATCCAGCTCAACAATCCCGATGCGTCTTTCCTGTGGCATCTTGCGACCCATTATTCGCCCGTTCTTTCCGCTGAATATGCCAATAATCTGCAAAAAAAGGGGAACGAAGAGCAGATCGACCGCCTACCGGTGGGTACTGGACCTTTCCAGCTTGACGACTATCGCGCAGGTCAATTCGTGCGACTGGCGCGCAATGGGCAGTATTGGAAAGGCGTGCCGCGCATGCAGCAGGTCGTAATAGATATGGGCGTTGGCGGCACAGGTCGTTTGTCCAAGCTGCTGACCGGCGAGTGCGATGTGCTGGCCTATCCCGCTGCCAGTCAACTTTCTATTCTGCGTGACGATCCACGCCTGCGCCTGACGCTGCGTCCTGGTATGAACGTCGCCTACTTGGCGTTTAACACCAGTAAACCGCCGCTGGACGATGTCCGCGTGCGTGAAGCAGTGGCGCTGTCCATTAACAACCAGCGTCTAATGCAGTCAATTTATTACGGCACCGCCGAGACCGCAGCCTCTGTGCTACCGCGCGCGTCGTGGGCTTACGACAGCAGTGCCAAGGTCACTGAATATAACCCTGATAAAGCGCGCCAGATCCTCGAAAGTCTGAATAAAAAGAATCTGGTGCTCCATCTGTGGGTGCCGATTATTTCACAGTCCTACAACCCCAGCCCGTTAAAAACTGCCGAGCTGATTCAGGCGGATTTAGCGCAGGTCGGGATCAAAGTGATCATCGTGCCGGTCGAGGGGCGTTTTCAGGAAGCGCGATTGATGGAGATGAATCACGACCTTACGCTCTCGGGCTGGTCTACCGACAGTAATGACCCGGACAGTTTTTTCCGTCCGGTGCTCAGCTGTGCGGCAATTCATTCGCAGACCAACTATGCTCACTGGTGTAGCCCTGAATTTGACGGCCTGCTGCATCAGGCACTGCTTTCTCAGCAGCTCTCGCAGCGCATCGACTACTACCAGCAGGCGCAAAGCATTCTCGAGAAAGAGCTGCCGGTACTGCCACTGGCGTCTTCGTTACGTCTGCAAGCCTACCGCTACGATATTAAAGGTTTAGTTTTAAGCCCGTTCGGCAATGCCTCTTTTGCTGGCGTCTATCGCGACATGAGCAAAAATAACGCTGATGGCAGCACTCAAACTCAGGCCGGGGGAAAAACACCGTGATCATCTTCATTTTGCGCCGCCTGCTGCTGCTGATTATTACCTTGTTTCTCCTCAGCCTCGTCGCATTCAGCCTGAGTTATTTTACGCCGCATGCCCCGCTACAGGGTGCCTCACTGTGGGACGCCTACCGCTTCTTCTTTAGTGGAATGGCGCAATTTGACTTTGGGGTCTCAAGCATTAACGGTGAACCCATCAGCGGTCAACTGCTTAGCGTGTTCCCGGCCACCATGGAGTTGTGTATTTTGGCCTTCGTGCTAGCGCTGATCGTCGGCATTCCTCTTGGGATAACGGCCGGCGTGATGCGCGGAAAATGGCCAGACGTCACTATTAGCACCTTGGCACTGCTCGGCTTTTCGATTCCCATTTTCTGGCTGGCACTGCTGTTGATGCTGTTCTTTTCGCTCCAACTCGGCTGGCTGCCAGTCTCAGGGCGCATTGACCTGCTTTATCAGCTAAAACCGGTGACCGGGTTTACGCTGATTGACGCCTGGCTCTCCCATTCGCCCTACCGCCATGAAATGGTAGTCAGCGCGTTGAAACACATGGTGCTGCCGATTGCCGCACTGGCGGTCGCGCCGACCACCGAAGTTATCCGCCTGATGCGCATCAGCACCGACGATGTGCTGTCAAAGAATTATGTTAAGGCGGCAGCCACTCGGGGCCTGTCGCGCTTCACTATTATTCGCCGCCACGTGCTGCACAACGCCCTGCCGCCGATTATTCCCCAGCTTGGCCTGCAGTTTTCGACCATGCTGACGCTGGCAATGATAACAGAAGTGGTGTTCAACTGGCCGGGTCTTGGCCGCTGGCTAGTCAACGCCATTCGCCAGCAGGACTACGCGGCTATTTCAGCCGGCGTGATGGTGGCCGGTTCGCTGGTTATTGTGGTCAATGTGCTCTCGGATATTTTAGGCGCGATGTTGAACCCATTGAAACACAAGGAATGGTATGCCTTCAGATAACGTTTACCGCGAAAAACAGGTGCCCAGCCCGCTGCGCTACACGTGGCATATTTTCTATCGCGATAGCCTGTCGATGATTGGCTTTTACGGCGTGATAGGGCTGATCTTCTTGTGCATTTTTGGCGGCCTGCTGGCACCTTACCAACTCGACCAGCAGTTTCTGGGGTATCAACTACTGCCGCCTTCATGGTCACGCTATGGCGACGTTTCATTCTTTTTAGGCACTGATGACCTAGGCCGCGACCTGCTAAGCCGCATTCTCAGCGGTGCGGCGCCCACCATCGGCGGTGCAATACTGGTCACTCTGGCGGCGGCATTCTGCGCGGTGATTATCGGCGTACTTGCCGGAAGCACGCGCGGCATCCGCTCGGCGGTGCTTAACCACGTGCTTGACACTTTGCTCTCTATTCCCTCTTTACTGCTGGCGATTGTAGTGGTGGCGTTTATTGGCCCCAAACTTGAGCACGCGTTTCTAGCAGTGTGGATGGCACTCCTGCCTCGCATGGCCCGCACACTGTACGTTGCCGTTCACGACGAGCTTGAAAAAGAGTATGTGGTGGCCGTTCGTCTGGACGGCGCAACCACGCTACAAATTCTGCGCTATGCGGTGCTGCCCAATATTGTGGCGGTTTTGGTAACGGAATTCACTCGCGCACTGTCAATGGCCATTATGGACATTGCCGCACTCGGATTTCTCGACCTCGGTGCGCAGCTCCCCTCCCCAGAATGGGGCGCGATGCTGGGTGACTCGCTTGAATTGGTCTATGTTGCGCCGTGGACGGTCATGCTGCCCGGCGCGGCTATTCTGATTAGTGTGCTGCTTATTAATCTGCTGGGCGATGGCATTCGTCGCGCAATTATTGCCGGGGTGAAATAATGCCGTTATTGGATATTCGCAACCTGACCATTGAATTTATGACCTCTGACGGCCCGGTCAAAGCGGTCGATCGCGTCAGTATGACCCTCAGCGCCGGCGAGGTTCGCGGGTTGGTGGGGGAATCAGGTTCGGGGAAAAGCCTGATTGCCAAAGCCATTTGCGGGGTCACCAAAGACAACTGGCGCGTCACGGCTGACCGCATGCGTTTTGACGATATTGACCTGCTGCGACTCAGCCCACGCGAACGGCGTAAGCTGATTGGTCACAATATTTCAATGATTTTTCAGGAACCGCAGTCCTGTCTAGATCCCTCTGAAAGCATTGGTCGCCAGCTAATGCAAGCCATCCCCGGCTGGACCTACAAAGGCTTATGGTATCAGCGTTTTAGATGGCGAAAACGCCGTGCAATCGAGCTACTGCACCGCGTAGGGATCAAGGATCATAAAGACATTATGGCCAGCTTCCCTTATGAGCTGACTGAGGGTGAGTGCCAAAAAGTGATGATTGCCATCGCGCTCGCCAACCAGCCACGGCTGCTCATTGCCGATGAGCCAACCAATGCCATGGAGCCGACCACGCAGGCGCAGATTTTCCGCCTGCTGGCGCGCCTTAATCAAAATAACAACACCACTATTTTGCTGATCAGCCATGATTTGCAGATGATGAGCAAGTGGGCCAATCGGGTTAACGTGCTTTACTGCGGCCAAACGGTAGAAAGTGCCCTGTGTGAGGACCTGCTGGCAGCGCCTCATCATCCTTATACACAGGCGCTAATCCGCGCGATGCCTGACTTTGGCCGTTCACTGCCGCATAAAAGTCGCCTGAACACCCTGCCTGGGGCTATCCCTTCGCTGGAACACCTGCCGATTGGCTGTAGGCTCGGGCCGCGCTGCCCGTATGCGCAGAAAAAATGTATCGAAACACCGCGCCTGCGTTTGGCGAAAACGCACGCCTATGCCTGCCACTTTCCACTTAATATGGAGGAGCAATAATGGGCGAAACGCTGCTAGAAGTGCGCAATCTGTGTAAAACCTTCCGTTATCGCACCGGCTTGTTCCGTAAAATGAACCTACAGGCGGTGAAGCCGGTCAATTTCACACTGCGACCGAAACAGACGTTAGCGATAATTGGGGAAAATGGCTCGGGTAAATCGACGCTGGCTAAAATGCTGGTCGGCATGATTGAACCCACCGGCGGTGAAATTCTGGTTGATGAGCAAAGCGTTAAGTTTGGTGATTATCGTAACCGCAGCCAACTGATACGCATGATTTTTCAGGACCCCACGACCTCGCTCAACCCGCGTCAGCGCATCGGCCAGATTCTTGAAGCACCGCTGCGCCTGACCAGTAATATGGAAGCGCAGGAGCGCGAAACGCGCATCAATCAAACGCTGCGCCAGGTGGGACTGCTGCCTGACCACGCCAATTATTACCCGCACATGCTGGCCTCCGGACAGGTGCAGCGTGTGGCGTTGGCCCGTGCGCTTATTCTACAGCCCAAGGTGATTGTTGCCGATGAAGCCCTGGCTTCACTCGACATGTCGATGCGATCGCAAATCATCAACATGATGCTCGAACTGCAAGAAAAGCAGGGCATTGCCTACATCTATGTGACACAACATCTTGGCATGATGAAGCACATTAGCGATCAAGTATTGGTGATGCACAATGGCGAAGTGGTTGAGCGCGGTAATACTGCCGAGGTGTTAGCCGCGCCGCTGCACGACTTGACTAAAAGACTGGTCGCCGGTCATTTTAGCGAAGCGCTCAATGCCGATACCTCACGGCGTGATACCAAAATTTTCTGATTTTCTCCTGGGTCATGCCATTAAGTATGACCCGCCGCCTTTCTCATCACTTTTCCGATGCCTTATCCTTTTATCGTCCTTTTTATGTTTTGCTATTCCTTTTAGCTATGATTTATCACTTAACAGTATTTTATATGGTGCACGCTATCGGCAAGGATAGAGTCTGAAATTGCCTCACGCAAAGGACTCGAAGATGGAACAACAGCGCCGGGCCGCTCTTGATGGCTGGTATCATGAAACCCAGACTAGCCAGCAGCGTCACACCCTACTGGATCCCTGTCAAACGAACGAATCCGACAGTTTTCTTTTAGGTCTCGAACAAAGGATTGAGCCTTCGTTACGCCGTTTACTGACGCAGCGCAATGGTTTACTGTTTGCCGCGCAGACTGCTTATAACAAGCTGTTTCCCAAGAACGTGTCACTTTCACGCCATCAGACACTTTCTCTCTACGATCGCCTGAGCAGTGCGCTCACTGTAGCTCAGGTCACCGGTATTCAGCCTCTGTGCACACATTTTGCCGCACGCCTTGCGCCGTTAAACTGTCCGGATGCGTCACGCGAAAGCAATATTCGCCAGACACACCTCGCGCAATACGCCAGACTGTTAGCGACTCAACCGACGCTGATTAACCGCGAGATGCTCAAACAACTCAGCGACGTCGGCCTGAGTGCGCAAGACATTGTCGTTTTCACCCAGTTGATAGGCTTTGTCAGTTTTCAGGCACGTCTGCTGGCGGTGATTAATGCACTGGCGGGTCGCCCTGCCACCGTGTTACCGGGTTTTTCGCATCCTGAAGAGGCAAAGCAGAGTGGATTCTCACTTCAACTGCGCCGCTGGCAATCATTTTTACCCGAAGTGGACTTAACCCAGGCCACGCGGGAGCAGTTGGATGTGCTGGATTTTAGCGCCCCTGACGCACGTGACTCTTCATTTTATCGTCTGTTGTTGCAGGACGCCGGTTCGCTTGAGGCGCTTTCCGCATTAACAACGCACATTATGAAGCAGCCTGGCGATGAAAAATCGGCGCTTAAAGAGTGGGCAGCGGCGGCCACCTCACGCATCAATGGCTGTCTGTACTGTGCGGGTATCCACGGCCGGTATTATCTCGAAACCGGCGGCGCCAGTGGCCATATTGATAGCCTGTTTTTGGAGCCAGAACCGCAGCATACGCCCACCGTCGAGCAAGACTCGCGGGTAAAAGCGGTTAAAACGCTGACGCAAACGCCTGAAAAATTCGATGCCTCTGCCCTGCAACTGCTGCTCGATGCGGGCTATACGCATCAGCAAACTCTCGATATTTTACTGAGCAGTGCGCTATTTAGTTGGCTGAATCGCCTGATTCAAACGCTGGGTACATCAGAACTCGCCTAACCCAACCGTTTACAGGGTTATTACAGGGTAAAGCACCCTGTAATTACCTCGTGATAGTGATCCCTTCTGTTTTCTACCGCTCTGACCGTTACATTTCTTATTTCCTATCTAAAATTTAGTGTTAAAAAGTGACGAATATCACATTACAATCATCGGCCTAAAAACGCTTGCAAAACCCCTCAAAGCACCCATTTACAAAATCCTGCAAAAAAGCGTTATCGCAGAGCTTACACTCAGCAAATTCCTATAAATTCACATCATAAATCCGATAGTTGACCAATGAGCAGCGATTATCACCACTCCATGAGTGATTGATAATTAATCAGCATATAAATTCAACTATTTAATTAAACCCAATTTTAAATACCGCATAACAATTCGATTAGAGTTTAATCAGACTGTCAGGCATAACTGTAACGGAATATGACAAAAAGCTTGCCTGAATCGTCAAGATAGTGAACATTACCCGCCGTCATACATCCTATAACTATGCTAAGAGTGCATACCTGCACGACTTATGTGCTGCCCGTCTATGAGGCAGGAAGAGATAAACAGAGGTATTCGTGTCAAAGACAAACTCAACACCGACTAAAAACGAAAGCGTCAGCATGAACGCCTTCAAACAGCCCCGCGCGTTCTACCTTATTTTTTCCATCGAATTATGGGAACGATTTGGTTACTACGGCCTGCAGGGGATCATGGCAGTCTATCTGGTCAAAATGCTTGGCCTGAGTGAAGCAGACTCCATCACCCTGTTCTCCTCTTTCAGCGCACTGGTTTATGGCTTTGTCGCCATTGGCGGATGGCTGGGAGACAAAGTGCTGGGTTCCAAACGCGTCATTATTCTCGGCGCTCTGGTGCTGGCGCTGGGCTATGCTCAGGTCGCTTATTCCGGTCACGATATTTTCTGGGTCTACATGGGTATGGCGACCATCGCCGTGGGCAGTGGCCTGTTTAAAGCAAATCCATCCTCTTTGCTTTCAACCTGCTACGAGAAAGATGACCCGCGTCTCGACGGCGCTTTCACCATGTACTACATGTCGGTGAACATCGGCTCCTTCTTCTCCATGCTGGCAACCCCGTATCTGGCGGCCAAGTACGGCTGGAGCGTAGCGTTCTCCCTGAGCGTTGTAGGCATGCTTATCACCTTGGTGAACTTCATGTTCTGCCGCCGCTGGGTAAAAGACCACGGCTCAAAACCTGACTTCAAGCCGGTAAACTACGGCAAACTGTTAATGGTTGTCGTTGGCGTGGTGGCTCTGGTGGCTATTTCCAGCTTCTTGTTGCACAACCAGTCAATTGCTCGCTGGGCGCTGGCGGTGGTTTCAGTGTGCATCATCTTTATCTTCGGTAAAGAAACCTTCGGCCTGCAAGGCCTTGCGCGTCGCAAAATGATCGTGGCGTTCCTGCTGATGCTCGAAGCCATTGTGTTCTTCGTGCTTTACAGTCAGATGCCAACGTCGCTGAACTTCTTTGCGATCCACAACGTGAACAATCACCTGCTGGGTATCGATTTCCAGCCTGAACAGTACCAAGCGCTTAACCCGTTCTGGATCATGGTTGCCAGCCCGATTTTGGCCGCCGTTTATGCCAAACTGGGTAACCGCATGCCGATGCCACACAAGTTTGCGATTGGTATGGTGCTGTGTTCACTGGCCTTCCTGGTTCTGCCGTGGGGTGCAAGCTTCGCCAATGAAGCCGGTATTGTTTCAGTAAACTGGCTGGTGCTGAGCTATGCGCTGCAAAGTATTGGTGAGCTGATGATCTCGGGTCTGGGTCTGGCGATGGTGGCACAGCTGGTTCCGCAGCGTCTGATGGGCTTTATCATGGGTTCATGGTATTTAACCACCGCTGCCGCGGCGATTATTGCCGGTAAAGTGGCCGCGCTGACCGCCGTCCCTTCCGACATCAACGATGCGCATGCGTCACTGGCCATTTACAGCCACGTGTTTATGCAAATTGGTATCGTGACCGGCGTGATTGCTCTTTTGATGCTGCTGACGGCCTCCAAGCTGCATCGCATGACGCTTGACCGCGTTAGCGATGATAAAGAGCCACAGCCTAAAGCCGCATTATCCCAGTCCTGATACTGCCGATAATGTGTAATTACCCCGCCCCGCATTGGCGGCGGGGTTTATCGAAATGTTTATTTCTTATCCTCTTTTCCCCTGACCGCCCTCTTCGCAGCAAATTAATCCGCACATTTCGCTCACATACAAAAGCAGAGTCTTAAGGTTGTCGCGAAAATAAGGTAATATTACCCTCCATTAATAACCAACAAGATAAGCCTTGTCATGATTATCAAACCTAAAATTCGTGGTTTTATCTGTACGACCACTCACCCAATCGGCTGTGAAGCCAACGTGCGTGAGCAAATTGCATACGTGAAAGCGCAAGGCAAACTGAAAGACGGGCCAAAACGCGTCCTGGTCATTGGTGCCTCCACTGGTTATGGGCTTGCCTCAAGAATTAACGCCGCGTTTGGTGCAGATGCTGCCACCATTGGGGTGTTCTTCGAAAAACCGGGCAGCGAAAGCAAAACAGGTTCGGCTGGCTGGTACAACTCTGCGGCTTTCGATAAAGCGGCAAAAGAAGAAGGCTTGTACTCAAAAAGCATTAACGGCGACGCGTTCTCCAACGAATGCCGCGATACCGTGATCAAACTGATTAAAGAAGACCTGGGTCAAATCGACCTGGTGGTTTATTCATTGGCTTCTCCAGTGCGTAAACTGCCTGATTCAGGCGAGCTGGTGCGTTCTGCGCTCAAGCCAATTGGCGAGCCGTATGAGTCAACCGCGCTGGACACCAACAAAGACAAACTTGTCAGCGCCGTGGTTGAGCCGGCCAACGAGCAGGAAATCGCCGACACCATTCAGGTAATGGGTGGTCAGGACTGGGAACTGTGGATGAATGCCCTCGCCGACGCTGGCGTGCTGGCCGACAACGCTAAGTCCGTGGCTTATTCCTACATTGGTACCGAACTGACTTGGCCAATCTACTGGCACGGTACGCTGGGCAAAGCGAAAGAAGATCTCGATCGCGCGGCTCAGGCTATCGACAGCAGACTGAAAGCCAAAGGCGGTTCTGCCAACGTGGCCGTGCTGAAATCAGTGGTTACTCAGGCTTCTGCCGCTATTCCTGTTATGCCGCTTTATATCTCTATCGCTTTCAAAATCATGAAAGAGCAAGGTATTCACGAAGGCACTATCGAGCAGATCCAGCGTCTTTTCGCGACCAAGCTTTACAACAACTCAGTGCCGGAAACCGACGAGAAAAACCGTCTGCGCCTCGACGACTGGGAACTGCGCGACGAAGTTCAGAAAACCTGTGGCGTTATCTGGTCTCAGCTCAATGATGACAACATCTATCAGCTGACCGATTATCAGGGTTACAAAGATGAGTTCCTGCGTCTGTTTGGTTTCGGACTGAAAGGCGTTGATTACGACGCCGACGTCAGCGCCGAAGCTAAATTCGACGTGATTGAACTGGTCTGATAGTTCACATCCACTACGGTGGGTAAGATGAGAAGGGGGAACATAATCATTATGTTCCCCCTTTTTTTATTCTTCCGGCTCTTGCCGCAGATAAAAGTCACTCACCGCACGATAAGCCTGAAGGCGATTTTTCTCCATCAGCATCATGTGGGTACTTTCACCGATTTCGACCCAGCGTCTGACGGGTGCCCGAGTGAATGAGGTGAAATAATCACTCATTATGCGCAGCGGCACATCGGCATCCCATTCACCGTGCACCAACAGCACCGGACGGGTGACGTCCTGCGGTCGATAAAATGGCTTGCCTACCGCCCAGAAGTTACGCACGTCCTGAACCGGACCGTTCACCGCGCGCAAAACGGCAGGCGTTGAATTCTGGCTCTGCGGATCCTCCGCCAGCGTTTGTGCCGCCCAAGCCTCAAACCAGCCCTCGGGGATCAACCCATCGCGATGCTCCGCCGGCGCGGCGGCCAGCCAGTTGGCTTTACCCTGCGAAACGGGAATAAGCCGATACGCACCGATTTTACCGCCGTTATCGATGCGCATCGGCCCCGAGTTAAGCCACTGCGGTGCCAGCACCACCAGCTTATTAACCTTGTCGTTATAGCGGCTGGTAAAAGCACCCGCCACGCTGCCACCCCACGACATGCCAAAGATTTGCACTCGCTCGAGTTGATGCTTTTCCCTCACCCAATCAACCACCTGATTGAGGTCACGGATGCCAATTTCTGTACCGCACAGCGGCAGATTGTCTTCGGCTGGCAGGGACATTTCAGATGGACGGGTTGAATGGCCGTATCCACGTACGTCCAGCGCATAAACGCTCAGCCCGCTCAGTGCCAAATAGTCAATGAAAGACATGCCGTTATAGCGTACGTCATACAGGCTTCCGGACGAATAGCTCGCGCCATGAACCATCACCAGCGTATTATCGGCATTGAACGTCTCAAGGTCAGCCAGACGACGATGGCGTAAATGCAATGAGATCCCCGGCGTATCACTGTCGAGGGTAAAACGATCGCTAACCAGTGAATCAACGTCAGGCCGTATCGCCGTTGAGTAAGTCTGTGTCATTTTTCCTCCAAATAGTCTTTATGTTCAATAGGATAAAGTTGTTAACGGTACTGCCAACTGAACTGTTCGTCTTCTCGATACACCCGGCCTACCGACGTACCGGCAAAGTGGGTGCTAAACCACAAGGCACCGCTGTCGGCGGCATATTCAAGCCCCCAACGCCGTGAAGCCGAGGCCTGTGCGGGAAATTCGCAGTAGCGGGTGTTCCATTCGGTGTTGTAAACCTGCAGTGGGTGATGCATCAAATCACCAGCAAAAAACGCCACGTCGCCGCCAGACTCAATGCTTATCGACATATGGTCGATGCTGTGACCCGGCGTGGGAATAAAGCGCACGCCGTTAAGCACTTCACCGCCCTCTTTGCCGATGAGTTTGGCCACACCGGCCTCGATCAGGGGAAAAATACTGTCTTCGTAAACACCGAGGCTCGTACGGTTAACCTCGTTGTGGCTGGCGCTGCTGGCGTAGTAGCGGGCCTCAATGGCAGAAAACAGGTAGGTCGCATTGGGGAACGTAGGCAGCCATTTGCCGTCAACCCGTTGTGTATTCCAGCCCACGTGGTCAACGTGTAAATGGGTTAACAACACATAGTCAATTGACTCTGGCGACACGCCAAGACTGGCAAGCCGAGTCAAAAAATCGGTATTCAGATGATGAAAAATGGGCGCATTAGGCCGCTCCTTTTCATTTCCCGATCCTGCGTCAATAAGCAACGTATACTCGGGCGACTGCACCAGCCAGCTGTGAATGCTCTGTATCAGGTGTTCGCCGTCGGCCTGCAAGTCATGCTCCGTTGACTTGTCGCGATAGGCTGCGAACTGCTCGGCATCAAAATTTTGGTTAAACAACTCTTGTGGTGATCCTCCCTGCAAACTCATTTCAGAAATACGGGTAATGCGTAAATCTCCGACCCGATAGGACAATAACGATTCGATCATGAGGGTTGCCTTCACTTGTTTTGTTAGTGAAAGCATCGTATAAATAACCCACTCATTACTCAAATCGATGCTAATCATGACCACTATCGACCATTTCAATTTACGTAATTTTGACCTCAACCTGCTGATTGCTTTTGATGCCATGATGGAAGAGTTAAATGTGACCCGCGCCGCAGCACGCCTGAAGATCCAGCAGCCTGCAATGAGTCATTCGTTGAAAACGCTGCGTATGTTATTTGGCGATCCGCTGTTTGTCCGCGTTGGGCAAAGTATGCAGCCTACTAGCCGCGCGCGAAGCCTCAGCCTGCGTATTCGGCCCGTGCTGCAAAAAGCCGAAGATGCGCTGGCGTTCACCGAAGAATTTGATGCCACCACGGCTCAACGCCTGTTTCGCATCGGCTGTTCCAGTGAACTGGCGGTGCATCTGCTGCCGATGCTGATGGTCGACTTGCAGCGTAATGCGCCCGGACTCAAGATTGTTGCCCGCCACGTGGAGCGTAAAAATATCAGGGCGGTTCTCGACAGTGGCGAAATAGACCTGGCGGTTGGCTGCTTTGGCGAACAGGGCCAGTGGCACAGCAGTGAAGCACTTTTTAACGAACAGCTCACCTGCTGTTTTAATCCCAAGTTATTGCCGTTTAGCGCACCCATTGGCCGACAGGACTACCTCACCCAACCTCATGCGCTGATATCGTTTAACGAAACGCTGATGGGATGTATTGAAGGGGCATTTAACCGCGCCGGTGCCACCTTGAATGCCATTTTTGCGGCACCGAACTTTCTCACGCTGCTGTCATTTGCCGAACATTCGCCGGTGCTGGTGACACTGCCGAAAAGAATTGCCCAGCGCTACAGTGCAGCATTTAATCTCGCGTGCAGCCCGGTACCGTTAGAATTAGAGGAGTTTCCGAATGTCCTGGTGTGGCCCGCTCATGCCGATAGCGATCCGGCCATCATGTGGCTACGCGACAAGATAAGCTGTGTGATTAAAACTATTGAAACCACTCTGTAAGCTTTTTTGACAAAAGCTGCGGAAATTTTGCATTACGGCCCAGTATTTGCTTATTCGTTTTGTTATATTTAATTCACAACCTACGTTCACCAGGAATGCCATCATGGAAAAACGAAAAGTCCTGGATGAAGGACGTCAGCTAAAACGCCTTAATGCAGAAACCCGCAAGCTCTCGCACGTCCATAAATGGTTTGCCATTGTCGCCGCGCTTGACTGCATGCTGGTATTTTTCTACGACCGTGATATGCGCAATATCATTTTCTCCGGCGGCGTTTGCATCGTTTGCACCTACCTGTGGCTGGAAGGCCGCATGAAATCGCGTGCCTACCGCCGTGAGTACCGCGAAAAACACGCGAATCCTCCTGCCCCACCTCCGCTCTAACGTGCCGGTCTGATTCTGGATACCGTCCTGCGCCACAGCACACACGTTTATCCCCTCTGAAGCCAGAAAGAACAGGGTTCAAAAAGCGCTGTAAAAAGCGTCATTATTAGCGCCATCAATAATGCTCGCGGCCTTATTAAATCATTCCATTAGCCGAGGCAGGGTTTTTACCGCAGACTCTTTGTAAGCTGGAAAACGGCAACTTATGAATAGGTTTTGAAAGCCTTCCCCCTACACTTTTTTGGGTGACCTTCGGGTCATGCGTATAAATTATGTCAACATTTTCTGGTATTTGGGTTCCGCTAGTGACACCTTTCAATCAGGGCGAAATTGATTTCCCCGCGCTGTCGTCTTTGTGTCATCACGTGATGAAACAGGGCGTGGCGGGCGTTGTGGTGTGCGGCACCACGGGTGAAGCGCCCATGCTCAGCGACGAAGAACAGTTGCAGGTGCTCGACGTCGTCCTTAGCGTCGTGCCCGGCGAAAAAGTCATGATGGGCCTTTCAGGCACCCACTTGCCAAGCGTACTGGCGATGCAACAGGCCATTACCCAGCGTCCAATTGCCGCTATTTTACTGCCTGCGCCCTACTATATTCGTCCTTCACAGGCCGCGCTCGAAGTGTGGTTTACTGAACTGGCCGACAAGTCCAGCGTGCCTATCGTGGTGTATAACGTGCCTTATCGTACCGGCATCCACCTTGAGCTGGAGACGCTGCGACGCCTGGCCAAACACCCGCGCATTGTGGCTATTAAAGACTGCGGCGGCAGCCATGATCTCACCTGTTCGCTTATCGCCGACGGCGAGCTTGATGTGATGTCGGGCGAAGACGGGCAGATTCTCTCTACACTGTGCATGGGCGGCACGGGGGCTATCGCAGCCTCGTCGCATATTTTCCCGGAAAAGTTTGTGGCCTTGGTGAAACAGGTTGAAGCGGGAGATTTAGCCGCGGCGCGCAAAAATTTCTTTGAACTCATGCCGATGATCCGCCTGATGTTCTCTGCCCCCAACCCGGCGGCAATTAAATTTGCGCTGTCGCTCGACGGGATGATGAAAAACGAACTGCGTGCGCCGCTGCTTCCCGCGCCAGTCAACGTTGAAGAAGCCGTTAAGGATTATCTCAACAGCGTCAGCAGATAGCGTATAATATAAACAATCGCCTCTTATTTACGATTTAGTTCCTGACAATTGCCTTGCTCCCCACTAGGATAGGGCCAACTTATCAGACGGAGTTTGTATGAAACTTTATTATAAACCAGGTGCTTGTTCGCTTTCTCCTCACATCGTTTTACGTGAGGCCGGTATTGATTTCACTATTACCCGCGTTGATTTGGCCACCAAAAAAACCGAGCACGGTGATGACTTCTTCGAGGTCAATCCTAAGGGACAAATTCCGACACTGTTGCTTGATGATGGCACCATCCTGACCGAAGGCGTGGCGATTGTTCAGTACATTGCGGATCAGAAACCTGACCGCCAACTGCTGCCGGAAGTGGGTTCGCTGGCGCGCTATCATGCACTTGAGTGGCTCAACTACGTGGCGACCGAACTGCATAAAGGCTTTAGCCCGCTGTTCAATCCTAAAACGCCTGATGAGTTTAAAGTCGTGACCCGCGAAGCACTCGACAAAAAATTTGCCTACGTTAATTCTTCATTGAAAGGTAAGCAGTTCCTGCTCGGTAACCGCTTTAGCGTGGCCGATGCTTATCTGTTTACGGTCATGGGTTGGGCAAAAGCGTTGAAATTTGACCTGTCTGCACTCAGTGATCTGAATGAGTATCTTGACCGCGTAGCATCACGCCCAGCGGTTGACGCCGCCTTGGTGGCTGAAGGCCTAAAATAAAGGTTAGTCCCTTCCCCGTACCAAGGTGTACTGCAATAGATTAGCGGTGTATCCCCTTCCCCCGCTTGCGGGGGAAGGCTGTGATGGGGGGCAAGCGGCTGAGTTTTATCTAATTCGTAAACTCCCCCCTCCTCCTGTTTTCACCCATTCAATGTCCCCATCAACCAATGAAAATCAGCCAGGGTTTAGCCTAAAGCTTAACCGCCGGGAAGTGATGACTCGGATTAACAATCTTGTCCTGCGCAGCCACAACCTGAAGCTCATATTCACCCATTGAATGAGTTGCCAGCATCACTTCATAGACTGCGGCCGTCACGTGCTCTAAGGCTTTATCCAGCGCCTCGCCTTTCAGGAGGTCCACCAGCAGCAGCCCACTGGTTAAATCGCCTACGCCAACTGGCTGACGCACGCCAAAATCAACTAACGGGCGATGAATGTGCCACGCCTCATCGGCGGTGACCAGCAGCATTTCAAAACGATCGCTGTGATATCCGGCGCGACTCAGATGCTTGATAAGCACCACTTTTGGCCCTTTGGCGATCAGTTCACGCGCCGCCGCCACCGATTCTTCAACGTTGCTGACTGTATGGCCGCTGAGCATTTCCAGCTCTAACAGGTTTGGTGCAATAATATCGCAGTTAACCAATGCCAGCTTGCAGTGAAACTCGGCCACGCCAGGGGCAACGATACAGCCCTTTTCAGGGTGTCCCATTACTGGGTCACAAAAATACCACGCGTTCGGATTCGTCTCCTTTACCTGTTTAACGATCTGAAGAATGTGTTCACCCTGCTCTGCAGAACCGATGTATCCACTGAGCACCGCATCGCAATCTTTTAAACGGTTAATTTCGGCGATTCCGCGCGCAATATCAGTCAGATGACTGGCTGGCATCACGCAGCCGGTCCAGTGGCCGTACTGTGTATGGTTGGAGAACTGTACGGTATTCAGCGGCCAAACGTTTGCGCCCATGCGGCGCATAGGAAATTCTGCCGCGCTGTTGCCTGCGTGGCCAAAAACAGTGTGGGATTGAATCGAGAGAATATTTTTCATGCTGGGTCCGATGCCGACGTCATCAGCAATGATGGCGCAACGGGTAAGTGATATAACCCACGGGCGCAGAGGTTTAGCGCCCGTGAGTGGATTCAGTGAATTATTTCCAGACTGCCAGGCAGTAGTTTTTCTTGCCGCGACGCAGCAGCGTATAGCGGTCAAACAGACGATCGTTGGCGCTGAATTTATATTCAGGGTCAGCCTGTTTTTCGCCGTTGACTACCACCGCATTGGATGAGATAGCGGTACGAGCACGGCCTCGGGAAGGCTCCAGCTCGGAGGTAACCAGTGCATGCTGCAAGTCAACTTCACCCTCCAGCTCGATGGTTGGCATGCCGTCCTGCGCCAGTTGGGCGAAGTCAGCCTCGGTCATGTCGCTCAGTGAACCAGAGAACAGGCTCGCGGTAATACGACGTGCCGCCGCCAGGCCCTCCTCCCCGTGCACCATGCCAGTAACCAGTTCGGCCAGCACGTACTGCGCGCGCGGTGCCTTACCGCTGTTTTTGTCTTCTTCTTCCAGCGCGTTAATGTCTTCGAGGCTCATGAACGTGAAGAATTTCAGGAAGCGGTAAACGTCGGCATCGGCGGTATTAACCCAGAACTGATAGAATTTGTACGGGCTGGTTTTCTTCGGATCCAACCACACTGCGCCGCCTTCGGTTTTACCAAACTTGGTGCCGTCGGCCTTGGTGATAAGCGGTACTGTCAGGCCAAAGACCTGCTTTTGGTGCAGACGGCGGGTCAGGTCAATCCCTGAGGTGATGTTACCCCACTGGTCGGAGCCACCAATTTGCAGCTCAACCTGATGCAGGTCATACAGAGAAGAGAAATCGTAGCCTTGCAGCAGGTTGTAGGAGAATTCAGTGAAGGAGATGCCGCTGTCGTCACGGTTAAGGCGCTGCTTCACCGCTTCTTTGTTAATCATCTGATTCACAGAGAAATGCTTGCCGATATCACGCAGGAAAGTCAGCACGTTCATGCCGCCAAACCAGTCGTAGTTGTTGGCAGTAATGGCGCTGTTCTCACCACAGCTAAAGTCCAGGAATGGCGAAACCTGCTGACGGATTTTTTCAACCCACTCATTGACGGTTTCGTTAGTATTCAGCTTACGTTCGCTGGCTTTAAAGCTTGGGTCGCCAATCAGGCCCGTTGCTCCCCCGACCAGAGCCACAGGCTTGTGGCCGTCGAGCTGGAAGCGTTTCAGGCACAGCAAAGGCACCAGATGGCCCAAATGCAGACTATCGGCGGTAGGATCGAAACCGCAATAGAGTGCAATTGGCCCTTGCGCCAGTCGCTCCGCTAACGCTTTTTCGTCCGTAACCTGGGCAATTAACCCACGCTCCTGCAATTGTTGAATCAAGTTGCTGCTGGCCATCAAAAACTCCATCAATTCTGGGAAATTGTTTATCGAAATTATTAGTGCAAAAAAATGCGCCGACACCCTCTGCGGAGAGTATCCACGCGTTTGTCACGTAGGAGACATAGAATAAAGCGCTCGCGAGGCAAGCGCTAGGTTTTCAGACAACTTTTAGCGGCTTAAGGGGCAAGACGGTCTATTTTCCAACCCGTTGTCGGGGAATTGACGTCACTGGCGCCTTCGCGCTGATAAATAAAGCGGTCATGCAGGCGGTGTTCACCTCCCTGCCAGAACTCCATTGAGTCAAATTTAACGCGAAAACCGCCCCAGAAGCTCGGCAACGGCACCTCGCCCTGGCTGAATTTCTGCTTAAGCTCAAGGAATTTGCTTTCAAGAATTCCGCGCGCGGAGATGCGCGTAGACTGCTGGGAAACCCAGGCGCCAATCTGACTGTCTTTTGGACGACTGGTGAAATACTTCATAACGTCCAACGTCGGTAAACGCTCGGCCTGACCCAAAACGATAACCTGACGGTCAAGCATGTGCCACGGGAAAAGCAGGCTGATGCGCGGATTCACCGCCAACTGCTGGGCCTTACGACTGCCTAGGTTGGTAAAGAACACCATTCCTTTTTCATCAAAGTGCTTGAGTAGCACGATGCGTTGATAAGGCTGACCGTTTTCATCCACCGTCGCCACGCACATGGCGGTCGGGTCAGGCAGCTTGGCCTCGCACGCCTGCTTGAGCCACAGCTCAAACAGCGGCAGCGGCTCAGCCGTCAGATCTTTGCGGCGCAGACCACCGCGAATATATTCACGTCGCAAATCGGCGACATCAAATTCACTATTTTCAGCCATATAGAGTCAACACACAGTAATGAATGGATGCGTTTATTTTGCTCCACTGTTCAACAGATCACAATCATTGATGATGACGTCATCACCACGCTGCACCAGTGCCGCATTCCCTTTAGACCAGAAAGTATAATGACCGTCACTGTAGCGCGTGCCTGAGGCCGCCACTACCTGCGGCAAGTGCAGTTGAATGCCGTCGAGCACCAGTGAAACCTCACGCGCCGGTTTATCAAGCGTGACGGTCAGCGGTGTGGTGCCGCAGCTATAGTGAAGTACGGTGTTGTCAGACTGTGCGGGTTTATTATGGTCCATCAGGCTACAGCCCGAGAGCGCAACTCCCGTCAGCGCCAGCAGCGCCGTTTTTATTTTTATGTCCATAGACTTTTTCCCCTGTTTTATACGCCGAAAAAGGCAGGTCAATCGTCGACTATCTTAGCCTACTGGCGGGGGATGTTTGAAAAAACCGGATAAATCGCACCGAGTACCGTCTCGCGACTGGCACCCGTGACCGACGGCAAGTTGCCGGGCTGGCCAGAAAGTGTGCGAAACGCCAACCAGGCAAAGGCTAGCGCCTCCATGTCGTCACCGCTGACGCCAAAAGCGTCGGTGCTGCTCACTTCCGTGCCCGGTAGCATGGCCGACATTCGTGCCATCACCAGCGGATTGCGCGCACCGCCGCCGCACACCAGCAGCCTGTCGCAGCCTCCGGCCAGTTGTACTTGCTCAGTAATGCTGGTTGCGGTCAGCTCGGCCAGCGTCGCCTGCACGTCCTGTGGCGAGAGTGGGTGCACCTGTGCAAGCTGCTTATCAACCCAGCCCTGATTAAAATATTCGCGTCCGGTGCTTTTTGGCGCAGGCTCCGAAAAATACGGGTCGGCAAGCATATGCTGTAGCAGAGTAAGGTCAACGTGCCCTTCGTTGGCCCATTCGGCGTTGTGGTCGTAGGGACGCTGCTTATGCTGCCAAATCCAGGCGTCCATCAGCATATTTCCCGGACCGGTGTCATAGCCACGAATGGGCTGTCCCGGCAGCAGCAGAGACAGGTTGGCGATGCCGCCGATATTAAGGATCATCCGTCGCTCGGTCGGGTGCGCCAACAGTGCCTGATGGAACGCGGGAACCAGCGGTGCGCCCTGGCCGCCCCAAGCCATGTCGCGGCGACGGAAGTCCCCAATGGTGGTAATACCGGTCATCGCCGCAATACGGTTATTGTCGCCGAGCTGCATGGAGAAAGGGGTGTTACCTTTAGGTTGGTGCCACACGGTTTGTCCGTGACAGCCAATCGCCGTCACCTCTTCAGCGGCAATGCCCGACTGGTTAATAAGACCTAGCACGGCTTCTGCAAACAGCTGCCCCAGTTGGGCGTCTAGCTCACCAACCTGCGCCAGCGTTACTGCCTGCCCCTGACACATGCCCAGTACCGCCTCCTTAATTGCCTGAGGTATGGGATGCAGATAACTTGCCTGCTGAGCCACCATCCGCTCATCAATAGCCGCCAGAACCACGTCAACACCATCAAGACTGGTGCCGGACATAACGCCGATATAACGACCTGACTTCATTGATAGCATCTTTTGAACTCCCTCAGAAAAGCGGTAAGGATAGAAGTTTAATAAAACAGAACTCGTCCAGCAACGCTATGTTTTACTTTGCCTTTTATTAGAGATATGCGACCTGCGTGCGTTTTGTCTGCGCGATAGTGGCACAGACCGTCACAAAGAAATGATTTAGAGCGGTTATTTTTTTGCTAATCTCGCAAAATTAAACCAACGTTTATTATTAGTTGATAGGCGTGTCTATAAGATAATCACCAGTTTGAGTTATGATAGTAGCTGACGCTATCTACAATGATGTTGAACTGTGTCCCGATTTCAAACGTCGAAGCGCCAGGCAACGTCGGCGTGTAATTAAACAGGAGCTTTTTATGATCAAGCGTATTCTCATCGTCGCTCTGATGGGCACTTCCCTCGCGGGCTGTGTTAGCGACAACGCCCTGTCGGGCAATGTTTACTCAGCCTCTCAGGCGAAACAGGTTCAGTATGTGACTTACGGCACGCTGGTCTCTGTGCGTCCGGTACAAATTCAAGGTGGCGACGAAAACAACGTGATCGGCGCAATCGGCGGGGCTGTGTTAGGTGGCTTCCTCGGTAACACCATTGGCGGTGGCGCAGGCCGCAGCCTTGCAACGGCAGGTGGCGCAGTAGCCGGTGCGGTAGCTGGCCAAGGCGTTTCAAGCGCATTGAACCGCTCTAACGGCGTTGAGCTTCAGGTCCGTAAAGACGATGGCAACACCATCATGGTGGTGCAGAAAGCAGACAGCAATACCAAATACTATGTTGGCCAACGCGTCAGCATGGCGAGCAGCGGCAGCACTATCACCGTTTCTCCAAGCGTTTAACCTCCCGCAAACATTGCCCGTCTAGACTGTAGACGCACGTTGTAGACAAAAGACGGGCACAAAAAATCGGAATCCTGGGTAACCAGGTTCCGATTTTTTTTCAAACTTACATTCAAAGCCCATGACTAAAACGTACGCGCTGGTGTTCGCTTTCGCTATCGCTAAGGTTTGTTCTGTAATGAAGCAATATTTTTTTCTAATCTAGCCAGCATTTCAAGCAACAGAGAGATATCGGTAGAGGACATGCCCGATAAAATTTCTTTACGAGTATCGGTAATCACCGTTTCCATCTGATTGATGATAGGTGCCGCCTCCTCCGTCAGTTTAATGCGTTTGGCGCGACGATCGCTGGCGCAGGTCTGTCGGGTTATCAATCTCTTCTCTTCAAGTTGATCCAGCGTTCTGACCAAAGAGGGCTGTTCAATGCCAATTGCCTTCGCCAACTGAATTTGTGACTGCTCAGGTGGCAACATATTGATGTTATGCAAAGTAACCCAATGCGTTTGGGTCAGCTCCAACGGCTTAAGTCGGTCGTCGATCAACGCACGCCAGACACGAACTAATCGTGCGAGATCTGACCCAAGATTCGATTCCAATGCACTCTCCTTATAATTAGCATGCTAAGATAACTCCCCAGAGTTTAGCTTAGTTCTCTTGTATTTAATCGTAAAATTACGAATCAAAAAACGTAATACCTTATACAATTAATCTGAGACGTGTGCCCCAAATGCCAATACGCACTTAGAAGCAGGTTATTTATAACACAACCCGATGCAGAGATTAATATTGTGATTGCCCAAATGTTCCATTCTGGTCCTTTTCTCCAAGATCTTGTCCTGGGTGCCTCCCTTTATTTCCCTCCCATTTTTAAAGCTTTTTTACTTGGGCTACTCATTTGGCTGTTAATTCATCATTTACTGCGGGACTGGATCTATTCTGGTGAGATATGGCATCCGACATTGATGGATTTATCTCTATTTGTCATTTCAATATGCGCTGCGCTGTTTCTTGTCGTGAACGAGTAAAAAAAGATGAAATTTAAGACAATTAAATATTTTTCAACGATAGCGGTGGTTGCCGTTGCGCTCTGTGCTGGTTGGTTGATGTGGAACTATTACATGCAGTCGCCGTGGACGCGTGATGGAAAAGTTCGCGCCGAATTAGTTGATATCACACCAGAAGTGTCCGGAAGAATCACCGATATTAGGGTCCATGACAATCAATATGTCCATGCCGGAGAGGTTTTGTTTAACCTTGACCCAGTGCCTTTCCAAATTGCGGTCGATAACGCACAGGCCTCGGTAGACAAAGCGCAGGCCGACGTTGACAAGGCTAATCACGAGGCCCAACGCAGGCAAAAACTGGGACGCGAGGTTATCTCCAGTGAGTCTTTAGATCAGTCCGTATTAGAAGCCAAGTCCATGCAGGCAAGTCTTGCCTCTGCCAAAGCCGCGTTGGAACAGGCGCGTTGGAATTTAAGCAAAACCACTCTATTTGCCCCAACGGACGGCTATATCACCAACCTTCAGGCTCGCAAAGGTAACTATGCCTCCACGGGAACGCCCTTAGTCGCGCTCATCGATGCACATTCGTTTTATGTTTTAGGCTATTTCGAGGAAACAAAACTTAAACACATCAACGTCGGGAATCAGGCCGATATTATTTTGTATAACGGCAATATTCCACTTAAGGGCCAAGTTGAAAGTATTGGCCGGGCAATATATGACCAGAGCGTTGAAAGCTCAACCGGCTTATTACTTGATGTAAAACCGAATGTACCGTGGGTGAGACTGGCGCAGCGCGTTCCGGTGAGAATAAAAATTGAGAATATACCGCAGAATTTGGTTTTAGTGGCGGGTACGACCTGCACAATTTCAATTCATTATTAAGGCAAACGCGTGAATCTCTCGTGGCTGGAATGGAAAAATACGCTGTGGGGTAAAGCAACGGCAGCTCAGTGGCGCTATGCGTTGCGTAATTCTATCGCCATGTGTCTCGCGCTGTGGATTGCCTTTGTGCTGGAACTTGACGAACCCTACTGGGCGCTGACCTCGGCGGCTGTGGTTAGTTTTCCCACCGTGGGTGGCGTGATAAGCAAAAGCATTGGCCGCGTGTTCGGCAGCCTTCTTGGTGCATCGGCGGCGGTATTGATAGCCGGACACTGCCTCAACGATCCTTGGCTGTTTACCCTATTCATTGCGGCGTGGTTAGGCTTGTGTACCTATGTGTCAAACCTCTATCAAAACAATGTCTCTTACGCCTTTGCGCTGGCCGGATACACGGCGGCTATCATCGCCTTCTCAACGGTTAACGTCACCGATACCGGCACCATTTTCGATATCGCGCAGGCCAGGGTTTGCGAAGTCATTACCGGAATTTTGTGCGGCGCCTTTATGATGATGGTGCTGCCGAGTACTTCCGACGGCGATGCGCTGCTGACGTCGCTGCGCAAGATGCATGTGCAACTGCTTGAGCACGCGCAGCTGCTGTGGCGCAGTGAAGTGACCCAGCAGATCCGCGTCTCCCATGAAGGGGTAATCAATCAGATTCTGACACTGAATCTGCTGCGTATTCAGGCATTCTGGAGTCACTACCGACTGCGCCAGCAGAATAATTTACTCAACTACCTGCTGCACCAGCAATTGCGGCTAACCAGCTATATTTCCAGCCTGCGCAGGATGATGCTCAATTGGCCTACCCCACCTGAAAACCTTAACCAGGTTTTGGCTACGTTGCTCGAGCAGCTCCGCACCCCTGAGATGACGCAATATCAGTTAGCAAAAACCTTGACGCTCATTCGCCCGCAGGATCCGGCTGACTACCGTCACATCGCTTTTTGGCAGCGTCTTCGCGATTTCTGCTGGCTGTATCTGCGCACCGAACGCCTGTTACAACAGGTCGAAAATGCCAATCTGGTTGCCGTGGAGCAGATTCGGGCGCCGAAGGTCAGCCGCCTGACTCGCCACGCTGACAGCTACGAAGCTGCCTACAGCGGTTTTCGCACCTTTATTTGCATTGTGATTGCCTGCGCCTACTGGATTAACACACAGTGGGACTCAGGCGCGGCGGGTGTGACCTTGGCGGCCATTGGTTGTGTGCTTTACTCCTCCACCGCGTCCCCGATCAACAGCATTACTCTGCTAACCAAATCACTGATTTTGCTATTTATAAGCTGCTACATCCTGAAGTTTGGCCTGATGGTACAAATCAACGACTTTTGGCTATTTTGCGCCTTTTTACTGCCGATGCTCACCACCATGCAACTGTGTAAACTGCAGTTGAAACGCTACGCCGCCCTCTGGGGACAGCTTATCGTGTTTGGTGGATCGTTTTTGGCGGTGACAAATCCCCCCACCTATGACTATCAATCCTTTATCAATGACGGGCTGGCAAAAATAGCCGGCATCATGCTGGCGGGGATAGCCTTTCAGGTGTTACGCCCCAGCTCGGATCAGCGCAAAAGCCGCCGCCTGATCCGCGCGCTGCGCCGTGATTTTATCGACCAGCTCAGCCGCAGGCCGCAGCTTTCACACTTGCAGTTTGAGTCGCTGATTTACTATCGCGTCAACCTGCTTAATCAGAGCCAGGATCAGGTTTCTCGCACCTGGCTGTTGCGCTGGGGCGTGGTTTTGCTCAACTGTAGTCACATCGTGTGGCAGTTGAGAGAGTGGGAAACGCGGTCAAATCCGCTGTCCAAAGTGCGGGATATCTGTATTCACTGCCTGAAGGGGATCATGACCGAACGCGGAGTCAGTCACCCGCGGCTCGAAGCAAGTCTGACCGAGCTCCAGCGCATTAGCGAGGCGCTGGCGCGCCATCCGGATGCTTCTGCGCGACAGTTGGCGGGCGTTATCTGGCGTCTTTATTGTTCGCTTTCACAGTTGCAGTCGGCGATAAATATTGAGGACGTGGCGGCAGGCCCTTGCGAACCTGCGCCCAAACCTGCGTGACATTCTTTACGGAACGTCGTAACCCAGCGCCGCCTTGCGAATGCGGAACCACTGCTGGCGGTTAAGATTAAGCGATAATGCCTCCCACGCGGAGACCACGCGCTCAATCTTGCCGGTGCCAAGGATAGGCAGCGGGTTTGACGGTAAACGCATAATCCAGGCGTAAATCACCTGATCGATAGTCTGCGCACCGATCTCTTCGGCCACTTTTTGCAGCTCGTCGCGCAATGGTTGGAACTCCGCGTCATTAAATATCCGTCCTTGCCCCAGACAGGACCAGGCCATAGGGTGAATTCGCTCCTGCTGGCAACTATCCAAAGTACCGTCAAGGATAGCCGGCTGGTGTATCGGTGAAATCTCGACCTGATTGGTCACCAGTGCAAACGGCAGCCTAGATTGCAGCAGTTGAAACTGTGCGGGTGTGAAGTTTGACACGCCAAAATGTTTCACTTTACCACTTTGATGCAGCGCGATAAGACCCTCTGCCGTATCGTCCGCGTCCATTAGCGGATCGGGACGGTGGATAAGCAGTAGGTCAAGATAATCGGTGTGCAAATTCACCAGCGAGCGCTCTGCCTGCGCAACAATGTAGGCTTTATCGGTAACGTAGTGGCCGATGCGATTACCCGGGGCGGCGGTGGTTGAAATGCCACATTTACTCACCAACTGCATCTTCTCACGCAGCGCCGGCTTCAATTTCATCGCCGCACCAAAGGCAGCCTCACACTGATAGTTTCCGTAAATGTCGGCATGATCGGCGGTAGTCATTCCCAACTCGACGTGCTGCTCGATAAAGGCCAACAGTTGTTGCGCTGTCATGCCCCACTCCATCAACCGCCAATATCCACAGATCATCGTGGAAAATTCCGGTCCTTGCGGTGCAATACGCGTACGTTGTTCCATGCGATTTATTTCCTTATCTCGTTATTTAGCAGCAAGCATAGCTGCTTTCGGCAATTTTTCATTGATTTAAAAGGGATTTTAAAACAGAGAAGGCTGTTCAGGGGCGGGATCATCAGCGGGCTTTGCCGCGCGTTTCAAACGTAGAAAACGCTGGTGACAGAGCCGCAGTACGTGACGCTTTTCGACATCATTCATGTTCATCCAGCCAAAACGCTCCTCGCGGCTGCGAAAGCAACCACGGCAAAAACCGTTAGGACCTGCCTGACATACACCACGGCATGGACTGGGGATGTCAAAAAACTCAAGCTGCTGAGCCAAAATTCCTCCGCCTTAGTGAATATAAAGGATAAATAATTAACAAGTTGGATACATTTTATACCAGATCGACAGAGGCGATGCATCTTTACGTAGCAAAATGAGCTATCGAAAGCGGGTCGGGTTGACCTAGACTGATCGGTCTATTAACGTGTAGGGATTATGCAGTAATCGACTAGTCTAATTTTTAGAGAAAGGATTAACCATGACCCAGCTTTTTACCCCTCTCGTTGTCGGCAATAAAACCTTACCTAACCGCGTATTCATGGCACCGTTAACCCGCCTGCGCAGTATTGAACCGGGTGACATCCCGACGCCACTGATGGGCGAATACTATGCTCAGCGTCACAGCTCCGGCCTGATTATAACCGAAGCAACGCAGGTCTCATTCCAGGCGAAAGGCTATGCCGGTGCGCCGGGTCTACACACGCCTGAACAAACCGCCGCATGGAAAAAAATTGTTGCCGGCGTTCACGCTAAAGGCGGCAATATCGCCGTGCAGCTTTGGCATGTAGGCCGTATCTCGCACACCAGCCTGCAGCCAGGCAATCAGGCGCCGGTCGCGCCTTCTGCTATTGCCGCAGGCACCCGTACCAGCCTGCGAGACGAGCACGGTAATGCGGTTCGTGAAGACTGTTCAACGCCGCGCGCACTCGAGATTGGTGAGATCCCGGGGATTGTGAATGACTTCCGCCAGGCGGCCGCTAATTCCCGCGAAGCAGACTTTGACTATATCGAACTGCACGCCGCCCACGGCTATTTGCTGCACCAGTTCCTGTCACCGGCCTCAAACGTGCGTGAAGACCAGTACGGCGGCAGCATTGAAAACCGCACTCGTTTGACGCTAGAAGTGGTTGACGCCACCGTAGCTGAAATCGGCGCTGAGCGCGTAGGTATTCGTATTTCACCGATGGGGCCATTCAACGGTTTGGACAACGGTGAAGATCAAGAAGCTGCGGCAGTCTATCTGCTGGATGAGCTGAACAAGCGCAACCTGGCGTATCTGCACATTTCAGAGCCAGATTGGGCAGGCGGCAAGGCCTATACCGAGGCATTCCGTAAAGTTATTCGCCAGCACTATAAAGGTGTGATCGTCGGCGCGGGTGCCTACACCGCCGAGAAAGGTGAAGAACTGATTGAAAAAGGTTACATCGACGCCGTTGCCTTCGGCCGCAGCTATATCGCCAACCCAGACCTGGTTGAGCGTTTAAAAAGCCATGCTCCATTAAACGACCCACAGCCAGAATCTTTCTACGGCGGCGGCGCACAAGGTTATACCGACTACCCAACGCTGTAGGCATCCCCTTTTTATTCTCACGTTGATTACAGACTGCGCTGTTGGGCGCAGTCCTAAAGACAAAGCAATTTCATTCAGTTAGTCTAGTATTCAATAGATTTTAACTGGAAATCAGAGGAAATTATGCGTTTACTCCATACCATGCTCCGCGTTGGCGACATGCAGCGTTCCATTAAATTTTACACTGAAGTGCTGGGCATGCGCGTACTGCGCACCAGTCAAAATACCGAATACAAATACGATTTGACCTTCGTTGGCTATGAAGACGAAAGCAAAGGCGCAGTCATTGAATTGACTTACAACTACGGCGTTGACAGCTATGACCACGGTACCGCATTCGGTCACCTGGCGCTGGGCGTTGATGACGTAGCACAAACCTGCGAAGACATCCGTAAAGCGGGTGGCAGCGTAGTGCGCGAAGCGGGTCCAGTTAAAGGCGGCTCCACCATTATCGCCTTCGTTGAAGACCCAGATGGCTACAAAATCGAGCTTATCGAGTCCAAACACGCCGGTCAGGGTCTGGGCAACTAAGCCCTTTTAATACCGTGACTTTGGGGCGCTAATTCAGCGCCCTTTTTTCTATTTGCTTCTCCCTCCTGCATCTGGCTCGAAAATTTGCCATAATGCGCGCTGAATTCGTTAAAGATAAGATAAAGATGGCTGACAAAAGTGACATTAACGCCCTGAAAGGTCGTTTCCGTGGGTTTTATCCCGTGGTAATTGATGTAGAAACCGCCGGGTTTAATGCCCAGACCGACGCCCTGCTCGAAATTGCAGCCGTAACCTTGCGTATGGACGAAGACGGATGGCTGCACAACGACGAAACGCTGCATTTTCACGTGGAGCCTTTTGAGGGATCGATTTTACATCCTGAAGCGCTGGCCTTTAACGGCATCGATCCCACCAATCCTCTGCGCGGTGCGGTGAGCGAGTACGATGCACTGCACGCCATTTTCAAGGCGATCCGCAAGGGAATGAAGGAGCAGGACTGCAATCGGGCGATTATTGTTGCGCACAACGCCAATTTCGACCATAGCTTCCTGATGGCCGCCGCCGAACGCGCGGGTCTTAAGCGCAATCCTTTCCACCCGTTCGCCACGTTTGATACTGCGGCGTTGAGCGGGCTAGTGCTGGGACAAACCGTGCTGGCAAAAGCCTGTATTAGCGCTGGGATTGTTTTTGACAGCGCGCAGGCGCACTCCGCGTTATATGACACCGAGCAAACTGCTGAACTGTTTTGTGAACTGGTCAACCGCTGGAAACGTTTAGGCGGCTGGCCACTGCCGATCGCCGAAGAAGAAACTGGCGACCCGGAGCAATAAGCTCGGCGGGAATAAAGTTCTAAAAATTAAAAAAATCAGCGGCGTTTCAACGCCGCTTTTTTTATGACAAATTCTGGCGGCCCTACAGCATAAGCTTGTAACCCGCATGAATTGACACAAACCCCAACTTCTCATAAAAGCGATGTGCATCAGGGCGTTGATTATCGGTAGTGAGCTGCACCAGATAACAGCCGCGCGACCTGCAGGTCTGTATTGCCCATTCAAACATCAGCTCGCCTATTCCCATCCCACGATGTGCACCGCCGATTCTTACGCCTTCAATTTGGCTACGCCACGCGCCTCGGCGGGCGAGTCCGGGCACAAACGTTATTTGCAGTGTACCGACAATTTTATCCCCCAAAACAGCAACGGCCTGTAGCTGATTTGCATCAGGGTTAATGGCGTTAAAGGCATCAACGTACTCTTGTGCAGGCGGGTAAATAGCATTCTCACGCTGCTTTCCTAAAATATCGTCAGCCAGCATCGCAATAATAGCCGGTAAATCTGAGAGGACAGCAGCACGGAAAGTGATATTATTCATTGAATTAAATCCTGATATTTTAAAAATCATCTTGGCTTAATTAAACATCAATACGATAACGATTTATCGCCCAGGCTCAATGCGTCACTTTTTTATTTATTCCTAACGCACAGGACGCCGCAAAACCCACCACCAGTAAAATAACGCAAAACAGCACGACGCCGTTCCAGCTGTAACGTTGCCAGACCGTTCCACCGGCTGAACCTAATACGCTTGACCCCAGATAATAGGCCAGTAAATACAACGCAGAAGCATGGCCTTTGTTTCCTTGAGCGAGCAGTCCGACCCAACCGCTGGCCACTGAGTGAGTCATAAAAAAGCCGACGGTTACGAATATGATGCCCAAAACGATCAGCCATAGAGGGGTGAGTAACGTCAGAAGCAGACCAATAACCGAAATCGATAGGCCGTAAAACAGCACCTGACGACGGCCCAATTTATCGGCTAAGCCACCCGCCAATGAAGAGGCGGCGATGCCAAAAATATAGGCGGTAAAAATCAGGCCAATCTGGGTTTGTGAAAGCGCATAAGGACGCTGCATCAGGCGGAATCCGGCATAGTTATATATCGTCACGAATACCCCCATCACCACGAAGCCCATCAAAAATACCCACGGCAAGCGCGTGTTTAACAAATGCTGACGCCAGGCGTCGAGATGGAAAATCAGATCAAAACTCTTACGTCTCACAAAACGCCGTGAAGGCGGCAACAGCATGAAAAATCCCACCGCAGCAAAAAGGTCAATGACACCAATGGTGATAATGGCCGTTTGCCAAGAGAATTGTTCATACAGATAACTCATACCCACGCGGCCAACCATACCACCGAACGCCGTGCCGCCAACGTATATACCCATTGATAATCCCAGACCGCTGGCGTCTATTTCTTCGGCCAGATACGCCATCGCCACCGCAGGAACGCCGCCAAGCACAAAGCCCTCGGCTGCCCTTATCACCAACAAACTGTGCCAACCGGGAACAAAAGCCACCGCCACGTTCAGCCCGGCCGCCAACAGCATCGAAATAAACATCAGTTCGCGTCGTCCCCAGTTTTCAGACAGCGCGCCAACCAAAATAATCGACAATGCTAGAAAAGCCGTGGTTAGCGACAGCACGAGTGAGCTTTGCGCCGCACCGACGTGAAATTGCTGAGCAAAAATGGGCAGTAAGGGTTGAACACAGTAAAGGAGAGAGAACGTAGAAAACCCGGCTAAAAACAGCGCGACACTGACAGACCAGTAGGCGCGTGTGGCGGGTGAAATGCCCTGCTCAGCAGACTGCGCGGGGTTTTGACGTTGAGCTTGCATAATATTTTCCCTGAGTGAAAGCCTCACTCGTTAAGAACCATGCAAATATTATCGGCAGCCAAGGTTATACTTACCAATATATATCACTAACCACTGCTATAGGTTTTGCGACTATCATGGAATTAAGACACTTGCGGTATTTTTTGATGGTGGCGGAAGAACTGAACTTCTCCCGCGCGGCCTTACGCCTAAACATAAGCCAGCCCCCGCTTAGCCAGCAGATCAAAGCGCTGGAAGCCACGGTTGGAGCCCCTCTATTCCGCCGTCTTTCTCACGGCGTAGAGCTGACGGCGGCCGGAATAGCGTTTCAGTTTGAAGCAATAAGATCGGTCGAAAGTGCAGAGAAAGCCGTGATTGCCGCCCAACGCGTGGCGCGAGGATTAACCGGCGATTTACGTTTAGGATTCACCAGCTCAGCGGCGTTTAACCCTTCGGTGGCGGCGCAAATTCGCGATTTTAAAAGGACATGGCCGCTGATCCGTCTGCATCTTGAGGAAAACAACACGCTGTACCTACTCGAGGGACTGCTTGAGAACCGACTGGACGTCATCTATATGCGCCCCGGCATTAGCACCCCTGAAAATTTGACCTTATATCGCCTGCAGGATGAGCCCATGAAGGTCGCGGTTCCAGCGACGCATCCGCTGGCACATCAGCAATCCGTTGACTTGCTCGAGCTTAAAGATGAACCCTTTATTTTATTTCCTGCTGCCGTTGGGCTGTCGTTGTTTGACGAAATCATGACCTGCTGCCGCGCGGTGGGCTTTGAGCCTAACCGCATTCAGATTGCACCGCAGATATCGTCTGTGGTTAACCTGGTGGCTGCGGAAATGGGTATTTCCGTGGTGCCCGCTTCAGTGGCGCAGATTCAGGTTTTAAACGTCCGCTATATTGATATTAGCGGACGTGCTCCTGTTGCTCGTTTGGCCCTCGCGACCCGCCGCCATGAACGGTCAATAATCGTTAAAAATTTTGTTCAGACGTAGCCTAAACCTGCCTGCCCAACGACGATGTTTTGGCCATCTCCTTTGCCTGAAGATAACTGTCGGTTAACGTCATATCTTGTTTTCTCTGCGGCCGATGCCCAGAGGCCAGCTCGTCTCTCAAAATATTCATGTCTAAAGAGCCATTCCAGCGGGAAATTACCAGCGTGGCGACGCCGTTGCCGATAACGTTGATTAACGCCCCACCTTCTGAGATAAATCGATAGACGCCCAACACCAGCACCAACCCCGCGGCGGGCACACTGTGGGTTGAACCGAGCGTGGCGGCGAGGGTAATAAAGGCGCCGCCGCTAACGCTGGCCGCGCCTTTTGAGGTCAGAAGCAGAACCAACAGAATGGTTATCTGATGCTCGATTGTCAGCGGAATATCCAGCGCCTGCGCAATAAAAATCACCAGCACGGTCATATTGATACAGCTTCCATCGAGGTTAAAACAGTAACCGGAGGGAACTACCAGCCCAACCACCGATTTTTCGCAGCCCAATTTCTCAAGCTTGTTCATTAAACGGGGCAGCGCCGATTCTGACGAGGAAGTACCCAAAACCAGAACCAACTCATCGCGGATGTACCGCAAAAATCGCATCAGGCTAAAGCCCGCCACTTTTGCGATAGCGTTGAGGATGACAAATACAAAGATAAAACCCGTCAGATAGTAACAAATCAGCAGATTGCCATAGGCCGCTAGCGAACCCAACCCATAGGTTGCGATGGTAAAAGCCATACCGCCAAAGGCGCCCAGCGGAGCGACATACATAACAATTTTTAGCATGCGGAAAAACGTCTGCGCAATGAGGTCAATGGTTGCCAGCAGCGGTTTACCCATGTCACCCAGCAGTTGCAAACCAAAAGCAAACAGGATCGAGATAAACAACACCTGAAGAATATTACCCTCGGCAAAGGCACCGAAAACCGTTTCAGGAATAATATGGGTCAGAAAACCCACCACGCTTTGGTCGTGAGCAGCCTGCGTATAGGAAGAAATCGCTTTGGCATCGAGCGTCGCAGGATTAATGTGCATTCCTGCACCAGGTTGCATTATATTAACGCTCACTAGGCCAATAATAAGTGCCAGCGTGGTTAAAATCTCAAAATACAATAAAGCCTTGATGCCAATCTTGCCAATATTTTTTAGGCTTTTCATATTGGCGATGCCGCTTACAATAGTGCAGAAAACAATCGGCGCAATAAGTAGGCGGATAACTTTAATAAAGGTATCACCTAAGGGTTTCATTTGTGTCCCCGCATCGGGGGCAAAATGTCCAAAGATAACACCCACAATAATAGCAATAAGCACTTGAACATATAAGTGTTTATACCACGGGGTCTTATTATTTACATTCGAGGTAGCGATGTTCTTAGACATAATATATCCTCGTGAACTCCCTCTTGCGAAGGATGATGTAGGGTTTTTATTTTTTATAGGCCAGATGTTATTATGCGTTGACTCTGTTCTTTATTTTTCCTGAAAAGTAGCCTGCAAGGTTATAATTAATTCCTTTATTTAGATTTATCGATCCACTTTCATTAGCCCATGCAATATGCGGCGTAATAATAAGGTTAGCCAGCGAAGCGTCGAGCAAGGGATGTGACGGCGGTGGCGGTTCGGCGCTTAGCACGTCGAGCGCGGCACCAGCCAGGGTTTGTGCACGCAGCGCATCCGCGAGCGCCACTTCGTCAATCAACGCACCGCGGGCCGTATTAATTAGCAAAGCACTGGTTTTCATGTTAGCCATTACGGCACCATCGATCAGGTTTTTCGTCATTGGCGTTAAAGGACAGTGCAAGGTCAGAATATCGCTTTCTGCAATCACCTCTTCAAATCGGCGATACCCTTCTCGAATGACTTCGGCCCCTTTATGCTCGGCAAAAATAGCCTCCATGCCCAGTGCATTAGCCATGCGTGCCACCGCTCTGCCAATTTCACCTTTACCTACAATCCCGAGCGTAGCCTGCTGTACGCTACCAATAGGCTGTTTATGCAAACAAAATTGACCCGCCTCTGACCATTCGTTAACGGCCGCGAGCTGGTATTCGATTAAACGCCGGCGTAAGGCAAAAATTGATCCGATCACCGATTCAGCCACGCTTTGCGTTGAATACCCCGGTACATTACTCACTGCGATACCCTTCTCACGGCAGTAATCGATATCGACACAATCGTATCCCGTTGCGGCTACGCAGATATATCTCAGCGCAGGAAGACCACGCAGAGTTTCAGCTCTGAGAGGCACTTTGTTGGTAATCGCAATTTCAGCTCCGGCAAGCGCATTGACAATATCTTCCTCCGTGGTTCTTTCTAAATAAACCCAGTTATCGCACCACGTAGGTTTTAACAGCGCTGTAGGTAACGTACCGGCATCCAGGGTGACTATTTTCATTTTTATTCCCCCAAGGAAGATTGAGTACTATAACGTGATATTTCTATCAGGTTTAAATCCGGGTCTCGCAAATATAATGAAATAATCGGCCCCCGCGCGCCGGTTCTATTTACAGGCCCCTCAAGAATCGGCCAATGCTGGTTTTCTATTTTTAGTTGAACCTGTTCAATAGGCAATGAAGCGATAAAACACAGATCGAGAGATCCGGGAACCGGCAGATGTGCTTTGGGTTCAATCTCTTTACCATACTCATGAATATTTATTTTTTGCTCACCAAATTTCAGCGCTAATCTATTCCCCCCGAAATGTTCAAGTGTAAAACCTAATACTCGGGTATAAAAATCGACACACGCCTTCACGTCGCGGGTGGTTAATACCAAATGATCGAGATGATTTATCATGTTGTACTCTTATGTTGCGTCAATGAATGAGTAAAATCCTGATTTAGAGACGATGGCATAGGATGTAAATCCAACCGCCGCCCTGCTTTTGAAATATTACCCCAGGTGGGGTGTCCAATAAGTTGCGGCAGCGTTTTTACAATACTGAGCAACCTGACGACGTCCACCCCGGTACGTAAACCCATTAGCTCAAACATATGCACCATATCTTCGGTACACACATTGCCGCTGGCTCCCGGCGCATAAGGACATCCCCCCAGACCGCCCAGCGATGCATCGAATCTGTTTATTCCCTGATTTAACCCCGCAAGGCTGTTGGCTAGCGCCATTCCTCGGGTATCGTGAAAATGCAGTGTCAATTCCAGCTGTGGAAACCGCCGCTTCATCAGCGAACACACACGTTCGACCTGAGTGGGATATGCCATGCCGGTCGTGTCGCACAGCGTAATGCCGCGCACGTTTTGACTGGCGAAAAAATCAGTTAATCTGAGAATTTCTTCTTCTTGTATGTTCCCCTCTATCGGGCAGCCAAACACCGACGACAGTGACACGTTGATAGCAATATCGGTGCCCGACAGTTCATCAATGATCTGCTTAAGTTGGCGCATAGAATCACTGCGCGACATCCGCAAATTCACTAAGTTATGGCTTTCGCTGGCCGACATCACCAGATTGGCTTCGTCGATATTGCAGGCCATAGCACGTTCAGCCCCCCTAACGTTTGGCACCAGCACCGTATAATCGACCCGTGGATTTCTGACGATCTGCTTCATCACCTCTTCAGCATCCCGCAGGGCGGGGATGGCTTTCGGCGAGGTAAACGAGGTGACTTCAACTTTCGCAAACCCGCAGTCGCCGAGTTGATTAATCAGCTTAACTTTTTCTTCGGTTTCTACAAAAACAGCCTCGTTTTGTAGACCGTCACGCGGCGATACTTCCTGAATAAATATTTTTGTATTAGTCAGACCCATATCCTGCCCCTAAATTATGCCGCGCGCGCGCCATTGATGACGGATTGATTGCTCAATGCCCAACTCATCAAGAACTTCGTCGGTGTGCTCACCAAGGGCCGGTGCCGGTGTCCTGACACTCCCGGGCGTTGAAAGCAGTTTTGGCACAATACCCGGCAAAGTGACCGGTGTGCCGTCACTCAGTGTGCCCTGTAGCAGCATGTCACGCGCCTGATAGTGTGGGTCGCGAGCAATGTCGGAGGCATCATAAATTTTACCGGCGGGGATCCCCCCCTCATGCAAAGAGGCCAGAACTTCATGTAAATTGTAATTTGATGCCCATTCAGAAATAGCCGCATCGAGTTTTTCGACCTGAGCAACTCTGCCATCGTTATGGGCCAGCGCCGGATCGATGGCCAAATCGCTGCGGTTAATGACCTGCATCAGCCGCTGGAAGATAGTGTCGCCGTTTCCAGCAATCAACGCATACTTGCCGTCTCGGCATTTATACGCATTGGTGGGGGCGATACCCGGCAAACTGCTGCCAGCGGGCTGGCGAATATGATTGAAAGCCGAATATTCGGGGATCAGGCTCTCCATCATATTGAAGACCGATTCATAGAGCGCGACGTCAATTTGCTGACCTTGTCCACCCTGCTCGCGATGCCGCAAAGCCAGCAGAATACCAATGACGCCGTGCAGCGCGGAAAGTGAATCCCCGATGGAAATGCCGACGCGAACCGGCGTGCGTCCCGGTTCGGCAGAGAGAAAACGAAGGCCACCCATCGCCTCACCGATGACACCAAAGCCTGGGCGGTCGCGGTACGGACCTGTTTGTCCATAGCCAGAAACACTCAATACCACCAGCTTAGGATTGAGCTGGTGCAGTGTTTCCCAGCTCATACCCCATTTTTCCAACGTGCCTGGTCGAAAATTTTCAATCAGAATATCGGCTTTACTCAGCAGGTCGAGCGCAATTTTCTGACCTTCGGGCTGTTTTAGATCCAGCGTGATTGAACGCTTGTTTCGCGATTGTACCGCCCACCAAACAGAGGTTCCTTGGTGCAGCATTCGCCATTTCCTAAGAGGATCCCCTTTTTCGGGTGCTTCAATTTTAATCACTTCCGCGCCAAAATCGGCAAGCATTCGTCCTGCCAGAGGGCCAGCTATCAGTTGCCCCATTTCGACAACGCGTAAACCTTCTAACGGCAACGTCATATTCTTCTCCCGATGATTACTGCGGTAGAGGAAGCATCGGATGAAAATAGAGGCTTTAAAATTTACCTTTCATCATCAACCCTTTCCAAAAAAGAAAGTCAGCCGTGTTTTATCAATAAGTAATTTCCATTACTTACTGTTTTTAAATCAATAAAAAATGAGATCGTGATGAATGGATGTAGAGCATGGAAACAATAATGTCTAAGAGGCGTTGTTGATTTCTGCGATCGAACTCAAAAAATCATAAAGCTTTTGTGCTTCGGGCTGAAGCGGTGTTTCAGTATTGATACCTAAAAAGAGGGTGCGATTGGCCCAATCATCTTCAAGGCTTATCGCCTGCAGTGAGTGACCAAGCAGGCCCGGGCTGATGGCATCGATGGGAAGAATACCGATGCCGAGTCCAGCCTGAATCATTCTGCATACGGCATCAAAGCTGGTGACCTGAATATTTACTTTGAGCACTTTGCCCGCACTGACCGCCTCATCTGTAATGCGTCTGAGCAGTGAGCTACCCAGGTTGAGGCCGACAAAATTATAGCGAAGGGTTTCAACAAATTTTATCGTACGCACCTTACTGAGTGGATGCCCCGCAGGCACCAGCACCACCAGCCGGTCTTTACGGTAAGGCCTGATTTCAAGACTGTTGACCGCGACATTATCGGCAAAAATGCCAATATCGGTATGACCGTTCTCTACCGCCTCAACGATCGAACCACTGAGCGCCTCTTCCAGATTGATGCGCAACTTGGGGTTTTGTGAAAGAAACAACGCGAGGTCATCCGGGAGAAATTGAATTACCGCCGAGACGTTTGCCGAAATTCTTACGTGCCCCATCACGCCCGAGGCATAGTCACTCAGCTCACTCGCCATGGTGTTAACCGCATCAAGCACTCTGCGAGCATGCTTGACCAATCCCTGTCCTGCTGGTGTCAATTCAAGTCCTCGCGGCTGCCTGACGAACAGTCGACATTCGGCATTTTTCTCAAGTTCGGCGAGGCGCTTACTGGCGGCAGAGAGAGTAATATGCGCCTGTGATGCCGCCTTAGTCAGACTTCCAGCTTCGGCAGCCAATAGGAAAATGCGCAGCGACTGCAAATCGAAATGTCCGGGATTCATCGGTGTGCTCTCCTGAGGATGTAATTTAACACTCGATATAATGTAAGGCCGTACAGAAGCATTTCGGTACAGTTTCCGGAACAGTACTAAAAAAAAACCCCACGCAAAAGTGGGGTTCTTCATTAATCTGAAAAGCAGCTATCCTGGCCGTTCTTTATCAGAATCGAGACGGCTTATTCTGGCTGCTCTTCCTGAGATTTGTATTTCTCGGCCGTTTCTTTGATCAACTGCTGAAGTTCGCCACGCTGATACATTTCGATGACGATATCGCAGCCGCCGACCAGCTCACCGTCAACCCACAGCTGTGGGAAGGTTGGCCAGTTAGCGAATTTTGGCATTTCTGCACGGATATCCGGGTTTTGCAGGATATCGACATAGGCGAAACGCTCGCCGCAGGCTGACAGCGCCTGAACGGCCTGTGCAGAGAAACCGCAGCTTGGCAGTTTAGGAGAGCCTTTCATATAAAGAAGAATTGGGTTCTCGGAAACCTGTTGTTGGATTTTTTCAATAGTGGTGGTCATTTTTTGCTTCCTCAAGCCATTAATTGGCTGTTACGTCGTATTTATGTCGCAAAAGCTTAAATCGGGAAAAACCTGATCAACTGTCTGCCATTGTAACGAGGGCAGCACTCAGATAAAAACGTCATTTTTTGTAGGGTCTTTACACGCTAAATAAGCCTAACTTGATGCATCACCGTAATGTCGGTGATAGTATCCCTGATTGGCAAAACAGTGCAAAATTAAACATTCATACAGAATAACATTTTTATTCTGTGACTTTAACCCAAACGATCTTGACAAGATCCTTTAGGTAAGGTGAGTTTAACCCTCTGAATCTAGGTTAATTTTTCAGCGATATAGCTTATATTTCGCCCAAAAAAAAAGTTATTAACTTTTACTCACAATATGAATTAGAATCGAAGCAATTCGTGCTGTTTTGTCTCCCGCTTTTGGGGAATACTGGGACATCTTTTGATGTTTAACTTCGGCCTAATATTGGTAGCGACGCCATGCGTTTAATGTTTACGCTTTTTGTGCTGCTGTTTACCCAGCTTTTTTTGAATTTGGCGCATGCTTCGCCAAGCAGCCGCATTTCTGCAAAGCAAGCTGAGACGCACGTGAGTCAGGCTAAGCCTGATGAACGACGAAAGCGAAAGGTCGTTGCCAGAAGCAATAAAAAGACCAAAGTTGTTCCGGTAAAAGAACAATCAAAAGCAAAAGAACACAGTAAGACAAAAGAAAAGGTGCATAGCAAGACGAAGATTGCTGCTAAACACCCTACCAGCACTAAGTTGGTAAGACACAAGGCCGAAAAGCCGGTCAGCCGAAAGCTGGCGAAACATCAGGCTGAAAAGCCGAAACGAGAAATTAAAAACATTACAACGTCTCTTGCCAGCACCGCCAACGTGGTCTGTGCGAAAGAACCGAAAAAAGCCTACGGGCGACACCGTAAGCACCAGGCAAAAACAGAGTCCTGTGCACCGCTTACGTTAAGCGCAGCACATAAGAAGAAATATCTGCACGCGAAAGAGACCGCGATGAACAAGCTGATGCACCAAGTCGGCAAACCTTATCGCTGGGGTGGCACTTCACCCAACACCGGATTTGATTGCAGCGGTTTGGTCTATTATGCCTACAAAGATTTAATGCGAATCAAAATGCCTCGCACCGCCAATGAGATGTACCATTTACGCGATGCGGCACCGGTTGCACGCGGTGAGCTCGAATCAGGCGATCTGGTGTTCTTTAGAATTACCAAACGCGGCGCAGCAGATCACGTAGGCGTTTATCTCGGCAACGGCAAATTTATTCAGTCACCGCGTACCGGTGAAGAGATTAAAATCAGTTATCTGGCAGATAACTACTGGCAAGACCACTATGTGGGTGCTCGCCGGGTAATGACGCCAAAAACGATTCGTTAAATAATGATTTCTCGCTGAAACCTGTGAATAGCATTTAACGAATGGTTTGAGACTAAAACGGTGCGTCGTTTTGGTAAAATAGAAAAGGGCGATTTCTGTGATAAGAAATCGCCCTTTTCCGTTCTTGCACTCAAACAATTAATGCATGACTGCCGTGAAGCTAAAAGCAACAATCATCGCGAGTGCGCAGACTACGGTCATTAATGAATATTTCAGGTTCGTATCCACGTAAACTCCTTACGAGATAAAAGGGGTAAAAGCCCTACATTTTGTATGCCATCTTATTCTGCCTAAATCACGCCAAAACGTCCACTTAGAAAGTACACAACACTATCACTTTACTCTAAAGCAAAAATTTGGCTTTCCCTTTTTTGAGTTATAAGAGAAAATTAGCGGTTACCACGCTGTGTGCCCGGTCGTAGTTGCCCGACGCTTCTTTCAGGCCTTTCTGGAACCATCCAACGATTTGACTGCTTAAAATGATTTATGCAGTTGAATGCACGCAGGCAAACGATTAACAAAAAACTAACGTGCTGAAAATGGTTAGTTCAGGAGTGATTTTTACATGGCCACGATAAAAGATGTCGCTAAGCGCGCCGGTGTTTCGACTACAACCGTGTCGCACGTCATCAATAAAACCCGATTCGTCGCCGAAGAAACCAAAGCTGCTGTTCGCGCCGCTATCAAGGATTTGCATTATTCTCCCAGTGCCGTCGCGCGTAGCCTGAAGGTTAATAACACCAAATCAATCGGCCTGCTGGCAACCTCAAGTGAAGCGCCCTATTTTGCTGAAGTTATTGAAGCGGTAGAAAATAGCTGCTTCGCCAAAGGCTACACGCTGATTTTGTGTAATTCGCATAATGATTTTGAAAAACAGACTGCCTATCTCGCTATGCTGGCGCAAAAACGCGTCGATGGCCTGCTGGTAATGTGTGCAGAATATCCCGCTGAACTCCTTGCCATGCTGGAAGAGTACCGCTCTATTCCAATGGTTGTGATGGACTGGGGCGAAGCGCAAAACGACTTCACCGACTCCATCATTGATAACGCATTTGAGGGCGGTTATCTGGCGGGTCGCTACCTGATTGAACGCGGTCATCGGGATATTGGCGCCATACCTGGCCAACTTAACCGCAACACCGGCGGTGGCCGCTACCGTGGTTTCCTGAAAGCGTTAAACGAAGCCAACATTGAAGTACGAGACGAGTGGGTAGTTCAGGGCGATTTCGAACCCGAATCCGGCTATCAGGCGATGCAAAAAATTCTTAACCAGAAGCAGCGCCCTACCGCGGTATTCTGCGGCGGCGACGTCATGGCGATGGGTGCCATCTGTGCCGCAGACGAAATGGGCCTGCGCGTTCCTCAGGACATTTCAGTCATTGGTTATGATAACGTTCGCAATGCACGTTATTTTTCACCGGCGCTCACCACGATTCATCAACCGAAAGAACGCCTGGGCGAAATGGCCTTCACCATGCTGCTTGACCGCATTATCAGCAAGCGCGAAATACAGCAAACCATTGAGGTCAAGCCTAAGCTGGTTGAAAGGCGCTCGGTGGCCGATGGTCCTTACCTCGACTATCGCCGTTAATACCTTTAACTTAACTTGCCCTTTACGCTGGCCCTCATCCGCGTCAAGGGCAACGTTTCTTTAGCGCAGCCATTCTTGGTTCAACGTCTCACTTTCCCCAAGGTAGTTAAGCAGCCAGTCTAGCGCCAGGGAATGGTTGCGCTGATCCCAGGTCAGGCAGCACGGGCTTTCCGGAAAGCTGTTGGCCAACTCAAGCACCACCAGTTTTTTTTGTGCTATCCACGACTCAACCATGTGCACCGGCAGCATGCCAACGCACAACCCTTCACTCAGGCAGTCAATGGCACAGGTCCAGTCTGGGACCACCAGGCGGCGCTGGTTATCGAGTGTCCAAGTATCCCTTTTGGGTAGACTTCTTGAAGTGTCTTCAATACATAGTGCAGGATAAGGGCGCAGGGCTTCATCGTTTAATGCGCCTTGGTGAGCAGCCAGCGGATGCTGGGCACTCACCACGCAGTGCCACGGCAGCGTGCCCATATCGCGAAAGCTGAAACGCCCGCCGACTGGCACCGCGCTGGTTGCGCCAATTGCCACGTCAGCACGATCGTCTGCCAAAGCGTCCCATACCCCGTTAAATACCTCACCCTGAATCAACAGCTCGGTATCAGGAAATACTCGATAGAAATCAACCACCAACTGCCGTACGCGATCGGGCTTGACGATACGGTCTACCGCCACACGCAGCTGCCCGCTCCAACCGTTGGCCACTTGCTGACACTGACGACGAGTTGATATCATTTTTTTGATAAGCACGCGGGCTTCTTCGACAAAAATACGGCCAGCAGGGGTTAACTCCACGTCACGGTGACGGCGCTCAAACAGCGGAACGGCCAGCCACTCTTCCAACTGCCGCACCTGATAACTGATGGCTGAAGGCACGCGATTAAGCTCTTGCGCAGCGGCGGTAAAGCTGCCATTGCGGGCCACGGCGTCTACCACTTCCAGAGAATATTCAGACCACATTGCTGCCACCCGCTTTATACCTCATAAGTGCCGCCCTCTTGCTTTCAATTTTTTTCATCCCGTGGTGCAAATATTAACGTTTCACAACCCACAAGCCAAGCAGATACACTGCGCCCCTGGCAACACCCCTACAACACTTTTGGCTACTTTTTCGTAATATAAGAGAACATCATGAAACCCTCATTTGGCTTTTTACTCTACCTTGCCGGGCTGAGCATGCTCGGCTTTCTGGCAACTGACATGTATTTACCGGCATTCAGCGAGATGCAAGATAACCTCAGCACCTCTGCCAGCGCGATCAGTTCGAGCCTGAGCATTTTCCTGGCCGGCTTTGCCGCCGCACAACTGTTTTGGGGTCCACTCTCCGACCGTTTTGGCCGAAAACCGATTTTACTCGCCGGCCTGAGCCTCTTTTCGATCAGTTGTCTTGGCATGATTTGGGTGCAGAGCACCGAGTTGCTGCTGGTGCTGCGCTTTATGCAGGCTGTTGGGGTATGTGCGGCGGCGGTAAGCTGGCAGGCACTGGTAGTTGACCGTTACTCCGCATCGGTTGCGAAACGCACTTTTGCCAGCATCATGCCGTTGGTAGCGCTTTCCCCTGCCCTCGCACCGCTGGTGGGTGCCTGGGTGCTTAACCATTTTAACTGGCGGGTGATTTTCGCGCTGCTGCTGGTTATCAGTGCGCTATTGCTGATGTTTACTTTCACCCTGCGGGAAACTAAAAAATCGATTGCCGAGAAGCTACAGCCACAAAGTGGGCTTACCGCCATGCTGTCATCGCGTGTCTATACCGGTAACGTGCTGATTTACTCCGCCTCATCGGCCGGTTTTTTTGCCTGGTTGACCGGCTCCCCTTTTATTTTGAGCGAAATGGGATATGGACCCTCAGCCATTGGCCTTAGCTATGTCCCTCAAACAATAGCCTTTTTATTAGGTGGTTACGGCTGCAGAATGGTCATCAGTAAAATTGAAGGCACCCGCCTACTGCCTTGGCTATTAGTGGGCTATGCTGTAAGCGTCGTATCACTTTATTTTATTGCGACATTGACGCAGGCCACACTGCTAAGCCTGTTAATCCCATTCTGTCTGATGGCGTTAGTTAATGGTGCTTGTTACCCAATTGTCGTGGCAAATGCGCTAATGGCATTTCCTGCCAATACAGGCAAGGCTGCGGCATTGCAAAATACGCTACAGTTAGGATTGTGTTTTTTCGCCAGCATGATGGTTTCTGCATTTATCGAGCAGCCGTTGTTCTCTACGGTGACGGTAATGCTGTCGACGGTTGGACTTGTCGGGATCGGATATTTTCTTTTGACGCTTTCGGCCAAGGAAGAGAAGTCTGGACATCCAGAAGCAGAGCATGCTAACTGATTGCAATAATACCCTTGCGTTACAATAACTTGAACAATAGATGCGCCTGCGGCGATTTAATATTGAGAATGCGCGCAGGCGAGCTTATACTCAAAACAACATAATAAAATATCACTTTTACAAAACTTTTATCACAGTAACTTTTAGGCGCGCGAAACGCGTCACATTTTTAGTGCAAGGATGCTTTCACCGCGGCGAATTATCGTCAGGTGTCCTCTGTATTTTCCTCTGTTCATAGTCATATTTCAGACAAGGTGGATAAACCGCCTGTTCTCATAAAGACCTGCAAATGGCCGTTGCTTTTTAAGCAGGTTAATAAGTCAGAAGAGAAAGTGATGGAGAAGCTATGAGTTCATCGTGTGTAGAAGACTTGAGTATTCAAGACAATCATTGGTACCGAATCGCGAGCGAAATGTTAACGATGGCAGGCATTGAAGTTAATGGAACCCGCCCTTTTGACATTAAAGTAAAAAATCCCGATTTTTTTAAGCGCGTGCTTCAGGATGGCTCTCTCGGCCTCGGCGAGAGTTATATGGACGGCTGGTGGGAATGTGAAAGATTAGACATGTTCTTTCATCGGGTCGTTGAGGCGGGGCTTGAAGATAAACTCCCGCATCATCTCAAAGATACGTTGCGCATTGCTGCGGCCCGACTGACCAACCTGCAATCTCGCAAACGCGCGTGGATTGTGGGTAAAGAACACTACGACCTCGGTAATGACCTGTTTAGTAAAATGCTCGATCCGTTTATGCAATATTCCTGTGCATATTGGAAAGACGCCACGACGCTCGAGCAGGCGCAAGAAGCCAAATTAAAAATGATTTGCGATAAGCTGCAACTGCAACCTGGGCAACGTTTGCTTGATATTGGCTGCGGTTGGGGTGGTTTGGCGGAATATGCCGCTCGAAACTACGGCGTGAGCGTTTTTGGTGTCACTATTTCTGCCGAACAGCAAAAAATGGCTCAGCAACGCTGCGAAGGCCTAGACGTCACTATCTTGCTTCAGGACTATCGTGACTTAAACGATCAGTTCGACAGAATCGTTTCCGTCGGTATGTTTGAACACGTTGGACCCAAAAATTACCAAACCTATTTCGACGTGGTGAAACGGAATATTAAACCTGATGGCCTTTTCCTGTTGCACACGATTGGTGCCAATAGAACCGATCTCAACGTTGACCCTTGGATTGATAAATATATATTCCCCAACGGCTGTTTGCCGTCGGTGAAACATATTGCGCAGACCACCGAGGGATTATTCGTGATGGAGGACTGGCACAATATCGGCTCAGACTACGACAGAACATTAATGGCCTGGTATGACCGTTTCCTAGAGTCATGGCCTACTATCGCAGACAATTATTCCGACCGGTTCTACCGCATGTTCACCTATTATCTGAACGCTTGCGCAGGTGCATTCCGTGCGCGCGATATTCAGCTATGGCAGGTGGTGCTCAGCCCTAACGGCGTTGAGGGTGGCATTCGCGTACCGCGCTGAGTTTCTTGGCTAACAAGATTTAAATACTAAAAAGCCGAAAACAAATTTTATTGTTTTCGGCTTTTTATATTTAACGTACTGACTGTGCTTTTTTACACGACGAATAGCGCAACAAGTGTCAATTTCAGCACGTTATTGATATCAGGTTTGCCTTATTTAGGCTGTTCGGCCAAGGCGGCAGCGGCGGCCATCGCAGCTTCTCGACTGGCGAGTACGCGCTCCACGGTATCGACAATGGCCTGCGTCTGTGGGTCAATTTCAATATTGATTTTATCACCCAGACGTTTTGCTCCCAGCGTAGTTCGTTCCAACGTTTCAGGAATAAGATGCACACAAAAACGGCTGCTGGTCACTTCTCCGACCGTCAAGCTGATACCGTCAATGCCGATATAACCTTTGTGCAAGATATACTTCATGTAATCCGCATGCGGCAGGCGGAACCATATTTGACGGTTATTTTCTGACGTCAGAATTTTTTGAACTTCTGCGGTGCAAACAATGTGGCCCGACATGAGATGCCCACCAATTTCATCATTAAAGCTCGCCGCGCGCTCCAGATTAACTTCGTCCCCAACCTCGAGGTCACCCAGGTTGGTCAGACGCAGCGTCTCTTTAATTAAATCAAAACTAACCAAGTCATTTTCAACCTTGGTTACCGTCAAACAACAGCCGTTGTGGGCAACCGAAGCGCCCAGCACCAGATTTGGCAGCATCTCGGCGGGCATTTTAACCACATGCGTTCTGAAGTTAGGTTTCTCGACAACGGACACCAGAGTGCCAGTGCCCTGTACTATTCCGGTAAACATAAGGCGTGCCTCTTCAATTCAATTAAAATTCGAAAATATAATATCGATAAGTTTGCCGCAGATTGACGTGAAAGCCAAATTCAAGAACCGAAGAAAGCACGCGAACCCCAAACAACAGACCCACATTCAAGCTACGCGAAAGAAATGTCATAAACACTGAATATACTAAATACTATAACTGCGGCAGTTCATGAAATTTCAGCATGCGATTTGCTTAAAAAGCATGACGAGGTACAATCTTTCGACTATTACTCAGTATATTATCGTCACCCTCGGGTGGCTTTTTTGGTTTCTTAATCATTATAAAAAGGTGTATGCGTGCAGAAGTACCTTACAGAAGCGCGTAGTTTATTGGCTCTCGCTATCCCTGTTATCTTGGCTCAAATTGCTCAAACCTCGATGGGTGTTGTTGACACCATTATGGCAGGATCAGTCAGCGCTACCGATATGGCTGCGGTTGCCGTCGGCACATCAATATGGCTGCCAGCCATACTGTTTGGTCACGGTCTTTTATTGTCATTAACGCCCACTGTCGCGCATCTGAACGGCGCGGGTCGACGAGACAAAATAGGCGATCAGGTTCAGCAAGGTTTTTGGTTAGCCGGTGGCGTTTCAGTGCTGGTGATGGTGGTTATTTATCACTGTGACCTGATGATTGGCCTGATGCACAACATCGACCCTCTGCTTAAAGAGAAGGCGATCGGTTATCTGCGTGCCATTATGTGGGGCGCACCGGGTTATTTGTTTTTCCAGGTGCTTCGCGATCAGTGTGAAGGACTATCGAAAACCAAACCCGGCATGGTATTTGGCTTTATTGGCCTGCTGGTGAATATTCCGGTTAACTACGTTTTCATCTACGGTAAGTTTGGCGCCCCAGCACTCGGTGGTGTGGGCTGCGGCGTGGCAACAGGTACCGTTTACTGGGTGATGTTCATCATGATGCGCATCTACACTAAGCGCACCTATTCTCTGCGAGATATCGTGGCCACCAAACCCTTTGCCAAACCTGACTGGCAGGTGCTTAAGCGCCTGACGCAGCTGGGTTTGCCCGTTGCGCTGGCGCTGTTTTTCGAGGTCACCCTGTTTGCCGTCGTTGCGCTGCTGGTTTCGCCATTGGGCATTGTGGCGGTGGCAAGTCATCAAATCGCTCTCAATGTTGGTTCATTAATGTTTGTTGTGCCACTGTCGCTCGGCGTTGCGGCCACTATTCGGGTTGGTTCACGCCTCGGCGAGTCAAACCCGCAGGGGGCTAAGGTGTCGGCCCGAACCAGCGTGGCAACCGGCATTGCGATGGCCTGTATTATTGCCACTCTTGCCGTTATTTTTCGCGTTCATATCGCGCAGCTTTATAATGACAATCCTGAAGTGGTTACCCTCGCCTCGCATCTGATGCTGTTTGCGGCTATCTTCCAAATTTCTGATGCCGTACAGGTAATAAGCAGTGGCGTGCTACGCGGCTACAAAGATACCCGCTCGATATTTTACATCACCTTTACCGCTTACTGGATTTTGGGATTGCCAATCGGATATCTGCTGGCGCTCACCGACTATCTGGTTCCAGCGATGGGCCCCAGCGGATTCTGGTGCGGGTTTATCATTGGATTGACGTTTGCGGCCACCATGATGTCGTGGCGCGTGCGCTGGATACAAAAACAGTCTTCATTCTCAATTTTGCAGCGCGCAGGACGCTAGTGCCATCCCATTTATCCCCGCCCCTCGGTGTGCTGTTTATAAGCAGCGCACCGCAATTAATGTGCAAAAAATCAACGCAATGAGCACTCACGCAGCAATCAGCTGCAATATGTCATTAAAATGCATTTTTTCCCTTGCCAGCACTCCGGTAGGCCGTTAATATTCGTCCCCGCTGCCAGACTGGCAGACAGAGATAACGATGCGTCCGTAGCTCAGTTGGTTAGAGCACCACCTTGACATGGTGGGGGTCGGTGGTTCGAGTCCACTCGGACGCACCAAATATCTCAGGCTTCAAAAATTGCATGATGTGCGTCCGTAGCTCAGTTGGTTAGAGCACCACCTTGACATGGTGGGGGTCGGTGGTTCGAGTCCACTCGGACGCACCAAATATCTCAGGCTTCAAAAATTGCATGATGTGCGTCCGTAGCTCAGTTGGTTAGAGCACCACCTTGACATGGTGGGGGTCGGTGGTTCGAGTCCACTCGGACGCACCAATGCAAATCGCATGACCTCTAAAATCTCATAGACTCCCGTAACCGATTATTCACTACCTTCTTATACCCTGACTTTTCCTGACTCTATCTGTATTTCCCTTTACTGCATGATGTACCCCTTCCCCTCGCTATGGTTCATCTTATGACCCTGTCGTTTACTCCAATTTCAAATTGTTAATAGTTACTTGGCGTTTGTTAGCAATCGATGCCGGCTTTTGAACGATTGCGCAACAAAGCCGCAGATAAGCCTATTCTCTTGCGCACGCTGCTAATTTTTGATTGGTTTCCCTCCCTCGAACCCTCTATACTATGAGCCAACAAACTGGCACAGTTTCTTAGATTGAATGGATTCAGCCCCTTGATCTATCGATATCGTCATATAACAAGCGTTTTCACTCCTAGAACGATTAAAACTCGTCCATACCGTTGCGTGCCCGTCGAACTTTACACAACGTTTCTCCTGCACTCGCCTATTCTTAGAAATGTTTTGTTCAAACTAACGTTTTTCTCAAACCAGGTCAGAAAACCATTCAGCGCGGACGGTGACCGCATTGCCGCCTTGCGCACTCTTATCCTATCCATCACAACTTGTAGAAAAAATCGTCATGAAAAAGACTAAAATTGTTTGTACTATCGGACCAAAAACTGAATCCGAAGAGATGCTGACTAAACTGCTCGATGCAGGTATGAACGTCATGCGTTTGAATTTTTCTCACGGTGATTATGAAGAGCACGGTCAGCGCATCAAGAACATCCGCAACGTTATGGCCAAAACCGGCCAGAAAGCCGGTATCCTGCTTGATACCAAAGGCCCAGAAATTCGCACCATCAAACTGGAAGGCGGCAAAGACGCTTCCCTGGTTGCGGGCCAAACTTTCGTCTTTACGACCGACCAAAGCGTCATCGGTAACAGCGAACGTGTTGCAGTAACCTATGCAGGCTTCGCAGCCGACCTGAAAGTGGGCAACACGGTTCTTGTTGACGACGGCCTGATCGGCATGGAAGTCACTCAAGTCACCGACACTGAAGTAACGTGTAAGGTGCTGAACAACGGTGATTTGGGTGAAAACAAAGGCGTTAACCTGCCTGGCGTTTCCATCGCTCTGCCCGCACTGGCAGAAAAAGACAAGCGCGACCTGATTTTCGGCTGTGAGCAAGGCGTTGACTTCGTCGCGGCTTCTTTCATTCGTAAACGTTCAGATGTGATCGAAATCCGCGAACACCTGAAAGCCCACGGTGGCGAACACATCCAGATCATTTCTAAAATCGAAAACCAGGAAGGCCTGAACAACTTCGACGAAATCCTCGAAGCTTCAGACGGCATCATGGTTGCTCGTGGTGACCTCGGCGTTGAAATCCCGGTAGAAGAAGTTATTTTCGCGCAGAAAATGATGATCGAGAAATGTAACCGCGCACGTAAAGTGGTGATCACCGCAACGCAAATGCTTGACTCGATGATTAAAAACCCACGCCCAACACGCGCAGAAGCGGGCGACGTGGCAAACGCCATCATCGATGGCACCGATGCAGTTATGCTCTCTGGCGAAAGTGCCAAAGGGAAATACCCACTGGAAGCTGTTCGCATTATGGCCACTATCTGTGAGCGTACAGACCGCGTCATGCAGAGCCGTATCGACGGTCAGAACGACAGCCGTAAACTGCGTATCACCGAAGCCGTATGCCGAGGTGCCGTAGAAATGGCCGAAAAACTGGACGCTCCGCTGATTGTTGTTGCAACCAATGGCGGTAAATCGGCGATCGCCGTGCGTAAATACTTCCCTAATGCCACCATTTTGGCATTAACTACCAATGAAGTGACCGCGCGTCAGCTGATCCTCACTAAGGGTGTTATCACCCAACTGGTGAAAGAAATTGCTTCAACTGACGATTTCTATCGCATTGGTAAAGAGGCCGCACTTGAAAGTGGCCTTGCACAAAAAGGTGATAAAGTGGTTATGGTTTCAGGTGCATTGGTTCCAAGTGGCACCACGAATACCTCTTCAGTTCACACTGTTTAAGCCTAATTAGGTTAAACAATTAAAAAACGCCGCGAAATGCGGCGTTTTTTTTGACCGTTTTTCTGTATTTCCCAAAAAGGCTGTCAAATACGATGTTCTGAAAATGGGACAAGTCTCATGGAATCAGCCTGTTTTAGATAACGTTTTTCAAGTTTTATGTAAAAAAAGATGCTTCTTTGAGCGAACGAGCAAAATAAAGCATTTGGCGATAAAAATTTATTCTCATTAGAAAAAGGTTTGTGTAATACTTGTAACGCTACATGGAGATTAACTTAATCTAGAGGGTTTTATAATGAATCGCACTAAACTGGTACTGGGCGCAGTAATCCTGGCTTCTACTCTGCTGGCTGGTTGTTCAAGCAATGCTAAAATCGACCAACTGTCTTCTGACGTTTCAACTCTGAACTCTAAAGTTGATCAGTTGAGCAACGACGTTGCAGCAGTTAAAGCTGACACCCAAGCAGCTAAAGACGACGCAGCACGTGCTAACCAACGTCTTGACAACCAAGCTCACGCTTACAAGAAGTAATATTTACTTCTCATAGTGAAATGGCGCACATTGTGCGCCATTTTTTTTACCTAAATATCCCTACCAAACTCTCTGCCCGCACTATCCCGCCTTAATCACACCCAGACAGACGCACTATTGCAAGCCTACTCGTTCAAAGTATTAAAGTAAAAACGCCACCAAAGCGTTCTGGTGGCGTTTAAATCGCATGATTGATTAAGACCGCTGTGCGATTACATGGCTGATGCCGGTGGTGTATTCGTTTCTTCAGTACCCGTATTAACCAGTACCGGCATGCCTGAACGACGCTCAATGGCGCTTGTCAGCACGTCCTTGTTGGTTTCGTCACTGGATTTAAATTTCTTAAGGCTGGAACTGATGGCAATCGGCATCGTTTGTGGATCGTCTTTTTCAGTGCGTGATAGCGGCTGGTGAACCTCGACGTAGCGTTTCCCGTCGGGTTCTATGTCGAACTTGATGGGTTGATTAATGACCTGAACACGGGTGCCTTTAGGTACGCTGTTAAACAGCGCTTCAATATCATCTGGCCGCAGTCGAATACAGCCTGAGCTTACGCGCATCCCGATACCAAAGTTGGCATTGGTGCCGTGAATCAGATAATGGCCCTGACCCGCAGCTAAACGCATGGCAAATAGCCCCATCGGATTCTCGGGGCCGGCAGGAACCACGCCCGGCAGCGTAATCCCCTGCTCTTTCAAATAAACTTTGCGAATGTTGGGGGTAGGCGTCCAGGTCGGGTTGGGAATTTTCTGGCTGACGGACGTGACCATCTCAGGCGTATTTCGACCCAACTGGCCGATGCCAATCGGATAAACCACCACTTTGCTCTCCCCTTGTGGATAATAATAGAGGCGCAGTTCCGCAAGATTTATCACTATCCCCTCACGCTTGGTGTCAGGCAACAACATCTGACTGGGAATAGTCAATACGGTGCCGGGTTTAGGCAGCAAAGGATCTACGCCAGGATTAGCTTCAAGCATGGCAATAAGGCCAATTTGAAACTTAGCGGCGATGGCTTCGAGCGGCTTGCCGTCGTTGGGCACGACGTAGGTGGTGTTTTCGCCAATCAGGCGGCTGTTGTCGGCTGGAAGTGGGTAGTCGGCAGCCTGGGAAGCCTTAGTCCCGGCGGTAAATACAGTGGCGAAAAGCATTCCCATTAGAGGCAAAGAAAGTTTCATGCTAATTCCTACTCAGTGGAGTGTTCGACTGATTCAGTACAGTGCCGAAGAGTCGTTCATTATGTGAGTTAATACTAGCAGTACCGAGCTGAAAGACAATTTACGCTTCTGAAATCAAGATGTTACGATCTCCTGGTCGGGCGTAATTTAAGAAAAACTAAGAGATTAAGATGCTGAAAAATCAGAAATAAATCAGGAAAAAAAATCTGAGGACCATTAATTAGCCCAACTCATTAGCAGAACATTCCTAACAAGTCGGGCTACTTGCAACGGCAATTTTGACCAAGAGAACCTTAGGCCATCACCGTCGCTTTTGCACGGATAGCACGGATCATCGCTTCCAGCCCCTGAGATCGGGACGGGGTGAGATGCTGACTCAGTTCGAGCTCACCAAAGAAGGGGCGAACGTCTAGCGCCACCACTTCCTCGGCTGTTAATCCGTGATACAGGCTGAAAACAATCGCCAGCAGGCCTTTGACAATAGCGGCATCGCTGTCGCCCAAAAACGTAATCTGGCCGTTGTCATCGGTCTGCATCACAATCCACACCTGGCTTTGACAGCCAGAGATGAGATTCTGCGCTTGACGATTTTCATCACTCAGCGGCGCCAACAGCGCGCCAAGTTCGATAACGTACAAGTATTTTTCTTCCCAGTTCGGGCACCGGGAAAAGTTCTTAACCAACTTTTGCTTATCTGGCAAATTTGCCATAAAAACCATCCTGCTTGTTGCTTATCGTTAACCCAGCAGCAGGCTAATACGTTTTAGTCCTGCGACCAAACGGTCAACTTCTTCACGGGTATTATACATCGCAAGAGAAGCACGGCACATTGCCGGAACACCGAAGAACGACATGAGCGGCATCGCACAGTGGTGACCGGTACGAATGGCAATACCGTATTGATCAAGGAAGCTTCCCACGTCGTAAGCATGATGTTTGCCTAAGTTAAAAGCAATCACGCCAGATCGAACCGCAGGCCCATAAATATGAATATCCGGGATCTGCGCCATCGCCTCAAGGGCATAGCTCATCAGGGCATTTTCATATTCATGAATTGCATCAAGGCCAAGCTCGTTGACATAGTCAAACGCTGCACCGAGGCCGATCATCCCGCCGGTATTCGGTGAACCCGCTTCAAAACGCCAAGGCGCTTTAACGTAGGTAGTGCCTTCGGTGAGGCTGACGTGCTTGATCATCGAACCGCCGCCTTCCCAAGGAGGCATTTCATCAAGCAGTGCCGCTTTACCGTAAAGAATACCTATACCGGTTGGACCATAAAGTTTGTGGCCCGAGAACACGTAAAAATCGCAGTCAAGCGCCTGAACATCAACCTTGTGATGCATGACCGCCTGCGCACCGTCCACCAGCACATACAGGCCAGCAGCTTTTGCCTGCGGGATAATGGTTTCAATCGGGTTGCGGGTGCCCAAAACGTTTGACACGTGGGTCAGCGCCAGAAGCTTGGTTTGCGGGGTAAGCAATGACGCAAACTGATCCATGTCCAGCTCGCCCTGAGGCGTGAGATGCCATACATCGATATGTAAACCGCGTTCTTTCGCAATCATCTGCCACGGAACGATGTTGGCATGGTGCTCCATTTCGGTGATGATGATGCGATCGCCAGCGGACAACTTGGTGCGGCCAAAGGTATTGGCGACCAGGTTGATAGCTTCGGTCGTGCCCTTCACAAACACAATTTCTTCGGCAGAAGCCGCATTGATAAATGCGGCGGCCTGCTTACGAACGTTTTCCATCTGCTCGGTAGCTTCAACGCTGAGGGTGTGGATCCCACGGTGCACGGCGGCGTAGTCATGCTGATAGAATGCACTCTCGCGGTCGATAACCTGACGCGGTTTCTGCGCACTGGCAGCACTGTCAAGGTAAGCCAAAGGCTTACCATTAACGTCGCGGCTCAGCAAAGGGAAGTCACTACGCACTCTTTCCAGTGGAAAACTCATTACTTACCTCGATTAAGTCGACCTGCAATCCGTGCAATAACAACTTTGCGCAATGTTTCATTTTCGATGGCTTCCGTCAGCTCGGCTGCAAAAGCAAAGATAATCATGTTACGCGCATCAAATGCACTAATACCGCGAGCACGCAGGTAGAAAAGTTGCTCCTCGTCCATACGGCCTACGGTGGCACCGTGTCCACATTTGACGTCGTCAGCCCAGATAACCAGCTGCGGTTTGGTATCAACTTCTGCCTTCTCACTGAGCAGCAGATTATTGTTGGTCATCTTGCCATCGGTTTTGATTGCGTCTTTAGCAACGTAAATCATACCGTTGAACACTGCCTTGGCCTTATCGTTAACAATGACTTTATGCAACTGGTGGCTGTTGCAATAGCCTTTGTTATGCTCAAGATAAGTACGAGTATCGGCCAGTTCAGAATCCATCGGCAACAGCAGGCTGTTCATATTCAGGTTGCTGCCTTCACCGTCGTGACGCGCACTGGTGTGATGTCGCGTGAGGCCGGCACCCAGCAGGAAGCTGTTGCTTGAAACGTTCGCATCACGGCCAATAACCAAATCGTTATGGGCAAAGTGGAAGCTCGCCTGACTTTCGAAAGACAGTTTGTAATGGCTCAGCGTCGCATTATCGCCAACGTTTGCCGTTAAACGTGCGCCGGTGAAATGACCAAGGTCGTTCAGGCTGACGTAATGCTCAATAATTTCAGCATTGGCCCCGCTCTCAATCTCAACGTGATAGCGGTGATGCACCGTATTCACTTCGCGTGATTTGTCGCGACCGCTGCTAATGTGCAACAGGTACAGCGGCTTCGCGGCGTGCTTGCCTTTTGGCAGGCGGATTTTAAGGCCGTGCTGTGCAAGGCTCTCCGTCAGGTGCAGGAAAACTTCTGACTCAATGGCTTCGGGCAGCGTTTGTTGAATAGCGGGTGTCAGCTTTTCAATCTCAAACTCGCCGGTGGCAGAGTCACTCAGCGCTTGGTTGAAACGACCATCAACAAATACCAAACGGTACGCATCAATAGGTAGCGCCAGTGCTTCAAATTTCTCGGCGGACAGTGACTGTTCTTCAGGTAAAAAGAACTGATTGCCCAACAAAGGGGCGACAGGTGTATATTTCCAGTCTTCCATTTTGGCATGCGGGAAACCAAGGCGCAGAACCTGCTGCCAGTGATTGTGGGCATGGGAAGACTGTTCGCCACCTACGCTTTCAAACAGACGGTAAAACTGCTGCATAGCATGCGAGCTACCGGCCGCAGGTGCATTACTCTTCGTCGGTAAGCCAGCCATAACCTTGCTCCTCCAACTGTTTAACCAAGCTAAAATCACCCGATTTTACGATGCGACCCTGTGACAGTACGTGCACGAAATCAGGTTTGATATAGTCGAGGATACGCTGGTAGTGAGTCACAATAATAAAGGCACGCTTACCATCACGCAGCGCGTTAACGCCGTTGGCAACGGTTTTCAAGGCATCGATGTCCAGACCTGAGTCGGTTTCATCAAGAATGCACAGGCTTGGCTCAAGCGCGGCCATTTGCAGAATGTCATTACGCTTTTTCTCACCGCCGGAGAAACCAACGTTGACAGAGCGCGTCAGCAGGTCCGCAGGCATTTTCAGCAGTTCGATTTTTTCGTCCATAAAGTCGGCAAAATCGAAGCGATCCATTGGCGGCTGTTCGCGATATTTGCGTACCGCATTGACTGCAGTTTGCAGGAAGAAGTTGTTGCTGACGCCAGGGATTTCAACCGGGTATTGAAATGCCATGAAAACGCCTTCACCGGCGCGATCTTCAGGGTCTAATTCCAGAAGGTCTTTACCGTTAAACTCAACAGTACCCTCAGTAACTTCATAATCTTCACGGCCCGCAAGGGTGGCGGAAAGCGTACTTTTACCTGAACCGTTCGGGCCCATAATAGCGTGCACTTCGCCTGGCTTGATCTCGAGATCCAACCCCTTAAGAATTTCCTTTTCTTCTACGCGGACTTTTAAATTCTTAATGCTTAACATGTGTATCCTTGATTTTGCGTCTGTGCGCTCGTGTTTCTGCTTATTCTGTTTTTCTTCAAGTGCAGCATTAGCCAACACTGTGTTCTAGGCTGATTGCCAGAAGCTTTTGAGCTTCTACGGCGAATTCCAACGGCAGCTCGGAGAATACGTCTTTACAGAAACCATTAACAATCATTGAGATAGCATCGTCTTCACTGATCCCACGCTGCAGGCAGTAGAACAGCTGATCTTCACCAATTTTTGATGTTGTAGCTTCATGCTCAAGCTGGGCACTGTTGTTGCGCACTTCGATATACGGGAACGTGTGCGCGCCGCAGTCGGCACCAATCAGCATTGAGTCACACTGAGTAAAGTTACGTGCGTTCTCGGCTGAAGGCAGAATTTTAACCAAACCGCGATAGCTGTTTTGACTGCGCCCTGCTGAGATACCTTTCGCGATGATGGTCGACTTGGTATTTTTACCAATGTGGATCATTTTTGTTCCGGTATCAGCCTGCTGCTTGCCGCTGGTCAGTGCGACCGAGAAGAACTCACCTACCGAATTATCACCTTTAAGGATAACGCTCGGGTATTTCCAGGTAATGGCAGAGCCGGTTTCTGATTGGGTCCAAGACATTTTAGAGCCTGAGCCTTCACAAATTGCGCGCTTGGTAACAAAGTTCAGAATGCCGCCGCTGCTCTCTTCACTGCCAGAGAACCAGTTCTGTACGGTGGAATATTTCACTTCGGCATCTTTCAGAATGATGACTTCGACCACCGCCGCGTGAAGCTGATAAGTGTCACGCACAGGCGCGGAACAGCCTTCAATGTAGCTAACGTAGCTGCCTTCATCGGCAATCAGGATAGTACGTTCGAACTGGCCGGTTTTCGCCGCATTAATACGGAAATAGGTGGACAGCTCCATCGGGCAACGCACGCCTTTAGGGATGTATACGAAGGTGCCATCGGAGGCGACAGCGGCATTCAGTGCGGCAAAGAAGTTATCTTCCGGAGGAACCACGGTGCCCAGGTACTGTTGCACCAGCTCTGGGTAGTCGTGAATTGCTTCACCGAACGAGCAGAAAATAACGCCCGATTCTGCCAGTTTGTCGCGGTAGGTTGTGGAAACCGACACGGAGTCAAAGATGGCATCAACGGCCACTTCTTTACCTTCGCGTACCGGAATACCTAGCTGGTCGAACGCTTTTTCAACTTCGCTGGTCAGGTAGTTTTTATCAAGCCCAGGCACGGCCAAAGAGTCTGCCGTGGACTGCTGCGTAGCGCCGGGCTGAGAGCCGCAGGCATCATCACAGCTGCCGCATGAAGGCGCAGAATAGTAGCTGTAATCCTGATAATCCAAAGGCGTGTATTTACCTTTAAGCCAGTGCGGTTCTTCCATTTTGAGCCAAGCACGGAAAGCCTTCAGACGGAACTCAAGCATCCACTCCGGCTCATCACGCTTAGCGGAAATGGCGCGGACGACATCTTCGTTGATGCCGGATGCGAGTTCATCGGTTTCAAGCGCGGTGAAAAAACCTTCTTTGTAATTATTTTTTTCGCCAGCCCAAGACTGCACGTTGTCTGGAACTTCTACGTTGCTTCTTGACATATTAGTTACATCGCTTTGATTACATGAAAATTACAGGCCAAAGCTTTCCCCACACCCGCAGGCATGCTGAGCTTTTGGATTGTTGAACTTGAAGATTTGATTCAGCCCTTCATGGACATAATCAACTTCTGTTCCATCGATGAAAGGCATGGCTTTCAGCGGAATATACAGGCGAGCACCATTGCGCTCGAACACCAGGTCATCGCTGGCCGGTTGCTTGGTCAAATCAAGCACGTAGGCAAAGCCCGCGCAGCCTGACTGCTTGACGGAAAGCTGTAGCCCTTTAACTTCAGGGTCTTGAGTAACCAATGTGTTGACCTGCTTGGCCGCAGAATCAGTCAGCGTCACGCCTTGCCATACGTTGTCATCCAATGAGAACGTGGCGACATTTTCGGTTTGCATCTGTCTACCTCATAGATATCAGGTTATTAATAGACAACCCTATGGTCTCTATTTTAGTGATTACACATGTCACTTCAACCTCTTGTTTTAAGAGGTTATAGCGATTACGGACTGCAAATGGCCCCGCTCGAGTCCGTAAGTGAGGTGCCGCCATTTCAGGGCTTTATCAAGGCATCTCATCAACTAATTGAATAAGTTGTCAATTTTTTGTTAAAAATTGATAAAACTCGCCTTCCTGCACATTTTCCGATGCCCCTGTTTTACTACGACAAAACATTCATCGGAAATACCTATTTATGTATTTCCCCCATCCTATCGGCAAATAAGGCTCTTTTTGCCTTATGCCCCTACATTGATCGGGGTCAAAAAAGGTGTTAGAAAACGTTGATTCGCAGCATTTTTGCCAATATGATGATTTTAAATATGATAATAGTTATCATTCAAATCGGAATGTGCTCATGGCTCAATCGGTAAATGCGTGGCTTCAAGCTAAAATCGACGAATATAAATTTAATGTACGCAATGTAACCGTCGACTTTTATTTAGCCGATGCAGCATTAAAGCGAGACGAAGCCGATATAAGTCAATTGAAAAGCTATAACAGTCTTTGTCTCGATATGGCCAATCTCTGCCTGCAAAACGGCGATGACCATAGCTATCTTCATGCGCTGTGTAAACTACATAACCGATTGATATTTGAAATTAATAACCCGCAACGTAGCGAATTGTTTCACGTTCAGAGCTACCACTTCGCCCGCCATACTCTAAAGCTCATTTGCCAGTATTATGCCATGATGGGCATCTGGGAAAAAGCGACAGCGTTTCAAACTGATTTTGTTAAGCGTGTACCTTTCCAACTTTAATAGCAAATAGCATAATTAAGGGCGGGATAATCTTATTGTTTGTGTGGTTAATAATGGCGCTAATATAAAATCAATCACATTACCCTTATAAACAATAAGGGTGAAGGCCGCACTCACCTTCACCCTCAGTTATTATTTTAGCACTAAAACCCTGTCAGAGATCGATAACGGCGGTGGTTAGCCGGGAAATACAGCACAAATGATCACCTTCATCAAAAATCTTTATTTCCCAAACCTGATTACGACGGCCAACGTGTAAAGGCTGACACACCCCCCTCACATACCCGCTGTGTGCGGCACGCAGATGATTGGCATTCACCTCAATTCCTACGATTTGCTGGTCGCCCTGGGTACATAAATATCCAGCCATAGAGCCCAACGATTCCGCCAACACTACCGATGCACCGCCATGCAGCAGTTTGAAAGGCTGCGTAGTGCGCGAATCAACCGGCATAGTCGCCTCGAGGCGGTCTTCTGCCAGCACAGTAAATTCAATGCCAACGTGCTCAACCATACATCCCTGACTGGTTTTATTAAGCTCTTCGAGCGTGGTTTTTCGTTTCCAAAGTGCCACTTTACTCTCTCCTTGATAGTTAAATCAGTTCAACCAACGCCTGCAGCGGATGACGAAGTCCATTACCTTCAATGCGTTTTACCTGGCTACGGCAAGAATAGCCGGTTGCCAGACAGCGTTGACGCGGAAGGCGCTGTAGAGACTGATGCCATGAAAGTTCATAAATGCCGAGAGAGTTCTCGATATTTTTGGTTTCGTGGCCGTAAGTTCCCGCCATGCCGCAGCAGCCGACGCTAACGTTTTCAAGTTTGGCACCGAAGCGGGCAAAGATATCGCCCCACTGTTTGCCGCTGGTCGGCAGCGCGGTGCTTTCGGTGCAATGACCAAACAGATACCACGACTCGCCGCTCTGCTGCATTTCAGGCCTGTCGGCCAGCAAAGTGCTTAACCACTCATGCACCAGCTGTACCTGGAAGGAGCCGCGCGACTGACCGAGGATCTCTTTATACTCATCGCGGTAACACAGCACCAACGCTGGGTCGACGCCCACCATCGGCATGCCCAGCTGCGACACGCGATTAAGAAACAGTGAAGTTTTTTTAGCGGTTTTAGCAAAGCGCTGCAAAAAACCTTTAACATGCTGCGCCTTGCCGTTTGGCGAGAACGGCAGTACCACCGGCTTAAGGTTGAGTTTCTCAACCAGACGGACAAAATCGGCGACGACTTGCGCATCGTAATAGCTGGTAAACGGATCCTGCACGATTAATACATACTGCGCGCGCTCGGCAGGCGGAATACTTTCGAGCTGCTCCAGCGTCATGGTGGCGCTAGCGTTTGCGGAAAGCTGTTCACGTAAAGTAGGCGTTGAGAGCAGAGGAAGGTCGACCATGCCGACACTTTTGCGGCTTAGTTCACGAACCCAAGGCTGCTTGAAGAAAAAGTTAAAAACTTTGGGCGCGCGCGACATCAGCGGGGCGTAGCTTTCGACGCCGGCCACCACGTAATCGCTGACCGGACGCAGATAGCGGGTGTGATAGAGCTGTAGGAAGCGTGAGCGGAAACCAGGTACATCGATTTTAATCGGACACTGGGTTGAACAGGCTTTGCAGGCCAGGCAGCCGGACATGGCGTCTTTCACCTCATGCGAGAAGTCATATTCACCCTTGCTGGCATACCAACTGTTGCGCGTTTTTTCAATCAGTGTTCTAAAACTCATCGACTGCTGAGGCAGTGCCTGCTCAAGTGCCAACGGTTCAACGCCCTGCTCGGACAATAGCCTCAGCCATTCACGTACCATACCGGCGCGACCCTTTGGCGAGTGAATACGACTGGCGGTGATTTTGAACGACGGGCACATCGGACTCTTCACATCATAGTTAAAGCAAAGCCCGTTGCCGTTACACTCCATCGCACCGCGAAATGCCGTACGTACCTCAACGGGAATACGACGATCTAGCGTGCCACGCTTAGCCGCATCGACCTTCATCATCGGCTCATCGCAGTCAAGCGGGGAACAAATTTTCCCTGGGTTGAGCCGGTTAGCCGGGTCAAAGGCGGTTTTAATACGACGCAGCTCGTGGAACAGCTCATCGCCAAAGAAGGCCGGACTGTATTCGGCACGAAAACCTTTGCCGTGCTCTCCCCACAGTAACCCACCGTATTTGGCTGTCAGTGCGACCACTTCATCAGAAATCTTTTTGAGCAGCATTTCCTGCTGCGGATCGCACATGTCGAGCGCTGGACGCACGTGTAAAACGCCGGCATCGACGTGGCCAAACATGCCATAACTTAGATTATGGCTGTCGAGCAAGGCACGAAACTCAACGATATAGTCGGCAAGATGCTCAGGCGGAACGCAGGTATCTTCGGCAAACGGCAGCGGCTTGGCGGCACCTTTCGCGTTACCCAGCAGGCCGACGGATTTTTTGCGCATGTTATAAATACGCTCAATTCCTGCGAGGTCAGCACAAATCTGATAGCCAATCACCCCGCCCTCTTCATCGTGGATTAGCCCATCAAGACGTTCGCAGAGAGATTCAACCTGCTGCTCAATCAGAGCCAGACAGTCACCAGCAAACTCCACGATGTTCAGACCTTGCATATCTTTGCCTGGTACGTCAGTGATGTATTCACTGACGGTGTGCCAAACAATGTCTTCACGCGCGAGATTAAGTACTTTGGAATCGACGGTTTCCACCGACAGCGCCTTGGCATCAACCATCAAGGGCGCATTGCGCAGAGCCGAGTTGAAGGAGTCATACTTGATGTTAACCAGACGTCTGACCTTCGGGATCGGCGTTAAATTTAAACGCGCTTCAGTAATAAAGGCCAGCGTGCCTTCAGAACCGGTCAAAATACGTGTCAGATTAAAGGTCTGTAAATCGTCGCTTAGCACGTGACGCAGGTCATAACCGGTGAGGAAGCGGTTAAGCTTGGGGAATTTGTCGATAACCAATTGACGATTATCACGACAGCTTTCAAGTACCGTGCGATAAATTTGGCCAACGGTAGAGTTCTCTTCACCAAGCTGCTCAGCCAGTTGCGTAGGCATCGCGTGAGTATCAAGCAGTTCACCGCCGAGAACGATTGCGCGCACGCCAAGCACATGGTCGGAGGTTTTTCCGTAAACCAGAGAACCCTGACCCGACGCATCAGTGTTAATCATGCCGCCCAGCGTGGCGCGGTTGCTGGTTGAAAGCTCGGGAGAGAAGAAATAGCCTAACGGGCGCAGGAAGTCATTTAACTGGTCTTTAATAACGCCAGCTTCTACCTTGACCCAACCTGCTTGGGTATCAATATCGAGGATGCGGTTCATATGTCTGGACATATCAACCACGATACCGCGGTTCAGAGACTGACCGTTGGTGCCGGTACCCCCACCGCGCGGGGAAAACACTAGCGATTTGAAGCGTTCCTGACCTGCCAGTCTGCCAAGCAGAGCCACGTCAGAAGTTGCCCGCGGGAACAACACCGCATCGGGTAAAAGCTGATAAACGCTGTTGTCGGTCGCCATAGTCAGACGATCGGCGTAGCTGGTTGCCATGTCACCCGTAAAACCGTCTTTCTTTAACGCTTCCAAAAAGTCGAGCACCAGTTGAATGACGCCGGGTGCCTGAGAAATTTGTGGGATCATTGATTACGACTCTGTCTTTGTTGTTGTTTGCAGGCCTGTAGGCGGCCGCTGGATCCGTAAAACGCATCCACCCTGTCTAAAGCAACTTAAAAACTACCATACTTCGTTTTCCAGCGCTTCTAAAACCCCGCATAATGCGCCATCCTTAAGAGGATCGTTTAAGGCCAATTCCTGGCCGCCTGCTTTTGCTTTCTGATACGAGAATGATTAATGAATCTCCCGAACAAGCGTTATGATTTACCGCAAATCATGTTTGGCGTGCTGTTTATAGCCTTAATGACGATCGCCAGTATTTGGGTGGTCAAACCTTTTATCTTGGGATTTGCCTGGGCGGGAATGATCGTGATTGCAACCTGGCCGGTGATGATAAAAATTCAGTCCCTGCTGTGGGGACGCCGCTTTTTGGCCGTAATTGTCATGACGGTGCTGCTTATTCTGCTGTTTGTTTTACCTATCGCACTGCTTATTTCCAGCGCGGTTGAAAACGGTGCACCGCTGGCCAAACTCGCCAGCAACCCTTCACGACTGCATTTACCTGATTTTGCCTGGCTTCAGTCGATCCCCTTAATTGGTAGCAAAACCTACAGCGGGTGGCACACCCTTATCAACAGCGGGGGAAGCGCACTGCTGGCAAAAGTACAACCTTACGTTGGGCAGACCGCAGGCTGGTTTGTGTCACAGGCCGCCAACATTGGCCGATTTATTCTGCATTGTTCGCTGATGCTGCTGTTCAGCGCCCTGCTTTACAGCCGTGGCGAGCACGTAGGAATGGGAATTCGCCATTTCGCCATTCGTCTGGCGGGTGACAGAGGCGATGCGGCTGTCATTCTTGCCGGTCAGGCAATACGCGCCGTAGCACTGGGCGTAGTCGTGACCGCCATTGTGCAATCGGTTCTTGGCGGCATTGGCTTGGCTATCGTCGGCATTCAATACGCGACGCTGCTTACCGTCGTGATGTTCGTATGCTGCGTAGCGCAAATCGGGCCTCTGCTGGTATTAATTCCGGCAATTATTTGGCTGTACTGGACCGGCGATAACACCTGGGGCACGGTGCTATTAGTGTGGAGCTGCGTCGTTGGCTCGCTCGACAGCGTGCTGCGTCCAATGCTGATACATATGGGTGCTGATTTGCCGATACTGCTTATTCTGTCTGGCGTTATTGGCGGGCTGGTGGCTTTTGGGATGATTGGCCTGTTTATCGGGCCGGTAGTGTTAGCGGTTTCTTATCGCTTGATTTCACTTTGGGTTAATGAAGCACCTCAGCCCGAAAAAGATATCGAAGAAGTAAACAAACTGCTCGGCGAATAAACGTGTAAAATATACTGCCCGGGGGTATTTAAAATACTTTCGGGTAGGTTAATTCCCCCCTATAAATACTCTTCAGTTAATTCATTCCTCCCGTTTGTCGATTAATTATAAAATCTCACTTCCTGAGAACTTTAAATTTCTATTAAGAGAATTCTTAGAGACTAACCTAGCTTTGGATCTTAGTATTGATAACAGTTGAACTTTCAACCCCATGATTTATATGTAGGCTTTCCCCTAAGTATGCATACCAAAGAATTGCTGTGTGTAGTCTTTGCCTGTCATTAATGACGGGCTTTTTTTTTACTCCATCCTCACTCAAATCACCCTAAACCTTACCTTTTTTAAATTTAATA
>NZ_MRWD01000123.1 GCF_002093625.1 Rouxiella silvae | reverse complement strand
TTTATGCCAAAGCGGACAGCGCCGATCTTTTGCCTGATATGGGTACCACGGCGGGCGGCACGCTGACTATCGATCAAGAGCTGCAAATGGGCGATTTTTATGTCCGTCAGCTTAGAGGCAGTGCACCGCTGATTAATGATCCTCTGCTAAATGAATACATTAACCAGCTTGGACAACGCCTGGTTGCTCACGCCTATTCCGTGCGTTTTCCGTTTCATTTCTTCATCGTTAACAATGATGAACTCAATGCCTTCGCCTTCTTTGGCGGCAACGTGGTGCTGCACTCGGCAATATTTCGCTATACCGACAACGAAAGCCAGCTCGCATCCGTTTTAGCGCATGAAATTTCACACGTCACCCAGCGCCACCTTGCACGCGCAATGGAAGACCAAAAACGTAAATCTCCGCTGACTTGGGTGGGTGTGCTAGGTTCCATCCTGTTGACGATGGCCAGCCCCCAGGCCGGTATGGCCGGACTCACCGGCACGCTGGCGGGTACGCAGCAGGGAATGATCAGCTTTACGCGATCGAACGAAGAAGAGGCCGATCGCATCGGTTTGCAGGTGCTACAGCGTTCAGGTTTTGATCCCGAGGCAATGCCAAACTTCCTGCAAAAACTTGCCGACCAGTCGCGCTACTCCAGCAAACCGCCGGAAATGCTGCTCACTCATCCCCTGCCCGATAGCCGACTTTCCGACGCCCGCAACCGCGCAAACCAGATGCCACGCATAGTTTTGCAGTCTTCACAGGATTTTCTGTTTGCCAAAGTCCGCATACTGGGCATGT
>NZ_MRWD01000122.1 GCF_002093625.1 Rouxiella silvae | reverse complement strand
CACCGGACACTCCAGGAAATCGAGCAGTTCGTTATCACCGAAAGTGGCGATAGCCAAGTCAACCGGCAAGCGCCCTTCCTGCTTGAGCGTAATGTCCATTACCCCTTGCAGCAGTTGGAAAGATGTCGTGAACAACGCTTTCGGCATCTCGTGCGTTTTTAGCCACTCGGCAAAGACCTGCGCAGCAGAATCACGGTCGTAGGCATTGGCATAGAGGAAATTCGGGCTGCGCGTATCGTCTTCCCAAGCCTGGCGGAATCCCTGTTCACGCAGGAAGCTGACTGAAAGTTCCGGCAGCGCGCCGAGGTAAAGCACGTTTTCGGCCGGGAATTTGCGCAACTCATCGGCCAGCATAAAGGCATCTTCCCTGTCGGCACCGACAACGCTGATAAAGTTTTCAGGATCTAACGCACGGTCGAGGGCAATAATGGGGAAACTGTCTTTGGCCCAGCGCTGATAAAACGGATGCTCTGGCGGTAATGACGTTGAAACAATAATAGCATCAACCTGACGCTGAAGCAGGTGTTCGACGCAGCGCATTTCGTTGTCTGGCTGGTCTTCAGAACAGGCTATTAATAGCTGATAACCGCGTTGACGCGCCTGTCGCTCCAGATAATTAGCGATTTTGGTGTAGCTGGTATTTTCTAAATCGGGAATAACCAACCCGATTGAACGGGTTCTGCCCGCGCGCAAACCGGCCGCAACGGCATTTGGGTGGTAATTATGTTCCTTCACGACAGCCATCACTTTCTCGACTGTCTTATCGCTGACACGATACTGCTTCGCCTTGCCGTTAATCACATAA
>NZ_MRWD01000121.1 GCF_002093625.1 Rouxiella silvae | reverse complement strand
TTATTTAAGTTATTATCTTATTTAGGAGTTATCCTATATTCACTGTTTGCTCTCTTAGTAAAAAACGCAGGCTTTGTATGGATTCTCGCCACGTTCTCTCAAGAGGCAGACAAATATTGACATTAATCCTTAGCCTCATCGCCCCGCATTGTTAAGCTTTATGCGTGAATCAACGGTGTTTTTCCTTTTCTTCCCTTGCTGCCGAAATATTATCTTTTTGAGCTTTACTGTCGTTTTTGGCGACGCTTTCATTTTCTATTGAACCTTCCAATAGTTGTATTGCGAGTATTAGTGACTTTCGTTCCTGGATGCGACTTTCTTTAACCTGGCGTAATTCTTCACGTAATGAGTTGGCAATTATTGCTTTATTGGTTTCGATCCCTTCCTGGGCAAAAGCAAACGCTTTTTCTCCTATTATTCTGCATGCTTCGCCGTAGAGAATGTCGGCTTCATTGGTATTCATTTACTCTCCTGAATGTAACCTCAGTGAAATACGCCTACGGATCCTCTAGAATGGGTTCTTGAGTTTCAAAAACCAGATCGACGTGATCTAGAATCTCTTTAGCGATTTCATTGCCTATCAGTACTCGACTGCCATCTTGAATAGTAAACTGATGAGGCAGATTTGGATTTTCGCCATCTTCAATAAGTTCGACTAAGTAGAATTTGGCGCCTATTGATGTTACAGATGCAATCGCGGCACTGACTACCTGAGGCTCAGAATATTTGTTTTTTAGAATGGCTACGCTTTTTGAACTATCAATTTTTGAAAGGATTAAGACCCTTTCAAACATTTTTATTAGTTCTGTTTCGCTGATTTCGACCATATTCTTTAACCTCAGCAATGACGTTTTCCCTGGTGTTGAATCACAACCCAAAGGCAGTGAGTATTTACACTGCACTCCCATGTTAGCTAAGTTACTGATATTGATCAATTTTTTTATTATTGGTTTCGCTAAGTTATTGAATTTGATCGTTTTTATACTTACAGGTGATTACTAATTAGTCAGCATGGTGTTAATT
>NZ_MRWD01000120.1 GCF_002093625.1 Rouxiella silvae | reverse complement strand
ATCAGCGATTAAGCGATAACTTTAGCAACAACACCAGCACCCACAGTACGGCCGCCTTCACGGATTGCGAAACGCAGGCCGTCGTCCATCGCGATTGGGTGGATCAGGGTAACAACCATGTTCACGTTGTCACCTGGCATTACCATCTCTACGCCTTCTGGCAGTTCGATGGTACCGGTCACGTCAGTTGTACGGAAGTAGAACTGTGGACGGTAGCCTTTGAAGAACGGAGTATGACGGCCGCCTTCATCTTTGCTCAGGATATAAACTTCTGAGTCAAATTTGGTGTGTGGTTTGATTGAACCTGGTTTAGCCAATACTTGACCACGTTCGATGTCTTCACGCTTGATACCGCGCAGCAGAACACCTACGTTCTCGCCTGCACGCCCTTCGTCAAGCAGTTTACGGAACATTTCAACGCCGGTACAGGTAGACTTAACGGTGTCTTTGATACCTACGATTTCTACTTCTTCGCCAACTTTAACGATACCGCGCTCTACACGACCGGTAACAACTGTACCACGGCCGGAGATGGAGAATACGTCTTCGATTGGCAGCAGGAATGGCTTGTCAATTGCGCGCTCTGGTTCTGGGATGTAAGAATCCAGGAAACCGGCCAGCTCAATGATTTTAGCTTCCCACTCAGCGTCGCCTTCCAGTGCTTTCAGCGCTGAACCACGAATGACTGGCAGATCATCGCCCGGGAAGTCGTACATAGACAGAAGTTCACGAACTTCCATTTCTACCAGTTCCAGCAGCTCTTCATCATCAACCATGTCACATTTGTTCATGAACACGATGATGTAAGGAACGCCAACCTGACGACCCAGCAGGATGTGCTCACGAGTCTGTGGCATAGGGCCATCAGTCGCAGCAACAACCAGGATAGCGCCGTCCATCTGAGCAGCACCGGTGATCATGTTTTTCACGTAGTCGGCGTGCCCTGGGCAGTCAACGTGCGCGTAGTGACGAGCTGGGGTATCGTACTCAACGTGAGAAGTGTTGATGGTGATACCACGTGCTTTTTCTTCTGGTGCGTTATCGATCTGGTCGAATGCACGAGCAGAACCGCCGTAGGTCTTAGCCAGAACGGTGGTGATAGCAGCTGTCAGGGTAGTTTTACCGTGGTCAACGTGGCCGATAGTACCAACGTTGACGTGCGGTTT
>NZ_MRWD01000013.1 GCF_002093625.1 Rouxiella silvae | reverse complement strand
GGTGGTGATAGCAGCTGTCAGGGTAGTTTTACCGTGGTCAACGTGGCCGATAGTACCAACGTTGACGTGCGGTTTGGAACGTTCAAATTTTTCTTTAGACACGGATATATTCCTTACTATTGTGCTCTCCCCTCAAGGAGAGAGCACGGGATCATTGTGTTAAAACCTAGGCTTATTTACCACGAGCTTCGATTACAGCCTGGGCAACGTTGCTTGGCGCGTCATCATACTTCAGGAATTCCATGGAGTAAGATGCACGGCCTTTGGTCAGTGAACGCAGCTGAGTCGCATAACCGAACATTTCGGAAAGCGGAACTTCAGCATGAATCACAACGCCAGTAGCGTTAGATTCTTGGCCTTTCAGCATACCACGACGACGGCTAAGGTCACCGATCACGTCACCGGTGTTCTCTTCTGGAGTTTCTACTTCAACCTTCATGATCGGCTCAAGCAGAACTGGTTTCGCTTTCTTAAAGCCATCTTTGAAGGCGATAGAAGCGGCCAGTTTAAACGCCAGCTCAGAGGAGTCAACGTCATGGTAAGAACCGAAGTGCAGACGCACACCGAGATCTACCACTGGGTAACCCGCCAACGGACCTGCTTTCAGCTGCTCCTGGATGCCTTTGTCAATCGCACCGATGAATTCACCAGGAATTACACCGCCTTTGATTTCGTTGACAAACTCGTAGCCTTTCGGATTCGAGCCTGGCTCCAACGGATACATGTCGATCACAACGTGACCGTACTGACCACGACCACCAGACTGCTTGGCGTGCTTACCTTCAACGTCGGTAACTTTGGCGCGAATCGCTTCACGGTAAGCTACCTGCGGCTTACCAACGTTAGCTTCAACGTTGAATTCGCGACGCATACGGTCAACCAGGATATCCAGGTGAAGTTCACCCATACCTGCGATGATTGTCTGACCAGATTCTTCATCAGTCCAAACGCGGAATGATGGGTCTTCTTTAGCCAGACGGCCCAGAGCCAGACCCATTTTTTCTTGGTCAGCTTTGGTTTTTGGTTCTACAGCAACGGAGATTACCGGCTCTGGGAATTCCATACGCTCAAGAATGATCACGTTGTTCGGATCACACAGGGTATCACCCGTAGTCACGTCTTTCAGACCGATCGCTGCAGCGATATCGCCTGCACGAACTTCTTTAATTTCTTCACGCTTGTTAGCATGCATCTGAACGATACGGCCCAGACGTTCACGCTGAGATTTCACTGGGTTAAATACAGTGTCACCTGAATTGACGAGACCGGAGTAAACACGGAAGAACGTCAAGTTACCCACGAATGGGTCAGTAGCGATTTTGAACGCCAGAGCAGAGAACGGCTCAGAGTCGTCAGAATGGCGAACTGCTGGAGTGTCTTTACCGTCATCCAACATACCGTTGATAGCTTCAACGTCAGTTGGTGCTGGCAGATACTCAACAACAGCATCCAGCATTGCCTGTACGCCTTTGTTTTTAAACGCAGAACCACAGGTAACCAGGATAACTTCATTGTTCAGAACGCGCTTACGCAGAGAAGCTTTGATCTCTTCTTCGGTCAGCTCTTCGCCACCAAAGAATTTCTCCATCAGCTCATCAGAACCTTCAGCAGCGGCCTCAACCAATTTCTGGTGCCATTCTTCAGCCAGTTCTTGCATATCAGCCGGGATCTCTTCGTATTCGAAGGTCACGCCCTGATCGGCTTCGTTCCAGTTGATTGCTTTCATCTTCACGAGGTCAACAATACCGGTGAATTTCTCTTCTGCGCCGATAGCCAGCTGCAGAGGGACCGGAGTTGCATTCAGACGTGATTCAAGCTGACCAACAACTTTCAGGAAGTTAGCACCCATACGGTCCATTTTGTTAACGAACGCGATACGAGGAACTTTATATTTGTTAGCTTGACGCCATACGGTTTCAGACTGTGGCTGAACGCCGCCAACAGCACAGTAAACCATTACTGCGCCATCAAGAACACGCATAGAACGTTCAACTTCGATGGTGAAGTCAACGTGTCCTGGGGTGTCAATGATGTTGATGTGGTGTGGTTCGAACTGCTTAGCCATACCAGACCAGAAACAGGTAGTCGCAGCGGACGTGATGGTAATACCACGTTCCTGCTCCTGCTCCATCCAGTCCATGGTAGCTGCGCCGTCATGAACTTCACCGATTTTGTGGTTTACACCGGTGTAGAACAGAACACGTTCGGTAGTCGTCGTTTTACCGGCGTCGATGTGCGCACTGATACCAATGTTACGGTAGCGCTCAATGGGTGTTTTACGAGCCATTTGATTCCTCTATTACTAGGGCGTTCAAGTTCAGTTAATCCAAACGGGCAACTGTTGCCAGCGCCCGCTTGTTTAGCATATACCCGCAATATTTCAAATCGCAGATGCGTTAGCTGTTTCGCTCACCCCGGTCAATTACCGAAGTAAATTCCCGGGGATCTTTCAATTGCTCGCTTTCTGCAATCGAAATCTTGGGGTATCTACAACTGGTAATTACCAGCGGTAGTGGGCGAACGCCTTGTTGGCTTCGGCCATACGGTGAACGTCTTCACGTTTCTTAACAGCAGTACCTTTGTTGTCTGCTGCATCAGAAAGTTCGTTCGCCAGGCGCAGAGCCATGGATTTATCACCGCGTTTACGAGCAGCTTCAACGATCCAACGCATTGCCAAGGCATTACGACGAACCGGACGTACTTCAACTGGAACCTGATAAGTAGAACCACCTACGCGGCGGGACTTAACTTCCACGGTCGGACGGACGTTGTCCAGAGCGACTTCGAAAGCTTCCAGGCTGTCTTTACCGCTACGTTGAGCCAGGGTCTCAAGTGCGTTGTAGACGATTGCTTCTGCAGTAGATTTTTTACCATCTACCATCAGGATATTTACGAATTTCGCCAGAAGTTCGGACCCGAACTTAGGATCTGGCAGGATTTTACGTTGACCAATGACGCGACGACGTGGCATGGAAATACTCCGTTGTTAATTCAGGATTGTCCAAAACTCTATGAGTTTATTTTGACAGTAATGTGAAAATGTTTGGCCTTACTTAACGGAGAACCATTAAGACTTCGGCTTTTTAACGCCGTATTTAGAACGAGATTGCTTACGGTCTTTAACGCCTGAACAGTCCAGTGCGCCGCGGACGGTGTGGTAACGCACACCTGGCAAGTCTTTTACACGACCGCCACGGATCAGGATCACGGAGTGTTCCTGCAGGTTATGACCTTCACCGCCGATGTAGGAGGTAACTTCAAAACCGTTAGTCAAACGAACGCGGCATACTTTACGCAATGCGGAGTTCGGTTTTTTTGGAGTGGTGGTGTACACACGGGTACAAACGCCACGTTTCTGCGGGCAAGCTTCCAGCGCTGGAACGTTGCTTTTAGCAACCTTCGTAGAGCGTGGTTTGCGTACCAGCTGATTAATTGTTGCCATTAAAAAGCTCCTGGGATTTGTTTCGTAAACTGCTTTGTAAACACGTGATAAATCGACCCACAATCGGCAGATGCCAATATGGGACGCAGAATTTTATTGCTGACCTGTGAAAGTGTCAAGAAATATACAGCATTTCGCGAAATCACCACGCAACGTGCTGAGTGTGCTTCTCGGTTAAATCAACGAATCCAGTATAGTCGATTGGCGTCACTTTGTGTGAAATTTGACCAACCAAACCTCTAGCCTGCAGATCCTCGCTGAGCACATAAACCGAGCAACTCAGAACAGATATATGGGACTGTGCCAGACTATTTTCAAGTGCCGCCGTGACTCCATCCTGCATTAACAGCAAGGCGTCAGAAGGGCTTATCAAGCGGATAAGTGCTGCAAGATCACACTGTTGAGGAGAATGGGCCAAGGTAAAAAGCATCTTCTATCTCTGATTAAAATGTGAGTATTACCTGATAATTTGACAGTTTCTGGCGAAGAAGTTCAGGCGAAAGTGTCTCGACGTCGAGCACCCAATCGTCGAATTCAGCCAGTCCTCGATCACTCGCGGAAGCCTTACAGAGAAAACACTTTTCCACGTCATAAAGCGGTAAAACACCGTAAGTCGCAATATAATTACGCGCTAAAATTTTTTCTGGCTGCTGGCCGGGTAAAAGCTGTAAAACGCCATCCGCCACAAAAAACACGCCGATATTTTCGGATAATGCCGACGTAGCGAGCAGCGCATCTAACCCTTCCCGGCCCGCCGAAGTCCCGTGCGGTCCCTGTGAAAAAACAAAAGCCACTTTTTTTGCTTCGATTTCTGCCTTCATAATTCTGTCCGTTGCGACCGGTTAAAACTGTACCAGACGATCGCTGCGAAGCGTGGCTTCCGCCAAGCTACCTAATCCGGTTAACGAGAAGCCGGCCTGTAGATTTGCGTTGATGTCATCGCGGTTAGCGGCTTCATCTTGGTCAATAATGCCTCGTCGCAGAGCCGCGGCTACGCAAACGTTCAGTTCAACCTGATGAGACATCGCCAGCCGTTGCCAGGCGCGCACCAGATCAAACTCGTCCGACGCCGGTGAGCTAAGCTGGTTGCCATTAAGCACCCCTTCACGATAGAAGAAAACGCTTTCAAGTTTATGACCGCGAGCAAGCAGCGCCAACGCAAACTGATAGGCAGCGCTGGCCTGCTGGGTGCCGTAGGGCGCTCCGGTGACCAAAATACTGTATCGCAGAGTCAACCTTAGTTCCCCAACGGCTCGCCGCTTTTGAACTGGCGGATATAGAGATAAACCGTATGTTTGGAGATATTCAGACGATCGGCAACCTGGTTAATCGCATCTTTGATATCAAAAATACCTTTCTCATACAGGTTAAGCACCACCTGACGGTTTTTGGCATTATTGGTCACGTTGCGATCGGCATTCACTTCTTCAATCGTAAACTCAAGCGTCTGTGCGACGAGGTCATCGACGGAAGAAGCAAAGTTAACCGAGGGAGAAACGTCCTGCGTTTCAGGCGGCATAAAGGTTTGCATGATCTGCGAGAAAGGCACGTCGAGATTCATGTTAATGCACAGCAACCCAATGACCCGCTGGTCATGATTTCGAATAGCAATGGTTACTGACTTCATCAGCACGCCGCTTTTCGCACGGGTAAAATAGGCTTTAGACACGTTGCTGTCTGCACCTGTCATATCGTGCAGCATGCGCAGCGCTAGGTCGGTGATTGGCGAGCCTATCTTACGCCCGGTATGTTCCCCATTGGCGATACGAATAGCCGAGCATTTAAGATCTTCCAAAGAATGCAGAACTATTTCACAGTGTTGGCCAATCAGCATAGCCAAACCGTCCACCACTGCCTCATAGGAAGCAAGAATTTCATGGTCGGTTGCACTAAAAGGACGTTGGTCCAGCAAATCCAGATCACCGGTTTCGCCATTTAGAAGCGAATTAGACATTGAAGCTACCACCCTCTACATCGGGACCTTACCCATTATCTGGAGTAAGACTCACCGTTCAATCAGTTTTGGCAGGGTATCACTGTAGCAAAACAGCAGTGAAAATAGGTCCCTACGAGTTTTCAAGTTACTGACGTTAAGCTTGAGAGATAAAGTCGTCAAGTTATCATCATAGAGTAACCCCAGTAAAAATGGGGAAGAAGTGATTAAAAAGCTGACTACAAAAAAAAACCGCCGCATAAGCGACGGTTTTCTCGAACAAAAATCAGTAATATTTATTCTGATTTTGCAGCTGCAGCAGGTGAAGCTGGCTGAGTTGCATCTTTCGCGTCAGCTTTTGGTGCTGGTTTAATATCCAGCAGCTCTACTTCAAATACCAGAGTAGAGTTAGCAGGGATACCTGGGACACCGCTTGCGCCATAAGCTTGGGCAGGTGGGATCACCAGTTTGATTTTACCGCCTTTCTTGATGTGCTTGAGGCCTTCGGTCCAGCCAGGGATAACACCGTCAAGGCGGAATGACAGTGGCTCGCCGCGCTTGTAAGAGTCATCAAACACCGTACCGTCTGGCAGTGAACCTTTGTAGTTAACGACTACGGTGTCGCTGTCTTTAGGTGCTGCGCCGGTGCCTGGTTTTTCAACCAGATACAGCAGGCCAGTGTCAGTTTTCTTCACGCCTTTTTCTTTAGCGAAATCTGCACGGAATTTCTCACCGGCAGCTTCGTTAGCTTTTGCATCCGCTTCCATTTTCTGTTGAGCAGAAGCTTTTACCTTAGCTTCAAAGGTTTGCAGCGTTTTTTCAATGTCTGCATCAGACAATTTGCTCTTATTCGCAAAGGCATCCTGAACACCGGCGATCAGCTGGTCTTTATCCAGTTTGATGCCCAATTTTTCTTGTTCTTTCAGCGAGTTATCCATATAACGACCGAGTGAAGCACCGAGTGCATAGGCAGCCTGCTCATCGTCGTTCTTAAACTGTGCATTCGTGGTAGCTGGTGCTGTAGCCGCTGGTGCAGCCGCAGTAGAATCAGTCGCTTTTGCAGCATCAGCTGCCATGGCCTGAGTGGCACCCAGGGCAAGAGCCATCGTTGTAGCTAACAGCGTTACTTTAAACAGTGATTTCATCCATTTCTCCAAGACTTGAGGCTCTTACCTCAAGTAACAATTACGAAAGTTCGCCGGTTAATATAACTGTCCGTGTCAATGCATGACAATCGCTATACTACTCGAACGCGCCTAAATACGACCTTTTTTGCTTCAATAAGTTTCCGAAGTCGTCAGAAAATAGGTAACTCTGAGTTTTTTCCGAATATTGCGGGTAGAATATGGCCCAAAATCTGTCACTCTGATAGACAATCCTTACCAGGCGGCATTAAAGGCTCAAATTATGGAACAAAATCCCTTCGAACAGCGGATTGAAGCGCTGGAAAGTAAACTGGCTTTTCAGGAAGTGACTATCGAGGAGTTGAATCAGATAGTGACCTCGCACCAGCTCGAAATGAGCCGGTTACACGATCACCTGCGTATGCTAACCGACAGACTGCGCGCCTCTCAGCCTTCAATGATTGCCGATGCGTCAGAAGAAACGCCCCCTCCGCATTATTAATAATTCTGAATCAAAACTCATCAGTGCAGCTCAAAATTTATTGATGAGCACACGCAGAGCAATAAAAAAGGCGGCCATTTAGCCGCCTTTTTTATTTCCTAACCGGAAACACTGCCGATTAGTGGCTGCAACCGCAGCCGCCGGTACCGCAACCGCCCTGACCGTGGTCATGGCCGTGATCGTGGTCATGGTCGTGACCGTGCTCACCGTGAACGTGGCCGTGAGCCAGTTCTTCTTCCGTTGCTTCGCGGATAGCCACAACTTCAACGTTGAAGTTAAGGTTCTGACCGGCCAGCATGTGGTTACCGTCAACCACTACGTGGTCACCGTCAACTTCTGTGATTTCGACTGGAACGGGACCCTGATCGGTGTCAGCCAGGAAACGCATGCCAACTTCCAGCTCGTCAACGCCCATGAAGACGTCTTTAGGTACACGCTGAACCAGGTTCTCGTCGTAGTTACCGTAAGCTTCGTTAGCACCTACGTGCACGTCAAAACGATCGCCAACCGCATGGCCTTCCAGCGCGCTTTCCAGACCGGAAATCAGCGAGCCGTGACCGTGCAGGTAGTCCAGTGGTGCGCTCACCGGTGATTCATCAACCAGCACGCCATCTTCTGTACGAACCTGATACGCAACGCTGACAACCACGTCTTTAGATACTTTCATGATAACTCCTACCGTTGAAAACTATAATTTCGTCAAATACTGGATTTTGGCGAAGATTGTAGCGGAAAACCGCGCCTCTGTACCCCTAAGCATAAAAAAAGGCGCAGCATAACGCTACTCTGGATGAAAGATCCCAATCACCTGCTCTTCGGCGCGAACGTGTTTGGTGACCTGCTCATCGGTCTGACGTTTGTGGTGGCCACACTTAGCGCATTCCACAACTTCGACCTGATCTTCCTGCCATAACATCAGTGTATCCAGTGCCTTACACTCAGGGCATACCGCACCGGCGATAAAACGTTTACGGGTTGTAGCCATTTCCTGCCTCTCATGAATTTCAGCCGCGAGGCGTTATTTATCGCTTCGCCGTACGAAATCCTTTACAAAAAATATTCGGAAACTTCTGTCATCTGACGCGCCGAGACACTATTCGTCATCGTCCCAGCCGTCGAGCTGCCGTCTTTCGTTGTGCATTTCACTCTGGAAGATATCCTCCAGCTCGCGTCGTGCCTCTTTAACACGAGAAATCTGCGCCACGTCGCCCTGTACCTGCGGCACCAGCTCACGCAGCATACGCATGTCAAGACGACGAAAATGCTGCTGGGCGCGATAGGCGCTGTGTGGATGCATACCCAGCGTAATCAGCGCCTTTTTCCCCAATTCCAGCGCGCTGGAAAACGTTTCACGCGAGAAGTTCTGCACACCAGCCTGAAGCAACTCATGCGCTTCTACGCGACCGCGTGCTCGAGCCAATATGTTGAGGTGCGGAAAGTGTTCCTGACACAGCCGCACAATTTCCATAGTGTCTTCTGGTTCATTACAGGTGATCACTATCGATTTCGCCTTTTCTGCCCCAGAGGCGCGCAGCAGCTCAAGCTTGGTCGCGTCGCCGTAATACACCTGATAACCGTAGCTGCGCATCAGACCCACGGCGCTGATATCGCGCTCCAGCACCGTAATACGCATTTTGTTGGCCATCAGCAAACGGCCAATAACCTGGCCAAAACGCCCAAAGCCAACCACGATCACCTGCGGTTCGTTGTCTTCAACAAAATGCTTCTCGTCACTCTCTTCCTGAGCGTTATAACGACGGATCAAAATTCTGTCGACCCATTTCAGCAGCAGCGGCGTAGTCATCATCGAAAGTGTGACCACCACCAGCAGCAGCGCCAGTTGGGACTGTGAGATAACCTTCATCGCACCGGCGGCCGAGAACAGCACAAAGGCAAACTCGCCGCCCTGACTCAGTACGGCGGCAAACTGCAAACGTACCGAGGTACGTAGACCAAATACGCGGGCAAACAGGTAAAGCACGCAGCCTTTAACCATCACCAGCATCACGACACCGGCCAGTACTATCAGTATTTGGCTGTAAAGCACGCCGAGATTTAGCGCCATCCCCACTGAGATAAAGAACAGCCCGAGCAATAGTCCCTTAAATGGCTCGATAGCGATTTCCAGTTCGTGCTGATATTCGCTTTCGGCCAATAATATTCCGGCGATGAACGTCCCAAGCGCCATCGAGAAGCCCAGCTCCTGCATAAACAGGGCCGCACCTAATACGGTGAGCAGCGCCGCCGCGGTAAACACTTCGCGTACGCCGGAGGCAACAATAAGGCGAAAGATCGGCCGCAGAAGGTAGCGCCCACCGACCAGCATGCCGACAAACGCCAGCACTTTCATGCCGATCATCGACCAATCGTTCCCGCCCGAGGAGGTGCCCGCCAGAACCGGTACCAGCGCCAACGCGGGAATAACTGCGATATCCTGAAACAGCAATACCGCAAAGCCAAGCTGACCACCTTCGTTGCGAGTCATGCCTTTATCCTGCATTAACTGCATCGCCATTGCGGTGGACGACATCGCCAACCCAATACCGCCGATTACCGCCGCCTGCCAGGCAAAATGAGTCAGGTAAAGCAGCCCGCCCAGCACAAGCGCAGTGAGAATAACCTGTCCCGCACCAACGCCAAATATTTGACGACGCAGCTGCCAGAGCTTACCGGGATTAAGTTCCAATCCAATGATAAACATCAGGAACACGACACCCAGCTCCGAAAAGTGCAAAATTTCGTCTACGTCGCGAATAAAGCCTAGCCCCCAGGGACCAATGGCTATACCGGCCAGCAGGTAGCCGAGTACCGCGCCAATTCCTAGACGCTGTGCAATCGGCACCGCCACAACAGCGGCAAATAAAAACATCAATATTGCGGTGGGTAAATTCGAACTGTCGATAGTTAAACTCCTCCGTGTGGCATGGGAGACTGTAGCCATTCACCGTAGGCCTGTGCGTGGCTGGCCAACACTTCTGGCTGCTGACGTCGCGCCCAGTAGATGATAATCGGCGTCATCCAGTGCATATGGCACATGGCGGCGGTCAGTTCGAACGGTCGCATAATTTCACTCATCTTGTAGCGATTGTATCCTCCCGGTCGATAAGCACCTTCCGGTTCGCCAGTTGTGACTACCGAACGCCAATATTTTCCGCTCAGCGCCGTGCCACCCGCACCGCTGGCAAAACCGCGGGCCAGCACACGATCCATCCACTCCTTGAGCAGCGCTGGACAGCTGTAAGTGTATAAAGGGTGTTGAAAAACAATCACTTTATGTTCACGAAGCAGCTCCTGCTCGCGATGAATATCAATAAAAAAATCAGGATAATGCGCATAAAGATCGTGGACAGTGACGTTATCCAATTGCCTGGCCCTGTCGAGCAGTAGGCGATTAGCAACAGAATCGGGTGATTCAGGGTGAGCATAAAGCAGCAAAACCTTGGGTGGCTGCGACATCAATACCTCCAAAGCGTCGTCAGGGTGCAATTTTTCAGCTACCATGCTCCGCAAATACTAAATGGGACGTTCGAAACGTCTTATTTACCTTAATATCGTGACAGTCCAATTTAACATACCCTAATTAAACGGCGCTTTATGATAGTTTTCTCATCGTTACAAATCAGGCGTGGCACCAATGTGCTGCTTGACAATGCATCTGCCACTATCAATCCGGGCCAAAAAGTCGGGTTAGTAGGTAAAAACGGCTGCGGTAAATCGACCCTGATTTCACTGCTGAAAAACGAAATGAGCGCCGACGCGGGCAACCTGACGTTTCCGTCCAACTGGGCACTGGCCTGGGTTAATCAGGAAACGCCAGCACTCGACGTGCCCGCCATAGAGTATGTTATCGACGGTGACCGAGAATTTCGTCAGCTAGAATCCGAATTACAGGCCGCCAACGAACGCGACGACGGTCATGCGATTGCCACGTTGCACGGCAAACTCGATGCAATTCAGGCTTGGACCATTCCGGCCCGTGCCGCCAGCCTGCTCAGCGGACTCGGCTTTAGCCAGAGTCAGCTGCAAAATCCGGTGAAGTCTTTCTCCGGCGGCTGGCGTATGCGCCTCAACCTGGCACAGGCGTTAATCTGTCGGTCTGACCTGCTGCTGCTCGACGAACCCACCAACCACCTGGATCTCGATGCAGTGATTTGGCTCGAGAAGTGGCTGAAAAGCTATAACGGTACGCTGGTGCTGATTTCCCACGACCGCGACTTCCTTGACCCGATTGTCGATAAAATTCTGCATATCGAACAGCAGACGATGAATGAATACACCGGCAACTATTCGTCGTTTGAACGCCAACGCGCCACCAAACTGGCTCAGCAGCAGTCTCTGTTTGAACATCAGCAGGAGAAGGTTTCACACCTGCAAAGCTACATTAATCGCTTTCGCGCGCAGGCAACGAAGGCCAAACAGGCGCAGAGCCGCATCAAAATGCTCGAGCGTATGGAGCTGATTGCTCCAGCACACGTCGATAATCCTTTTCAGTTTAGTTTCAGGTCACCAGAAAGTCTGCCCGACCCGCTGCTGCGCATGGAAAAAGTCAGCGCGGGCTATGGCGATAACGTCATCCTTGATTCTATCAAGCTGAATTTAGTACCCGGCTCGCGCATCGGACTGCTTGGGCGCAACGGCGCGGGTAAATCGACGCTGATTAAACTGCTGGCCGGTACCATGCCGCCGCTGTCGGGCGATATTGGCCTGGCAAAAGGCGTTAAGCTGGGGTACTTCGCCCAGCATCAGCTGGAGTTTTTACGCGCAGAAGACTCACCGCTACAGCATTTGGTGCGTCTGGCAGAAAAACAGACTGAACAGCAGCTGCGCGATTACCTCGGCGGTTTCGGCTTCAACGGCGACAAGGTTACTGAAAAAACCGAGCGTTTCTCGGGCGGTGAAAAAGCCCGTCTGGTGTTGGCACTTATAGTCTGGCAGCGACCCAACCTGCTGTTACTCGATGAACCGACCAACCACCTTGACCTCGACATGCGCCAGGCCTTAACCGAAGCGCTAATGGACTTTGAAGGCGCCATGGTGGTGGTTTCGCACGACCGTCACCTTCTGCGCTCCACCACTGATGACTTGTATTTGGTGCACGCCGGTAAAGTTGAACAATTCGACGGCGACCTTGACGACTATCAGCAGTGGTTAGTTGATATTCAACGCCAGGAAACACAGCAGGACGCGCCGGAGAAAGATGCGGGCGTCAACAGTGCACAGTCGCGTAAAGATCAGAAACGCCGCGAAGCCGATTTCCGCAACCAGACCCAGCCGCTGCGCAAGCAGATAACCACCTGGGAAAAGCAGATGGAAAAACTCAGCGCTGCGCTGGCCACCGTTGAAGAGAAGCTGGCGGACTCGGCTATCTACGACATCAGCCGCAAGGCCGATCTCACTGCCTGTTTGCAGCAGCAGATTAAGGTCAAGGGCGAGCTGGAAGAAGTGGAGATGAACTGGCTAGACGCTCAGGAACAACTTGAGCAATTGGCGCAAGAGTTCAATGCCTGAACATAGAATAACGGCACAAGTGCCGGTGGCGCGCAACTGCGCCACCGGACCTCGCGGAGTGCCTTACGCCTGAAAGTAAGGTTTGTCCCCAAGAATGGTTGCACGGTGCATAATCCGCCGCTGCGGCAAATAGTCCGCATTGGCGTAGTGCTGCGTCACGCGATTATCCCACAGCGCAATATCGTTCTCCTGCCAACGCCAGCGCACCTGAAACTCCGGTTTAGTGATGTGACGGAATAGAAAATCAAGCAGCGTTGCGCTCTCTTTCTCCGCCAAGTCAACAATGCGCGTGGTGAATCCCTCATTAACAAACAGCGCCTGCTTACCCGAAACTGGATGCGTACGAATAACCGGATGCAGCACGGGCGGATTCTTCTCCTTGGCCTTCAGCCACTGTTGATGCTCCTCAGGCGTTTTACGGTATTTATACTCCTGGAAAGACTTGGTGAAGTCATGCTCGGCCTGCAAACCGGCCAGCAGTTGTTTAAACGGTACCGACAGCGCCTCATAGGCCGCAATACCGCTGGTCCACAGCGTATCACCGCCCGTAGAAGGCAGCCGCTTTGCTGCCAGAATCGCACCCAGCGGCGGGGTTTCAATAAAGGTGACATCGGTGTGCCAGTTGTCGTTGTCCGGCGGATTGTTGTCGTCCGTGTCGAGAATGATAATTTCCCGCGCCTCCGGTGTTTGCGGATAAACCGGATGAATATGCAGGTCGCCAAAGCGCGCCGCCAGTGCACGCTGCTCAACCGGCGTTACCGGCTGGTTGCGGGCAAACAGCACCTGATGTTTCAGCAACGCATGATACAGCTGTTCAAACTGCGCATCGGATAGCGGACGGTTCAGTGACACATCCTCCACCAGTGCGCCGATGTAAGGCCCCAGCGGGGTAATTTTCAGACGTTCATTCATTGTTGTTCTCCGTGCCAAGGGGTTAATTTGCGCTGTAGGTAACGCAGGCCCAATTCGAGCGCACAGGCAATCAGCGCGATAACGCTAATGCCGGCGATAACCACGTCAGTTGCCAGAAACTCACCGGCCGACTGCACCATAAATCCTAATCCACGGGTGGCGGCGATAAGCTCCGCGGCCACCAGCGTTGACCAGCCGACGCCCAATCCAATGCGTACGCCGGTTAAAATCTCAGGTAATGCACCCGGCAAGATGACATACCACAGCACCTGCCAGCGGCTTGCGCCTAACGCCTGCGCGGCACGAACGCGCACCTTTGAGGCGCTGCGTACGCCCGCCAGCGCCGACATCGCCACCGGCGCGAAAATCGCCAGGTAAATCAGCAGAATTTTTGATGTTTCACCGATCCCGAACCAAATCACCATCAGCGGCAGATAGGCCAGTGGAGGGACCGGACGATATAACTCAATAAGTGGGTCCAAAATGCCGCGCAGGGTTTCGTTTAACCCCATAGCAATCCCCACCGGCACGCCGATCATCACCGCGGCCAGCAGCGCAATCACAATCCGCGCCAGACTGGCCTCAAGGTGCTGCCACAGCGTGGCGTCCATAAAACCCTGCGGACTGGCGATAGTGATGAGCTGATGCAGCACCTGCTGCGGTGCCGGCAGAAACAACGGCGGAATGAGCTTCAACGCCGTCACCGCCCACCAGATAAACAGCAGCGTTGCCAGCGTGGCAATGCTAAGACGGACGTTGCGCGGTAGCGACCAGCTTCTTACTGGCGGCGTGCTGCGCGCGATCGTTTTAATCACCGGTTCTGCGCTCATAGCTGACCTCCTCGCTGCTGGAATACCTGACTTAGCACGTACTCGCGCTGGCGGATGAACTCAGGGTCAGACTTAATGCTGCGGCAGGACTCACCGTCGGCATAGCGTTTACCAAACTCCAGCGAAATGCGTTCCAGCACTCTGCCCGGGCCTGGCGACAGCAGCAACAGCTCGCTGGCAAGAAAAATCGCCTCTTCAATGTCGTGCGTTATCAGGAAAATCTGCTTGCCGGTGTCGCGCCAGATGTTCAACAGCAGTTCCTGCATCTGCTCGCGGGTGAACGCATCCAGCGCACCAAAAGGCTCATCGAGCAGCAGCAGACGCGGGTCGGCCGCCAGCGCACGAGCGATCCCCACTCGTTGGCGCATACCGCCCGAAAGCTGCCACAGCTTATGCCGCTCATAGCCGGCAAGTCCTACTTTAGAGAGCATCCGCTCCGCCGTTTGCCGACGCTGACGTTTCTCAACGCCCGCCAGTTGAAGACCAAACTCAACGTTGCTCTGCACATCACGCCACGGCAGCAGGCCTTCGTGTTGAAAAACTACGCCACGTTCAGCACTCGGCCCTGTGACCCGCGAACCATCGAGTGTAATCGACCCGCCGCTGGGCGAGGTAAATCCGGCAATAAGATTGAGCAGCGTGGTCTTCCCGCATCCTGACGGACCGAGAACCACCACTAACTGCCCAGCGTCTATTTGCAGCGAAACGTCGTGCAATACAGGATTTCCCTGAAACTGCGCAGAAAGTTGAGAGACCTGAAGCATGCCATTCTCCTTACGACTGCGGACTGGCCTGCACGGCCTTAACAAATTTGTTGGTCACGTAGCTGCTGTAGTCAGAATCTACCTGATCGACCTTTCCCTGCTCTTTCAGGAAACTGGCGGTATCTTTAATTGCTTTATCAACCGGTTGCCCCAACTGCGTAACCTGCTCGTCAACCGGCAGATAGCGGTTGCCTTTCACCAGCCCAGCAATTTGCTCATCCGGCACGCCGCTCAGACGCGACAAAGTATTAAGGTTTGAGGCATCTTTCAGCCACTGGTCAGGATTTTGCAAATAGGCTTTTTGCGCGGCCAATGCGCTGCGGGCAAAGGCAGTGACGACTTCAGGGTGTGCCTGAGCAAAATCTTTACGCACTACCCATACGTCAAGCGTTGGTGAACCCCACTTGCCGACTTGGGAAGAGTCGGTCAACACGTTGCCGGTTTTTTCCAGCTCGTTCACCGCCGGTGCCCAAACGTAGGCACCGTCGATATCACCGCGCGCCCAGGCGGCGGCAATGGCCGGGGGTTGCAGGTTGATGATAGTGACTTTTTTAGGGTCGATGCCCCAATGCTTGAGGGCCGAGAGCAGGCTGTAATGGGTGGTCGAAATGAACGGCACGGCGATGCGTTTGCCAATCAGGTCCTGCGGGCTGTTGATGCTTTTCTTGACCACTAATGCCTCAGAACTGCCCAGCTCAGAGGCCAATAAAAAAGCTTCGATAGGCAGCTTCTGGCTGGCGGCAACGGCTAACGGGCTTGAGCCGATATTACCAATCTGCACGTCTCCCGAGGCCAGCGCACGCAGCACGCTGGAGCCACTGTCGAATTTGCGCCAGTCCACTTTGGCACCCGACTCTTTGGCAAAAGTGTTTTCGGCCTGTGCCACTTTGGCCGGTTCGGCAGATGTTTGATAAGCCACAGTGACCTCTACTGCATGCGCGCTGAGTGCGGTCAGTGACAGCAGCAGGGCTGCGCCACGAAATATTGAACGATTTACCATCGGTGAGTGCTCCACAAAAGTGATGAATTATTTTTCTTGGGATGAGTAGAGCGTTTGTAGCTGAGCGCAGACCGCATTAAAAGTAATAATAAATTACTGTTAATATCAAAATGGAATATAAGGTATTTTACAGATGACGTAACACCGCTCCGGCGAGGGCAAGTCACGAGGGAATAAAACAAAACGGCCATCCCGTTGGATGGCCGCCATTATCATTTATTCTTACTAAATCAACATCAACGCCAAATTAGCAGCACGCAGGCGGCGGTTAACAGTCCCATCGCGACGTTGAAAGTGTACCAAGCACGACGGCTGCTCAGCAGGCGACCGATGACCGTACCAAACCCCAGCCAGATAATCCCTGATACCAGGTTGACGATAAACACGCCGAGACTGATTGCCGCGACCGAGTGATTGTACTGCGCACCGGCAAGACTAAAGCTGGCAACCGCACCCAGCCCCATAAGCCAGGCTTTTGGATTAAGAAACTGCAACAGCCACCCTTGATACAGCCGGATGGGCTTCGCCTGCGCGGCGTCAGTTTCCAGCGTTTCATAGGCAGACGTAGCGATTTTCCACGCCAGCCACAGCAGATAAAGACTGCCGAGCACTTTAAGAATGGTGTGCAGTGCCGGGTAAATCAAAATTAACCCACCCACGCCGAACGCCACCAGCAACACGATGCTTTGCATACCCAGCATGATGCCAATCATCAGCCACAGTGAGCGCATAAAACCGAAATTCGCCCCCGAGGTAGTCAACAACATATTATTTGGGCCCGGCGTAATCGCGGCAACCCATAAAAACCCCAGCATCGAAAGAAATAAACTAAGTTCCATTTAACAGGTGCTCCCCACCCCCAACAATTGTGCAATTAGCAGTGAAGCTATCAGTGTGGTATTGGTAGTACAAGCTTCCTTCACGAGATTTTTTTCGCAAAATGGCTGAAAATTTTCATCCCCTGCGCGGCGCCAGCAATCCGCATTTGCAGACGCTTTTACCCCGCTTGGTCAGAAGACACGTAAAGCTCAAACCAGTCTGGCAGAGACTCGAATTGCCAGACGGTGATTTTTTGGATTTGGCTTGGAGCGAAAACCCCAAATTTGCCCAACATAAACCGCGCATGGTGCTGTTTCACGGCCTCGAAGGCAGTTTCACCAGCCCTTATGCGCACGGACTTTTGCAGGCCTGGAAAGAAGAAGGCGGCCTGGGCGTCGTCATGCATTTTCGCGGTTGCAGCGGTGAACCTAATCGGCTGCGGAGAATTTATCACTCCGGAGAGACCAGCGACGCCCGCTTCTTTCTCGCCTGGCTGAGCGAAACTTATGGCGATGTACCCACTGCGGCGGTCGGTTTCTCACTCGGCGGTAACATGCTGGCCTGCTATCTCGGGCAGGAAGGGGCAGACTGTCGGCTCACGGCGGCGGTGATAGTCTCGGCACCGCTGATGCTCGAACCCTGCGCCAATCGCCTTGAGCAGGGCTCTTCGCGGATTTATCAGCACTACCTGCTGGATCAGCTTAAAGCTAATGCGCGGCGTAAACTGATTAAATATCCCGGCACGCTGCCGGTAACGTTGGGACAACTTAAGTCGATGCGGCGTATTCGCGAGTTCGACGAGGCCATTACCTCCAGAGCCCACGGATTTCAAAACGCGTTAGACTATTATCGTCGCTGTAGCGGCATGCCGCTGCTGCCGAGAGTTAAAGTGCCGCTGCTGATCATTCACGCCAAAGACGATCCTTTTATGACCGAGGCGGTTATCCCAAACGCACAAGACCTACCGCCTGAGGTAGAATATCAGTTGACCGAACATGGGGGTCACGTCGGTTTCGTTGCCGGCAGTTGGCTGAATCCGGTAATGTGGCTTGAGCAGCGAATTCCTGAGTGGCTCGCCCCGCGACTGATGCCCGAATCAACGATTGAGAAAAGAAAATAACAGATGATCATTCCCTGGAAAGAATTGCCAACGGAAACGCTGGACAGCGTCATTGAAGGTTTTGTACTGCGCGAAGGTACCGACTATGGCGAGCAGGAACGCACGCTGGAGCAGAAAGTAGAAGATGTTCGCCGCCAGCTTAAAAGCGGCGACGTGGTTTTAGTGTGGTCAGAGCTGCATGAAACGCTGAACATCATGCCGCGTGGGCAGTTTCGCGCCGGTGAAGAAGAAATCGAAAGACCGGACTATTAGTCTTCCGTCTCTCTATACAAAAACGCTGCACTAGAAAGCACTGCTGCGCCACGGCCGACGCTTAAATAGGTCGCTGCCTGCGCGCTCGGCCAAGCTGTTGGCTGCGCGCTGCGAGCGCTGTAGCACCTTGCGTTCATCAACTCGGGTGAGTTTCCCCTGACGCAGTACCGCTTCGCCATCGACAAAAACGTCTGTCACCTCATGCCCTAACGCCGAGTAGACCAGTGATGAAACGGGGTGATGCACCGGGGTCATCGCCGGATGATGGGTACCCACCACCGCGATATCGGCCTTTTTGCCGACCTCAATCGAACCAATAAGAGTGTCGAGGCCTATCGCGCGCGCGCCGTCAATGGTCGCCATCTCGAGCACTTTTTCCGCCGTCATGATAGTCGGGTCACGATGCACACCCTTTTGCAGCAGTGCCGCCATTTTCATCGCCTGAAACAGGCTGTGATTATTGCTGCTCGCCGGTCCGTCAGACCCCAGGCCAACGGTAATGCCCGCGGCCAACATTTCAGGAATAGGCGCCACGCCGGAGGCCAAATACATATTACTGCACGGATTATGAGAAACGCGGACATCGTGATGCTTAAGCGCGCGAATATCACGGCGGCTGCACTGCACGCAGTGAACCGCCAAAACGTCCGGCCCCAGAAAGCCGATTTCACTGAGAAACTCGGTATCAGTGCACTGAAAACGCAGCTGCGACTGGGAGATTTCAAAATCCGTTTCTGCGACGTGCGTGGTGATTAAAGCGCCGGTTTCATCGGCCAGCTCGCGGGTGCCGCGCAGCACTTTCTCGTCGAGCGCCCAAATCATGCTCGGTGCAATGCCCACTTTTACCCGGCTTTCCGGGCGATTGTAGCGATAAATCAGCGCACGTGCGTCGGCAAGGGCTGCTTCGGGCGTTTCAATCAGGCGGGCGGGAATGCCATGTTCTTCACCGGTGGTCAAAAAGCCGCGGCAAACGTGCCCGCGGATCCCCGTGAGCTTAAAGGCCTCGACCACCTTGGCGGTTAATCCGGGACGCGGATGGGCATACATAAAATCAACCAGCGAGGTCACGCCGGAGCGTAGCGACTCCACGCAGCCGTGCATCGCCGCCGCCAAAACGTCTTCTTCGGTCAACTCCACGGCGCTAGGTCCAGTCATGCAAGTGAACCATTTTTTTAACACCATATCGTCCCCTAACCCTTTCAGCAGAGTTTGGAACAGGTGCGTATGCGTATTTACCATGCCGGGAATAATGATGGCATCGCGGCAGTCGATAACCTCGCACTGCGGATTTTTCGCCTCAAGCTGTTGGCGCGTGCCGATGGCGGTAATAAATTCGCCCTCAATCAAAATACTGGCTTCTTCCAGCACGTCGCGCTGCGGGTTCATCGTTATCACCCAACCGTCTGCCAAAATATATCCCATCGACGCTTTCCTCTTTCGAACCTATTTAACCCGCCAACTGGCTGACCAGTTGCTCAGAATCAATCACGAAACCAAAGCATTGGCGAACATTGTACAGCGTGGCGTCCATACAATACTGCGGTGAAGTCGTGGCGCAGCAGTCCTCCAGCAGCAGGCAGTCATAGCCGTGAAAATTGGCATCCTGCAGCGTGCACAGCACGCACTGGTCGGCATTTACGCCAGCAAACAACAGCGTCGTAACGTTCAAATTTCGCAAAATACTGTCGAGTTCGGTGTCTTTAAACCCCGACATCCGGTATTTGTTAACCCGAATGTCCTCAGGCCACGGCGCAAGCTCATCAACCACCGCGGCGGCCCAACTGCCAGACTCCAACACTGGCTCACCTGACAGCGGCAGAGGGTCGCCCAATCCCACGCCTTCACCGGTGGGTTTATAAACGTGCAGCAGCGCCGGGCTGAGATTTAATCGATCAGCCCGATTTCCCCAGTTAAGCCAAACCACGGGCATCTCGGCCTCTCGCAGCGCGGGCAGCAAGCGCCGCAGCGGCTCGATAGGTGCGCGGGCGGGCGTGACATCAACCCCGATATGCCCTAGCCAGCCGTCGGGATGGCAAAAGTCATTTTGCATGTCGATAACAATCAGCGCGGTACGGTTGATGTCGAGCTGAATACGGCGTTCGCCATCTTGTGCAACGGCCACCTGCGGCGGCGGCGGCGCATCGCGGACTAAATCAACCTCCTGCGCCGAAACGTGCCAGAGATTGCGTACGCTGGAACCTAGCGGAACCAGAGGAGTTTGCCGCTGAGTCATCGCGCAGAACTCCCCTTCACCCCACTAAGGACGTGCAGGTCCTCTTCATCCAGCTCAACCCGCTCGCCGCTGCGGATCAACTCGGCAAAGCCTTCGTTCGGGGTCATCACCGTCAGGGTATAAAGCTTGCTGCTGCCGGTGTTGCGGACCACGTGTTCGTTGCCAGGATTAAGCAACAACGCCTTCCCCTGGCTTAGCGGCACCTCTTTATCGCCACACAGCGCCACGCCTTCGCCTGCCAGCACATAGAAAAACTCGTGCGCATGTGCGTGCTCATTGGGTGGCGTGGCTCCTCCTACTTTGAAAATTTCGATCACGAAAATGTTTTCAATATCATCCTGATGCTTGTCAAACAGAATCGCGAAATAGTTGGTGTCCGTCGGGCCAATACGGAAGGCCTCGGCAGATTGAGCGTCGGTAGCGCGAAATACGGTGGTCATAGAACTCTCCTAAAATATCCGGGCAGTGGCGATGCCACTGTTATTCCTTGCGGTAAGGCTGGGTCAGCGCGCCCGGCTGTACCGTTTTCCCAACCACGCCGGACATCGCCAGAATGGTCAACACATAAGGCAGCGCCAATAAGACCTGTGCAGGCAGCGCGTTATCAAACAATTGTAGAGAGAGCTGCAGCGCATCGGCTGCGCCAAAGATAAACGCCGCCAACAGCGCCTTAATCGGGCTCCAGCGCCCAAAAATGACAATAGCGAGTGCGATAAACCCTTGTCCGCTGACGATATTGTCGCGAAACAGGCCGATTTGTGCGGTCACTAAATAACCGCCAGCCAGACCGGCACCGAGGCATGAAAGCATCACGCCATAGGTACGTATACGCTGCACGTTAAGGCCCGCCGCGTGCGCCGCGCGCGGATTCTCGCCCACGGCGCGCAAAGACAGGCCAAATCGGGTGTGAAATAGCCCAATTTGCGCCACAAACACCAGCACCAGCGTCAGGTAAAGCGGCCAAGGCTGGTTGAAGAAGATAGGTCCCAGCAGGGGGATCTTGGCTAGGCCTGGCAGAGGTAAGGGATTGAACATCACGATGGTCGGCGAGGTGTTATTGCCAATAACCAGACTATAAACGTAGGTCGCCACGCCGGCGGCCAGAATGTTGAACACAATACCCACCACCACCTGACTGGCCAATGCCCGCAGGTAGAAGAACGCCAGAAATAACCCAACCAGCAAACCGCCTACACCCCCGGCAAAAAAGCCGAGCACGGTAGAGCCGGAATAGACCGCCACCAAATAGCTGGATAACGCGCCCATTAGCACCGTGCCTTCAATCCCGATGTTTAGCACCCCTGAACGCTCGGCATAAATTTCGCCCAGTGCGGCCAGCAATACCGGTCCAGCGAGGCGCACGGCTGCCGCCAGCCAGGTGACAAAAAATGCAATATCGATGTGCGACCACAGGCTCATGATTTGCTCTCCGTGACGGGGTCGATGAGTGCTTGCTCGGTACGAGTAGGCCAGTTAATTCGGTAATAACGCAGAATGTCGCCCGCCAAAATCAGCAGTACCACCAGACTTTCGAGAATAAAAATAACCGACGTTGGCAGACCGCTTTCACGCTGCATCGCGCTGCCGCCCACTTCGAGTCCGCCGTAGAGAATGGCCGTAGGAATAACGATCAGCGGATTGAGTCGTGCCAACAGCGCCACGACTACACCGACGAAGCCAACGCCGCCTGCCAATCCGTCCATCAGTCGATGCTGCACGCCCAACACCGCGCACAGCCCGGCAAGTGCCGCCATACCGCCGCCGAGAAACACCGCCAACATTTGACGCCGTATCACGTTAATCCCGCCGTAGCGCGCCGCCTTAGGATTGAGTCCGCTAACGATAATTTCGTAACCCATCGGCGTTTTACGGATCAGTGCCCAGACAAAAACTGAACATACCAGCGCGATCAGCAACCCCACGTGCGCCCGCGTGCCGGGTAAAATAAAGCCTAACCAGCTTTCCATCGGCAAACGTGGCGTCTGCGGTAAATCGCCCACCGCACGCATCGGACCCGAGACCAAATATTGAATCAGAAAGGCGGCCACATAGTTGGCCATCAGTGATATCAGCACATCGTTACCGCCAAAGCGCACGCGTAAGAATCCGACCATGCCAGCCCACACGCCGCCTGCGGCAAAGGCGGCTATCATTACCACAGGCCAGAACGCCCAGACAGGCAGCATTATTGCCATACCCTGGGGCGTGCCGCCCAATGCCACCCAAGAAGCCGCTGCCGCACCTACCAGAAAGCAGCCTTCAAAACCGATGTAGCCTAGCCCACCGCGCCAGATAACGATGGTGGCTTGAGCAATTAAAATCAGCGGCGTGGCCTGCACCAGCGTCTGAGCAAAACCGCGCAGCGAGCCAAACGCCTCATCAAACAGCGAGGTAAACGCCGCTAACGGATTGGCGCCAAAGGGAATAAACAGCAATCCGGCCAAAATAAAAGCCACCAGCAGGGCCAACAGCGTCGTGCCCGCTAGCGCCAGTGAAGAGTCGGCAGGGATGTGGCGCTTGATGAGCAACGGCTTCATGACGCCTCCCGCGATAAACGGCCACCGGCCATCAGTTCACCCATTTGTTCCACGCTGGCCTCGCACGCATTCAGCACGCCGGCAATTTGCCCTTCATACATCACGGCGATCCTGTCTGATAAATTCATGATTTCTTCTAACTCTGCGGAGATCATCACAATGGCGCAGCCCTGCTGTCGCGCCTCAAGCAGTCCCTGCCACACCGCTTCAACCGCGCCGACGTCAAGACCACGCGTCGGTTGCTCGACCACTAGCACACGTGGTTTGCGCATGACCTCACGGCCAAGGATCAGCTTCTGCAGGTTTCCGCCTGAAAGTTTACCGGCTTCGAATTCGAGATCCGGCGTGATGACGTTAAAATGGTTAACGATAGTCTGGGCTTTTTGCGCGATGGCTTTCGGGCTGAGAAACCAGCCCTTGGCGGCGGTATGCTGGCGCTGCGCCCCCAAAATGGCGTTATCGGCTATCGACATGGCAGTAACCGAGCCTACGCCGCGCCGGTCTGCCGGAATAAATCCCATACCGGCGGCGCGTCGCTGGGCCGGTGAGTGTTCGGAAATATCTTCGCCACTGAGCATGATGCGCCCCGCCTCAATCGGACGCAGATTGAGCAACGCATCGGCGAGTTCGGACTGCCCGTTGCCGTCTACGCCGGCAATGCCCAAAATTTCACCCGCGTGAACTTTTAGCGCCACGCGCCAAATTTTTTGGTTACCCGCCTCGTCACGCATGGCGATGTTATCGATGTGCAGCACTTCTTCGCCCGCCGCCTGCGGCATTTTTTCTATTCGCAGCAGCACGTCACGACCCACCATGCGGCGCGCGAGATCGGTTTCAGAGGTATCACCCACTGCCACGCTCTCGACCATAAGGCCGCTGCGCATGACCGAAACGCTGTCAGCAATGGCCATGATTTCGTAGAGTTTGTGGGTCACAATAACGATTGAACGTCCCTCGGCGCGCAGTGAACTCAGGGTCGCAAACAGCCCCTCTTTTTCACGCGGCGTCAGTACGGCGGTCGGTTCATCAAGAATGAGTACCTTGGCATCACGGTAAAGCAGTTTGAGTATTTCTACCCGCTGCTGTACGCCAATCGGTAAATGGGCCACTTTCGCCCACGGATTAACCGCCAGTCCATGGCGGTCTGAAATCTGCTGTAAACGTTTTGCGGCGGCCTGTAAATCAAGGCGGCCGCTGCGCGTCTCTTTCAATCCGAGAATCACGTTCTCAACCACGGTCATCGGCTGAACCAGCATGAATTCCTGATGCACCATGCCAATGCCTAATGCAATGGCATCGCTCGGACTGCGGATGCTGACCGCCTGACCCTCGACTAAAATTTGCCCTTCGTCTGCCTGATACAGCCCGTACAGAATCTGCATCAATGTGCTTTTACCGGCCCCGTTTTCGCCCAGTAGCGCGATAATTTCACCGGCACCGACTGACATGCTCACATTGTGGTTCGCCGTGACCTTACCAAACCGCTTGGTGATGCCTTTTAGTTCAACAACCGGCACGTTGGCATTAACCATTAACAGGCTAGGTTCAGACAGGGTCATTCACAAATTCCTCAGATTTCACTCAGCTTTCACTCAGGCTTTAATCAGTGTGGCGACGTCGATACTGCCCGCATCAAGCTGGCTCCATACGGCCTGGAATTTTGCCCAAGCGTCGGCGCTGACCAACTTGCTGTTAAAACTCTCTTTGCCATAAAGCGGAAGCCAGGCTTTAGCGACGCTAGGCTGCCACTCTTGTCCGCCGAGAAACGTTTTGTCGCGTACGCTGTGCGCTACGGACTCAACGACCCACGGCAGGTTGGTTTCAAAGCTGGTCGCCACAAAGTCTGGAGCGATATTTTTTTGGTCGGCATAGCAGCCAATCGCTTTCACCTTCGCCGCCGCCGCCCCCTGAATCGCGCCCAGACCGGTCACGTCAGCGGTGTGCCAGATAACGTCGGCACCGTTGCCTATCATGGTGCTGGCAGCTTCACGGCCTTTCGCCGCGTTGTCGTAATCACCGGTCACGATGCCCAAGCCTTTAATGCCTGGGCGCGTTTTTTCGGCACCGGCAATAAAAGCACGCATCATGCCCTGCTGAGTCGGGTTATCACCGCCGCCAACATAGCCGACTGCTTTGCCTTTTTCGGAAATTAACGCCGCCAGCGCACCGGCACCGTAGGCCGCATTCAGGTAGGCAAGATTGACGAACTCCACGTTGGTCGGCGCTTTTTCAGCCGGTTTAAAGGTGGTAGCGAAGAAGTAGGTATCAGGATATTCCGGCGCGATCTGGTCAAATTCAGAGCCGTATTCAAAGCTGTGCCCGATAATCAGGTTGTAGCCGTCGTCGGCATAGCCACGAATAACCTGGTCCATCTGCGCCTGCGCGACACTCTCGCTGCTGGCAACTTTAAAGCCCTGCGCTTTAAGATTTTGCAAACCCTGGTAAGCCAACTGGCTCCAGCCCCCATCAGCCACCGATCCCGGCAGTAACAGAGCAACCTTGATCTCTTTATCCGCCGCAAAGGCATGGCGAGAAAATAACGGTGCTGCAATAGGAATCAACATCATGCTTGCCAAACCTTTGGCAAAATTACGGCGCGATAAACCAGACATACGCTTTACTCCCCCAAGAACAGTGCTTCATTTATGCCGACAAATTCGCTACCTTAAAAGCATTGTTTTTCGCACTATGCGATGCCTTTTTAGCAACACTTGATGAAAATATCGCCATAACCTTTATTCGGAGAAAAATATGCTGCAACACCGACTGCTGATGTATCTCGATCAGGTTGCGCGCGCCGGCTCTATACGCAAAGCCGCGGCGCGCCTGCATATTTCCGCCTCGGCAATCAACCGTCAGATTCTGGCGCTGGAAGACGAACTCGGTACGCCGCTGTTTCAGCGTCTTCCACGCAAGATGGTGCTCACCGCCGCCGGTGAAGTGCTTATCCACCACGTTCGTCAGAGTTTTAAAGAGCTTGAATGGGCGCAGGTGAAAATTGAGGAGCTGAAGGGGCTGCGTCGCGGCGAGGTGACAGTGGCGATGATGAGCGGGCTGGCGGCCAACCTCATCCCGCGCATGGCCAGCGAATTTCGACGCGCCAACCCGCGGGTGAAGCTTATTTTGCGGCAGTTGACCAACGGCGATGAAATCATGGCGGCGGTAGAATCCGGTGAGGCTGACCTGGGGATAGGGTTCGACTTTGACTTGCCTCCCACGCTGCGGGTGCTGTCCAGCGTAACCGGCAGGTTGGGTGCCGTGGTTGCACCGGGACATCCGCTAGCCGACAAGACCAGTCTGCGGATCAGCGACTGTATCGCCTATCCGATTATCATCGCCGACAAAAGCACGGTCATTCGCCCCTACCTCAATGACGTGTTCGCCAAGGCGTTGGTCAGCGCACATCCGGTGATTGAAACCAATTCGATTGAGGTCATGCGCCACGCGGCGATGGTCGATCAGGGACTGACTTTCCTGACCCCGTTCGACATTGAATTTGACCAACGCGCGGGCCGACTCATTTATATTCCGGTCAGAGAGTTGGGGCAGCAAACCCAGCAACTGATGCTGATTGGGCACGACAGAGGCACCAGCGCGATAGGCAGCGTGCTGGCTGAAACGGTAAAGGGCATGATGTCTGAAACCGGTTGAAGGGCCGGCTTGGCTTTGACGTTATTTGTCGTTAAAACGCGTTTTCTGATTGAGCGCACTCAGCGGATACTGTGCTACCTCACCTACCAGCGACACCAGCGCACGCGCCGCACGCTCGACCTGTTCTTCACCTCGGGCCGCATCGGCTGCCGCTGCATTACCGGTCACGCCTGCCGGATGGAGGTCCTGAGCCTGCCAGCCAAAGCCCACGCCGCCTTCCGGGGTCAGAATACCGCCTTTTTCTGCCAGCGCTTCGGCCGCTGACACAAAGTTTTCGGCCCGCTCCATCGCCACCAATTCAGGGTGCAAATGCAGCATTACGCTGGTTTCAGACTCCCCGCCGTGAATGCCGAACTCCAGCTCATTCGCACAATAAAGGTCGCTGCTGTCGATAGTCGCAAACCAGCTAGCGCCCACCGCAAGCATGCCGAGCTCAACGCGAAGCTGGCGACAGACGATGTCCATCAACTGAGGCTGGCCACCGTGGGAGTTCCAAAAAATTATCCGGCGCGCACCGGCCCGCCATGCGCTTTTCGCCACTTCAAACCATACTTTAGCCAACACCTCAAACGGCAGCGTCAAGGTGCCAGGATACTCAAGATGTTCGTCGGACTTGCCTATCGGTAAGGCGGGTAACACCAGCGCTGGCTGGTCGGCGGGTAGTAACGTCACCGCACGCGCGACAATACCGGCGTTAATGGCGGCGTCAACCCGCACTGGCAGATGCGGACCGTGCTGCTCTACCGCGCCAATGGGCAGAATTACCACCACATTTTCCATATCAAGCTGGCTAAACTCCAGCGTGGACAAATCCCACCACCAGCGGGAGGAAGGCATTTTCATCAGAAAATTCTCCAAAATATTGTGCGAGACAACCAGGAATATGTCCCTCCAGTGTAAAGAATAGTGCGTGAGATTAAAGCATCAAAAAGGTGTCACTGCGTTGCGTTAAAGGCATCAATCAGAAGTGCGGTCGGCTAAAAGTTCCGATGAGAAGCTCTATAATTCAGCGCATAGATATGGTAACAATAAGCTTAATTATGCGTATTAGCCTTCCCCAATAGATTCCTGGTGCAGATGCGTTGACTGCAATTTGAAAGATGAAGGGATTACCATGTCAGCTAAACACCCAGTTATAGCCGTAACCGGCTCAAGCGGCGCCGGAACCACCACCACCAGCGTGGCGTTTCGCAAGATATTTCAGCAGCTCGGTCTGCATGCGGCCGAGCTTGAAGGCGACAGCTTCCATCATTTTACTCGTCCAGAAATGGACGCCGCCATTCGTAAAGCGCGCGACCTCGGCCGACACATTAGCTACTTTGGCCCCGAGGCTAATGACTTCTCTCTGCTCGAACAGAGCTTTGTTGAATATGGAAAAACCGGCACGGGACGTTCACGCAAATATTTGCATACTTATGATGAAGCCGTGCCCTACAATCAGGTACCCGGTACCTTTACGCCGTGGCAGGCGCTGCCTGAGCCAACCGACATTCTTTTTTATGAAGGACTGCACGGTGGCGTAGTCACCAACCAGGTCGACGTCGCCAAACAGGTCGATTTATTGGTCGGCGTGGTGCCCATCGTTAACCTTGAGTGGATACAAAAGCTGGTGCGCGACACTGGCGAACGCGGCCACTCGCGTGAAGCGGTGATGGACTCGGTAGTGCGGTCGATGGACGACTATATCAACTATATTACGCCGCAGTTTTCACGCACCCACATCAACTTCCAGCGCGTGCCGACTATCGATACCTCAAACCCGTTTGCCGCCAAGGCCATACCGTCGCTGGATGAAAGCTTTGTGGTCATTCATTTTCAAGGTCTGGACCAGATTGACTTCCCCTATCTGCTGGCAATGCTGCAGGGATCGTTTATTTCGCACATCAATACGTTGGTGGTGCCCGGAGGAAAAATGGGCCTGGCGATGGAGCTTATTATGGGGCCACTGGTGCAGCGGTTGATGGAAGGCAAGAAGATCGAGTAATCAGTCGATATACTTCGCAAAAACGCCGCTAACCTTCACGGTGCGGCGTTTTTCACTTTCTCTATATTAAAACAGCAAACCGGGCTGATTACTCTTGAGCATCAATCACTTCAAAACTGTGGGTAATGGTGGCTGCTTTGCCGAGCATCAGTGAAACCGAGCAATATTTTTCGGCCGACAGGCTCACAGCACGTTCAACCACTTTATCGGTTAAATCTTTGCCGGTGACGATAAAGTGCAGGTTGATGCGGGTAAACAGACGCGGCGCCTCTTCACGACGTTCGGAGGTCAGCTTCACTTCGCAGCCTAGCACCTCGTTGCGACCTTTTTGCAGAATCGACACTACATCAATCGCGCTGCAACCGCCTGCCGACATGAGCAGCATTTCCATCGGGCTCGGGGATTTGTCACCCGCATTGCCGTCCATAATGACCTGATGTCCAGACGAAGATTCTCCGAGAAACGTTAACCCTTCAACCCATTTTACCCGTGCTTGCATTTGCCTTTCTCCGGTAATAATTTTTAAAACAGACTACCCTTAACCCCTGAAACTGGCAATGGAACTCGATCCGCATCATGCTGAAGCGAGACAACACAAGACACGTCCGCAAACCTGTGCTACAAACAAAGCCGAAAGAAACTTTCCAACAAGTTGCGGCTAGGTTTTTTAGGTGTTAACAGGATAACCTTGGTGATAATGGCAAATTACAGCTGAAATCACTCCACCTGCCGCTTGCAGCATTGCTGGTCAGTTCATATGCTAAAAGAGCGCGAAGTAAAAAATCGCCGAACAGGGATTTCAAAGCCCTGTGATTTTGGGCAGCGATAATAAGAGGATAATAGCTAATGGTTCTCGGCAAGCCACAAACAGACCCTACTCTCGAATGGTTCCTGTCTCATTGTCATATACATAAGTATCCATCTAAAAGTACGCTGATTCACCAAGGTGAAAAAGCCGAAACGCTTTACTACATCGTGAAAGGTTCGGTTGCCGTTCTGATTAAAGATGAAGAAGGCAAAGAAATGATACTTTCCTACCTTAACCAAGGTGACTTCATCGGCGAGCTGGGACTCTTCGAAGAAGGACAGGAACGTAGTGCATGGGTTAGAGCCAAAACTGCCTGTGAAGTGGCCGAAATTTCCTACAAGAAGTTTCGCCAGCTCATCCAGGTTAATCCAGACATTCTGATGCGCCTGTCCGCACAGATGGCAAGTCGACTACAGATAACGTCCGAGAAAGTGGGCAACCTTGCCTTCCTCGACGTGACCGGTCGTATTGCACAAACTCTGCTAAATCTGGCTAAACAGCCGGATGCCATGACCCATCCCGATGGCATGCAGATCAAAATTACCCGTCAGGAAATCGGTCAGATAGTCGGCTGTTCACGCGAAACTGTGGGTCGAATTCTTAAAATGCTTGAAGATCAAAGTCTGATTTCAGCCCACGGTAAAACGATTGTCGTTTACGGCACTCGTTAATCGTCTTAAAAACGGCGCAGCAAATAACTGTTGCGCCGTTTTTGTCAGCCTATCTGCACAACAATGAAATGACGCTTTGGCGACGACTCTTTTATCACCCTGAAGTTAACTATGCGCTAAGACAAACGCTGGTTCTCTGCTTGCCCATTGCCTTCGCCATGCTGTTTGGCCAATTGAAGATGGGTCTGCTGTTCGCGTTGGTGCCCGCATGCTGCAACATTTCAGGTCTCGATACCCCACATAAACGCTTTTTCAAACGCCTGTTGGTGGGTGGATCACTGTTCGCCGTCAGCAGTATTTTGCTACAGTTGATGTTGGTTAACTGGCATCTGCCGCTGCCGCTTATCATGCTCGGCCTGACGCTGGTCATCGGCGTGACGGGGGCAATAAGTCCGCTGCATGCGCGTCTTTTACCGGGCGCGCTGGTTGCCGCTATCTTTACGCTCAGCATGGCGGGCGTAGTGCCGATTTGGCATGCGCCACTGCTGTTTGTGGTCGGGACTGCCTGGTACGGGGTGTTTAACTGGCTGTGGTTTCGTCTTTCTGAAGAACAGCCGATGCGCGAAACCCTTAGCCAGCTGTATCTTGAACTCGCCGACTATTTTGAAGCCAAATACAGCCTGCTGACCCAGCATACCGATCCCGATACCGCACTGCCACCGCTGCTGAACAGGCAGCAAAAAGTCATCGACCTGATTGCTCTGCTTTATCAGCAGTTGCACATGCTGCCGACGCACGACCATCAGCATCATAAAAAGTTGTTGAGACGTTTTCAGGTCGCTCTAGACCTTCAGGAGCACATTACGGTGAGTCTGCATCTGCCCACCGAGGTGCAAAAGCTGATGGAGGAGAGTCATGCCGAGGCGGTAATTCGCCGCAATGCTCAGGTGATTGCTGCCCGCCTGCGGGTGATTGCCAACGATATTCTTTACCACCGCCGTTCCGAGCGTTTCACCATGGCCAATGAGCTGGCGGCGCTGGAAAAAATATCTTCGCGCTACCGTGACAACCCGGTCGGCCAGTTTTGCTATTACCACTTCAGTCGCATTGCGAGACTGCTGCGTACTCAGCGCCCACTCTATCGCCGTGACCTGATGCAAACCCAGGCCCGCCTGCCGTTCTGGGCGGCGTTGAAAAGCTATTTGTCATTCAAGTCGGCCGCACTGCGCAATGCGGGGCGTCTGGGGGTTATTCTGGCCATCGGCAGCAGTTTGGGGCTATTTTTTAATTTACCCAAACCCTATTGGATCCTGCTGACGACCCTGCTGGTCAGCCAAAACGGCTATAACGCCACCCGCGTGCGCATTCAGCATCGTGCATTAGGCACGCTGATTGGGCTTATCATCGCCGCAGGACTGCTGCAACTTGCTCTGCCGCAAAATCTGCAATTATTTTTCATGCTATTGATTACATTGATTTCTTACACAGTGCTGCGCAAAAACTACGGATTGGGGATGATTGGGCTGACGGTAACAGCGGTTTATACCCTGCAAATTTTAGGATTAAACGGCGCTAACTTCCTGCTGCCACGGCTGCTGGATACGCTGATTGGCTGTGCCCTAGCGTTTGGCGGTACGATCTGGCTTTGGCCCCAATGGCAGAGCGGCCTGCTGCGTACCAATGCCTATCAGGCGCTGGAGGCCGATCAGGCGGCAGTGCGTTTAGTGCTGGCGGAGGACCCCGATCCTGCGCAGCTGGCTTATGCGCGCATGAAGGTGAATCAGGCGCACAATCAGCTGTTTACGTCGCTCAATCAGGCAATGCAGGAGCCAGGATTCAATTCACGCTATTTAAACGATATGCGTCTCTGGGTGATGCACAGCCAGTTTATTGTCGACCATATTAATGGAATGACGATTTTGGCTCGCGAGCACTACATGCTGACGCCCAAATTGGCGATGCAGTATTTGCAAACCTGCGAGATTGCGCTGCAAAGCTGTCAGCAGCGCCTGACCTACGACGGTCCGAGCAGTGAAACCAAGCTGTTTAACGCTCCGGAGCTGCATCCTGACATGCCGATTACCGAAATGGAGCGGCATCTGCGCCGTATGCTGGCGCACCTGAGCGCGATGCACACCATTTCTTCACTGGCGTGGAAGCAGAGGCCGCATCACGGAATTTGGCTAACGCGAAGAGTGAAGGAATAGCGTCTTGAACCCCTCCCCGCGTTTTTGGGGAGGGCTAGGGACGGGCCAGGCTTTAGTAAGCGTCTGTTAACCTACCAGTTTCTGCGCCGCTTTCTCGAAACGGGCCATGCCCTCGCTAATATCGGCGAAATCAATCACCAGTGACGGGGCTAAACGCACCACGTTAGGCCCAGCAACCAGAATCATCAAACCAAACTCGGCGGCGGCAGTCAGCAGCTCCCCGGCGCGGTTTTTGTATTTCTCCGACATTTCTGCGCCAATCAGTAGGCCTTGACCGCGGAATTCTTTGAACACGTGATACTTCTCGTTAATCGCTTCCAGCGCCTGAATAAAGGCGGTGCGGCGCTCTTCAATACCGGCCAAGACTTCCGGAGAATTAATAATGTCGAGCGCCGCTTCAGCCACGGCGCAGGCCAGCGGATTGCCGCCGTAGGTGGTGCCGTGTTTGCCCGGTGCCATCACAGAGGCCACTTCTTCGGTGGTAATCATTGCACTCACCGGGAAACCGCCGCCCAGCGCCTTGGCCGTGGACAGAATATCTGGCGTCACGCCGTAGTGCATATAGCTGAACAACTTGCCGCTGCGGCCCATGCCGCTTTGTACTTCATCAAACACCAGCAGCGCCTTGTGCTCGTCGCACAGGTCACGCAGGCCCTGCAGAAATTCCTGAGTCGCGGGTGTGACACCGCCCTCTCCCTGAATCGGCTCAACTACGATAGCGCAGGTGTGATCGTCGATGACGGCTTTCACAGCGTCCAGACAGTTAAAAGGCACGTGAACGATGTCGGCGGGTTTAGGGCCAAAACCGTCGGAGTATTTTGGCTGTCCGCCAACGGAAACCGTGAACAGCGTGCGACCGTGGAAAGCATTATGGAAGGCAATGATTTTGCTTTTGTACGGGCTATGCTTGGCTGAAGCGTAATAACGCGCCAGTTTGAATGCCGCTTCGTTAGCTTCTGCACCCGAATTGGCAAAAAATACGCGATCGGCAAAGGTCGCATCGATCAGTTTTTGCGCCAGGCGCAGCGCGGGTTCATTAGTAAAGACGTTGCTTACGTGCCACAGCGTTTCGCCCTGCTCGTGCAATGCTTTAACCAGCGCCGGATGGCAATGACCCAGCGCCGTTACTGCAATACCACCGGCAAAGTCGACATACTCGGTGCCCTGTTGATCCCAGACGCGACTGCCTTTACCTTTGACCGGAATAAACTTGGCCGGTGAATAAACAGGCAAAATCACCCGATCAAATGCATCACGACCTACCGCCGTTTTTTCTGTCATTGCCCTTATCTCCATTGCACTTTCGCTGGTAACAGGAATTCACACCCAAAAAGAATGTGAAAATATAATCATAAAATATGCATAAAAAATCACTCACAGGCAAATATAAATTACCGTTCTTGCGCAAGTAATTTTTAATGCTCTAAATTTTAAGGAAATTATCGAGCAGCTGATGCCCTTGCTCGCTGAGAATGCTTTCAGGATGGAACTGCACGCCATGCAGCGGCAGGGTTTTGTGGGCGATCCCCATTATTTCACCTGGGTCATCGGCACTGCCGGTCCACGCGGTGAGGCTAAAACAGGCGGGCAGCGTCTCGGGCTTCACCACCAAAGAATGGTAGCGCGTGACGGTTAACGGGTGATTAAGGCCAGCAAACACGCCGGTTCCGTTGTGTTCTATCTGCGACGTTTTGCCGTGCATCACCTGCCGCGCACGCACCACCTCGGCACCAAAACTTTGCGCCATAGCCTGATGCCCAAGGCAAACCCCTAGAATAGGCAGCGCATCGGCAAAATGGGCTATCGCGCTGAGGGAAATTCCGGCCTCGTTCGGCGTGCAAGGCCCGGGGGAGATAACCAGATGTGTCGGGCTGAGACGGGTGATATCGGCAAGTTGCAGCTCATCGTTACGCTTTACCAGCACGTCTGCGCCTAACTCGCAAAAGTACTGGTAAAGGTTATAGGTAAAAGAGTCATAATTATCGATAAGCAGCAGCATGGTTTTCCGGTTCAACAAAGTCGGGGGAATTAACCGCGCCATTCTACCTATTTTCGACAACGACCCGCAGAACTTTCCCACACTTGCCTGACCTTCGGCTAAGCATCGCTGACGATCGTTTTAAAAACCTGGCTTAAGGGCAGTTCGTCACCAAAAGCCGCCGCCTTATTGGCATCAGTCCAGCGTTGCGTATCCACCTGACTCCAGTCAATGCCATAGCCTGCATGGGTCAGCAGCTGTTCAAAGAAAATTCGCTGCGCTCGACCGCTGCCATAGCGAAAAGGATGCAGGAGATTGATTTCACTGTAATAGTGAGCGATGCGTTCGCAGAGTGGGTCCTGAGTGAGTCCGACCAAATAGTCTTCATTCTCAAGCGCCTGCATTAGGCTGTTTCCTTCGCGCTCAATGTAGGCGAAGTGGCAGAAAGGCGTATCGTCTTTAGCAATGTCGATTTCACGCAGTTTGCCGGCCCAGTCATAAATGTCCTGAAAAAGGGCGTAATGGATGGCACAAAGGTGCGGAAGTCCCATATTGGGCGGCCCCAGATCAATCATGGCGGCCCGTAGCGGGGTTAACTCAAGTTCAGCCTGCAGAAGGCGGTGCGACTCGTGAATTTCGAGCCTGTTTCTCAGAACGTTGATCCCTTTATAGAGATAAGGATCATCACCGGCTATCAGCTTATCGCTCATAGTGTCCCCTTAATGCCTCAATTCTTGCAAAGATCTGCTCATCCGCTAGCTCAACCAACGCGGTTTTCAGGCCGTCCAGCGCCGCACTGCTTTGAAAGTTGTGATTTCTGCGTTTCCGGTAAAACTGTTCTTTCTGTTTTTCTGTCATTTTTGTCGCCATACCTTCCTCACTTGACTAAAGACAGTGGAGTTTACGTATAGAACATCAGCGTTTTCTGCCGCCCATGATTGAGCCGAGCACGCCGCGTATAATCTCGCGCCCTATCCCTCGCGCCATGCTCTTTGCCGCTGTTTGCACCATGCCGTCGTGCTTGCCACCGCGCGGGCCGGTAGTGCCAAACAGTAAATCGTTGAGTCCGTTCATGATTCCGCCACCGGTCGATTTTTCGGCTGCAGGATTTTTGGCATCGACATTATCCGCCGTGGTTCCCACCGTATTGAATCCCTGAACGCTCAGTTTTTCATAAGCGGATTCACGGTCGATGGCGTCTTCATAGCGACCATAAAGCGGCGATTTGTTGATGGCCTTATTCATACCCTCTTCGCCAAGCGGACCCATTTTTGACTCAGGCGCTATGACCATCGCCCGTTCAACGATTTCCGGCCGTCCTTTTTCATCAAGAAACGACACCAGCGCCTCACCGACGCCGAGTTCGGTAATCGCCGTTTCTACGTCAAACGCCGGATTGGCCCGCAGCGTTTGCGCCGCGGCTCGCACCGCTTTTTGGTCACGCGGCGTAAACGCGCGTAGCGCGTGCTGAACGCGATTACCCAACTGCCCCAGCACCGAGTCGGGGATATCCAACGGATTTTGCGTTACGAAGTAGATGCCCACGCCCTTAGAGCGGATCAGTCGCACCACTTGTTCAATTTTGGTTAATAACGCAGCGGGCGCCTCGTTAAACAGCAAATGAGCCTCATCGAAGAAGAAGACCAGTTTCGGCTGCTCCGGGTCACCCACCTCGGGCAAATGCTCAAAAAGTTCCGCCAGCAGCCACAGCAGGAATACCGAATAGAGTTTTGGCTGATTGATAAGTTTCTCCGCCGCCAGCAGGTTGATGATGCCCTGCCCGTTGGCGTCGGTTTTCATCAAGTCTTGGATATCCAGCATCGGCTCGCCGAAGAACTGGTTGGCACCCTGGCTCTCAAGGGTCAGCAGGCCACGCTGAATAGCACCAATCGAGGCCGGAGAAATATTGCCGTACTGGGTTTGAAACTGTTTGGCGTTGTCTCCCACGTACTGCAACATGGCGCGCAGGTCCTTCATGTCGAGCAACAGCAGGCTGTTGTCGTCGGCAATTTTAAAGACCAGTTGCAAAACGCCGTTTTGTACCTCGTTGAGGTCGAGCAGGCGGCCTAGCAGCAGGGGACCTAAATCAGAGAGGGTGGCGCGAACGGGATGCCCTTTTTCGCCAAAAATATCCCAAGGGATGATAGTGCAAGCCGCGGGCTGCCAGTCGGTGACGCCAATCGCTGCCAGACGGGCATTAAGTTTTTCGGAGGCCACGCCTTCGGTGCCCATCCCCGATAAATCGCCTTTAACGTCTGCTAAAAAAACCGGCACGCCAAGGCGGGAAAACTGCTCGGCCATTTTTTGTAACGTGACCGTCTTGCCGGTGCCTGTTGCACCGGTTATCAAACCGTGGCGGTTAGCCAAAGCAGGGAGAATAGCCAAGTCCTGAGCCGGTTTTCCGGCATGCATTGCTTTTGCAATAACACGAGGTTCACTCATCTTCTCTCCTTGCACGGCTGCCCTGAGGATAGCGCGGGCAGCCTGGGTTTAGGCTTTAGAAAGGTTATGGCAGAACTTTAGCAGACAGGATCACAATCGGCGTAGTTGGCACGTTTTGATAAGGCCCCACGTTGTCAGTTTTTACCGATGAAATTTTATCAACTACGTCCATACCCTTGATAACTTTACCAAACACCGCATAACCGAAATCGGTTTGGCCGTGATCGAGGAAGGCGTTATCGGCCACGTTCAGGAAGAACTGGCTGGTTGCGCTGTCTTTGTCCGAGGTGCGCGCCATAGAGATGGTGCCACGCAGGTTACGCAAACCGTTATCCGCCTCGTTTTTGATCGGCGGGTTGGTACTTTTTTGCTGCATGTTGGCGGTGAAACCTCCGCCCTGAACCATAAAGCCCGGGATCACGCGATGGAAGATGGTGTTGTTATAAAAACCAGCCTGCACGTAATCCACAAAATTCTTGACGGAAACCGGCGCCTTCGCATTGTCGAGTTCAAGCTCGACGTTCCCCGCTGAAGTGGTCAGCAAGACATGGGTGTCCGCAACCTTGGCTGCAAATGCCGCCGGGGCCATTGCGGTGAGGGAAAGCAAAGCTGTGAAGGTCACTAAAGTACGTTTAAACATGACGGTTCCTTTCTCCAATAGGCAAGCCACAAAACGCATTGATTCTAAAGACCCACACCCCTTCGCGCCAGCCCTTTACCGTTATTTACGCAATGTGAGAGCTTACCGTTAAATCAGCGAGTAAAATCAACGGGTTCATCGGTCTTAAGATGGATGAGTGTCTCTGCCGGACGGGTCTGCGCAATCACCTTTCCCTGACGAATAGAATAGCGCACCGGTACCTGACGTCGAATCGCATCAAAGCCATTCTCTGCTGGGAGAATAATCAGATTGGCGGCGTGGCCTTGAGTAATCCCATAATTCTGCAGATTAAGAGTTTTAGCGCTGTAGGTCGTGATCAGTTTCAGCCCGTCGTTAATTTGTTCGTATCCCATTAGCTGGCAAACGTGCAGCCCCATTTGTAGCACTTGCAGCATATTGGCGGTGCCCATCGGATACCATGGGTCAAAGACGTCATCATGGCCAAAACAGACGTTAATTCCGGCCTCAAGCATCTCCTTCACGCGCGTAATGCCGCGGCGCTTGGGATAGGTGTCGAACCGGCCCTGTAGATGAATATTCACCAGCGGATTCGCGACAAAATTGATGCCTGAAAGTTTTAACAGCCTGAAAAGTCTTGAGGTATAAGCACCGTTGTAAGAGTGCATCGCCGTAGTGTGGCTGGCGGTAACCCGCGCGCCCATGTTTTCGCGGTGGGCCAAAGCCGCAACCGTTTCGACAAAACGTGACTGCTCGTCATCGATTTCATCACAGTGCACGTCAACCATACGGTGGTATTTCTGCGCCAGGGCAAAGGTTTTATGCAGCGATTCTACGCCGTATTCGCGGGTAAATTCAAAGTGCGGGATCGCGCCCACAACGTCAGCCCCAAGCCTGAGCGCCTCTTCCAGCAGGGCTTCGCCATTGGGATAAGACATAATCCCCTCCTGCGGGAAGGCGACGATTTGCAAGTCTATCCACGGCGCAACTTCCTGCTTCACCTCAAGCATGGCCTTTAGCGCCGTTAACGTCGGGTCGGAAACATCAACGTGGGTACGCACGTGCTGAATGCCGTTGGCGATTTGCCATTTCAGGGTGATCCACGCGCGCTGCTTCACGTCTTCATGGGTCAGCAGCGCCTTGCGCTCGGCCCAACGTTCAATACCTTCAAACAGTGTACCGGAGATGTTCCACGACGGTTCACCGGCGGTTTGCGTGGTGTCGAGATGAATATGCGGCTCAATAAAAGGCGGCAGCGCCATGCCTCCCTGTGCATCGAGAACGTCGTCACCTACCACGTCAACCTGCGGCTGACTGATTATCTGACGGATCTTTCCCTGTTCAATATCAATCTGCCATAGCCCCTGACAATCGGGCAGGCGTACGTTCTTAATGGCCCGCAGGCTGTTTTGCGTCACCGTTACCTCTCTGGCTGCGTGTTATTTTTTTATCTTACTTAAAACAATAGCCGATACCGCCACATACGAAAGAACTCCATCAATTAATCGTATGTAATTTCAACAAACAATCCGAATACTACCTAGGAGGTAGATTAATATCGCGGTTGATTTGCATCAAAACCTTGCAGCGGCAAGGGCCTATGTTAGGCGCATAAACATCAAATTTGAGGCAAATATGCGCAAAGTCAGGCTCGCGATTATTGGCAACGGCATGGTGGGTCATCGCTTTATAGAAGATCTTCTGGATAAAGCTGCGCCGAACACCTTTGAAATCACCGTTTTCTGTGAAGAACCTCGCGTGGCCTACGACCGCGTACATCTTTCCTCCTATTTTCTGCATCATAAGGCCGAAGAACTGTCATTAGTGAGTGAAAGTTTTTACGCCGACAATCAGGTGAATGTGCTAATTGGCGAACGGGCCATTGCGCTCGACAGGGTGAATAAAGTCATCCACGCCGACGGCGGACGCCGCGTTACCTACGACAAACTGATTATTGCTACCGGCTCCTATCCCTGGATCCCGCCGATTAAAGGCGCAGATGGCGCGGACTGCTTTGTTTATCGCACCCTTGAAGACCTGCATGCCATTGAAGCCTGTGCCAAAGTCAGCAAGCGCGGCGCGGTGGTCGGCGGTGGACTGTTGGGACTCGAAGCCGCTGGGGCATTAAAAAACCTCGGCGTTGAGACCCACGTGGTGGAGTTTGCACCGGGATTGATGTGCGAACAGCTCGACGTAATGGGCGGCAATCAGCTGCGACAGAAAATTGAAAGCATGGGCGTGCGGGTACACACCGGTAAAAACACCCAGGAAATTATTGACGGAGGAGAGACGGCGCGCAAAACCATGCAGTTTGCCGACGGCAGTTGCCTTGACGTTGACTTTATCGTCTTTTCGACCGGTATTCGCCCGCAGGATGCGCTGGCTCGGCAGTCGGATTTACTGCTCGCGCCGCGCGGCGGTATTGCGATAAACGACCAATGCCAGACCAGCGATGCGGATATCTACGCCATCGGTGAATGTGCCGCCTGGAACCAGCGTGCGTTCGGCCTGGTCGCGCCGGGGTATAAAATGGCGCAGGTTGCCGTCGACCATCTTCTTGGCCGCGACAACGCATTTACCGGTGCAGACATGAGCGCCAAGCTGAAGTTAATGGGCGTTGACGTCGCGGGTATTGGCGATGCCCAGGGCCGCACACCCGGTGCTCTCAGTTATGTTTATCTCGACGAAAGCGCTTCGCTGTATAAACGGCTGATCGTAAGTGGAGATAATAAAACTCTGCTCGGTGCGGTGCTGGTCGGCGACACGGGTGACTACGGCAATCTGCTGCAATTGATGCTTAATAAGATCCCACTCCCCGAACACCCTGAAAGCCTGATCCTGCCCGCCCAAGGCGGTAGCGCGGGCACAACCCTAGGCACCGATGCCCTGCCGGCAAGCGCGCAAATCTGCTCGTGTTTTGACGTCACCAAGGGCGATATTGTTTCCGCCGTACAGGCAGGTTGCCACACGGTAGCCTCAATCAAGTCAGAAACACGCGCAGGCACGGGCTGCGGTGGCTGCATTCCGCTGGTCACCCAAGTCCTCAATGCCGAGTTAGCAAAACAGGGCGTAGAGGTTAATCACCACCTCTGCGAACACTTTTCCTACTCGCGTCAGGAACTTTACCATCTGATTCAGGTAGATAAAATCCAGAGTTTTGAACAGCTGCTGCAAAAATACGGTCAAGGCTACGGCTGTGAAGTCTGTAAACCCACCGTTGGATCGCTGCTGGCCTCATGCTGGAGCGACTACGTGCTTAGCCCGCAGAATGCGCCACTGCAAGACACCAACGACCTCTTCCTCGCCAATATGCAAAAAGACGGCACCTACTCGGTCATCCCCCGCTCACCGGGCGGCGAAATTACTCCACAGGGTCTGCGGGCAATTGGCGACATCGCCGAGCAGTTTAGTCTGTACACTAAAATTACCGGTTCGCAGAGGATTGGCATGTTTGGGGCACAAAAAGACGATCTTCCTGCTATTTGGCGACGGTTAATTGCCGCCGGATTTGAGACCGGACAGGCCTATGCCAAAGCGCTGCGCATGGCGAAAACCTGCGTGGGCAGCACATGGTGTCGCTTCGGCGTTGGCGACAGTCTAGGGTTTGGCATTTCGCTTGAGAATCGCTACAAAGGCATTCGTACGCCGCACAAAATGAAATTCGGCGTTTCCGGCTGTACCCGTGAATGCTCGGAGGCGCAGGGAAAAGACGTGGGCATTATTGCCACCGAAAAGGGCTGGAACCTCTACGTTTGTGGCAACGGCGGCATGAAACCACGCCATGCCGACCTGCTTGCCGCCGATTTGGATAACGACACGCTGCTGCGCTATCTCGACCGCTTTATGATGTTCTATATCCGCACTGCCGACAAACTCCAGCGCACCTCAGTGTGGCTCGAAAACCTAGAAGGCGGCATTGATTATCTGCGGGGCGTCATTATTGACGATAATCTGGGACTCAGTGGCATGTTGGAAGCCGACCTTTCCCAGCTGCGCGGACTCAGCCGCTGCGAATGGCAGCAAACGCTGGAAGACCCGTCGGCGCAAACGCGATTCCGTCATTTTATCAATAGCAATCAGCGAGATCCGCTGGTGCAGTTTGTGGCCGAACGCGCACAGCATCGCCCAGCGAGTCCGCAGGAACGCATTCCGGTGACGCAGCTTGCCGCCGAGGAGAAAACCGTATGAAATCATGGGTAACACTTTGCTCTATAGATGATATTACGCCAGGCTGCGGCATATGCGCACAGGTTGGCCAACACCAGATAGCGCTGTTCCGACCGCACAGCCAGCAGGGGGTATATGCGCTGAGCAATATTGACCCCTTTGCGCAGGCCAGCGTGCTGTCGCGCGGTATTATCGGCGAACATCAGGGGGAGCTGTGGGTCGCCAGTCCGTTGAAAAAACAACATTTTCGGCTTATTGATGGCCAATGCATGGAAGACGAAACGCGCAGCATTGTCCGCTATTCCGTCAGAGTTGAAGACGGGAACGTGCAGATCGACAGTCGCTGTTTGTCCCTCTTGCCGCGATGAGACTAGACGATAAACACACAGCCGTGGTTAAGGGTTTATCGGTTTTTTTACCGTTGAAGTGAGTAAATCATGGATTATTTGCCGTTATCTTGTCCGCCCAAAGACCGTGACAGCCTGCAAGCCGAGGGGGAAGTGGCGCTCGTGGGCGCAGGTCCGGGCGATGCCGGTTTGTTAACGCTCAAGGCCCTGCAGCAGATACAGCTCGCCGATGTGGTGGTCTATGACCGGCTAGTGTCCGATGAGGTATTAAACCTCGTTCGGCATGACGCAGAGCGAATTTTTGTCGGTAAGGCGTCGGGCAATCACTGCGTTCCACAGCAGCAGATCAATCAAATTTTGGTTGAACAGGCGCAGCGCGGTAAACGCGTGGTGCGTCTCAAAGGCGGCGACCCGTTCATCTTTGGCCGCGGTGGCGAAGAGCTTGAAGCACTGGCGGTTGCAGGTATCCGTTTTTCCGTGGTGCCCGGCATTACGGCGGCATCAGGCTGCTCGGCCTACAGCGGCATCCCCCTCACCCATCGCGACCATGCACAGAGTGTCAGGCTGATAACCGGCCACGCCAAACAGGACGGCGTTCTTGACTGGCCTTGTCTGGCGCAGGAAAAACAAACGCTGGTGTTTTATATGGGACTCTCGCAGGCAGGAGAAATTCAGCACCAGCTTACCCAACACGGTTTAGCGGTGAACACGCCGGTGGCATTGATTGAAAATGGCACCACTGCATCCCAGCGCGTTTTCACCGGGGAGCTGTGGCAGCTCAGCGCATTAGCTACGCAGGTTATCAGCCCGAGCCTGATTATCATCGGTAGCGTGGTGCAATTGAGAAGTAAACTTAATTGGTTTCCAGACAACGGATAGCGGTGAACGCGGTAAACTCTTTATAACGTTATGCGCACAACCCCTTAATAAAAGTTATTAGCTAGTGTTTAAATAGCTATCTTTACATTTAAGTGGAATTAAAATGCATAAAAATTAACCTGCACGAAATATGATCCTTTCTACAAATCCTTTTTGGAACATAAGTTCATCTAACCATTTATTTCTCCTAAAAAAAGCATAAAACACTACCCAAAGTGTAATTTTACACACATCGAACTAATATTTGAAATGCGTCAATCCGGACGTAATTTATGCGGAGGATTGCATTATGCGCTCTGAAAATAATATGAGTCAGATGAGTAAAATTGCTACGGCTGTTCTTTTCTCACTCGCGCTTGCCGCATGTAGTGGAGGAGGAGGCGGCTCACATACCACCGCAAAAACCGGGACTTCCGGTTCTGCGACAACCGGGACTGATGGCTCGGGAACAGCATCAACCGGCTCCGGCACCACCTCGAGCGGTGACGGCACAACCACGACCGGTGGCACCGGCACAACGGCTGGCAATGGCGGTACTGGAACAGGAACGGGTACCGGTTCCGGTAGCGGTGGAACCGGGACGGGAACGGGTGGAACCGGCACAGGCACCTCAACCACGCTGGTTACCGGCAGTATTCTAGGCAGTACCGGCGGTGCGGTCAGCGGGGTGGGTAATCAGGTCAGCAGTATCGCCACCCAAACGCCTATCAGCAATATCCCGATTGCCGGTCAAGGCGTGGCTACCGTGCTCAACAGCACTGGTGTCGCCGTTTCAAATATTGGCAGCGGCGTAACAAACGGCGTCGGGCAATTCGGTTCAAATCCTAATGCCATTGGTGTCACCGCCGCCGGTGTTCCCACTGCCGTGGCTAGCCTCGGCACCGGCGTCTCCGGGCTTGGAACTTCACTTGCCAGCAACGGCGCAACAACGCCTCTTGCCGGTGTCACCACACCCACCGGTGGACTGGTCAACAAAGTCGGCACCGTCGTCACCGCGACCGGTACGGGATTGGCCAATAACTTAACCACCGGCTCCACCTCGCAAATTACTACCGGCGCAACCGGCATTGTGACGCCAGTTCTTTCATCCGTTCAAACCACTACCCAAACTGTCGGTTCGGCAACAGGGTTAGGCGCCCCGGTCAGCTCACTGTTGGGGAACGTAGGTAACACCGTGGCCGCGACAGGTACGCAGGTATCAACTAACGCACCAGCGATAGCGGGCGTGGGGTCAACCGTCACCAACGTCGGTAATGCGGTGACACAGACCGGCGGTGTGGTCTCTTCAAGCAATAGCGCCAACGGGGGGCTATTAGGCAAAGTGGTTACCACCGTCACTACGCTGCCCAATACGCTAGCCACCTTAAACACTCAAAAATAAATCTTAATCAACGGGATAGGCACGATCTGCCCTGCGCAGCGCGTGCCTTGGTTAATAAACCTGTCGTTGTCATGTTGTTGCAGCTTATACCTATGCGATAAAGGAATTTCCATGAGAATAAAAACCTGCATAGTTGTTTTAATGGGATCGGCTATCGGCTACACCTCGGCCGAAATGTTCCCTACTCTCATCGACCCCAACAACCCGGCTAAACTCGCCACACCCGTTTCAGAACCCAGCATGCCCAAACCGTCGCCAAAAATCAGCCTTTCTACACCCAAACTCTCGCCTGCATTTACGCCAAGCACCTTGGTGGAAGTGAAACATCTGCAGTTTATTGGCGGCACGCGCTATTCCTTAGGAGAGTTAACGCAGCCTTTTCTAAAATTCGTCGGTAAGAAAGTGGCCCTGAGCGAACTGCTGGCTGCCGCCGACAGCCTGACTCAGCGCTATCATCACGACGGCTACGTGCTGTCTTATGCCTATCTGCCTTCAGACAACTTTCAGGACGGCGTTCTCAAGGTGGGATTGGTTGAAGGCTACGTGTCGAGCACTCAGGTTCACAGTGATAACACGCAGGTGGGTATTTGGCTCAGTAAACTGTCGCAAAAAATCATGACAGAGAAGCCGTTAACCGGGGACACTTTTGAGCGCTATAGCCTGCTGATGGCGCGCACGCCCGACACCAAAGTGACCGCCAGTGCCAAGAATCCTGACAATATTTACGGCGCCACCGTGATGGATGTTGAGGCCAAAAGGACGCGTAACTGGAATGTCATTACCTCGGTGGATTCGCGCAAAGGCGAAACCGACGGCGTGATTAATGCCACGCTGAGTGGCCTAAGCCAATACGGTGAGCAGCTGGGCGTAGCTACCTTGCTGCCCCTAAGTGGGTCAACCGAGAAAAAATACGCCGGTCTGAACTATCAACAGTACTTGGGGGATGACGGTTTATTGATGCAGCTGAAGGGCAGCTATTTTCAACAAAATGATAAAGACTTCAATACGCTGCAAACCTTACCCAATAATATTAACGTCGATTATAAGGCTAAACAGACCCAATATAACGGCGGTTTTACCCTGAGCTACCCCTTGGAGTTAACGCGTAAAACGCAGTGGACCTTGAGCGGCGGCGCGGACTATCTGTACAAAAAATACAACTACGACTTAAAAGCCGCGGCAAACGGGCAGGACATCCCTCTTGAGGGTATCAATCAATACGTCCGCTACCCGGCCGTGGAGCTGTCGCTGAACGGTTACCGTGAATACAGTCAGTTTTACTGGAATGCGCGGTTCAATGTCCGCCAAGGGATCGACAGCCTTGGGGCGAGCCGCACCACGCCAAACACCGATTTGACCTTTACTCGCTGGCGCTTCAACGGTGAAAGCGCCTACCTGTTCGACAAAAAATGGCGCCTGAGCACGTCGTGGGAGGGTGACTGGTCGGACAATAATCTGCCGGAACCTGAGCGCGCCAGCTTCGGTGCCATGCACTATGGCCGAGGCTATCAGGACGGCGAGGCGACGGGTGATTACGGATTTGGCGGGCAGGTCGAGATGCGTTATATCCATGATCTTGAACAAGGAGTGTGGCTCAAAACCTTACAGCCCTATGTTGTGATGGACACCGCGCACACTGGCTTTAACCAGCCGGGGATACGCAAACAAAACTTGGCGTCTTATGCGCTAGGGATAACCTTGGCAGATAATAAACACTATTCAATTTCCGTTGAGGCCGCTCGCCCCATCGCCGATGTGCCACTCGACAGCAACAACCGCGCCTGGCGTTTTAATGCCACCTTCACTTACAACTTCAACAATGACAGCTAATGAAAAATCACGACTCAGGGCAGTGGCATAAATAAAAACGTGCCTTGCTGATAGCGAATGCCAAAATGCTCCTCAAAGGCGGCCCAACCGGTCGCCGTCACTTTCAACGATCGCGTGTCGGGTAGACGAACCAGCCATTTCCAGGCTAAAAACGCCGTCAGTAGGCGCGCTCCCAGAGAACCGGCAAGATGATACTGCCGTTCAGTCCAGTCGAGACATTCGCGCAGGATATCGGCCTGATCTGCGGTCGCAGGGCTGATTTCAATGCCTCGTTGCTCTAGCCACTCATAACCCACATCAGTCAGGATATAGCTCCCATCCGCTTGTGCAAGCAGTCCACGATTTAGCATTCCCTGAGTCATAGCAACGCCAATCTGACCCGCCAGATGATCGTAACAACAGCGGGCAAACCGCAGATCTTTGGCGGAGCGATTGGGCGTAGTCAGCCATTGTGATCCAACCGGACCGACCGACGCCAAACTTTCAAGAAGATGTGAAACATGCGGTCCGGCAAGCTGGTAATAGCGATGGCGACCCACTGCCTCAACGGTCACTAAGCCGCCCTCGCGCAGTTTGCCAAGGTGAAAACTCGCCGTTTGCGCCGTAATGCCTGCCGCGTCGGCCAATGCGCTGGAGGAAAGAGACTCACCGCCGGACAGGGCTATCAACATCACTGAACGAACCGGCTCAGCAATCAGATGAGCAACAACGGAGATGCGGAATTGGTTCATTGTGTCCATCTTTCAGTGGGATAAGTTACGATAATAGGAAATACAACACTTCGACACGCCTCGAACCATTATTCGGCGGCGGCGGGCTATAGTCAATCCATCTCACACTATGGACCTCAACCTTCGCCAATGGACAATGCCATCACCGCCCAAAAAGGGTTAGTTGCCGCCACCTGCCTCAGTTACGTTATCGTGATACTCGACACCTCAATCGTTAACGTTGCCCTCGCCCCTTTAGCCTCTACTCTGCAAACCACGGTGTCGGGTCTACAGTGGGTAGTGAACGCCTATACCTTAACCTTTGCCAGCCTGCTGCTCGGTGGCGGGTCGCTGGGCGATAAATTTGGCGCAAAAAATATCTACCTCATCGGCTTAGTGCTTTTTGCCCTCGCCTCGGCAGGATGCGGACTGTCCTCCACCCTTCCCGCTCTTATTTTCGGCAGAATATTGCAGGGTGTGGGCGCGTCACTGCTGGTGCCTTCCTCGTTGGCGTTGATTAACAATGCGTTTTCTAACACGCATGCCCGAGCCAAAGCCATCGGGGTCTGGGCGGGTTGTGGGGGTATTGCCATGGCGGCGGGTCCACTGTTGGGTGGCGTGTTGATCCACTTTTTTGGCTGGCGCAGTGTTTTTCTGCTCAATGTGCCGATTGCTTTGCTTGGCGCACTGCTGGCGGTGCGCATCCCCGCACCCGCTTCCCCCACTCACCGAAAACCGATAGATTTGAGCGGGCAGCTGCTCGCGATTATCTCGCTGGCGACGTCGATTGCCGTCCTGATTGAAGTGGCACCACGCGGCTGGCACGACAGTCTCATACAGCTGGGTATGGCCGTGGCGTTAGTCGCCTGCGGACTTTTCGTCAGGGTCGAGCGTCGCTGCAAACAGCCGATGCTGCCGATGAGCTTGTTTCGCCTAGCCGAGTTTTCCGCCTCGTCGCTGGTATCGCTCATTTCGGGGTTGGTTTTCTATGGGCTCTTTTTCCTGTTGAGTCTTTATTTTCAGCAGGTTCGTGGATGGACACCGCTGGATACCGGACTCGCCTTTCTCCCTCTCACCCTGCTGGTGACATTAGGCAGTTTTAGCGCAGGGAAAATTAACCGACTCATCGGCCCGCTTTGGCTGATTGCCGGATGCTGCGGTTTATATGCCGCCGGCTTTGCAGGACTGCTGTTCATGGGGGAAAACGCACCTTACTGGCGTATTGCGCTGTGTTTTCCGGCATTGGGACTGGCAGCAGGAGTGATAACGCCGGTCGCTACGGCCTCACTGATGGGCAGTATCGAAAAAGACAGGGCAGGCATTGCAGCAGGCGTGCTCAACGCCAGCCGGCAAACAGGGTCAGCGCTGGGGGTCGCCATTTTTGGTAGCTTAATGATGTCGATTCAATCCTTTACCACCGGCCTGCACCTTGCCCTCTGCGCCGCCATCGCCCTGTCGATGCTGGCAGGCGTCTTGTGGACCGCGATATTATTACCCTGCTCCAGCCATAAAAAAACCACGCCCTAAAGACGTGGTTTAATGTAGCAATTCCACAATGAAATCCGAAGTGATGGACTTTGCAGCAAGGCGGCAAGCTTGGACATCCGATGAGCTGACACAGGTCAGTGATTCGAGTAACCAAGCACAGCCAACGCAGCCGCGTATCCAATAACGAAGGATTTACGGTGCAGGGACGAAACCGATGGCTTCATACACCTTCTTCAACGTTACCTGAGCACGCGAACGCGCCTTTTCAGCCCCTTCACGCATTACCTGCTGCAAGAAGGCTTCATCGGCGCGGTACTGGTGGAAACGCTCCTGCAGACCGGTCAGCATCTCGGAAACAGCGTCTGCCACAGCACCTTTCAAGTGACCATACATCTGACCTTCAAACTCCGCTTCCAGCTCGGCAATGCTCTTGCCGTTCACTCCAGAGAGAATGTCCAGCAAATTGGAAACACCCGGCTTGGCAGCCTGATCGTAACGAATGACCGGCGGCTCTTCCGAGTCCGTCATGGCGCGTTTGATTTTTTTGGTCACAGACTTGGTGTCTTCAAGCAGGCCAATCACGTTGTTGCGGTTGTCGTCTGACTTGGACATCTTCTTGGTCGGGTCCTGCAATGACATCACGCGGGCACCAGACTTCGGAATAAACGGCTCGGGAACAGCAAAGGTGTCGCCGTAAAGCGCGTTAAAACGACCCGCGATATCGCGACTCAGCTCCAGATGCTGCTTCTGGTCTTCACCCACCGGCACCTGATTGGTCTGATAGAGCAGAATGTCGGCCGCCATCAGCACCGGATAGTCAAACAGACCGGCGTTGATGTTTTCAGCGTAGCGCGCTGACTTGTCTTTAAACTGCGTCATGCGGCTGAGCTCACCGAAATAGGTGTAGCAGTTCAGCGCCCAACCCAGCTGGGAGTGCTCAGCCACGTGCGACTGAACAAAAATAGTGCTCTTATTGGGATCAATACCGCAGGCGAGATACAGCGCCAAGGTATCGAGCGTGGCTTTGCGTAATTGAGTAGGATCTTGACGTGCAGTAATTGCGTGCAGGTCAACGATGCAGTAAATGCAGTCAAAGTCATCTTGCATTTTAACCCATTGACGCAGAGCACCCATGTAGTTACCAATGCTCAATTCACCAGAAGGTTGTGCGCCACTAAAGACGATGGGTTTACTCATTTTTTAAGCTTCCTGATCCTTTAAAGAGGGTAGCCCGAAGGTGGGCAGAAGGTCGGCAAAGCGTTCAAGAACTCGGTCGGGTTTACTCAACCCGATGGCTTCACCGTAATTATAACCGTAGGTCATGCCGACACACTGACAACCCGCAGCCTGCGCCGCTTGAATGTCATTGCGTGAATCGCCCACAAACACCAGCTCACTGGCACGCAGGCCCAAATTGGCCAACATCAGGTACAGCGGAGCGGGATGGGGTTTTTTCTGCACCACGTCGTCACCGCCTAGCACCTGGGAAAATAGACCGTCAAGACCCAACGACACCAGCAGCGGCGCAACAAAAGGCGTTGGCTTGTTGGTTATCAGACCCAGCGGAATACCTGCTGCGGCGAGCGCGTGCAGCGTTTCTTTAACCTGCGGATAGAGTGTGCTGCCAGCGGCGGCCGTCTCGGCATAGTAATGGTCAAATTTGTCTCGTACGCTCAGGCAGAATGCGGGACTGAGATCACCTTCGGCCCAGCGCACAGCGCGCTCGACCATGACGTCGGCACCGTTACCAATCCAAGTACTCACTCGCTCTACGCCCGCTTTCGGCAGTCCAACGTCTTCCAGTGCGCGGTCTACCGCCTCGGCCAGGCCCGGCGCGCTGTCTACCAGCGTACCGTCGAGGTCAAAAGCCACGCCCAGCGGAGAAAGTGTCTCACTCATGGGAAACCTTAGCGAGCTCACTGCGCATGCTGTCGATCACCGCGCGGTAGTCAGGCTGGCTAAAGATAGCCGAACCAGCAACAAACATGTCGGCACCGGCGGCGGCAATTTCACCGATATTGTCGATTTTTACACCGCCGTCGATTTCGAGGCGAATGTCGTAGCCGCTTTCGTCAATGCGCTGGCGTACCTGACGCAGTTTATCGAGCGTGGCGGGAATAAAGGTTTGTCCGCCAAAGCCCGGGTTAATCGACATCAGCAGAATCACGTCGAGCTTGTCCATCACATAATCGAGATAGCTCAGCGGGGTGGTTGGCGTAAACACCAGCCCTGCCTTGCAGCCGTGCGATTTGATGAGTTGCAAAGTACGGTCAACATGCAGCGTGGCTTCAGGATGGAAAGTAATGTAGGTCGCACCGGCTTCGGCAAACTGTGGGATCAGACTGTCAACCGGCATCACCATCAGGTGAACGTCAATCGGTTTATTAATCCCTTTTTCTTGCAGATACTTATGCAAAGACTGGCAGACGTTTGGACCGATAGTCAGATTCGGTACATAGTGATTATCCATAACATCGAAATGCACCACGTCGCCGCCTGCTTCCAATGCCTTGACGGTGTCTTCACCCAAGCGGGCAAAGTCAGCCGCAAGAATGGATGGAGCAATCAAAAAATTTTTCATCCGCATCTCCTACGCTTTACGTTTAGTTAGCTATACAAAGCCAAAAGCTCGGTTACCTTGCTGCGCTGCAATATATTACTGCTGATTGTGCGTCTTGCGGTCACGACGTGCAGCACCGCAGAGGCATACCAGTCACGGGTCAATTCAGTATCGTGGTTCGATATTAATACCGGCACACGCTGCTCCAAGGAAAGTTGCTCGGCCATTCGGGCGAGGTTTTTCTGGTCAGTCATGCTAAAGCTGTTGGTGTGGTAAGCGGTAAAGTTCGCCGTAGCCGAAAGCGGCACATACGGCGGGTCGCAATACACCACAGAACCCTTTTCAGCTTTCAACAGAGTTTGCTGGTAATGTTCACACACAAACTGTGCATTCTGTGCTTTTTCAGAGAACCAATGCAATTCGTCCTCAGGAAAATAAGGTTTTTTATAGCGCCCAAAAGGCACATTAAACGATCCACTGAGGTTGTAGCGACAAAGTCCATTGTAACAATGGCGATTAAGGTATAAAAAAAGCAGCGAACGACGGTAACTGTCAGTGCTGGCATTGAACTCTGCCCTGAGCTGATAGTACCGTTCGGACTGATTAAACTCTGGAGTAAAAAGCTCTCTTGCGTCACGAATGAACTCTACATGACGCAATTTTACGATGTTGTACAACGCAATCAAATCGTTGTTAATGTCGGCCAGAATATAGGCTTCATAATCAGTGTTAAGAAACACAGATCCCGCACCAACAAAAGGCTCAATCAAGCAATCTCCCGCTGGCAGATAACGTTTGATGTCATCAACCAGCGGATATTTACCACCAGCCCATTTTAAAAAAGCGCGGTTCTTCTTCATGCCGTCAGTTAGCTACTTATACAATTCACAGCCGCGGATTGTACCCTGTTTTAGACAGCACATCGCGTACAGATCAGATTCATTTTTTAAGGTCTTGCTGTACTTGATGTACAGGTTTAACCCACGGTTTTTTCGCTTGAACGTCGGCAGGTAAACTGGCTATCGCGCGTTTTGCTTCGGCAGAAGACGCATAGTTACCGCTGACTAATACAAACCAGGGTTTGCCATCGCGTGCGGTCTGATAGACGGTGTAGTTTTTAAGACCCTGCTGACGAGCAAAAGTATTCAAAGAGTTGGCCTGCGACGCACCGCTAAGCTGCAGGGTAAAATGACTACCTGGTGCAGACTTAAGCGCGGTAGCGCTACCCGACTCGACGCTCGTTCTTGCGGGAGCAGCAGCATGATGCTCTGCTTCTCTTTTTACTTCAGGCTTACGCACAGGCTCTGCGGCCTTGGTTACCGGTTTTTTGGCTGGCGTAGCATGTTCGATACGACGTTCGCTGCGGTGTTCAACGGCGGTGGTTTTTTCCGTCGCGCGGTGTGCAGGACGCGGCGTCACGGTAGCCTGTGCGCGGCCTTTAAGGCTGCTGTTGATAGTAGCCGGTGCCGTCGGTAACGAGGTTAGAGACTGATTACCCGCATTGATGCCGTCCTGAGCGGCGGCGTTAACCTGCCCCTGCTGCTGAGAAAGCGCATCGTTAATATCACCTGGCAGGTCTACGCGCTCTTTCTGACCATTATCGGCCTGAGGCTGAGCCTGCGTCGGGGTAGAAGAAATAGGAGGAAGACCGATGCTTTTCGGCTGCGATGATGCATTGGCATCAGTCTGGCCGCCAGACGCAGAGGCCTGAGCATTAGAAGCCTGGACCGGCGCGGCGGTCGTACCGCCCGCAGTTGACGCATCACTGCTCGAACCAGAAAGATTAATATCTTTCGGTCCGTTAGAAGGTGCAGCAGCGTTATTTTGTGCCGGAGATTTCAGCGCAGAGCCGATCCCCAGAATCAACAGCAGCAGCACAATAATGCCAATACCAATCATTAAATACTGACGGGATACCGCAAGCTTTGGTGCAGGCGAAGACGGTTTACGCGAGCGCTGTGGGCGGCGGTCGCTGGTATCTGGCTTAAGATCGTCTTCCGGTGTTAAATCGTCCATCTAAAATCCTCCAACCCGTCTGAATTTCAAGGCACCCGGCAATCTTCAATCGAGGCCAACACCATGTCATGAGGTACGCCTTTGCGCACTTCAGATTGCCCCACTGCCGTTGGCAGAACCAGGCGCAACTCACCGGCCAATACTTTTTTATCGCGCATCATGTGCGGCAGATAAGACTCGGCAGTCATCTCCTGCGGGCCGCTAACAGGCAAGCCTGCCCGCACCAGCAAAGACTTGACGCGCTCGATGTCCTGCAGGCTGAACTGACCAAGACGATGCGCGGTATAACAGGCCATAACCATGCCGGCCGCAATGGCTTCACCGTGCAGCCAGTTGCCATAGCCCATTGCAGCTTCAATAGCATGACCGTAGGTGTGGCCCAAATTGAGCAAGGCACGCATGCCGTGTTCATGCTCATCGGCGGCCACAACCTCGGCTTTTAGCTCGCAGCAACGACGAATGCAGTAAGAAAGCGCGGTGATATCCAGCGCTAACAGTGCATCAATGTTGTTCTCGAGCCAAACGAAGAAATCGGCATCTAGAATAATGCCGTATTTGATAACCTCTGCCAGACCAGATGAAAGTTCACGCGCTGGCAGAGTACGCAGGCAGTCGACATCGACCACGACCGAGGCAGGTTGATAAAATGCCCCAATCATGTTCTTGCCTAGCGGATGGTTGACGGCAGTTTTGCCCCCAACGGAAGAATCAACCTGAGAAAGCAGCGTAGTAGGCACTTGTATAAAGCGCACACCACGTTGATAGCTGGCCGCAGCAAAGCCGGTCAAATCACCCACAACACCGCCGCCAAGCGCGATGAGTGTGGTATCACGACCATGAGGTTTTTCCAGCAGCGCCGAAAAAACTTCATTAAGAACAGACAGGGATTTGTACTGTTCGCCATCAGGCAGAATCACCTGATCAACACGAACGCCTGCCTGCTCCAGCACTGAACGAACTTTGTTCAGATAGAGAGGTGCCAATGTCTGGTTTGTAACCAGCATGACTTGATCACCCGCCTTTACAGGCATAAAAGAAGCCGGATCGTTAAACAATCCGGCGGCAATCGTAATGGGATAACTACGTTCCCCTAACGTTACAGTAATCCTCTCCATGTCGTGCTCAATGACCTTCTTAACTTACACCCTCAGGCTGTGGTGGAATACCAGAATTAATTGCTTTCAATCATGTTAATGATTTGATTAGCAACAACTTTGGCGCTTTGGTCGTCAGTACGGATTGTTACGTCCGCTATCTCTTCGTACAGCGGGTTGCGCTCTGCCGCAAGTGCTTCAAGCACTTCACGTGGCGGAGAACTCACCTGCAACAAAGGACGTTTCTTGTCACGTTGAGTACGTGCCAGCTGTTTTTCAATTGTAGTTTCTAAATATACGACGACGCCGCGGGCTGACAAGCGGTTACGCGTTTCACGTGATTTCACGGATCCGCCACCAGTTGCCAGAACGATGCCTTGTTTTTCGGTGAGCTCGTTGATCACTTTCTCTTCGCGGTCGCGGAATCCTTCCTCACCTTCCAAATCAAATACCCAGCCCACATCAGCTCCGGTACGTCGCTCAATTTCGTGATCGGAGTCAAAAAACTCCATATTGAGTTGTTGAGCTAACTGTCGACCAATAGTGCTTTTGCCGGCACCCATAGGCCCAACCAGAAAGATATTGCGTTTCTCTGCCATGTTTTTCGGTATTACTAAGACAATTCGTTGATGATAACCCGCCCCGCCAATCAAATCAGCGGCGGGACCTAAACTGAAACCTCATGAGCGATAGTGCGAGATCAGATAAAAATTATCTCAACACTCCTGGTAGTTTGGCAACCGAATAAACTACATGTAACTACTTAGCGCTCCGCAGGAGGGAAACCATACGTTTTTATCGGCGCGCTGGCATTAAAAAAATCTCGGTGCTCAATTCGGTAACCCTTGTAAGCTAAATCTGCCGCAGCGTCAAACTCAGAAGCCTTTCAAGACACAAAAAGTTGCATAAGCTCAACGTTATTGTGTGGTTTCAGTCAGACAGTATACCCAAACTTTTGCTGCTTATTGGCTGTTGATTAACGTTGGGGTGATAAAAATCACTAATTCGCGACGTTGGTCATGCATAGATTGTTGTTTAAACAGTCCACCTATCAAGGGAATATTGCCTAAACCTGGCACTTTATTCTCTGTGTTTATACCCTGTTGCTGAAAAATACCGCCCAATACCAATGTCTCACCGTCTTTCACCGTGACTTGTGTTTTAATTTCCTGCTTATCAATCGACAGCGCCTCCCCCTCAGCCTGCTTTATTTTACGCCCTGGCATGTTCTGGCTAATTTGCAGCGCCAGAGTGATAGCGCCATTGGGTAAAATCTTGGGCGTGACCTCCATGCCCAGCACCGCCTCCTTGAATTCGATAGACGTACTGCCGCTGGCCCCGCTCGATACCTGATACGGTATTTCAGTGCCCTGCTTGATGCTCGCGGTTTGCATGTTAGCGGTCATCAGGCGCGGGCTGGCGATGATTTCAACCTGGTCCAGCTGCTCCAAAGCGCTCAGTTCAAGCGTCAGCAACCTTTCCCCGATGCGTGCCAGCGTAAAACCGGCGCTGAGAATCGGGTTTTCTACCGCCTGCCCAATGCTCACGTCCCCCACCAGCGACGATTTCACCGCCTCTGACGGACGATTTATCCCCCAACGCACGCCCAGCTCGCGCAGACTGTCGCTGTTCATCGTCACAATGTGCGCCGCGAGCTGTACCTGCTGAATAGGCAAGTCCATCGCTTCGACCCAAGCCCGCGCATTCTTCAGCTCCGTCAGCGCATCACGGATCAACAGTTGATTGGTGCGCACATCGGCGCTGACGACCGCCCGCAGTGAGAGAAGCGTGCCCTTTTGAGCATTTAACTGCGCGGCCACTGCCGTAACGTCGGCGTGCTTTAGCGCCAACGTTGTGCTTACCAGGGGACGCGCCATCTTTTGGCGTTCCGCCAACTCTACTTTTTTTTGCCGCTGCTGATGCAGTTCCGCTTCGGGAAAGATCATCAACACGTTACCCTGTCGCTGGCTGGTCAGCTTGCCCATACGCATCACCACGTCCATCGCCTGCTGCCAGGGAATCGCCTTTAATCGTAGGCTCAACCTGCCCTCAACACCCTGCCCAATAATTAAATTCACCTGTTGATGGTCGGCCAGCGCCTGCAAGATCACGTTTATCGGTGCATCGAAAAATTCAAGATTTATGGGCAACTGAGGCTTTTTATCCGCAACCTTCACTGACTTGGGCAGCTCTACGGCGCGAGCATAGGCAATGCCCGTTCCTGCCAGCATCAGGCTGACAAGCCATAATGCTTGCCCAATATTGTTATTCTTTTCATTGATGTTCATAGAATTACCTTGCATGACGGATTGAGCGCTTCAAGACTCCGCCAGAGTAAATGTGTGCCGCTGCAACCCACATTGCGGGTCGTCGAGGCTGATAAGCACCTGTTTGCGGGTCACCGCGTCAATACGCCATTTTCCGTCCGCCAATGTTTGTCCCGGCACGGCTTTAAACCATGTTCCCGCAGAAAGCATTAACCATCCGGTGTAATTGTTTGACTCCCCCAAAGTCCCTTTGAGCTGCGCCAAATCCTGCCAGCGGTTCTCCTGCTGGCAGGCGCTGAGCTGTTGGCGAGAGAAAGGGTCCCGGCCGGAGGCAGTAGAAAAAATCGTGGCCGCCCACGCCTGCGCTATCTGCCCGCGGTAGTCCGCCAGCAGTAGCGTCACGTCAAGCAACGGCGAAGCGCCCTGCGGTTTACTCGTCACACTTTGTGTCATGCGCAACTGTTCAATCACCACGGGTGTGAGGGTGTGGCCGAGTAACTGCTGCAAGAATTGCAGCAGTTCGGCATAGCGCATTTGCAGGATAAAAGTTCCGCGCTGGCGCAGCTCCTTCACCGATGAGGCCTCTTGTGTTGCCGGTAGCCAATGCAGCAGCCTGCCACCCGCCGCGTTGAGTGGCGCAAGAATACGCTGCGGCAGCGGCTGCGTTGCCGAGTCGATTTGAACGATTTTAAGCCGTTCAGCTTGCAGTGCAGCGCGTGAGGGTAGGCGTAATAACGTGCGCTGCTGCACTGCGATCATCTGCCGTTGCTGTTGAACCTGTTCCTGTCGTGCATCGGCCAACTGCAGCAGGCCGGTCAGCGCAAACTGGTAGCCCGCAGATATAAAAAGAAGCAGCGCCGTTGCTACGCCCAGCGCAATGTGCCAATCCGGACGCTGCAAAAGTTGCATTAGGTGTTGGCGAAATTCCGTTCGCATGATGATCCGTCCCCTATGGCTTTTCTGCGACGTGCAGTGCAGCATCGAGTGAAAAATAGAGATTTTCGTCAGCCAGCTGCTTCACCTCGCGCAGTTGGACCTTGGGCAAGACCGCGGCGAGTTGTAATGCTTTACTGAGCGTCAGTATCTGGTTGTAGTCCTGGCTTTTCCCCTCCAGCTTGAGCACGGCCGCGCTTTGACTCATCTGCTTTATCCAGGCGCCCGTGGGCACTGCCTTGGCTAAATGCTGCAGCAACTGCACATACTGCACGCTGTGCTCAAATCGCTGCTCGCTTTGCCTGTTCAACGATGCAGCCTGCTGATAGTCGGCTTTCAACACATTGATCTGTTCTAGCCGAGTTTTCAGCGCGAGACGATAGTCGCTTAATCTGCCGATATCGATTTCATGCTGGCGAATCTGCCACTGGGCTCGGCCGCCCAACAGCAGCAACAGCAATATTTCTGCTGCCACAGCAGTAAGAATGACGGTGAGCCAAAAACGATAACGTTTATCAAGCCGCCTCTCGCGCCATGCCAGCAGGTTGACACGCAGCGTCATTGGTCGGCCGGACGAACGGCCAAACCGGCGGCGAGGGCAAAAGCGGAGGTTTGCAACGGCAGCGGAGGTGACATTTGTGCAAAGGCGACAAAAGGTGACCAAGCTAACGCGCCTTTGGGTGGAGGGTCGTCGAAAATGCTGCTGTAATAGACGTTGCCGTCGCAAAGTTTACCCGCCCGATACTGTTTGGCGAGCGCTTCGGGTAAGTCGTCCGGATTCGGCACTTCGTCGTCATCCAGCAGGCCAAACTGAAAAGGTAGCCCGTGGGGAGAGGCCCAAAGCCACTCTTTACTCAGACGATGCACTAATAAAGAATCGGCAGGAATTCCTGCAGCACAGGCACCAGACTGCAACGCGCAGGGCGTTAACTCAATGATCTGAGGAAAAAGTCCGGCCTGTGCCAAACAGTGCTGCCAGTGGGTCAGCTCCTCCTGACGGGCAGCGGTAACAATCAGCTGCTGGCTGTCGCAGAAGTCTGCCCGATAATCCATTACCAGCGACTCCACCGCCAGCGGCAGCTGTTTCGCCGCACTGGTGCGAATGAAAGCACTACGGTGTGGCTCCCGTAGTCTATTATCTGGGGCGGGAAGGCGAACCTGAATAATTCGCTGTGCGGGGAGACATATCCGTAAGGAAATGGTTACGGGTAAACAGATTCGCCAGCGTGATAATATGGCGATTAATTGCTCAGTCTCATGTAATATTCCCTGCCGCATGACCTCCTGCGGCAATGGCTGCTGCCACCAATGGCGCAGCTGCCAGCCGTTACGCCGTCGCTGAACGGCGATAGCTCTGGCGTAACCGTTTTGAATATCCAGGCCCACTTGCCATGCAAAGTGTCGCATTTTATTCAACCTCCGTGTTGTTAAAGGGTTAACCCACTCCACTCTGGATGGGTATATCTATGTGGCAGGCTTGCTTTTATACTCTGCCTTCGACTACCGTACTGCGCGCGCGGCTGTTTATAAACTGCCCAAATGTCATTAAATGGGAAATATCAGGTGAAGTTCGTAAAGTATTTATTGATCCTTGTAGTGTGTTGCATTGTGTTGGGAGCCGCCTCGGTATATGGGCTTTACAAATATATCGAACCGCAGCTGCCGGACGTCGCGACGTTAAAAGACGTTCGCTTGCAAACGCCTATGCAGGTTTACAGCGCCGACGGCGAATTAGTCGCCCAATACGGTGAAAAGCGTCGTATTCCTTTAAAGCTGAACCAGATCCCACCGGAGATGGTGCACGCATTTATTGCGACAGAAGACAGCCGCTTTTATGAGCATCACGGTATCGATCCGGTCGGTATTTTCCGTGCGGCTTCGGTTGCCCTGCTTTCAGGCCGTGCCACTCAGGGTGCAAGTACCATCACTCAGCAGCTGGCCAGAAACTTCTTCCTCAGCCCAGAACGCACGCTGACGCGAAAAATCAAAGAAGCCTTTTTGGCTATCCGCATCGAACAGATGATGACCAAAGATGAGATCCTTGAGCTTTATCTCAACAAGATTTATCTGGGTTATCGCGCCTATGGCGTCGGTGCCGCCGCACAGGTCTATTTCGGTAAAAATGTCGACCAGCTGAGCCTTAGCGAAATGGCGGTGATCGCCGGTTTGCCGAAGGCGCCTTCGACCTTTAACCCGCTTTATTCTCACGACCGCGCGCTGTCACGCCGCAACGTGGTGCTGTCGCGTATGCTTGATGAGAAATACATCACTCAGGCGCAGTACGATGAGGCTCGTCAGGCGCCGCTGGTTTCAAACTATCATCCGCCAGAAATTGCCTTCTCAGCGCCTTACCTTACCGAGATGGTGCGTCAGGAGATGGTTAAACGTTACGGCGATAACGCCTACAACGACGGCTACAAGGTTTACACCACCATTACGCGTAAAACCCAGCTGGCCGCACAGGACGCGCTGCGTAACAACGTGATGGCCTACGATATGCGTCACGGCTACCGTGGCCCGTCGAACCAGCTATGGAAAGTCGGTGAAACGCCTTGGGACCAGAAAAAAATTGTTAACTCACTGAAAATGCTCCCTGTTTACGGCCCGTTGTTCCCGGCTGTCGTCACACAGATTGACGGCGCTCAGGCAACAGCGACGATGGCTAACGGCGACAGCATCACCCTGCCGTTCAGCGGAATGTCGTGGGCTCGCGCCTTCCGTTCCGACACCAGCCAGGGACCCAACCCTAAAAAAGTGGCCGATGTGGTTCAGGCAGGTCAACAAATCTGGGTGCGCAAAGTGGGCAACGACTGGTGGCTGGGACAGGTTCCTGACGTCAACTCGGCCATTGTTTCACTCAACAACGTGACCGGTGCCGTTGAAGCACTGGTCGGCGGTTTTGACTTCAATCAGAGCAAATTTAACCGCGCTACTCAGGCACTGCGTCAGGTCGGTTCGAATATCAAACCCTTCCTGTATACCGCAGCTCTGGACAAAGGGCTGACGCTGGCGACAATACTCAACGACGTGCCAATCACCCGTTGGGATGCCGGTGCAGGCACCGAATGGCGTCCTAAGAACTCCCCTGCTTCCTACGACGGCCCGATTCGTTTACGTCAGGGTCTGGGTCAGTCTAAAAACGTAGTGATGGTGCGCGCCATGCGCGCAATGGGCGTAGATTATGCGGCGGATTATTTGGAACGCTTCGGCTTCCCACCTGCAAACATCGTGCATTCAGAATCACTGGCGTTAGGCTCGGCTTCATTTACACCGATGCAGATGGTGCGTGGCTATGCCGCGCTGACCAACGGCGGTTATCTGGTAGACCCTTATTTCATCGCAAAAATTGTTGATCAATCAGGCAACACCGTGTTTGAAGCCAAACCGCGTATCGCCTGTGAAACCTGCGATATTCCGGTGATTTACGGCAACTCGCAAAAAACTGCCGTGCTGTCTGACGATAACGTCGAAAACGTCGCCGTCTCTGACGAGTCTAAAAATGCGACCGTTCCCCAACCGGTGCTTGAGCAGGTAACGCCAGCCCAAGTGCAGAGCGACAGTGCGCAAGAGTACGCGCCGCACGTGATTAGCACTCAGCTTTCGTTCCTGATCCACGATGCGCTAAACAGCAACATCTTTGGCGAACCAGGCTGGATGGGCACCGCGTGGCGTGCAGGACGCGACCTTAAGCGTCACGACATCGGCGGTAAAACGGGTACCACCAACAGCTCGAAAGACGCTTGGTTCTCGGGTTACGGTCCTGGCGTGGTGACCTCGGTTTATATCGGTTTTGACGATCATCGTCGCGATTTAGGCCGCACCACAGCATCGGGTGAAATAGACGACCAGCTATCTGGTTATGAAGGCGGCGCGAAAAGTGCTCAGCCAGCGTGGGATGACTACATGAAGACTATTCTGGAAGGCGTTCCCGAGCAGATGCTCAGCCCGCCTCCTGGCATTGTCACCGTGAACATCGACAAACGCAGCGGAAAACTGGCCGATGGTTCTGGCAATAGCCGTCCTGAATACTTTATTGATGGCACCCAGCCGACCGAACATGCGGTCCACGACGTCGGCACCACCATCATGGACAACGGCCAGTCTAAAGAGCTGTTCTAATGCCGTCACGCGGCCGTTAGAAGGATAACGCGGCCGCGTGGGTATACCGATAAAAAAAGCCGGACTGAGTGATTTCAGTCCGGCTTTTTCAATTCTGTTGTCCGCTTCGTTTTCGGGGTTACACAGTCTGACCCTTCAAAAAGTCGCGCGCTAAAAACAGGGCACTGACGTTTCTGGCTTCGTTGAAATCTGGCTGCTGAAGCAGTTCCATCATGCGCGCAATCGGCCAACGCGTCTGAGGCAATGGCTCTGGCTCATCGCCTTCCAGACTCTTGGGATAGAGACTTTTAGCGATAACGATGTTCATGCGGCTGGAAAAATAGGACGGCGCCATGGTCAGCTTCGCCAACACTTCAAAATGCTGCGCACCATAGCCCACTTCCTCCATCAGCTCGCGATTGGCCGCCTCCAGCACACTTTCGCCTGGGTCAATCAACCCCTTTGGGAACCCCAGTTCATAGCTTTCGATGCCTACCGCATATTCATGAATTAACAGCAGATCGTCGCCAATGATCGGCACGATCAGCACAGCTTCGCGATCTGAAGGACGCATTCGTTCATACACGCGCTCAACGCCATTGCTGAACGTCAGATCAACCGTCTCGATAGTAAACAAACGAGAGCGGGCTACAGTTTCTACTTTCAGGATCTTAGGTTTTTGCAGGTGCTTATCCATATAGTCCCCAATTTTATTATCCCCTTACGCAGCAAACCTTTACTCTGTCCAACGGCTTTTGCGTCTAATTTAGCCATTGTGCGTTATTGGCGGCCTGCACCGCAATAAGTGATTTAAACCCCTCGTTTAATGTATTCCCCCGCCATACTCGCGTTTTCAGGCAATATCAAATTCAAGCAACAGAAAAAATAGGATTATACCGATACCCACCTGGGGTATAAGATTGTTATGATTTATGGTGGTATGTTCTATTTTGTTCATGCTCGCAGTAGGTTGATTACAATAAAAAAACTTTTTCCAGAAAAAAGATTCGTTCGAATAATATTGAATTAAACACCTCTTTTTATTTTGTTTAAATTTTTCAAACAGATGACTCACACGCAGGAGTCAGAACGGGGATAGGATGAGCACAGTGGTCGAGACGCTGATTTTATTGTGTGCAGTTATTGTCATCGCAGGCCTGTGCCTGGGATTCATAATGCGGCGACGCCGGTTGGCCTCTCCCAGTATGAATTTTTCAAAACCCAATCAGCGCAAGCTTTCCCAGCAAGAGCGCGATGCGGTGGAAAGGTATTTCCGTCAGAATGATCCGCTGAGTCACCCCCCCATGACTCACCGCAGCAACTTGATCCTGCAACGCGACAAGCTGGCTTTAAGCGCCAAGAGTGAAAGCGTTTATGCCGTAACCCACGCCATTACCCGCTATGGTCTTGCCAGTGATGACCCCAATAAGTGGCGCTATTTCCTCGAAACCACCGAAATCCATCTGCCTTTGTTCTGGGAGCAGTACATTGCCCAAGAAAATCACGTTGAATTAATCAAAACGCAAACTATTCCGTTGGTGATTTCACTCAATGGCCACACGCTGGTTGACCATATTTACGACCGTGCGTCAGCGGCCTCGGCGGTTATCACCACTGCACCGCAAAATGCCTCGATTCGTCCGGAAGAAAACGACAACGTCGAGCTGCTCAGCGTGCGTCATGAAACCAAAGAAGAGCATCAGCTCACGCAGTCCAGCGGCGTACGAGAGTCGGTGGCGCTGTCGACAGCCATGCTGCTGCTGTTCATTACGCTGATAGGGCCGGCGGCTATTTTGCCTTGGATGATGGCCATTATCGTGCTGCTGGTCGCCTGGGTAGGATGGCGAATTATTTCCGAAGCCCTGGGTCGACATCGTAAAGAGATCCACTGCCTGCGCGGCATGCCTAAACGCTGGGGACTGTTCGGAGAGACCAAACAGGGCGACATCAGCAATATCTCGCTCGGCGTAGTTGACCTGGTTTACCCTGCCCACTGGCAAGGTTTTATCAGCAGTGAATTAGGTCAGAAGACCAATATCGACGTTTATCTCAATAGCCAAGTGGTGCGTCAGGGCCGCTATTTGTCGCTGCATGACGAGGTGAAAAATTTTCCATTGCAGCGCTGGGGCAAAAATTTGGTCATCACTTGCAGCTCGATGATTATTTTAATCGCCATGCTGGCCTATGTGCCCCTCAGCCTGCCGCTGAAGCTCAGCTTCGCCTGGCTGCAGGGCGCACAAAGTACACAGGTTAACAGCGTTGCCGCACTTGAGAAAACGCCGCTGCGAGTAGGCGATACGCTTAAAGTTCAGGGCGCGGGCATGTGCTATGTGCCGCCGCGCCTTAACGCCAATAGCAGCTCGCCGTTTATGCCATTTGACTGCTCATCAGTTTACTGGAACGAAGCTGCACCACTGCCAATGCCGGAGTCCGCAACGATTGACGCCGCCGATGACCTGATTGCGACCGTGCACAATCAGCTTCATCCCGGCAGTGCGGGGAACGAGCAAAATATTAACCCGCAGTTGGCCACAGCGATTGAAAAATCCGGCATGATTTTGGTCGATGACTTCTCGGATATCGTACTGAAAACTGAAGCACTGTGTAGCAACAGTGAAGACTGCGTGCGGTTGAAGAATGCGCTGGTCAATTTGGGCAACGCCGACAACTGGGGCACGCTGGTAAAACGTGCAAAATCCGGGCAGCTCAAAGGCATGAACGTACTTCTGCGACCGGTTAGCGCGGAATCGCTAAGCGAACTGGTTAACAGCGCCACCACGGCATTTTATTCGCACGAAACTCTGCGCGCCGCTGCGGCACTGAATAGTCCGCCGCCGGGGGGCTTCCTGATAAGCAATGATGAAGGAAAGTTGTTAGTTAGTGAGGCTAAACCGCCGGTGTCGCTTTTGGCTTATAATCCACTCGAACAGTGGAAGCAGTTGCAGAGCCTTTCGTCGATGCTGCTGCACACCCCCTTCTCGGCACAGGGTGTGATAACCAACATTAGCATCGATGCAAACGGCACGCGGCATGTTTCCCTGCACAGCGAGCCGGATATCTCGACCCTGTGGCGCTACCTGGGTACGACTATCCTGCTGATTGTAGTGACCGCATCGCTGCTGGTTAACGCCTTTTTGCTGATAAAACGCCGCCTCAACGACAAGCGCCGTCTCGAAAGGATCCAGGCTTATTACAGCAACTGCTTTAACCCGACGTTAATTAACCCAACGCCGCACACGCTCGGCTGATTGCGTAAAATATTGCGTCAGGCGAGCCGCAAAATAATGAGTATAATTTTATGAGCCTCGACCTCGACTGGAAAAATATCGATACCGTACTGCTGGATATGGACGGTACCCTGCTGGACTTGGCGTTCGACAGTCGCTTTTGGTTGGAGCAGGTTCCGCTGGCACTCAGTGAGAAACAGCAAATCCCGATGGATGAGGCCCGGCAATATATCCATCGTGAATATCTTGCCGTACAGCACACCATGAACTGGTACTGTTTCGACTATTGGAGTAAAAAGCTGGACCTGGATATCTATCAGATGACCACCGATAATGGCAGTAACGCCAAGCTGCGCGAAGACACTACGCCTTTTTTGCAGCAGTTACGCCAAAGCGGACGCCGAACTATTTTGCTGACCAATGCACATCCACATAGCCTGGCGGTGAAAGTTAAACACACAGGTTTAGACCAACACCTTGATTTATTACTTTCCACCCACACATTTGGTTATCCGAAAGAAGATCAGCGTCTTTGGGCGGCCGTTCAGCAGCAAACGGGTTTTGCTCCTGAAAGGACGCTGTTTGTCGATGACGGTGAGCCTATTCTTGATGCGGCGAAAACCTATGGGATCCGCTACTGTCTCGGGATAGAAAACCCTGACTCAACCACTTCGGCGAAGTCATTTAAGGGTCATCCGTCAATCAGTGACTACCGCAGCCTGTTGCCTTTGGGCTAACCGGCGCGAAATCACCGATTGTACCCTGCCCGACACGGGAGGAATCATGAAGGCTAAAGCACAACAGCAGGACGACAATGCCGTTCGTCTCGACAAATGGCTCTGGGCCGCGCGTTTTTATAAAACCCGCGCTCTGGCACGCGAGATGATTGAAGGCGGTAAGGTTCATTACAACGGCCAGCGTGGCAAACCCAGTAAGCTGGTCGAGCTTAACGCCGAGATAAAACTGCGTCAGGGAAATGACGAGAAAATCGTCGTCATACTGGCCGTTACCGACCAGCGACGCAGTGCAGAACAGGCTCAGATGCTTTATCAGGAAACAGAAACCAGCGTGGCAAATCGAGAGAAAATTTCTCAGGCCCGCAAGATGAACTCCCTGACAATGCCACATCCCGATCGGCGGCCGGATAAAAAAGAACGGCGCAGCCTGATAAAATTTAAATATAGCGATCCTGAATAATACCCGAGGCCGTGAGCGTCGAAAGGTTCAGGTCGAAGAGAAGAGAGATTTTTATGGACCAGTTACACCGTTATTTATTCACCCACCACGCCGTGCGCGGCGAACTGGTTTCACTGAGTGAGACCTTTCAGCAAATCGTAGCGGGTCATGATTACCCGGCCGAGGTGCAAAACCTGCTGGGCGAGATGCTGGTTGCGACCAGCCTGCTGACGGCAACGTTGAAGTTTGACGGCGACATTACTGTACAACTCCAGGGAGACGGCCCGCTTAAACTGGCGGTGATTAACGGCAACAATCTCCAGGAAATGCGCGGTGTGGCCCGTCTGCAGGGCGACATTGCCGCCGACAGCACCTTAAAACAGATGATTGGCAACGGCTACATGGTTATCACCATTGCACCGAGTGAAGGCGAGCGTTATCAGGGTGTGGTTGGCCTTGAAGGCGAAACCTTGGCCGAGTGTCTTGAGGACTACTTCATGCGCTCAGAACAGCTGCCAACGCGTATTTTCATCCGCACCGGCGAGTCTGAAGGTAAAGCGGCGGCAGGCGGCATGCTGCTGCAAGTTCTCCCCGCTCAGGAAACCGATGCTGAAGAGTTCAGCCATCTTGCTCAGTTGACCACCACTATCAAGGCGGAAGAGCTGTTCAGCCTGCCAGCCAACGAGGTGCTGTATCGTCTCTATCATCAGGAAGAGGTTACGCTGTACGAACCGCAGGACGTGAGCTTCAAATGTACCTGCTCGCGCCAGCGTTGTGCTGACGCTTTGCTGACGCTTCCGGATGCAGAAGTGTTGGAAATGCTTGAAGAAGACGAGAAGATTGATATGCACTGCGATTACTGCGGCAACCACTATGTTTTCGACGCGATGGATTTAGTGGCAATTCGCGCGGGTGCAAACAGCAGTAATGACAGCATTCACTGATTAATCTCCGCACAAATCTCCAGCAAAGGAGCAGGTAGTTAGCTGCTCCTGTTGCACTCGCCCGTGCTCTACTTCTCAAATCTACCAAAAATGTCACACCAGCTTCAATTATTTGGTTCCTGGCGTGTAAAACGACTATTGTTCTCCCTACAATATCGCACAGACAGACGATGTGCATAAAGGAGCAGGGATATGTCTACTACCTCATTTTCAGCCGACGAGTTGGCCCAGTATGGGATCTCGCAGGCGAGTGAAGTTATTTATAATCCGAGTTATGACGTGCTGTATCAGGAGGAGCTAGCTCCTGGTCTTGAAGGATTTGAACGCGGTCAGTTGACCGAACTTGGCGCTATCAACGTTGACACCGGCATTTTTACTGGCCGCTCGCCGAAAGATAAATACATTGTCCGTGATGAAACCACGCGCGATACCCTTTGGTGGGCCGATCAGGGCAAAGGTAAAAACGACAATAAACCGCTGAGTCAGGAAACCTGGCAGGTGCTGAAAAAGTTAGTTGGCGGCCAGCTTTCAGGCAAACGTTTGTTTGTAGTCGATACCTTCTGCGGTACCAATGAAAACTCACGCCTGAAAGTACGTTTCGTGACCGAGGTTGCCTGGCAGGCACACTTCGTCAAAAACATGTTCATTCGTCCTACCGATGAAGAGCTGGTCGATTTCAAGCCGGACTTCGTGGTACTTAATGGTGCCAAGTGCAGCAACCCGGACTGGCAAGAACAGGGCCTAAACTCTGAAAACTTCATCGCGTTTAACCTGACCGAAGGCGTACAGCTGATTGGCGGCACCTGGTACGGCGGCGAAATGAAGAAGGGCATGTTTGCGGTGATGAACTATTTGCTGCCGTTAAAAGGCATTGCTTCAATGCATTGCTCGGCTAACGTCGGCGAAAAAGGCGATGTTGCCGTATTCTTCGGCCTTTCCGGAACGGGTAAAACCACCCTGTCGACTGATCCTAAACGTAAGCTTATCGGCGACGACGAGCACGGCTGGGACGATGAAGGCGTGTTCAACTATGAGGGTGGCTGCTATGCAAAAACCATCAATCTGAGCAAAGAAGCCGAGCCTGATATTTTTGCCGCCATCAAACGTGATGCGTTGCTGGAAAACGTGACCGTGGACGCTCAGGGTACTATCGATTTCAACGACGGTTCTAGAACCGAAAATACCCGCGTGACGTACCCTATTTATCACATCGATAATATTGTCAAACCGATTTCAAAAGCGGGCCACGCCACCAAGGTTATCTTCCTGACGGCCGATGCCTACGGTGTGTTGCCGCCGGTATCATGCCTTAATGACGAGCAGACGCAGTACTACTTCCTGTCCGGCTTTACCGCAAAACTGGCGGGAACCGAGCGCGGCGTCACCGAACCAACGCCAACCTTCTCATCCTGTTTTGGCGCAGCCTTCCTCACGCTGCACCCGACACAGTACGCAGAAGTGCTAGAAAAACGCATGAAAGCTTCGGGCGCGAAGGCTTATCTGGTCAACACCGGCTGGAACGGCACGGGTAAAAGGATTTCGCTGAAAAACACTCGTGCGATTATCGATTCAATCCTTAATGGCGACATTGATAATCAACCGACGACTCAACTGCCGCTCTTCAATCTGGCGGTACCGCAGTCGTTACCGGGCGTTGATGCCAACATTCTAGACCCGCGCAATACCTACGAGAGTGCCGAACAGTGGCAGAACAAGGCTCAGGACCTGGCAACGCTATTTGTTGAGAACTTCAGTAAATATACCGATACCGCGGCGGGTGCTGCACTGGTCAGTGCCGGGCCTAAGTTGTAATGGCGACGCTGACGATCCGTAACCTCGACGACGAAGTTAAAGACTTGCTGCGACTTTCGGCGGCCAAAAACGGGCACTCTATGGAAGAAGAGGCTCGGGTCATTCTTCGCCACGCATTACAGGGCAGCCAGCCGAGCTACGGTTTAGGCAGTCGCTTGCAGCAGCGCTTCTCTCACAGCGGTGGCGTTGAGTTGACGGTTCCTCAGCGGAGTAAGCCGGTGGGTCACAGAGACAGCGAAGGATGATTGTTCTCGACACACCGGTATTAGTGGAAATACTGCGGCCAAAACCGCACAAGTATTTGCTGGAATGGCTGGACGCGCAGGACGCGCAGCAGCTGTTCCTTACCGCTATTTCAATCGCAGAAATCTTTGCCGGCCTGGAGTCGCTGACCGATGAGCAAAAGAAGGCGCAGGTTTCCACGCTGTTGCTTGAGATGTTAAATCAGGACTTTGCAGGACGACTGATGGCATTTGACGCCCAAAGTGCGCTTATCTATGCACAGCTTTATGGCCGTAATTCAACGTTTGCGCACCCTTTGAACACCACAGAACTACAGACCGCCGCCCTTTGCCAGCAGCATCACGCCCGCCTGGCAACCTCCGAAATTCTCCGTTTTGAACAGACTGGCATTGCCCTGCTGGATCCTTGGGAAAACCAAGGCAGCCCGCGCTGGCGCGAAGAAGCCGCCGAGTATTTTATAATGAGTCGGAAATCTTAAGGCCCGAGCGAATGCGGGCCTTAAGGCGATCTGGGCCGCCGCTCAGTGGGCGCAGCGCATGCTCTTGAACTCGAATTCGAACAAAATTCCGGCAACTAAAGCCCTAATGACAATTTAAAAAACACATCGCCATCAAGACTCAACCGTTACCGCCACCGGCGCTTTCACCGCGTGTGGCAAATACGCCCTAAACCGCAACCCGCCGCGCGGGCTCTTGCCGAGATCGAGCTGTCCGGCGTGCGCATCAATAATACGCTGCACAATCGCCAAACCCAGTCCAGTGCCGCTAATGGTGCGGGCGCTGTCGCCGCGAACAAATGGCTGGAACAGGTGGGCAAGCTGGTCTGGCTCAATGCCTGGGCCGTCGTCCTCAACCTGGAACCAACTACGATTCAGTTCGTGACCGCTGCTGACTTTAATCCAGCCATTGCCGTAGCGGGCAGCATTCACCACCATATTCACCGCAGCGCGTTTGATAGACAGCGGATGAACGTTGACCAATACTTCCCCTTCTACCAAGTCAGTCTCAATTTCACGCTCGTAGCCACTTTCTGCCGCCACTACTTCGCCTAAAATAGAATTGAGATCGCAAATTTCAGTCTGCATCTCCTGCCCGGTGCGCAGATAATCAATAAACTGCTCAATAATCGCGTTACTTTCTTCGATATCTTTATTAATCGACTCGGCAAGATAAGCGTCTTCAACGCTCATCATTTCAGTCGCGAGGCGAATTCGGGTCAGCGGCGTACGCAAATCGTGGCTGACGCCCGCCATCAATAGAGTTCTGTCGTCGGCAAGCTGCTTCACGCCGGAGGCCATCTGATTAAAGGCACGGGTAACCGAGCGCACCTCGGAGGCTCCGTATTCACGTAAAGGCGGAGGAATAATCCCCTTACCCACCTGCAGCGCGGCGTGCTCCAGTTCAACCAAGGGTCGGTTCTGAATGCGGATAAATAGCCAGGCACCGCCGATAGCCAGTAGCATAATCGCCAGCGTATAGCGGAACAGCGGCGAGAAATCGCCCTGATGAATTTCGGTCAACGGCACTCGCACCCAGATGTCAGGCGACAACCAGGTTTTGAGCCATACGACCGGCGTATTTTTATTCACTTCAACGCGAACGTCGGTAGGACCGCCAAGCTGCTGAGCCATTTGTTGGCTCAGAAACTCGTAGTGCTGCGCCCAGCGTAAACCACTCTCTTCGGCAGCAGAGTTGGTATACAGCGAGATGCCCAGCTCTCGGTATATTTCCCGGCGAAACGCCGGCGGCACTTCCAGCAGTGTGCCATCCTCAAGCTGCAGTTTGTCGGTCATCAGCATACGAACTTCGTAAGCCAACACTTTATTGAACTGCTGCAAACTTGGCAGAATGGCGAAGTTCAGCACAACTAGATAGGTCGTCACCAGGCTGACAAACAGCAGGGTGACGATTAACAGCAAAGTACGGGCAAATGAGCTACGCGGTGAAAAGCGTATTTTTCTCATGCCTTAGTGCCGTCCGGAACGAAGACGTAGCCCAGGCCCCAAACGGTCTGGATATAACGCGGATGCGCCGGATCTTCTTCAACCATGCGGCGAAGACGTGAAATTTGTACGTCGATAGAACGTTCCATCGCGCTGTATTCGCGACCGCGCGCCAGGTTCATCAACTTGTCACGAGAAAGAGGCTCGCGAGGATGGCTAACCAGCGCTTTCAACACCGCGAACTCGCCGCTGGTTAAAGGCATAGGCTCATCTTCACGGAACATTTCACGCGTACCGAGATTCAGTTTGAATTTACCAAACGAAATCACCGCCTCTTCCTGCGAAGGCGCACCCGGTAGCTCATTAGCCTGACGACGCAGCACAGCGCGGATACGCGCCAGCAGCTCACGCGGGTTAAACGGTTTTGGAATGTAGTCATCGGCACCGATTTCCAGGCCAACGATACGGTCAACTTCTTCACCCTTCGCCGTAACCATAATGATCGGCATCGGGTTACTTTGACTGCGCAGGCGGCGGCAGATAGACAGGCCATCTTCGCCCGGCAGCATCAGGTCAAGCACCATTAGATGGAAGGATTCACGGGTCAGTAAACGATCCATTTGTTCAGCGTTGGCAACGCTACGAACCTGGAAGCCTTGCTCGGTCAAATAGCGTTCTAAAAGGGCGCGCAGGCGCATGTCGTCATCAACTACCAGAATCTTGTGATTCTCTTGCATTTTCTTACTCCCAAAGGCGCTTATACCCGAAGTCTCTATTGTTAAAAAAGCCGAGGTGAACCAACAGCTTTTAATGGTATATATTCTAGTCGAAATTGTAACAATGCTTATGGTTTGCCCAATTTATCAATAATTTTTAGTTAATTCACGCGATCTCGCAGCAAAACGTGCGCCCATTTAGGGGCTGTTCATATCTTTATGCTTTTTACACTTTTCTGCGAGCGTCTTTCCGAGCCTGCAAAATCCACATAATCGGGGGTTTCCCTGAAGTTCTCGGCTGGGTTATTCTGCCCTTATGCACCAACTTAACTCATAAAAAAAGAAGCCGATGAAAACCAAGCTGATAACGCGTGAAGGCTACCTCAAATTGAAACAGGAGCTCGACTTTCTTTGGCGCGAAGAGCGTCCTGAGGTCACAAAAAAAGTCACTTGGGCCGCCAGCCTAGGCGACAGAAGCGAAAATGCCGATTATCAGTACAATAAAAAGCGTCTGCGCGAAATTGACCGCAGGGTGAGATATCTCACCAAATGCATGGAGCAACTGCGCATCGTCGACTATTCACCGCAGCAGGATGGCAAGGTATTTTTTGGTGCCTGGGTGGAGATTGAAAATGACGACGGTGAGACTAAGCGTTTTCGCATCGTGGGCTATGACGAAATTTTCGGTCGTAAAGATTACATCTCTATCGATTCGCCGATGGCCCGCGCACTGCTGAAAAAAGAGGTCGGAGACAGTGCGGTCGTCAACACCCCGGTGGGCGACGCCGTATGGTACGTCAACGAAATCGACTATCACCAAACCCCCTAACCTTCCAAGTGTCTCAAAACGCCACTCAACGGGGCCGGATAGCTGGCAATTTTTGCGTTCAAAACGTATAACTGTCCCCTGTTTTCACGTCACCCATTAACGATAAAAACTGATACTCAACTATGAATGATCAACTGAGCCGCATTATCGCGACAGAATTGCAGGTACGCCCGGAGCAGGTTGCCTCGGTCGTCCGTTTACTGGATGAAGGTAATACCGTGCCGTTTATTGCACGGTATCGTAAGGAAGTCACCGGCGGGTTGGATGATACCCAACTGCGTCAGTTGGACAGCCGTCTTGGCTATCTGCGTGAATTGGAAGACCGTCGACAGACTATCCTCAAATCAATTGAAGAACAGGGCAAACTCAGCGATGACCTTGCCAAGGCCATTAACGGCACGTTGAGCAAAACCGAGCTAGAAGACTTGTACCTGCCGTTTAAACCCAAGCGCCGTACCCGCGGTCAGATTGCGATTGAAGCCGGTCTGGAGCCGTTGGCCGACCTCTTGTGGCAAGACCCGAATAATGAGCCTGAACAGGCCGCTGCCACCTACGTTGACGCAGATAAAGGCGTAAACGACACCAAAGCAGCGCTCGACGGTGCCCGCTACATTCTGATGGAACGTTTTTCCGAAGACGCCGCACTGCTGGCTAAAGTGCGTGAATACCTGTGGAAAAACGCCCATTTGAACGCGAAAATGGTCGAGGGTAAAGAGCAGGAAGGGGCCAAGTTCCGCGACTATTTCGATCACCACGAACCTATTTCGCAGGTTCCTTCACACCGTGCACTCGCCATGTTCCGTGGACGCAACGAAGGCGTGCTGCAATTGGCGCTTAATCCCGATCCGCAGTCTGATGAGCCCCCGCGCGAAAGCTACGCAGAGCTCATCATCATCGATCACCTAGGTCTGAAGCTTAACAACGCGCCTGCCGACGCATGGCGTCGTGCGGTGGTTAACTGGACCTGGCGCATCAAAGTGCTGATGCACCTTGAAACCGAGTTGATGAGCACGGTGCGCGAACGGGCTGAAGACGAGGCCATTAACGTGTTTGCCCGCAACATGCACGATCTGTTGATGGCAGCCCCCGCCGGAATGCGTGCCACCATGGGCCTCGACCCAGGTCTGCGTACCGGCGTAAAAGTGGCCGTCGTGGACAACACCGGCAAACTGGTCGGCATCGACACGGTGTATCCGCACACCGGTCAGGCGGCAAAAGCGGCGCAGCAGGTGGCGGCACTGTGCATTAAACACAATGTTGAACTGGTGGCTATCGGCAACGGAACGGCGTCACGCGAAACCGAACGCTTCTTTATTGAACTGCAAAAACAGTTCCCAGCAGTCACCGCGCAGAAGGTCATTGTCAGCGAAGCTGGCGCCTCGGTTTACTCGGCTTCCGAACTGGCGGCGCTTGAGTTCCCGGACCTCGACGTGTCCATTCGTGGAGCGGTGTCGATTGCCCGCCGTTTACAGGACCCGCTGGCCGAGCTGGTGAAAATTGATCCTAAATCTATCGGCGTGGGCCAGTATCAGCATGACGTCAGTCAAAGCCTGCTGGCTAAAAAGCTCGACGCTGTGGTGGAAGACTGCGTAAACGCCGTGGGCGTTGACCTGAATACCGCCTCAGTGCCGCTGCTGACCCGTGTAGCCGGTCTGACCCGCATGATGGCGCAGAATATTGTTAATTGGCGCGACGAAAACGGTCAGTTCCGCAACCGCGAGCAACTGTTGAAAGTCAGCCGTTTGGGGCCAAAAGCCTTTGAGCAGTGTGCGGGATTCCTGCGCATCAACCATGGTGATAACCCGCTTGATGCCTCAACCGTTCACCCGGAGACCTATCCGGTGGTGCAACGTATTTTAGCCGCGACCGAGTTGGCGCTAAAGCAACTGATGGGCGATTCCAACGTGCTGCGCGGGCTGAAAGTCAGCGAGTTTACCGACGAGCGTTTCGGCGTTCCGACAGTGACCGATATTATCAAAGAGCTTGAAAAACCAGGTCACGATCCGCGCCCCGAATTCAAGACGGCGACCTTTGCCGAGGGCGTAGAAACCATGAATGACCTGACGCTCGGCATGGTGCTGGAAGGCACCGTGACCAACGTCACTAACTTCGGTGCCTTTGTTGATATCGGCGTGCATCAGGACGGACTGGTACATATTTCTTCACTCGCTAACAAGTTTGTTGAAGACCCGCACACCGTGGTCAAAACGGGCGATATTGTCAAAGTGAAGGTGATGGAAGTCGACCTGCAGCGTAAACGCATCGCTCTGACCATGCGTCTTGACGAACAGCCGGGCGAAGGACCTGCGCGTCGCAGCAGTGCGCCAGCGGCTCCTGGTGCGGCTAAAGGCCGTGAAACCCCCAAGCGCAACACAGCACCTGCTGCTCGCGGTAACGCCAGCAGCGCGGGCAATAGCGCAATGAGCGATGCCCTTGCCGCCGCGTTAGGTAAAAAACGCTAAAGAAGACCAGAAGGGGGAGCAGCAACGCAAGGCTCTCCCTTATTCTTCCTTACCTTTCCTTATTCGTGCTTATTCGGCCTTAATTTTCCCTGATTCCCGTCTGATACCTGCGCCACATCAATAAACCCTTCTCCGCTCAGGACTAGCATACTCACGCACCGAAACTATCAGTCTACCCTCTCTAAAATCGAAGCCTGTTTTGGTAATGATTATTATTAGTCTTTCTATTCAATAAGATAGCATCATCTGCAAGATATCTGCTACTGGCTCATCGCGAGCCTCAAGAGGTTCAACATGAAATTTCAAACTCAGCGCAGCTATAAAATCGTCGGATTTTCTCGTGATATCAGCCCAGCCTATCGCCAAAAGCTTCTCTCACTCGGCATGCTGCCAGGCTCCCAGTTTAACGTGCTGCGCGTTGCACCTCTGGGTGATCCGCTGCAAATCGAAACGCGCCGCACCAGCCTTGTGGTGAGAAAAAAGGATTTGCAGTTACTGACTCTGCTGGAGATGTCGCAATGAAAACGCTGACAGTTGGCCTGATAGGCAATCCTAACTCGGGTAAAACTACGTTGTTCAATCAGCTGACCGGCTCGCGTCAGCGGGTAGGAAACTGGGCCGGTGTCACCGTTGAGCGTAAAGAGGGTGAATTCGAGACGACTCATCATCGCGTCAAGCTGGTTGACTTACCCGGCACCTATTCGCTGACCACTATCTCAAGCCAAACGTCGCTCGACGAACAAATTGCCTGCCACTACATTTTGAGCGGTGAGGCCGAGATGTTCATCAACGTCATCGATGCTTCAAATCTCGAACGAAACCTTTACCTGACACTGCAACTGCTTGAGCTTGGCATTCCGTGCATCGTTGCACTCAACATGCTCGACATCGCTGCCACGCAAAAAATAGACATCGACATCAATGCGCTATCTGCACAGCTCGGCTGTCCGGTGGTAGCGCTGGTGTCGACCCGCGCCGACGGCATTGGCGATTTAAAAAACGCCATTGATTCGCGCCCCGAGCCGGTTCCACTGCAACGCATTAATTACGTCCCTGCGTTATTGCACGACGTGGTGCACTTAGCCGAAGCCATGCCGGAAAAACTGTCGCGCCAGCGCCGTGAATGGCTGGCAGTTCAAATGCTTGAAGGCGACATTTACAGTGCAACCCATGCTGGAGAGGCCCGTTTACTGCTGCCGAATATTCATCGCAGGCTCGCTGAGTCCGGTATAGAGGATCCGGCGCTGGCCATTGCTGAAGCGCGCTATCAGTCAATCAACACTATTTGCGCCAGCGTCAGTAATCTTCATTTAAGTCAGCCGCACGGCCTGACCCAAAAGCTGGATAAAATTATCCTCAATCGCTTTCTCGGCGTGCCCATTTTTCTGCTGGTGATGTACCTGATGTTCGTGCTGGCAATTAACATCGGCGGCGCGCTGAAACCGCTGTTCGAAATTGGCTCTGCTACTATTTTTGTCCAAGGATTACAGTGGATTGGCTACACACTGCACTTCCCTATCTGGCTTACACTGTTTCTTGCCCAAGGGGTTGGCGGCGGGATAGCCACGGTAATGCCGCTGATCCCGCAAATCGGCATGATGTACCTGTTTCTCTCATTTCTTGAAGACTCGGGTTATATGGCGCGAGCGGCCTTTGTCATGGATCGCCTGATGCAGTCTTTGGGCCTGCCAGGCAAGTCTTTCGTGCCGCTGATTGTCGGTTTTGGCTGCAACGTGCCGTCAATTATGGGGGCACGCACGCTCGACGCACCGCGCGAACGCCTGATCACGGTAATGATGTCACCCTTTATGTCGTGCGGCGCCAGGCTAGCCATTTTGCCGTTTTCTCGGCCGCCTTTTTTGGGCAACAGGGCGCATCCGTAGTCTTTTCACTCTATCTGCTGGGTATTATCGTGGCCGTGTTGACCGGTTTGGTGATGAAGCACACCCTCATGCGCGGCGAGGCGTCGCCCTTTATTATGGAACTGCCGGTTTACCACATTCCCCGGTTGAAAAGCCTGCTACTGCAAACTTGGCAAAGATTGAAAGGCTTTATTCTGCGGGCCGGTCGCGTGATTGTTATTGCCTGCGTATTTATCGGCGCCCTTAACAGTTTCTCATTCAGCGGCAATCCGGTTGACAGTATCAATGACTCTGCATTGGCGAGCGTAAGTAAAATCCTGACGCCCGTTCTTATCCCTATGGGCGTACATCCTGATAACTGGCAGGCAACCGTCGGGCTGGTTACCGGTGCGATGGCAAAAGAGGTGGTGGTTGGCACGCTGAATACGCTCTACACCGCCGAGCAGCTAAAAGCCGAACCGTTTGACGCCGAACATTACCGGCCGTTAGCCCAGCTGCGCGGTGCGGTGGCCGAAACGTGGAAAAGTCTGGTCGATACACTGAGTTTGAGCACCCTGTCCAACCCTATCGAAGCCAGCAAAGGCGACGGCGAGATGGCCGCCAGCGCTATGGGTGTAATGAGCGCCAAATTCGGTACCGCCATTTCAGCCTACAGTTATCTTATATTTGTGCTGCTTTACGTGCCTTGCGTCTCCGTTATGGGAGCGATTGCCCGCGAAACTAGCCGCAGCTGGATGACCTTCTCCATACTCTGGGGATTAAACGTCGCCTATTCGCTAGCCACCCTGTTTTATCAGGCTGCAACGTTGCGCAACCATCCGCTACAAAGCCTGACGATTATTGCCGCCGTGCTGCTGGTTAACGCACTGATACTGATTGGACTGCGCTGTTCAAGAAGTCGAGTCTATGAAGTCGTGACAGGCGCATCAAACATGGCATTTATTACCCTGAAATCTGTGCCGTCGGGCGGATGCAAAGGCTGTTCGGAAGGCAAGAAATGCGGCATGCCTTAAATAACAGAAAGATAAGCGGGTAAAAGCAGCGGTTGCTCTGTTGTATGCAGGATCGACTCGTTAAGATTGGCCTTGATCAGCCGCCTGGAGTCAAAAATGATCGACAGTGAAATCACCTTCCGCAAGCTTGAGGTTTTCCTGGTATTTATGGAGAAACTGAACATTGCCCGCACCGCTGAACAGCTTGGACTGAGCAGTGTCAGCGTTCATCGTGCGCTGCATTCGCTGGAAGAAGGGCTGCGCTGCCCGTTATTTATTCATCGGGGGCGTAATCTACTGCCGCTGCCCGCCGCCGACACCCTGCAACAACACGCTATTCAGGTGATTGAGCAGATGGCGTTAGGCATACAGGCGGCGCAGCGTACCGCAGGGTTTGGTGAAAAACGTATTCGGCTCGGCACGCTTTATTCCCTCACGCTGGAAACCATTCCACGCCTGATTATGGGCCTTAAAATCCGCCGTCCCAGTCTCGAGCTGGAACTGATCATGGGATCCAATGAAACACTGCTGTCGCGACTTGCCGCTCAGCAGCTTGATGCGATTTTAATTTCCACCAGCGATTCTTTCATTGATGAGCAACTTTACGAGAACCTGCCGCTGTTCAAGGATGATATCTATCTGGCGGTACCGGCAGACTCGGCGTTAGTCACCGAAGGAACGGTCGATTTACGCGATTTTAGACAACAAAAATTTGTCTCACTGGCCGAAGGATTTGCAACCTACCATGGTTTTCAGGAGGCGTTTCAGATTGCAGGATTCGAGCCGGATATTGTGACGCAGGTGAACGATATTTTCTCGATGCTCAGCCTGGTACAGGCCGGCGTAGGCTGCACGCTGATACCAGGGCGGATGAAAGGCGTGTATGCCGACACCGTTAAACTGCTGCCGCTGGCGGAACCTTATCAAATGCGCCAAACTATTGCGCTAGTGTTTGCCCGCAGCCGTGAACGCGATCCTAACCTGCTGGCGCTGGCCGCCGAAAGCCGCATGTACGCGCGCAGTCATCCACAGAAAAACGGTTAACTTTTGCCAAGCACACTCAGGGAGATCAGCGGCGCTCAAGCCTTTGCGCCAGCGTGTTGACCTCCTCGACGGCCGACTGGCTTAAGGATAGCGCGACCCCCTCAGTCATCACCCGCTTGGTGAGTCCAGTCAGCACCGATCCCGGCGGCATCTCCACCGCCAGCCGCACTTCCCGCTGGTATGCCGCCACCATGGCATCAAACCAGTTAACCCGCCGCGCCATATTAAACGCCAGATCGTCAGCGATTTTTTCAGGTTGCCAGTAGACACGCGCACTGCTGCCGCTGAGATAGCCACAGTCTGGCCGCGTGAAAGTGACGGCACTTATTGCTTCGGCCAGCTTGGCCGCCGGTATGTCCAACAGCGAACAGTGTGAAGGCACACTCACCGCCAACGCATGACTTTTATGCGCTCCCTGCAGAGCGGCTAGCGCGCGAACCTTCTGCATTGCCTCGTCGCTTCCCGCAATCACCAGTTGGTCTTCAGCATTGATATTAGCTAAAAATACCGGCATCTGTGGCGAATTAACCTGACTTATCAATCTTTCAATCTGCTGCTGACGCAACCCCACAATCGCCGAGAGGCCAAACCCTTGTGGATAAGCCTGTTGCATCAGTTCACCGCGCAGCGCGACCAATTTGACCGCATCATCAAACGCCAGCGCGCCACAGACTACGGCGGCGGGAAACGCACCAATCGACAGACCACTAACAAAATCAGGGAGCACGCCGCTGGCGCGAAGATGTTCAGCCCAAATCACACCGCCGACCAACAGGCAAAGCTGCACCTGACGGGTTGACAGCAGTGCTTCGGGGCCGTCGAGCGTGAGAATATCTTGCCCCAGCGCTGTGCTGGCGCGTTCGAGGTAGCCGAGCGTCAGAGGCGTCTTCGGCAACTGATGCAGCATGCTGGGAAACTGCGGCCCCTGTCCGGGAAAGGTGAACAGTATTTTCATCTGTTTTTTTGCTCCTCGGCGAGCGGGAGCCACGGGTTATCGACCCTAAAGGGGCCGGCGTCGGTTTTTAACATCACACGAGTGTCACGCAGCCATTCGCTTAAAGAAAATCCGCCTTGTGGCGTGTTGACCTGCACATCAGCCCGACACGGCAAGCGCGACAGCTGGTGATAGAAATCGCTGAATGCCTCCCGCGGCTGCGGCGTGTCGCAGCGGATCAGTAAATCTAGGTCGCTGTCGGCATGCATCACGGGAATATCCGTTGCCAGCGCGTAACCGCAGCTGCCGGTCACCCCCCAAATCCACGGCAGGCGCATCTCGATAAGGGTAATCAGTGCCTGAAGGGGCTGTTGGGACACAAAAGCAGAACGCAGCAGAATATTACTGTCCGCCACCAACGATTCTGGCGTGACGATGCGCCTGATGTCGGCGGGAGAGATCCATGCTGCTGCCCGCTGGCTGCGACTTATGCCACGTACGCCAACCGGCAGCCGTTGCTCATCGCTCAAATCGCGGCGCACCACCAGCGGCAAATGCGTTTGCCACCCCGCGCTAACCCACGCGGGCAGGACCTGCCCTTTTGCCGCCACGGGGCGTTGTCTGCTCCACACCAAATCATGAGCACGAGGAAAATCCATTATTTTTCCCTATAGCTAAAAAGAGAGCCGTTAATGCATTGAAGCCGTCAATGATATAAACAGCGGTAAGGTCAGAATAGCCAATATCGAGCTAATCAACAGCGACGCCTCGGCGTCGGGCGACTGAACCCCAAAACGGTTGCCGAATACGATGCCAAAGAACCCCGCAGACAGCGCAATCATCAGTACAGCTGTAATGGCCACCTCACCACTGATACCGAAGGCCATCACCAGCCCCAAAGCAATAAATGGCTGGATCACGTTTTTCGTCAGGCAGGCAATGAGCACTGCCGCGTTGATTCTCAGCTTACGGGCCGACAGAATAACCCCGGTAAGAAACAGCGCCGACGCCGTGGCCGCCAGACCCAAAGGCTTGATTGAGGCCAGCACGATATCCGGCATTTTAATGCCGATAGCCGACAGCACAACCCCGAGCAGCGGTCCCCAGACAATCGGTTTTTTAATCGAGCGCCACATCAGAATCGGCAACATCGTCAGCGCCGAACCGTGGGATTCTCCGCTTTCACGCGCTTTCTCTCGCTCTAAAATCAGCAAACAAAACGGCGTCATCAGTACTGAACCGCAGGCAATCGACACCGCCACCGACAGCGACGTCCCGGCGTTTTCCCCCAATACGCTGCCAAGAATGGGCAGTCCCAATGCCGCATAATTTGGCAACGCCACGGTCAACGTCAGCACCGCCGCATCCTGTGGCGACTTTTTAAAGACTTTGGTGCAAAGGAAATACAGTGCGGCGTAGGTTATCCACATTGTCAGTACCAGCAGCAGGATCAGCGGACTTTGCCCGACAATGCCTAGCCACGGCGTTTGCACGGTGGCGGTAAACAGCGCCGCCGGGAGCGCAAAATCCATCACAAATACGTTTAACAACGAGACATTCTGATTCTCAACCATTTTCGTTTTCCCGGCAAAATAGCCAAGGACCATAATCACAAAAATAGGTGCGAGCGCGTGCAAGATCACATAAGTCATAGTGGGATACCTGAGGTTGGAATTATTGTAAATTCCTCGATCCACCGGCTGCGATGTTTTCTTAATACTTTCAGTCATACTCGGGATAAAGCGCCTGAGACTTCATGCTGTTTGCAGGTCAGAACCGGTCAAACAAGAGGGAAAGCCTGAACTACCACTGTTCGCGCATCAGCTCACGTACCTTGGAAGAGCTGGCTCGATTATCGGCACCCAGCCGATTCGACAAATAAACGCCCTGTAGCACGATTTCGCTGATTGACTCATCAACCACTGATTTCACCTTGGCAATCTCTGCCTCGGTGGGATTTTCAGGGTTACTGATATCCATTAACTGCGACAACAGCCCCAGCGTGGCATAATTTTCAATGTCATAAGCCATCGGTGGAACCTCAGCAGCCAGTTTTTCCAGTGCCTCAACGGAACGCAGCGTAATTCGAGCTGCGGACTCTTTGCCCATCGCATGGATCATTACGCCAGGATTATTAAAGGCGATCAGCTTGTTAGCCTGATAGCCGTGAGCCAAAAATGCCCCTGACATCGCTTTGCCGACAATCAGTCCGACGATAGGATGCCCGGCAAGACGCGCGTTGGCGTAAGCACCCGCCGCGCCGGCCAACGACTGATGAATACCAAACGCCTCTTCGCGTCGCCCATAGGCCTGACTGGGAACGTCAATGATCGCCACAATCGCGCGTTTCACGGTTTTATCTGCGTCTTCATCAATCACCTGATTCACGACTTTGGCCAGCGTCCAGCCCTCAAGCAGTCCAACTTCGCCCGCCGCCGCGCGGGGATAACGATTTTCCGCATCCGGGATCACTGCGATATAGCGAACATCATGCTGTCCGAGCTTACCGTCGGCGGCTTTAACCGAGGCGCAGAGTCCGCTGACATCGCACGCGTCGGACGCCAGTTGAGTAAACCAATAGTTGCCACGGCTGAAAGTCTGCTTAGATGCGCTCATTATTTGTCCTCCTGGTTTGTGGCCGAATCACTAAACAGTGCCGTCGTCACCTCGCGGCTGGCCTGCACAGAGGTGTCAAAGGTTGATAATTTTGACAAATAATAGTCATAATTATCAGAGCGATGGTGAGGAGGTACCCCCTCGCGGATAAACGACAGCATGCTGTTTTTCACCTCTTGCAGCGAATCCTCGACCAGTGCATCGACAAACCCGCTGGCATAGCGCACGTCACCGCCGGTCATACTCCATATAAATGGCCTGTCACGCGAATCGTATTCAGCGATCCCCGCCTCTTGTTCAATAACCTGCGGGCCGTTTAATCCCAGCCGCGCTTCACGAGTCACAATCAACCGGCTGCACAAGGCAGCGGCAATCGACATCCCGCCAAAACAGCCGACCGTACCGGCGACAATGCCAATCACCGGCGTATAGCGGCGCAAATCAACAATCGCGGCGTGAATATCGGCGATGGCCGCCAGTCCGAGATTAGCCTCCTGCAGACGCACGCCGCCGGTTTCGAGCAGTAAAACCGCCTGCGTGGCAATACCATTGCGGTTGTCCTGTGCCGCCAACTCCAGCGCCGACGCCATTTTCGCGCCTGAGACTTCGCCCATGCTGCCGCCCTGGAATGCCCCTTCGATGGCGACAATCACCGCCGATTGGCCTTCAATAGTGCCGCGTGCAACCACCATGCCGTCGTCGGCCTGTGGCACGATGCCTTGGCGTTCAAGCCACGGCGAAGCAACGCGCTGGAAGGGGTCAAGCAACTCGCGAAAAGTGCCGTCATCGAGCAGCGCACGCGCTCGCTGACGGGCATTTAATTCTATAAAGCTTTGATCAACGGACATCGGATGCCTCCTCAAAAACCTGTTCGATGCGCAGCCTGGCTACACCGGGTGTCGCACCGAAGTCGTTGATATCCAACTGACCCGCGGGGAGTTCACGCACGCCAATCAAATGGTCGAAAAAGCGCTGCCACAGCGGCTGACTGCCGTCTACCGAGGTTGCAACGCGAACCACCAGCGCATCGCCCGACGCCGGCTCATACAGCGCCTCGAGATCGCCAGATCCCACCACACCCGCTTGAGCATGGCTCGGCAAACTTTTTTGTGCCGGATAGGTAAATTCAAAACGTTCCATAACACCTCTTCATCATCATGATGTTAAACCGTGAATAGGGTGAGTTTTTGCGCCGATACGATCGACGAACAAGGTGGCAGCCAGCAGATCTGCGGCACCGCCTGGCGAAACATTATCCGCCAGCATTTGGCGCTCAAGGTGCATCAACCGTCTCACCCCCGCCGCCGTTTGCACTCCACCAGCATGCAGTACCGACGCAGCGCCTCGCTGCATCGCCAACAGTGCGGGCATGCCGCCACGCGACAGTACACAGGTGTCGGCCAGTGATGTCATCACCGCAAGTAGCGCATTAAGCTGTGCCTGACTTTCACTCGCGCCCGCCTCACGACTGCGCTGAAGTTCGGGAAGTGCCAGACCAGTGACGTGGGGGAATCCACTTTGCGCCTCCTCTTTTGCACCCGGCAGCCGATAACGCTGGACCGCACACGCACCTTTACTGAAGGTTTTCGGGCTGAATTCATCGGGCAAGCGAGCCAGCTCGGCGGCGCGTCGGGCGATATGCTCGACCCCATTGTCGGAAGGCTGCATCGCTACCGCGCTGACCAATAATCCCACGGCCCAAATCGCGCCCCGATGGGTGTTCACGCCGCCGGTTGCCGCCATCATTTCCCGTTCACCCTCGCGGCCCAGTCGTCCCACTTCCTGACGCAGGGCAATATCGGCCGATCGTCGCCAACAGTGCTGAGCCAACGCGTTAAATGTTGCAGTCAGGCTGTGAGCCGAATGCTCCATCAGCGCGAGCGTGAGGTCGCGATGGGAACCGGAGCCGCGGCTATCGACCAGCCCCGGTTTTGGGCTAAGCCGCACTTCATCAAGCAACGCCTGCGTGGCACTTTCTGCCAGCGTGGCCGCCAAAATATCGCCCGGCCCGGCGTCGGTTAATGTCAGTGCCATCGTCACCAACTCCGAAATTTTGCCGGCGGGTTGTATAGCCCCCCGGACCAGTCCACCAGCTCACTGACACTGCTGGCCGCCAACAGAGAGCGAGTCGCATCCGTGCGGCGGATGCCCATGTCTTCCGGGAACACCACCAGCTCCTGTTTTCGCAGCTCTGCCACGCGCTTGGCGTCAACACCCAGACCAACGTCGGTAATACCGGCCACGGCGGCCACCATCGCCCTCCGCTCTTCCAAAGACTTGGCGCGGTGCAGATACGCAATGCCCTCTTCGGTGAGAACGTGTGTAACGTCATCGCCGTAGATCATGACCGGCGCGAGCGGCATACCCGACTGTAATCCGACATCAACCGCTTCGAGCTTTTCGACAAAAGTCGGTTTACCACCGGACTGAAAGGTCTCCACCATCTGCACGACCAGCTTGCGTCCGCGCTGCATGGGATCCGGCTCTTCAATCATATCCAACCAGGCTGGCGTGGCGTGGCGGCGGCCGTGCGGATCGTGGCCCATATTGGGCGCGCCGCCGAATCCCGCCAGCCGGCCTTTCGTCACCGTTGAAGAGTTAGCCAATCCGTCGACCTGAAGCGTCGACCCGATAAACATATCGACTGCATACTGCCCGGCGAGCTGGCAAAAGGCGCGGTTGGATCGCATCGATCCGTCTGAGCCGGTAAAGAAAACGTCTGGCCGTGCGGCAATATAGTCCTCCATACCCAGCTCACCGCCGAAGCAGTGCACCGTCTCAACCCAACCGCTTTCGATGGCTGGGATCAGCGTTGGATGCGGGTTCAGCGCCCAGTGTTTACAGATTTTGCCTTTCAAACCCAACTGTTCACCGTAGGTCGGCAGCAGCAGTTCGATGGCGGCGGTGTTAAAGCCGATACCGTGGTTTAGCGATTGCACCTGATGTTTGGCATAAATTCCTTTAATCGCCATCATGCCCATCAAGACGTGAACCGGCTTTATTAGCCGAGGATCGCGAGTAAACAGCGGTTCGATAAAGAAGGGTTTGTCGGCGACCACTACAAAATCAATCCACGACCCAGGAATATCAACACGCGGCAGATCGTTCTCATCGTCAACCAACTCATTGACCTGAGCAATGACCAGCCCATTTTTAAACGCCGTGGCCTCTACCAGCGCAGGGGTGTCTTCCGTACTCGGGCCGGTATAAAGGTTGCCTTTTCTGTCAGCCTTAAAGCCAGCAATGAGAGCAACATTGGGCACTAAATCAACAAACAGACGGGCATAAAGCTCGATGTAGGTATGAATGGCGCCGATTTCCATCAGCCCATCCTCCAACAGCTGCGCGATGCGCAGGCTCTGCGGACCAGAGAAGGCAAAGTCCAGTTTATGGGCAATTCCGCGCTCAAACAGATCAAGATGTTCTGCCCGACTGACGCTGGGCATAATCATATGTAAATCGTGTAATTTCTCGGGATTGGCCTTCGCCAACATACGGGAGAGAAAATCGGCCTGTTTCTGATTATTGCCCTCCATCACTACGCGGTCACCGGGGGAAATAAGGGTTTCCAGAATCGCGGTCATTTGGTCTGTAGGTAAAACCTTGCCTTGAGCCACAGCCTGGACACTGTCAATACGCCGTTTTTTCTCACTGCGGCGCGAGTCCCAGACCTTTGTCGTCTGTGAATGTTGCTTCATGCCTAAAACCTCTGGGTTAAACCTGTTTAATGACTGTACTCAGTCTAGAAATAGCTGATCCCCTCATCAATCAAGGACCAAGGCGTATCGTTAGCCTAAGAGTAATAGTTAAAAGAGATCGTTATATTTCAGTATGTTGAAAATAAGAAAAGGAGAAACGTCGCACAAAAATCGGGATGAAATTACTAAGTGCCTGACTAGAGGATAGGGGAATTAAAAAAACAGACGGTTATTTATTCAACAACTGCGGCAAAACAGGCGAAAGTAAAAAAAATAAGGCGAGCATGAAAATGCTCGCCTACGTTGCTTATTGAATGCGGTAATTATTTAAAAGCTTCAGCGGTCGCACTGATTTTATTGTCATTGTTCGCTTCGATAACAACGTAATATTTACCGCCTTTTTCCTCGACCAACTTGTTAATGGCCTTTTTAGCATCCATCGGCGCAGTCTGCTCGTTATCGATTGAGACCGTGCCCAAACTGGTGTAACCCATTTTCTTCGCTTCTTCGCGGGAGATTTCCTGGGCTGCCATTGCACCCGCCGAGAACGTACCCAACAGCACAGCTGCAACAACCATTTTCTTGTAATTCATGACATTACCTCTTTTTTGAGTGATTTATTTTAAAAGCAGTCAAGTTGCTTAACTCAGACTGTCTGCGTCGGTAGTGAACTTCCTGCCCAAATACCGCAATGTCTCCCAGAGACGCAAACCCTCGATAAACCTGCCTAAAAGAGCTTTATCAAGCTTCTGACGTTACCTTCTTGAGTATTAGTCACTCCTGAAAATTATCCATTAAAGAGGTCGTTACACGTTATTTAACCTTCATTATGTGACGGCTAGCGCAGATTTTCAGCATTAAGAAAGTCGAGCACCGCTGAGCTAAAGGCATCAGGATGGGAAATAAAAGGCGCATGGGACGCCTTCTCGATAATCACTGAATGCGATGCTGGCCATAACGTATCGAGCAGCGGGGCAATTTTTCTTGGCACCAGACCGTCCAGCGCGCCATAGATGCGTAAAAAGGGCAGCCTGAGTGACTTCATCGGCATCCGTAAGTCCTGATGGTTAAGAATATCCAGCCCGCCGTTAAGCACTTCGACCGGGGGCATCGGCAAATCCAGCACCATCGATTTCAACAATTTGGCGTCCTGCCGTGCGCTTTCGCTACCTAACGTTTGTAACGCCAAAAAGCGCTCAACCGTGCGCTGAAAGTCTTCACTCAGTTGATGCTGAAAACCCTGTAGAACTTCATGGCGAATGCCCGGCCAGTGTGGTGATTCAGAGGTGTGCTTACCCTCCTGCTCACCTCCTGCTGCGAAACGTGGAGAAGAGGAAACGGTTATCAAAGCCTCAACGCGCATGGGTGCAACCAACGCAGCCTGACTGGCCACTAAACCACCCAACGACCAGCCCAACCACAGCGCTTTTTCCGGTGCCTGCGCTAAAACAATCTCCGTCATTTCAGACAGTGAAAGCGCCCCAAAACCCTGACTGCGGCCATAGCCCGGCAAGTCGACCAAGTGCAGACGAAAATGCGGCGCCCATCGCTCGGCAATGTAACGCCATACTTCGGCGTTCAGCCCCCATCCGTGAAGCAGCACAATATCGCGTGAACCTTCACCTAAAGTCTGCCAATAGAGGCGATTCATACTGTAGTGTCCTAAAAGGGAAAACATGAAGATTTAATAAAGGAATAGTCTACCTATTATGCTCACCATTGCCAGCCGGTGTTGGCTTTGCCAGCAACCGCTACAGCTCGCCAAACACGGAATTTGCAGCCTTTGTATCAGGCATTTGCCAGAATTACCCTGTTGCTGTCCGCGCTGTGGATTACCCAGCGGTAATACGCGATTGCCCTGCGGCCGCTGTATTTTAAGGCCGCCGCTGTGGCAATCACTGATTTTTGCCAGCGTTTATCAGTTGCCCATCAGCACCTTGCTGCTGCGCTTTAAATTTTCGTCCACGCCAGAGCTGGCCGAACCTCTGGCGCGATTGCTGTTGTTACAGTGGCTAGCGCGTTGGCGCACAGGCAGCGTGGCTCGGCCTGAGGTGCTGCTCAGCATTCCTTTGCATCTGCGTCGCTATCGTCATCGCGGTTACAATCAGTCCGAACTACTGGCCCGTCCACTCGCTCGCTGGCTAGGCTGTGACTATCAGCCTTACGCGCTGGAAAGGCACCGCGCTACGGTAGCTCAGCAGCGGCTTTCAGAACCCAAAAGAAAGCTCAATTTGCGGCAGGCTTTTACCTGCAATTCTTCACTGGCAGGTAAACATGTTGCACTGATTGATGACGTGGTCACCACCGGCAGCACAATTAGCGAAGTCAGTAAACTGCTGAATAAAAAGGATATTGCCTCATTACAAATTTGGTGTATTTGCCGCACCTTGTAGTCAGTATGTTAAAGGGCGTATTATAACCAACTGGAGTAGTCAACTATTGAGCCAATGTTATGATCATTATTACCGATGCTGCCCAAGAGCACTTTGCCAAACTTTTGGCGAACCAGGAAGAAGGCACCCAGATCCGCGTATTTGTGATTAACCCAGGTACGCCAACTGCTGAATGTGGTGTTTCTTACTGCCCACCTGACGCCGTGGAAGCCACGGATACAGAACTAAAATTTGAAAAGCTGTCTGCATACATCGACGAGCTTAGCGCACCGTATTTACATGAAGCAGAGATCGACTTTGTTACCGATCAGCTCGGCTCACAGCTTACGCTGAAAGCGCCGAACGCAAAAATGCGCAAGGTCTCTGACGATGCACCGCTGATGGAGCGCGTTGAGTATTTGCTGCAAGCGCAGATTAATCCACAGCTGGCCAGCCACGGCGGCCGCGTTTCGCTGATGGAAATTACCGACGAAGGCCTGGCGATTCTTCAGTTTGGCGGCGGCTGTAACGGTTGTTCAATGATCGACGTTACGCTGAAAGACGGCATCGAGAAAGAGCTGTTGCAGGCATTCCCTGAGCTGAAAGGCGTCCGCGACCTGACTGAACATCAGCGCGGTGAGCACTCGTTCTACTAATCTTGTCCATCCCCCACTGTAAACGTGGGGGATATATTTAAGCATCAACCCTCTTTCTTCTTTCGTTCAAATCCTTCAGTAAGCCGTCTATTTTCTCACTGCTAAACATCGCCTCAAGCGGCGTCGTGAGCTTGCGCTGCCAGTTGGGATATTCACTATTGGTGCCCGGCACATTGACCGGCGTGCTCATATCCAGCCAGTCCTCGGGCTGAAGTCCGAGCAGAACACTGGCGCTGTCGGCCAAATAACGCTGTAGCCCGAGGTTGAGAGTGTCGCTCATTTCCATCGATTCAGCGTGCTTGCTTAAGCTGTTGGGCACGCAGTGATGGCGGTGCAGGGCGTCAAGCAGCGCCTGGCGAGTCAACGCTCGCTCCCTGCGCAAGTGAGCCAATATTTCGGCATCGGGATAAATACCCAGTTTCTCGCCCAGCGTTAAATCATCACCCTGCCAATAACCGCGCAGCGTTGGCAGGTCGTGGGTGGTCACGGTGGCCATTGCCTGCGCCACGTAGTCTTGCGGAGCGCGATAGAGCAACTGTTTATCGTGTTCGAAATAGAGCACTTTATAAGAGTAAATCCCGCTGTCTCGCAGACTGGTAACGATCTCTTTTGGCACCGTGCCCAAGTCCTCACCAATCACCATGCACTGATGCCGTTGGCTCTCCAACGCCAGCACCGCAAGCAGGTCGTTTAGCGGATAACTGACGTAGGCGCCAAGACCCGCATGTTGATCTTTGGGTATCCACCACAGCCTCAGCAGGCCCATAACGTGGTCGATACGCAGCGCGCCGCAGTCGGCCATATTACTGCGCAGTAAATCGATAAAGGGCTGATAGGCACGCGCCTTCATCACGTTAGGGTCGAGAGGCGGTAATCCCCAATTCTGCCCCTGAGGACCTAAAATGTCCGGCGGTGCACCAACGGTCGCCCCCATACAATAAAGCGAGCGATTGCACCAGGTCTCTGCGCCCCCCTCGGCCACGCCTACCGCTAAATCACGGTACAGGCCGATGGGCATTTCAAGTGCAACACTTGCCTGATAACACTCGGCAAACTGGCAGTGTGCCAGCCACTGTAGCCAAAGAAAGAATGCCACCTCATCTTGGTAACGCTCGCAGAATTCTGCCACTTTATCACTCTGTGGATCCTGATAAGCCGCAGGCCATGCCGGCCATCCCCACAAACCTTGCTCCGTCTCGCCAAGGTGCGTATGCAGCGCATCGAACACCGCCTGTTGGCGCAGACTTTCACCGCCCAGCAGCACAAAGGCGCGAAAATCTCGCTTTCGCTGTCCCGCTTCCGCAAGGATTTGAAACGCGCGCCACGCGAGCTTAAGCCCAGTGATTTTCAGCGCCATCACACCCGGATAATCGACATAGTCAACGCTGCGGGCCTTATCCAGCGCGGCGCGAGTTTCAGCGCTTTTCCACCAGCTCTGCGCCTGTGGGCTGTCGGTAAACTCTTCAACGGCGTTAACGTTAATATAAGTCACGTTTAGCCAACGGCGCGACGAAGGGCTATAAGGACTGGCGCTTGACGGATTTGCAGGATAGAGCGCGTGGATAGGATTCAGACCCACGAAGGCGCCACCGCGCGATCCCAACTGCTCGATCATCTGCTTTAAATCGCCAAAATCCCCCACTCCCCAGTTATTTTCTGAACGCAGGGTATAAAGCTGTACGCAGGCACCCCAGAGTTTTTTGCCGTTAATCAGTACTTCGGGTTCAAAACAGCGAGACGGCGCAACAATAGTCCGACACGACCACTGCTGCTGCTGCTGCTGCTGCTGCTGCTGCCAGGTAAGCGTGAGCTGGTGATAACCGAGCACGGCACAACGGCCCAGCTCCAGAGGTTCTCCAAAAATGCCTTCACCCGCGGAGGTGTCCCCGTTTTCCAGCGTCAGTTGCCAATGAAATTGCCCCTCTCCCTGTGGGATAAAGCGCAGCGTCTCACCGGCCATAAACACTTTCACCGGCGGCAGCGGACCCGTTTCCGGCTCCTGCTCATCGCGTCCCATCGCCTCAAGCAGTGCCTGCTGGGTCTGGGGTGAGACGGTTTGCACCTCGTCTACCATATTGATAAAACTGTCTAAAATACCTGCCCGCTTTGCTGCCTGTTCGAGTTCCTCGCCCTGCATGGCTGCTCCTTAACGTTTAGCCTGCCAAATACGCTGCTGATAATCACGGATTGAACGGTCGGCGCTAAACATGCCAACTCGGGCGGTATTAAGCAGCGTGCGTCGAGTCCATTCGTCACGATCGCGATAGAGCTTGTCGACCTTTTCCTGCGCCTGACAGTATTGTGCAAAATCGGCCAGAACCAGATAGGGGTCACCGCCGTCGAGCAGACTGTCGAGCAGTTGATCAAAGGCTTTTTTATCGCCGTCGCTGTAAAAACCGCTGGCCAATTCGTCGAGCACTGCCTTGAGATGCTTATCTTTTTTGACCAGCGCCTTCGGTTTATACCCTTTTTTCAGCAGCGCTTTAACTTCATCGACGGTGTTGCCAAAGATAAAGATATTTTCGTCACCGACTTGCTCGGCGATTTCAACGTTGGCGCCGTCGAGCGTCCCCACGGTCAGCGCACCGTTTAGCGCAAGCTTCATATTTCCGGTGCCCGAAGCCTCTTTGCCAGCGGTAGAAATCTGCTCCGAAACATCCGCCGCCGGGATCATCATCTCGGCCACCGACACGTTGTAATCTGGGATGAATACGACTTTGATCCTGTCGGCCACCAGCGGATCGTTGTTGATTTTCTCGGCTACCTGATTGATCGCATAGATAATATTTTTAGCCAGATAGTAACCGGGAGCCGCTTTCGCGCCGAAAAGGAAAACCCTAGGCACGATGTCGAGTTTAGGATTGGCACGAATCTGCTGATAAAGGTAAACGATGTGCAGCAAGTTCAGATGTTGACGCTTGTATTCGTGCAGACGTTTGATTTGCACATCAAAAATGGCGTCCGGATTGAGCACAATTCCCATGCGTTGTTTAACGTATTCGGCAAGACGCACTTTATTGTCGTGCTTGATTTGGCGGTAGCGCTTACAGAACTTTTTATCTTTAACGCTTGCCTCTAGCCCTTTCAGAGCATCTAAATCAGTGACCCATTCAGTCTTCAGCGTATCGTCAATTAGGGCAGAAAGAGCCGGATTACACTGCTTGAGCCAGCGCCGTGGCGTTATGCCGTTGGTAACGTTGTGGAATTTTTCCGGCCACAGCTCGTGATACTCGGGAAACAGGTCTTTTACCACTAAATCAGAGTGCAGAGCTGCCACGCCGTTGACTGCAAAACCAGCCACCACGCACAGGTTAGCCATTCTGACCCGTTTGTCGTAATGCACGGCAAGCTTGGCCCACACTGCTTCGTCACCCGGCCAATGTTTGTCGACCAGTTTCTTAAAGTTGGTATTAATCTGTTTGATAATCGCAAAATGGCGCGGTAGAAGGCTACGCACCAGTTTTTCATCCCAGGTTTCTAGCGCTTCGGGCATCAACGTGTGGTTGGTATAGGCAAAGGTACGGCTGGTAATGTGCCAGGCATCGTCCCAGCTCATCTGGTGTTCGTCGATAAGCACGCGCAGCATTTCGGGAATGCCAATGGTGGGATGGGTATCGTTAAGCTGAATGACTTCATAATCAGGCAATTCACGAATTTTACGCCCAAGGAAATGATGGCGACGCAGAATATCCGCCACCGAACAGGCACATTGGAAGTACTGCTGCATCAGCCTGAGGCGCTTACCTTCCTCATGATTATCATTGGGATAGAGAACTTTTGTCAGCTTCGCCGCGTCAATTCCTTGCTGTTCGGCCTGCAAAAATTTGCCGTCGTTAAACTTCTCAAGATCGAAAGGATGAACGTGGGTGGCTTCCCACAGCCGCAGCGGCTGCGACACGCCGTTATTGTAACCGATGACGGGCAGGTCCCACGCTTCACCGCGCAGGATAAAATCCGGTTTCCAGTGAGATTTCCCGCCTTCGCCTTTTACCATTTTTCCCCCAACACCGACGTCTACGGCCAGCGCGCTGTTGTGCCTGAACCAGGGATAGGCGTTGCGGTGCCAGTCATCGGGGGCTTCGTGCTGTTTACCGTTGACAAAACTCTGACGGAACAGGCCATACTGATAGTTAAGACCATAGCCTATCGCCGGCTGACCCACTGATGCCATAGCATCAAGATAACAGGCCGCCAGCCTGCCCAAACCGCCGTTGCCCAACGCAGGATCGACCTCTTCTTCGAGCAGGTTGGCCAAATTAATATCAAACGGCAGCAGCGCTTTGGCAACCTTGTCGTACCAGCCTAAATTAATCAGATTATTTCCGGTCAGGCGCCCCACCAGAAACTCCATCGAAATATAGTTAACGTGGCGTTTAACCTTGCTACGGCCTTTGCCGCTGTCTGGACGCGGTGGCAGCTGCTCAGCCACCGCGGCACTGACGGCGTGCCACCACTGGTGCTGAGTCATATCCTCGGCGGAGGTCAGTCCGAATGCTTGCCACTGGCGGGTCAATGCCGCCAAAAAACTGTCCTGCTTAAAAGTCGGTTTTGGCATAGGGCAATCTCTATCCTTAGGTGATAAAGCGGGAAAAGTGCGCAGTCCTCAACGTGCAGGGAGCGATGCGTCAGAAACTTTTAGCGAAAAATGTGATGTGCGACACCTATATGTATAAACCCATTATCAGAAGTTTGCTCACCGATTGAACGGCTAAAAGTCGTGATTTCGCCTTGGCTTAACGAAATTTCATTCCTTAAAAAAGTGAGTTTTTCGTGATTTTTCGCTTAGGCGGTGGACTTTCAGAGAAAGACCTTACACATCATCTGGTCTTGAACAGCAAAGAATTGGTTACAATAGAATTGAATATTTTTAACCGATAGTTTTGGTCATTACGAGGCAAAAAGCAGCATGGAACAGTTTGAAGCAATCAGCGTTGAGCAGGCCCATACCCGCCTGAAAGAAGGCGATGCGGTAATGGTTGATATCCGCGACATTCAGAGCTTTAACACTGCTCATGCCCCCGGTGCGTTTCACTTAAGTAATGAAAGCATCAGCGCGTTCATGCAGCAGACTGAAACCACCCAGCCGGTGCTAGTAATGTGCTATCACGGCATCAGCAGCCGCAGTGCAGCACAGTATTTGTTAACGCAGGGATTTGACGCGGTATACAGCATAGACGGCGGTTTTGAAGCCTGGTCAAAAACCTTCCCGCAGGACGTAGAGGCCTGAGAACGTCGCAGAACTTCACTCACCGAGCCAAGCCAAGCCAAGCCAAGCCGCACGGTGGGTGAGCCTGCGTTAAAACACTAACTCTTTTCTTTCGTCTGCTCGGGCTTTGCTCTTTTTCTTCAACTTAAGAAAGTGAATCTCAAATAAGTAGAAGGACAGCGTGGAGACAGCGTAGGCCGCCAGCATCGCAATAGCGTAATACATCAGGTTGTGGTTGCCCATTCCCAGCTTTTTGAAGACCAGCGTAATCGCGTAGAAGCAGGCAAGATGCCACATATAAAGGCCATAGCTGATTTTCCCCGTATAGACCAAAAAGCGGCTTCTCAAGATTCGGTTCAACAGATCCCCCTTCGCCTCTTTATCCCACTTGTAGACAAAGAAAATCAGCGCAGTGAAAACCATCGCCAAAGACGTTGCAAGGTAACCACATTTGCCCACCCAGCCTGACGGCAGCCAAAATGCGTCAAGGCCCGTAGTCACAATGGCATACGCAGAGACGGCAATGCCGGTCACTAACAGGCCCACGGCGGCAGATGCTGCATGCTTATGGTCTTTAATTTTTGCGAATAACGCCCCTAAAATTAGCGCATCAGTGCAACTTAGTACTGTTGCATTGAACATGTAGGGATTGTCGCCAGAAGCATGGTAGATGAAGCTTCGCACCCAGGCGGAAAAAATAATCAAGGCGATGAACACTTTCACCATGGTCTTTTCTTTCAAAAAGAAAATAGCCAGCGGCCATATCCAATAAAACTGCTCTTCAGCGGCCAGTGACCACGTTTGGATAACAAACCCTGGCGTCGTGCCGGTTAAGCCAATATATATATTTTGCAGATAAAGAACGAACCACATGTAGCCGTCAGAGGAGTGGCCGGTGGCCTTGAGGTAAAGGTAGTTGATTAATAAGTAGGCATAGAAAAGAGGGAATATTCTCAGCAGCCTATTATAGAGAAAGCTGCCCAGATACTCTTTAAAAGGTCGTTTTTTTTGTTCAAGCAGAATACCTGTTATTAAAAATCCCGACAGGCAAAAAAATAACGGAACCCCTGCCCAGCCTAGAGAGAAACCCGGAATTTCGAGATGAAAGAACATAACGATAAGCACGGCAAAACCACGCGCGCCGTCGAGTCCACGAACATGTTGCATAATCATTACTCATTGATTAGTATGAACTAAATTCAAAATTAAGAGCATATAGCAGAATATTAATTTACGCAAACTTTACACAAAACTAAAAGAACATCATTTTATTTGCCATGCTCAAACGTTACTGAGCATAAAGAATTTTTATTAATGATTATAAATATCCACTGTGGAATACCTTCGTTCTTAATGGGTATTATGT
>NZ_MRWD01000119.1 GCF_002093625.1 Rouxiella silvae | reverse complement strand
TGTAAGCATCCCTCTTAAGCGAACCATTCACTTTTAGAGATCTTCCGGCATACTGATTATGTCCCCTGAGGAGATCGCCATGCGTAAGATTCGATTCACCGAACACCAGATCATCGCCGTTCTTAAGTCTGTCGAAGCCGGACGAACCGTCAAAGATGTCTGCCGCGAGGCCGCTATTTCAGAAGCCAGTTATTACAACTGGAAGGCGAAATATGGCGGGATGGAAGCCGCTGATATTAAAAAGATCAAAGATCTTGAGGATGAGAATCGTCGTCTGAAGCAGATGTTTGCCGATCTGAGTCTGGAATGCCGGGCACTGAAAGACGTTATTGAAAAAAAGCTTTAAAACCAGCGGTAAAGCGAGAGCTCGTCAGCTATCTGACCGCGCAGTTTTCGATGAGCTTACGCCAGGCATGCAGGACGTTATCGCTGAGCAGGACGGTGTTTAGTTATCAACCGGATACACGACGTGATGAAGCAGTGATCCAGAGCCTGACTGAGGCAGTTGAACGCTACCCTCGCTACGGATTTAAGAAGCTTTTTCAGGTGCTTCGCAGGCAGGGGCACGTCTGGAATCACAAGCGGGTACACCGGATTTACTGTCTGTTAAAACTGAATTTTCGTCGCAAGGGTAAACAACGCCTGCCGGTGCGCAATCCGGCTCCGCTGGCAACGCCGGAAGCGCTCAATCAAAGCTGGTCCATCGATTTTATGCACGACGCGCTGACATGTGGCCGACGTTTTCGGACTTTCAATGTCGTCGATGATTTTAACCGTGAAGCTCTGGCTATCGAAATTGACCTGAATATCCCGGCCCAGCGTGTCGTCCGGGTACTGGACAGGATTGTGGCAAACCGCGGATACCCGCTGAAGATGCGGATGGACAATGGACCGGAATTAATCTCACTGGCTCTGGCGAATTGGGCAGAAGAGCATGGTGTGATGCTGGAATTTATCAAGCCGGGTAAGCCGACGCAGAATGCCTTTATCGAACGGTTTAACCGGACGTACCGGACAGAAATACTGGATTTTTACCTGTTCAGAACTCTGAACGAAGTACGGGAAATCACAGAGCGCTGGCTGATGGAATATAACAGCGAGCGACCTCATGAATCTCTGAATAACCTGACGCCGGAAGAGTACAGGCTGATGGCCGAAAATACGGAAATCTCAAAAAGTGCGTGGAACTAAAACGGGTGTGCTTACAA
>NZ_MRWD01000118.1 GCF_002093625.1 Rouxiella silvae | reverse complement strand
GATTTATATAGTAGAAGATATCTCTAATTTATGACATTTCCCCTTAATATTAATCTGCGCATAAAGCCCTTGGTTACTAACGGCAACGACTATATTTGTATGTAATGATGCAGTGGTCAACAAAAACTGGCAATGGTTTTTGAGTTTTTCCAGAATAATCGTTCTGATTCATTCTGCGTCAGACCTCTATTATATTGATGAGGTCTGAGCTGGCTGTAGTATCCCGTGATGTAATTTGTTATCGCCATGCTGGCTACGCTAAAATTTACGTACCCATTTTCCGGACCCACTCTGTTTTTAGGCTTCTGAAGAACCGTTCCATTGGGCTATTATCCCAGCAATTTCCCCAGCGACTCAGGCTTTGCTTTATCTGATATCTTCACAGTAACTGTCTGAAATTCTTGCTGGTATAGTGACTGCCTTGATCCGAGTGATACAGTCAATTAGCCGATTTTTTCCGTGCTTCCCAGGCCATCGACAGGGCTTTACCTGCCAGTGCTGAATCATGGAAAAATGACATCGCCCAGCCACCGGTTTACGGGAAAACAAATCGAGTACAACAGCCAGATAAGCTTAGCGTTTTCCCGTCCAGATATAAGTCACATCACCGCACCAGGCCTGATTAGGCTCGGTAACAGCAAACTGGCGATCCAGATAATTAGGGATCTTAATGTGTTCCCGCCTTATTATATCGATGGCCAGGTTGCTGACAGCCGATAATATTGTGCGCTTTCATCAGCTTTGTTGCCTGCCAGCGGCTCAGTTTTATACCTTTGGTGGTGACCATCGCGGCGATACTTCGCGCTCCTGCTGAACCGTTACTTTCGCGATAAACTTCACGCAGAAGGCTCAATAATGCCACTCTCGTGGCGTCAGGCTTCCTGGGCTGCCACCAGTATTTATAACTGCTGCGATGAACCCCAAACACGTTGCACATAACGGCAACAGGAAACCGCGCCCTGAGTTTCTCAACTAATGAGAATTGTTCAGGAAGTCTGACATCAAGAGCGCGGTAGCCTTTTTTAATATACCCCTCTCAATTTCAGCGCGTTGAAGTCTTTTCTTCAGCTCACTTATCTCAATCTGCTCAGGTGTTATGGGTGAAGCTACGGGTGATTTTCCCGTTCGCTCTTCTTTCAGTTGTCGAACCCATTTGTCCATCGTGGATTTGCCGACATTCATCGTAGTGGCAGCGGCTGCAACGGTGTAGTGCTGATCGAGTACAAGCTGGGCAGCTTCGAGGCGAAACTCGGGGCTAGGTGCGTCTGTTACGTCCCTTCATAATGCCACCTCTATTTAGGTGGCCAAATTCAGTAAACCACTACATAGCTCTCTATTCTCACCCTACAACCGTCTGTGTGAAGGATTTTTACATGGCTTTCATGGACATAATGGCGAGTCTTCTTAAACCTCTACTAAGCACTTTTTGGGGCTGCTCGGATACGTTCAACTATATGAATTTAAGCAAGTAATACGTTACCAAAATACACACTTGATCAAATATAACGAGCAGGTTCATAATCAGGTTGTTGAATAACTAAACAGCAGATGGAGTGAAATATTGAGT
>NZ_MRWD01000012.1 GCF_002093625.1 Rouxiella silvae | reverse complement strand
TTTAATTCTTCCCGACTCGTTCACACCGCGTTGCTGCTGCGTTGTTCCCTGTCGTTGGAGCGGCATTATAGGGAGTTTCTGAGGAGCCGCAAGTCTTTATTTGAAATAAATTATCAACCGCTCATTAATTCAGCAAACCTTCCTATTTTGGATGATAAATCAACAAAAAAGGGGCCGAATTGTGATTCAGCCCCTTTTTATCATGACTTACTCAGGTAATTTTAACTGAGTTCGCCTGACCATTGCGTTACTGTTTAGCCACTATATGGTCGTTCTCTACATCTATAGTAATAGGTTTACCTGGTATCAGCTTGCCTGAAAGGATTTGCTGAGCCAGCGGATTTTCGATTTCCTGCTGAATGGCGCGTTTAAGAGGACGCGCACCGTATACGGGATCAAATCCGGTATTACCAAGCAGCTCCAATGCAGCGTCAGTAAGATGCGCACTGTAGCCCCGCTCTTCCAAACGTTTATACAAACGCTGTAGCTGGATTTCAGCAATATGCTTGATATGCGCATGACCCAGCGGATGGAAGACCACCACCTCATCTATACGGTTGATGAATTCAGGACGGAAGTTCTGGGTAACCACTTCCATTACTGATTCCTTCATCTGCGCATAGGTCGCTTCACCGAAATGCTGCTGGATAACGTCAGACCCCAAGTTAGAAGTCATGATCACCACAGTGTTGCGGAAATCAACGGTACGGCCCTGCCCATCGGTTAAACGTCCGTCGTCCAAAACCTGAAGAAGAATGTTAAACACATCAGGATGTGCCTTCTCAACTTCATCAAGCAGAATGACAGAGTAAGGACGACGACGAACTGCCTCAGTCAAATAGCCGCCCTCTTCATAACCCACATAGCCAGGAGGTGCACCCACCAGCCGAGATACAGAGTGTTTCTCCATAAACTCCGACATGTCGATTCTCACCATCGCGTCGTCGCTGTTAAACAGGAACGTCGCCAGCGCTTTACACAATTCCGTTTTACCGACGCCCGTTGGCCCAAGGAACAGGAATGAACCAATCGGACGGTTAGGATCGGATAATCCTGCACGACTGCGGCGGATTGCATTCGATACAGCTTCAACCGCTTCATTCTGGCCAATGACACGCTTATGGAGATCGTCTTCCATGCGTAGCAGCTTTTCACGCTCACTTTCCAGCATTCTCGCCACTGGAATACCGGTCCAGCGCGCGAGTACGTCGGCAATTTCAACGTCGGTGACGCGGTTGCGCAGCAGCTTGATCGATTTACCTTCAGCCTGCGTTGCCGCAGCGAGCTGTTTCTCAAGCTCCGGTATCTTGCCGTACTGCAGCTCAGACATACGTCCAAGGTCACCGACGCGACGTGCCTGCTCAAGCGTAATTTTAGCCTGCTCAAGCTCGGCTTTAATGTTCTGCGTGCCGGTCAAAGAGGCTTTTTCAGCTTTCCACTCTTCATCAAGCCCGGAATATTCCCGCTCTTTCTGATCGAGTTCGGTAGTGATCATTTCAAGACGCTTGATGCTGGCGTCATCCGACTCTTTCTTTAATGCCTGCTGCTCAAGCTTCAACTGAATGATACGACGGTCCAGGCGATCCAGAGATTCTGGCTTGGAATCCATCTGCATACGAATGCTCGATGCCGCTTCATCTATAAGGTCGATAGCCTTGTCAGGCAATTGACGATCGGATATGTACCGGTGCGAGAGCGTCGCCGCCGCCACAATAGCCGGGTCAGTTATTTGAACGTGGTGATGTAGCTCATAGCGCTCTTTCAAGCCGCGCAGAATCGCAATGGTGTCTTCAACAGAAGGCTCGGCCACAAATACTTTCTGGAAACGACGTTCTAACGCAGCATCCTTTTCAATAAACTGGCGATACTCGTTCAGCGTCGTTGCGCCGACGCAGTGCAGTTCACCGCGAGCAAGCGCAGGCTTGAGCATGTTGCCCGCATCCATTGCGCCGTCGGCTTTACCGGCACCCACCATGGTATGCAGTTCATCGATAAACAGAATGACGTTACCTTCCTGCTTGGCGAGGTCGTTGAGCACGCCTTTCAGACGCTCTTCAAACTCACCACGGTATTTGGCACCCGCCACCAGCGCACCCATGTCTAAGGACAGCACGCGCTTGTTTTTCAGACCTTCAGGCACTTCACCATTAATAATGCGCTGAGCCAAACCTTCGGCAATGGCCGTTTTACCCACGCCGGGTTCACCGATTAATACCGGATTGTTTTTAGTACGGCGCTGCAGAACCTGAATGGTGCGACGAATTTCTTCATCACGCCCAATTACCGGATCAAGCTTGCCCTGCTCGGCACGCTCGGTCAGATCAATAGTGAATTTTTTCAAAGCCTGACGTGAATCTTCGGCTCCCTGGTCATCCACTTTGTCACCACCTCGCATTTGATCGATAGCCGCGTTGATTTTATCGACGGTCGCGCCGCTGGCCTTCAACAGGTCAGTCAATACGCCCCGGTCTTTTAATGCCGCCAGAATAAAGAGCTCTGACGAGATAAATTTATCAGCGCGCTGCTGGGATAATTTGTCACAGAGATTTAAAACACGAACCAGTTCACTTGATGGTTGAACATCACCCCCGGTTCCTTCAACTTGCGGTAAACGCCCCAAAGCCTGTTCGACATCCGTACGAACTCGCTGAGCGTCAACGCCCGCAGAGGTCAATAAAGGACGAACAGTTCCCCCTTCCTGCGTGAGCAAAGCGCTCATCAGGTGGACAGGTTCGATAAATTGGTTGTCGCGCCCGAGTGCGAGTGACTGGGCATCGGCGAGGGCAAGCTGGAATTTGCTGGTAAGACGATCCAGACGCATAACACCTCCAATACTGAACAAAATTGCTACTGGAGATTAAATGAGGTCATCCCTCACGATTTCAAGGTTACTTTGTCAGTATATTATGAGTACAACGTTATGCGTTGTTGGATCGTCTTGATTTAGTAGGTTATCTCAGCCAAATCAAAGTTGCCAGCCGTCCGGTGATTCCATCGCGTCGATAGGAGAAAAAAAGTTCGGGGCAACTCACCGTGCAGCAGTCACCGCCATATATTTGTGTGACGCCAGCGGCCTGTAGTCGAAGCCGGGCCAATTGATAAATATCGGCGAGGAATTTTTCATTTAAAGGGGTAAAAGCTGAGGCGGCCTGAGGATCGCTGGCCACAAAAGCCTCTTTCACTTCGCCGCCGACCTCAAACTGCCGTGGTCCAATCGCCGGGCCGAACCACGCCATAATCTCCTGCGGTTTGGCACGAAACGCCGAAAGCGTATTTTCGAGCACGCCTGCATTCAATCCACGCCATCCGGCATGCGCCGCCGCCACTTCGTCCCCTGCTTTACTGCAAAACAGCACAGGCAGACAGTCTGCGCTCATGGCGGCGCAAACCACGCCAGGTTGGTCGGTATAGGCCGCATCAGCACGGATTGTATGATGGGAAGTTTCGCGGGTCAGACGAGCCACGTCGGTGCCGTGTACCTGATCCAGCCAATGTGGCGCAGCAGGCAGTGAGGCAAGTTCAATTAAACGTTGGCGATTGGTTTCTACGTGCTGTGGGAAATCTGAAACGTGGGTTCCAAGATTCAACGACGCGTAGGGTGGCAAACTCACCCCGCCCAAACGCGTTGTTGAACAGGACCGCACCGATTCAGGCTGCGGCCACTGTGGAAGGATTAATGCCGGCATTACCAATGCATCTGATCCTTGAACTCTTCGGTATCGGCTTTCAGCGCGTTGATCAGATCAACCATATCCTGCGGCAATGGCGCATGCCATTCCATCTGAATACCCGTCACCGGATGGAACAGACGCAGCATGGTGGCGTGCAGTGCCTGACGGTCGAAGGTACGCAGCTGCTGGATAAATGCATCGGAAGCGCCTTTTGGCGGACGGGGACGGCCCCCATAAAGCTGATCGCCTACCAGAGGATGATCAATGTGCGCCATATGCACACGGATCTGGTGAGTACGACCCGTTTCCAGGCGCAGACGCAGACGCGTATGGGCGCGGAAATGCTCCATGATGCGGTAGTGTGTGGTCGCCGGTTTACCCATTGGGTGAACCGCCATGTGAGTACGCTTGGTGCTGTGACGAGAGATCGGCTGATTTACCGTTCCGCCGGCAGTCATCGTGCCGATAGCTACAGCTTCATACTCACGGGTGATTTCGCGACGCTGAAGGGCATCAACCAAATGGGTCTGCGCGGGAACGGTTTTGGCGACCACCATCAGACCGGTTGTGTCTTTGTCCAAACGATGAACAATACCGCAACGGGGTACGTCAATTATCTCAGGATAGTAGTGCAGTAAGGCATTAAGCACGGTACCATCTGGATTACCGGCACCGGGATGCACGACCAGATCACGCGGCTTGTTAATGACTAAAATATCGCTATCTTCGTAAACGATTTCAAGCGCAATGTCCTGAGGGAGCCAACGCGCTTCTTCTTCAATTTGTGCATTGATTGCGATAGCTTCGCCACCCAACACTTTTTCTTTAGGTTTGGTGGATTTTTTGCCATTAACCGTGACCCTTTCATCAAGAATCCAATCTTTTATGCGAGATCTTGAATAATCAGGGAACAATTCGGCCAAAGCCTGATCTAATCGTTGACCGAGTTGTGTTTCGGCAACCGTCGCCGTGAGTTCTACTTGTTGTGCCATATGGTGCTCTTGGGTAACCTTGGGTTTTCACGGCGATGCCGTTTAAAATAATGTGCTATTGTAGCTGGTCTTTGTCGGGAGCTTCACGGACAGTCTCCCAGAATAACACCTGAGGATAATCAAAACGTCATGACGCGTGTGAAATATCTGGTGGCAGCAGCCACGTTGAGTCTGGCGCTGGTGGGTTGCTCCAGTTCCAAAGAAGTGGTGCCCGATAACCCGCCAAACGTACTTTATGCGACCGCCCAGCAAAAACTGCAGGACGGGAACTTTAAAGGTGCGATTGCGCAACTGGAAGCGTTAGATAACCGCTATCCGTTTGGGCCGTACTCACAGCAAGTGCAGTTGGATCTGATTTATGCCTATTACAAGTCGGCAGATTTGCCACTTGCCCAGGCATCTATCGATCGCTTCATGCGTTTGAATCCAACTCATCCAAACATCGACTACGTCATGTACATGCGTGGTCTGACCGATATGGCGTTGGATGATAGTGCACTGCAAGGATTCTTTGGTGTCGACCGCTCAGACCGTGATCCACAGCATGCACGCGCTGCGTTTCGCGATTTCAGCCAGCTGATTCATTCTTATCCAAACAGTCAGTATGCGGCCGATGCCAACAAGCGTCTGGTCTTCCTGAAAGACCGTTTGTCTAAATATGAACTGTCAGTGGTGCAATACTACACTAAACGCGGGGCTTACGTCGCCGTTGTTAATCGTGTTGAGCAAATGATGAAGGATTATCCTGATACTAAAGCAACGCGTGACGCGCTGCCGATGATGGAAAATGCTTACAAAGAACTGCAATTGAATAACGAAGCAGACAAGGTTGCTAAAATTATTGCGCAGAATCCTGCCTGATAATACAACATCTGTGTGTTTAAAACGGTGGCCTTGGCTGCCGTTTTTTTTGCGTTAAAAATGAGCTAATTAGCTGATGGTCGCTCAAAATATCTCTCTGATAATGCGGCATTCGTCAGCAAGACTCAACCCCCTTTGGTCACTAAATCCACCCAAATCACAAATTACGTTTACTTGACAAAAAGTGACAAAAAAATGTGATTTTGATCACACATTTTGTCTCAAAGGGAGGTATGCTGGACCTACCTAGACGGAAAGAGAGAGAGGTAAGTTAATATGATCGTAAACATTACCAGCAAGCACATGGACATCACCACCGCGATTCGGGACCACGTCGAAGACCGTCTAAAAAAACTGGAAAAATGGCAGACTCAGTTAATTACTCCACACATTGTTCTTTCTAAGGAGCCTCAAGGATTCGTCGCCGATGCCACAATTGGCACCGCCAATGGCCCGCTAGTTGCCAGCGCTTCACACGACGACATGTACGCCGCAGTGAATGAGTTGATCGCAAAACTTGAACGCCAGTTGAACAAAGCTCAACATAAAGGCGAAGCGCGAAGGGCTGAAAGTTGCGTTAAAGATATAAATCTACAGCCGCTTGAAGAGGAGTAATCGTCTCCCGCACGGCTCGGTCAGGGTTCAAATGAACTAAAATGACCTTAACAAACGCGCTCATTGGGGCGCGTTTGTTTTTTGTGAGCTCCCGCTTTTTGATCAATCGCGGTGCGAAAGGCAAATCTTATTGACAGGGGGAAAAGCCAAAGGTTACCTTAAAGGCTGGAAACCCAATGAGCAAAAAAATACGCATGAGTATCAAACCGTTTTTCTTCGCATTCTTTTTTACCTTCCCCTGACTGGGAGGCGTTTCGTCGTATAAGAAAGAATGCGAAGACGAACAGAAAGCCTCCCACCGGGAGGCTTTTTTTTTGGATGTTTTGAGACAGGAATACCTGAAGCGCCATCCGCCTTCAGGACAGACAATTAAAAAGGCATAACCGATGAGTGAAAACCCGTTACTGGACCTGCGTGAGCGAATTAGCGCATTAGACATTAAATTATTAGCCTTGCTGTCCGAAAGACGCGGCCTGGCCATTGAAGTCGCCCAAGCTAAAATGCATACCCACCGCCCCATCCGTGATATCGAACGCGAGCGCGAACTCCTCAATCGCCTTATTGTTGAAGGTAAGAAGCATAACCTCGACGGCCATTACATCACCCGCGTATATCAACTGATTATTGAAGATTCTGTTTTAACGCAGCAGGCGCTGTTGCAACAGCATTTGAATAAAACAGCTTCCGGCTCGGCACGTGTGGCTTTCCTCGGTCCAAAAGGGTCTTACTCGCACCTTGCTGCCCGCCAGTACGCAGCGCGTCATTTTGACCAGTTTATTGAGTGTGGATGCCTAAAATTCCAAGATATCTTATCGCAGGTTGAAACCGGTCAGGCAGACTATGCAGTGTTACCGATTGAAAATACCAGCTCAGGTTCAATAAACGACGTTTATGACCTGCTTCAGCACACCAGTCTGTCTATCGTGAGTGAACTGACCAATGTTATCGATCACTGCGTGCTGGTTGCGACTGATACCGATCTGTCAAAAATCGAAACGGTTTACAGCCATCCGCAGCCATTCCAGCAGTGCAGCCAATTTATCAACCGTTTCCCGCACTGGAAAATTGAATACTGTGAAAGCACAGCCGCCGCGATGGAAAAAGTTGCCGCATCAAAATCACCTAACGTTGCCGCATTAGGCAGCGAGGCCGGCGGTGCACTTTATGGACTTCAGGTGCTTGAACACAATCTCGCAAACCAGAAGCAGAACATCACCCGCTTTATCGTGCTGGCTAGAAAGGCTATCGACGTAACCGAGCAGGTTCCGGCAAAAACGACGCTAATTATGGCCACCGGTCAGCAGGCCGGTGCGCTGGTTGATGCACTGATGGTCTTCCGTGAACAGGGCGTGATTATGACTAAGCTGGAATCTCGCCCTATCAACGGTAATCCGTGGGAGGAAATGTTCTACGTGGACGTACAGGCTAACCTGCGCTCTGAGGCAATGCAGAATGCGCTGCTTAATTTGAGTCCAATAACCCGCTCACTCAAGGTTCTGGGTTGTTACCCGAGTGAAAACGTGGTCGCCGTTAACCCCGAATAACCCCCGCTCGTCGACATTAAAAAAGGCCAGCTCGGGTAACCGGCTGGCCTTTGTCTTTTTAGGACGCTTTACATTAATCTGAACTAGCGACGGTTGTCGTTCGCCTGACGCAGCAATGAACCGCTTTCTTTAAGGAAACGAGGTGCATAATCGCCGAACCAGTCTTCAACCTGTCTGAACTTGGTGATGAATGCCTGCTTATCACCGGTTTCGAGCAGCGCCAGCGCGTCACCGAATCGCTGATAGTAGCGTTTTATCAGAGAGAGATTGTTCTCTGACGACATAATAATGTCAGCATAAAGCTGTGGATCCTGCGCAAACAGGCGGCCCACCATGGCCAATTCAAGTCGATATATCGGCGAAGACAGCGCCAAAAGCTGTTCAATTTCAACGTTTTCTTCCGACAAATGCATTCCATAGGCAAAGGTTGCAAAGTGGCGCAGTGCCTGTACGAAAGCCATATTCTGGTCATGTTCAACGGCGCTGATTTTATGTAAACGTGCGCCCCACACCTGCAGTTGCTCAAGCAACCATTGATAGGCTTCCGGCTCACGGCCGTCGCAGTAAACCACGACCTGTTTAGCCAAGCTGGCAACGTCAGGACCAAACATTGGATGTAATCCAACAACGGGACCGTCGTGCGCGGCAAGCATTGCCTGCAGCGGTTTGTTTTTAACCGACGCCAGGTCAACCAAAATGCAGTCATCTGGCAGCTTCGGCAGGCGAGCAATCACTTCTTCTGTTAAGTGGATTGGCACGCTGACAATTACCATGCCCGCATCGGCAAGCAAAGTCTCGGCTTCAAGCCAATCTTCCTGCTCCAACGATTTTACCTGATAACCGGAGAGCTCCAGCATGCGGGTAAAGAGACGCCCCATTTGGCCTTTGCCACCCACAATCACTACCGGACGCAGCGCAGGATGAAGCGTTTTAAAACCTTTATCGTTTTCGCTGGAGTAAGACTCACGCATCACACGACGCAGCACGTCTTCAATCAAATCGGCAGGCACGCCCAGATTTTCGGCTTCCTGACGGCGCGAAGCCAGCATCGCAGCTTCGCGCTCGGGCACATAAATCGGCAAGCCATAGCGGCTTTTGACTTCGCCCACTTCTGCCACCAAATGCAATCGCCTGGCGAGAAGGTCTAATAATGCCTTATCAACTTCATCAATCTGATCGCGCAGTGCATTAAGTTCAGCCACCATAAAACGTTTACTCTCCTGAAATTCTTGCTGCCAGCGAGTCACCCAGTTCTTGATGCATATTACGCAGCAGAGCCTCAGTGGTTTCCCAATTAATGCAGGCATCGGTCACGGAAACGCCATAACGCATCTCTGAACGCGGTTGCTCTGACGATTGGTTGCCTTCTTGCAGATGGCTCTCAAGCATCAAACCGGTAATTGAGCGATTTCCGGCTTTAATCTGGCTGATGGCCGATTCGGCAACCAATGGCTGGCGGCGATAGTCTTTGTTTGAATTGCCATGGCTGCAATCTATCATCAAGGAAGGACGGAGTCCCGCGTCCTGCATCTGTTTTTCACAGTCGCGAACGTCTTCTGCGCTGTAGTTCGGGGTTTTTCCGCCGCGAAGGATAACGTGCCCGTCTGGATTACCCTGAGTTTGCAACAAACAAACTTGACCCGCCTGATTAATGCCGACAAATCGGTGCGGCATTGCGGCAGCGCGCATGGCGTTAATGGCGGTGCTCAGGCTGCCATCGGTGCCGTTTTTAAAGCCAACTGGCATAGAGAGGCCGGAGGCCATTTCGCGGTGAGTTTGTGATTCGGTAGTACGCGCACCAATCGCCGACCAGCTGAACAGGTCGCCAAGGTACTGCGGGCTATTTGGATCCAACGCTTCGGTGGCAATGGGCAAGCCCATGCTGACCAGTTGCAGCAAAAGATTACGCGCGATGTGCAAACCGCCTTCTACGTCAAAGGTGCCGTCCATGTGCGGATCGTTAATAAGCCCTTTCCAACCCACGGTGGTGCGCGGTTTTTCAAAGTAAACGCGCATCACGATGTAAAGACGATCGCTCAGCTCTTCAGACAGGGTTTTCAAGTGACGTGCATAATCTATTGCGGCATCAAGGTCGTGAACAGAACATGGACCACACACAATCAGCAAACGCGGGTCGCGACCGTGAATGATATCGGCGATGGTCTGACGTGACTGTTCGATGCTAGTTTGATTATCTGCGCTTAAAGGGAACTTGTTTTTCAATTCCTCAGGCGTAATGAGGATTTCTTCGGCACTGATGTGCACGTTGTTCAGAGCGTCTTTTTGCATAATGGTTATCCACAATAAATTTGAATTTTTTGCTGTTATAGCAGCACTGCGGACAACGATAACACAGGCTGTAAACTTTTCAAACAACATGTGTAAACTTTAAATTACCAAAGGCGCATTAAAGGCCATTAAGTGTAAATATAAAATTACACCTTGAAGTTAGCACACGGGAGGACCCGGTTTCTCCAGGCAAAAAAAAACGGCCCGCAAGCGGGCCGTTTATATAACACTTGAGAATGTTATCGTGCGTTAACGCGGTTAAGACGCTCTTTGATACGAGCAGACTTACCGGTACGTTCACGCAGGTAGTACAGTTTCGCTTGACGAACGGCACCACGACGTTTAACAGCGATGCTGTCAATTACAGGTGAGTGAGTCTGGAATACACGCTCAACACCTTCGCCGTTAGAAATTTTACGAACAGTGAATGCAGAGTGCAGACCGCGGTTACGGATAGCGATAACCACGCCCTCGAATGCCTGCAGACGTTTCTTGCTTCCTTCAACGACCCATACTTTCACTTCGACCGAGTCACCCGGACGGAATGAAGGTACGTCTTGCTTCATCTGCTCTTGTTCGATTTGCTTAATGATATTGCTCATAATATATCTCTTACCCTAGGTAAACTGATAGTTCGGAAAAGCTTGGCGTTATGCTCAAACATTCCCTTCATAGTCATTGTTGACTGATTCGATGTTCCCGTTGGAACTCTTTCAGCAACACCTCTTGCTCGTCAGTCAGAGCTAGGTTTTCCAGAAGTTCAGGTCTTCTAAGCCAGGTACGACCCAGCGACTGCTTCAAACGCCAGCGACGTATTTCTGCATGGTTTCCCGACAGTAGAACCGGGGGAACTTCCATGCCTTCCAACACTTCAGGGCGGGTATAATGAGGACAATCCAGTAGACCATCGGCAAAAGAATCTTCCTCTGCCGAAGCATGATGACCCAGAACGCCCGGTATAAAGCGGGATACTGAATCAATCAACGTCATAGCGGGTAACTCCCCACCGCTGAGTACGTAATCGCCTATTGACCATTCTTCGTCAATTTCGGTTTTGATCACGCGCTCGTCGATCCCCTCGTAGCGACCACACACCAGTATAATTTTCTGGTAAGCCGCCAGTTCGCAAACGCCTTGCTGGTCAAGTTTGCGCCCCTGTGGTGAAAGATAAATCACTTTCACGCCTTCGCCTGCCGCTGCTTTAGCTGTATGAATCGCTTCCCGTAAGGGTTGCACCATCATCAGCATTCCCGGGCCGCCGCCGTAAGGGCGTTCGTCCACGGTACGATGCCGATCGTAGGCGAAGTCACGAGGACTCCAGCACGCTACGCTCAGCAGGCCATTCTTTACTGCCCGGCCAGTTACCCCGTAATCGGTGATTGCGCGGAACATTTCAGGGAAAAGGCTAACTATACCAATCCACATAGCCTAATCCTTATAACCACGTTCCGCTCAGCCTACAGTTATCTACACGAGTAGACATTACGGAGGTCAAAAACCAGGATCCCAATCTATCTCGATGACTCGAGTAGTGAGATCGACTTTCTTGATAACCTGCCCATCGAGGAACGGAATTAACCGCTCCTTGATGCCAAATGCATCTTTCAGGTTTGCTTTAACTACCATGACATCGTTCGAACCGGTTTCCATCATATCGATGACTTTACCGAATTCGTAACCAGTGGTTGATACTACCTGGCAACCGAAAAGGTCTTTCCAGTAGTAATCGCCGTCGGTCAGGTCTGGCAGTTGGCGCGAATCCACAACAATCTCGCGATTTGTCAGCAGATTGGCCGCGTCCCGATCGTCAACGCCTTTGACTTTGATGATCAGGTCCTGATTGTGGCGCTTCCAGCTTTCCAGCTCTACAGCTTGCCACTTACCTGCCTGCTGGATGAACCACGGCTGGTATTCGAAAATGCTTTCAGCGTCTTCGGTGGATGAAAACACTCTGAGCCAACCGCGAATACCGTAAGTTGAGCCCATTTTACCGAGAACAATCGGTTCTTCAGGCGCCACTGGATTGAGTTGCTTGCTCATTGTCACCACCGCGACGGATTAAGCTGCTTTCTTAGCGTCTTTGATCAGCGAAGCTACGCGATCAGAAACGGTTGCACCCAGATCTTGCCAATGAGCAATACGATCCAGGTCCAGACGCAGTGCTTCAGCCTGGCCAGAAGCCAATGGGTTGAAGAAGCCTACGCGCTCGATGAAGCGACCATCACGAGCATTGCGGCTGTCGGTCACTACTACTTGATAGAACGGACGCTTTTTTGCGCCGCCACGTGCCAAACGAATTGTTACCATAACATCCTCTTTAGTGAATAAAACAACCAGACCCCATCGGGGAACGGGGTCTGGTTGCAATATAAAAAGCCCGAAAATTTTACTCATTTTGGAGCAAAAAGCAATCGAAAGCGTCTATAACCCAAAACTACTTTTGACCAATGGCTAATTTTCGGTACTTATTATCATGTTGAACAGCGTCTTAACGGCCTGGGAAACCAGGTGGCATCATACCTTTCATGCCACGCATCATCTTGGCCATGCCGCCGTTCTTCATTTTCTTCATCATGCGCTGCATGTCGTCAAACTGCTTGAGCAGTCTGTTAACGTCCTGCACCTGCATACCGGCACCCAGCGCGATACGGCGCTTGCGGGAACCTTTGATGATTTCTGGCTTAGCGCGCTCTTTCAGCGTCATCGAGTTGATGATAGCTTCCATGCGCACCAACACTTTATCGTCCATCTGCGACTTGACGTTGTCTGGCAATTGACCCACACCCGGCAGTTTGCTCATCATGCTGGCCATGCCACCCATGTTGCGCATTTGCTTCAGCTGGTCGAGGAAATCGGTCAGGTCGAAACCATTGCCCTTTTTCATCTTGTTGGCCAGCTTCTCGGCCTGTGCACGGTCTACCTTGCTTTCGATATCTTCGATAAGGGAAAGCACGTCACCCATGCCCAGAATACGTGATGCCACGCGGTCTGGGTGGAAGGGTTCAAGGGCTTCAATTTTCTCGCCCATACCCAAGAATTTAATCGGTTTGCCCGTAATATGACGAATAGAGAGCGCCGCACCGCCGCGGGCATCACCGTCTACTTTCGTCAGAATTACACCGGTAAGCGGCAGTGCTTCGTTGAAGGCTTTAGCCGTGTTGGCGGCATCCTGACCGGTCATAGCATCGACCACAAACAGCGTTTCTACCGGCTTGATAGCGGCGTGAACCTGTTTGATTTCGTCCATCATCGCTTCATCAACGTGCAAACGACCGGCGGTATCCACCAGCAATACGTCGAAGAATTTCAATTTTGCATGTTGCAAAGCGGCGTTAACGATGTCGATAGGCTTCTGGCTGGCATCAGAGGAGAAGAAATCTACCCCTACCTGCTCCGCCAGAGTTTCTAGCTGTTTAATCGCCGCAGGGCGATAAACGTCGGCAGAAACCACTAACACTTTTTTCTTACGCTTTTCTTTCAAGAATTTAGCAAGTTTCGCGACGCTGGTGGTTTTACCCGCCCCCTGCAGACCCGCCATCAGCACAACGGCCGGTGGCTGAGCAGCGAGGTTTAGCTCGGAATTTGCTTCGCCCATTGCTGTAACCAGCTCTTTCTGGACGATTTTTATAAACTCTTGACCCGGTGTCAGGCTTTTGTTGACTTCGGTGCCAACGGCCGCCTCTTTCACGCGGTTAATGAAGTCGCGCACTACCGGTAGCGCAACGTCCGCCTCCAGCAATGCCATGCGTACTTCACGCAGAGTTTCCTTAACATTTTCTTCGGTCAGCCGCCCACGGCCGCTGATATTGCGCAGTGTGCGCGACAATCGATCGGTTAAATTATCAAACATCGTCTCTTGCTCAACGTAATGACAGGCCGCCTTTGCGACACAATTGCGGGATTATAACACGAGATGTCCGCACAATCTCTGCCCGATATATAAAGGTAAAAACTGGAGAGTAGTTGGAGCACGACGCCGGTAACGTTATACTGGCTTTCTCATTCATTTTAAGACGCAAATGACACAATATGCCCGTTTTCGCTCTTGTCGCCATGATCGCCTATTTGCTAAGCCTTTCTCTGATCATTCCCAGCCTGATCCGCAAGAATGGCACCTATCGGCGCATCGCGTTACTTTCGGCCGTTGTCGCTCTGATTTGTCACGCCGTTACGCTTGAACAGCGCGTGTTTGACGTCAGCACCGGTCAAAATCTGAGCCTGGTCAACATCGGCTCGATAGTCAGCCTGATCATCTGTACGGTGATGACTATCGTGGCGTCGAGAAGCCGCGGCTGGTTTATATTACCCATTGTTTACTGCTTTGCGTTGATAAACCTCGCGCTGGTTGCGTTCCTGCCCGGCGAATTTATAACGCACCTTGAGGCAAGCAAAGGTTTATTAGTCCATATAGGATTAGCGCTCTTTTCTTACGCAACGCTGATTATTGCTGCACTGTATGCTCTGCAACTGGCCTGGCTCGATTATCAGTTGAAAAATAAAAAACTGACTTTTTCTTCCGACATGCCGCCTTTAATGAGCATTGAGCGCAAGCTTTTCCACATCACACAGGGTGGCGTGATTCTGTTAACGCTGACGCTTTGCACCGGCCTGCTGTATATGGAAAATCTGTTCAGCCGTGAGAACATTGATAAAGCGGTACTGTCTATTCTGGCGTGGCTGGTTTATATCGTACTGCTTTGGGGTCACTATCATGAAGGCTGGCGCGGCCGCCGCGTGGTATGGTTCAGCATGGCGGGCGCCATTTTACTGACGCTGGCCTATTTTGGCAGTCGCCTCATTCAGCAAGTGATGGTTCACTGAGCATTGCGTAAACGTTGTTCATAGTTTTTAGTTTTTAACTCAATAAGGAATTACCCGTTGGAGCACGTCTCTACAACTACCCTCATTATCATATTGGCTATCATGGTGGTAGTTTCCGGCTATTTTTCAGCTTCCGAAACAGGAATGATGACGCTGAACCGCTATCGGTTACGTCATCTTGCCAAGCAAGGAAACCGCGCCGCACGACGTGTTGAAAAGCTGCTTAAACGTCCAGATCAGTTGATCAGCTTGGTGTTGATCGGCAATAACCTGGTCAATATTCTCGCCTCAGCGCTGGCAACTATTGTCGGCATGCGCCTTTATGGCGATGCGGGCGTGGCCGTTGCGACTGGCGTTCTGACCTTTGTGGTTCTGCTGTTTGCAGAAGTGCTGCCAAAAACCTATGCGGCGCTGCATCCCGAGCGTGTCGCCTTCCCGAGCAGTATTTTGCTGCGTCCCCTGCAAACTATTATGATGCCGCTGGTGTGGTTGCTCAACAGCCTCTCCAAGATATTGATGCGCATGTTTGGTATTAACACTAGCGTGGGAATAAGCGACGCGGTGAGTAAAGAAGAGCTGCGCACCATCGTGAACGAGTCACGTTCGCAGATTTCACGCCGCAATCAGGACATGCTGCTCTCTGTACTGGATTTGGAAAAGGTCTCTGTGGATGACATCATGGTGCCGCGAAATGAAATCGTGGGTATTGATATCAACGACGACTGGAAGTCTATAATTCGTCAGCTAACGCATTCGCCGCACGGCCGCATTGTGCTCTACCGCGATTCTCTGGACGACGCTATCGGCATGCTGCGGCTGCGCGAAGCCTATCGCCTGATGACCGAGAAGAAAGAGTTTACCAAAGAGAATCTGCTGCGTGCTGCTGATGAAATCTACTACATCCCTGAAGGCACGCCGCTGAATATTCAGCTGGTAAAATTTCAGCGGAACAAGAAGAAAGTCGGCATCGTAGTCGATGAATACGGTGATATTCAGGGACTGGTCACGGTTGAAGACATTTTAGAAGAGATTGTCGGTGACTTTACGACCTCAATGTCGCCTACGCTGGCGGAGGAAGTCACTCCGCAAAGCGATGGCACAGTGTTGATTGAAGGCAGCGCCAACGTGCGCGAGCTGAACAAGGCCTTTAACTGGAATCTGCCGACCGACGGTCCGCGAACGATCAACGGCATGCTGCTGGAAGTGCTGGAAGATATTCCCAAGGCCGGTGCTAGCCTGCGTATTGAAAGCTATGAGGTCGAGATCCTCGACGTGCAAGACAACATGATTAAACAGGTAAAAGTTCGCCCGTTGAAAACGTTGCGCAGCGCCAACGACCATCATTAAACTTTCGCCGCTGCGCCGCAGCCAATAAAAAAGACGCGATTATCGCGTCTTTTTTTATGCCCAAATCAGTCGATCCGGAGCCACTGCAATCACCGACTAGATGTGCAGTTCGGTCAGTTTTTCTGGCGGCAGTGCCAGTTCATCGTTGTGATTAACACCAATTTCACTATCAACGATGTGCTGAGCGATTTCCTGTGCTTCTTTCAAGGAGTGCATGTTGCACGTACCACATTGATAGATATTCAGCTCAGGGATCTGATTCTGATCTTTAACTTTCAGAATGTCGGCCATGGCCGCTTTCCAGGAAGCAGCAACAAACTTCTCGTCTGGCACACCAATCAGGCTCATGTAGAAACCTGTACGGCAACCCATCGGAGAAATATCGATAATTTCAACGCCGTTACCATTAAGGTGATTACGCATAAAACCAGCGAACAAGTGCTCAAGAGTGTGAGTACCGCGCTCAGTCATCACTTCAATATTCGGGCGGCAGAAGCGCAGATCGAATACGGTGATGGTGTCCCCGTTTGGGGTTTTCATGGTTTTAGCGACACGAACGGCCGGTGCTGCCATTCGGGTGTGGTCTACGGTAAAGCTATCCAACAGTGGCATGTCGTCACCTCTCCTAAAAATAAATAATTTTTTTTTCGAACTCAGGAAACCTTTTCCCATAACGTGAGTCTGAATATATGAAAGACGCGCATTTGTTATCATCATCCCTGTAAACAGAGATGTTTGTTTTGGCCACATTGATTGTGGCCATTTTCTTTTCTGGCTCCCTGCCCTACTTCGCGGCGAGAGCAGCCAGGTACTCTTCAAAGCTTAGCTTATCATTAGCTTCCAGGTTGCGCTGACGCAGCCGGGATTCTTCGTACTCATTAGCCAACTGCTGCTCGGTAAGGATTTCCAGCGGCTCATCAATCAGCATTTGACGATACTTCTCTGCCAACTTCAGGCCCAGATTACCCTCACCCTCGGCTTTCATCGCCTTGAGGATGCGCGCGGAATAGGTCAGTTCAGGATTATCGAAGGCGGCAACCAGTTCACTGCAAACGTCCTGATACTCGCTGTTGCCATTTTGGCTATCCAATACTTGAGCTACGCGACTCAAATCGGCAAACAGTGACTTGCCGACTTTATTTAACGGCTGTCTGGCGTCTTCACATCCGATGCCAATGGTCTGCCCCGGTTTACGTCCTTCCAAAATCACGCGATTCCAGTTCTGGCGCGTACACAGGATTTCGTCGCTGTTCATTTCCGGCGCGTCGGCCAATGCACACCATATCAAAAATAAATCGAGGAAACGTGCCTGAGAAGCATCAACGCCAATCGGCGAGAAAGGATTGACGTCGAGAGAACGCACCTCGATGTATTCAATTCCACTGCGCATCAACGCTTCCGAAGGCGTTTCACCCGGTTTGGTGACGCGCTTAGGACGGATAGGAGCATAAAGCTCGTTCTCAATCTGTAACACATTGGTGTTTAACTGGACGTATTTACCGTCTTTCTTGACGCCCATGTCGGCATATTCAGCCGAAGGAGTGCGAATAGCGCGTTTCACGCCAGTCACATAAGTCTCAAGATCGTTAAAGGTAATGCCCAGATTAGTTTGCGATTTACTGGTATATCCCAGATCACTCAGGCGCAACGCAGTGGCGTAAGGCAGATAGCAAAGTCCGTTATCAGTATGTTCAAACGGCAGATTCGTTTCGCGCCCTTTAAGGAACGAGGAGCAAATTGCAGGAGATGCGCCAAACAGGTAAGGAATAACCCAGCCAAAGCGGTAATAGTTGCGGATCAGCTTAAAATAGCCAGCAGAGATCTCGTCTTTACCGCTCTGCGCATCCTCGATGCCCAGACGCGCCTGCCAAAATTCTATCGGGAGGGAGAAGTTATAGTGGATCCCCGAAATTATCTGCATCAATGCGCCGTAGCGGCTTTTAAGCCCCTGACGATACAGTGTTTTCAGCTGACCAATATTGGAGCTGCCGTACTGAGCCAGAACGATGTCATCTTCGGAGTCGATAAAGCACGGCATACTCAGTGGCCACATCATGTCGTCGCCCAGCTCTTTCGCTACGTGACGATGAATATCGCGCAAAAAACTCAGAGTATGCTCAATACTTTTTTCGGCAGGCGTAATGAACTCGAGCAGCTGTTCGGCAAAATCGGTTGTTATCCAATGATGCGTCAACGCCGCGCCCAGAGCCTCAGGGTGGCCCGTCTTTGCCAATGAGCCGTTGGCGTTAACGCGCAGCGTTTCACGCTCAATACCCCGACGAATACCCTTTAATGACTGCGGGTGAGCTTCTAGCCAGGAAAGCGCCTGTGATACATCCGGGATCAAATTGACCTCCCGCTTTTTGAATAAGTTAACGCGTACGTTTTCTGAATCTGCATAGATGTGACCATCATAGATAATCGATACCAATCTAACCCCACCATGAGCCCACCTTCAATGTAATAACGGCCAATGCCGTATAACGCAGCGTTTTTCCAATACACAGAAATAACACTACCAAGGCCCAAGGCATGCGTAACCAACCAGCCAAAACGCATAACAAATCACCCACTACCGGCAACCAACTGAGCAACAGCGCAGCGGGTCCAAATCGTTTTAACCCTCCGAGGGCTAATTTGAGCCCGCGCTGTGGTGTTAACTCAGGTAGAAAGCGCCCGATAATGACGTTTGTTACACCACCGAGGGTATTCCCCAATGATGCCGTAATGACCAACGCTGCGGGCGTGGCGCTGCCCGCAGATAATAAAGCAACTAATACAACTTCGGAATTTCCCGGCAACAGCGTTGCGCTGAGAAAACTGCTACCCAATAATGATGCTAATGCTACGCTCGCACTCACAGCGTGCGCACATCAACATAGGCCATATTTGCACGTTTGGCCGCTTCAATACCAAAATCAGCGTCCTCAAACACCACGCACTTTTCAGGTGGAACCCCAATAAGCTCGGCACAGCGGAGAAAAGTATCCGGTGCTGGCTTGTGATTTTCAACATCATTGGCACCCACAATGGCATCAAAGCAATCGCGTAGCCCCAAATGACGCAGTAAAGCATCCGCCATGCCGTGTTCGCTGCCGGTGCCTACCGCCATGGGGCGGCGACCGTGGAAAGCTTTCACCACGTCTATAAGCGGCAAAGGTTTAACTGTATCAAATAACATCACCTGCAACGCTGACGTCTTTTCGGCGGCCAGCAGATGGGGATCGAGATCCGCCTTGTTACTTTCAATAATAAATTTTGCAATTCGCCAGGTCGGCGAGCCGTTAAGAGCAACCATCGCAGCGACGTCAAATTGCAAACTGTATTTAGACAGCACCTGGTCCCAGGCTTTACGGTGCGTTGGCTCAGTGTCCAATATGGTGCCGTCCATATCAAAGATCAATCCTTCGAAGCCCTCGTACAGCTTGTACTCCATAACCACCGCCTGCTCTTAACAAATCTGGGGAAAACTACTTTATCGTAAAGATGTAGGATTGTCGCTTTTTGTCAGGTCAGACAGCACATTGGGAATAGGAGAAAAGAGTTAAATATCAAACGAGGACATTTTAGATGAAGAGATTTCAGGAAGACCGAAAGCAAAAAACCCGCCAAAGCGGGTTTTTCTAAATAGAGTGCACAGGAGGATTATTCGCTTTACGCCTTACCCTTGCTGGCCGTTGCTGAGGCAACGTTATCGTCCTTCGTGTTTCCATTTAACATTGCATCACCCTTCAAGATCCCTTTGATGGTGGCAAGTCGTTAAATGGTGCACCCAGGAAGATTATTTGGCTTACGCCTCACCCTTACGGGCCGCTGCTAAAGCAACGTTATCATCCTTCGTGCTTCCACTTTGCATTGCATGTCCATTTCAAGTTTCCTTGAAGGGTAGCAATTCGTTAAGTGGTGCACCCAGGAAGATTCGAACTTCCGACCGCTCGGTTCGTAGCCGAGTACTCTATCCAGCTGAGCTATGGGTGCATTTTGAACTATTTTACTAACGATTGTTGCGAAGAAAAAGCAGAGACTAGAATGGTGCATTTAGGAAGATTATTCGGCTTACGCCTTACCCTTATGGGTCGTTGCTAAAGCAACATTATCATCCTTTATGCTCCCATTTAACATTGCATCACCATTTCAAGTTTCCTTTGATGGCGGCGAGTCGTTAAATGGTGCACCCAGGAAGATTCGAACTTCCGACCGCTCGGTTCGTAGCCGAGTACTCTATCCAGCTGAGCTATGGGTGCATATCAATTCTTTAACGCAGTTCTTTACAGCAGAGTTACTTCACCACTTTCACATTCTACCGTTACGGCCTCGGATGCTCACTTGATTGCAAATCAATATACATCAAAGAAAGAATGGTGCACCCAGGAAGATTATTTGGCTTACGCCTCACCCTTACGGGCCGCTGCTAAAGCAACGTTATCATCCTTCGTGCTTCCACTTTGCATTGCATGTCCATTTCAAGTTTCCTTGAAGGGTAGCAATTCGTTAAGTGGTGCACCCAGGAAGATTCGAACTTCCGACCGCTCGGTTCGTAGCCGAGTACTCTATCCAGCTGAGCTATGGGTGCATCTTAAATGGCGGTGAGGCGGGGATTCGAACCCCGGATGCAGCTTTTGACCGCATACTCCCTTAGCAGGGGAGCGCCTTCAGCCTCTCGGCCACCTCACCATACGCTTCTTTCGAATTGTGCTGACTTACTTTGTTTAAGCTCATCGGCACTGCGTGGCGCACATATTACTTTCCCGCACTTATAAGTCAAACCCTTTTTTCCCAAGAATCGTTTGTTTGCACAATTCGCATCCAACCTGCGCAGTTTAACGGCAAAATAATGGCTTTGATTGGTAAAAACCAATGTTTAATCAGTAAAAAGTCATGAGGGGGGGTGCAATTGCAGGAAAAGAAATTTGGAGAAATTGAGATAAAACGGGAGGTAAACACCAAAAACAGTGCTGAGGATTCATCAGCGCCTCGCCATCGACGAGACGCCTGACAAATTAATAACTCGTCTGTTGAGATTTTTCAGCCTGAATGCGCTGGTAGATCTCTTCGCGGTGCACTGAGACCTCTTTGGGCGCATTCACACCAATACGCACCTGATTACCTTTAACACCTAACACGGTAACCGTAACCTCATCGCCAATCATGAGGGTTTCACCAACTCGGCGAGTCAGAATAAGCATTCTTTGCTCCTTGGATAATTAAAAGAGTCGGGTCTCTCAGTTTCACAGGCATTATCTATCATAAGCTGTAAAAACGTAAGCCATGACCCTCACATAAAATGTACGTCAGCCTTATACATTAGCTGTGAGTGATTTTAAGTTTAGCCGAAATCGGCGAAGTCGTGACTTATTAAATGAGAGTTAACCGGTCGTTAAGACTAAAAACGCCATAATGAACAAGAGATTATGGCGTTGACACTTTTACTGATTTTATGACTACAGCTTGTTAGCAACCCAAGCTTCGACGCCCGCTAGCGCCGCTGGCAAGGCCTGTACATCAGTACCGCCCGCCTGAGCCATATCAGGACGACCGCCGCCTTTTCCGCCTACCTGAGAGGCGATCGCGCCGATTAACTCCCCGGCTTTAATACGATCGGTCAGGTCTTTTGTCACGCCCGCAATCAAGCTCACCTTATCATCTGCGACCGTGGCCAGCACAATTATCACCGAGCCGAGCTGATTTTTAAGGTCATCGACCATAGTGCGCAACATCTTAGGTTCAACGTTATCAAGCTGTTTAACCAGCAGTTTAACGCCGTTTACTTCTTTCGTTTGACCCGACAGTGACGCACTTTCCTGCGCTGCCTGCTGGTCTTTCACCTGCTGAAGCTCTTTTTCCAACAGACGTGAACGCTCAATCAGCGTACGAATTTTGTCGGTGACGCTGTTAACATCGCCTTTGACCAAGTGCGCAACGTCCTGTAGCAGATCGTTTTGCTGGTGCAACGCAGCAATCGCGTTCTCGCCCGTGATAGCCTCAATACGGCGTACACCTGCGGCGGTACCGGATTCACTTTGAATACGGAACAGGCCGATATCACCCGTGCGGCTTGCGTGAATCCCCCCACACAGCTCGGTGGAGAAGTCGCCCATCGAGAGTACACGAACGTGGTCATCGTACTTCTCACCGAACAGCGCCATAGCGCCTTGCTCTTTCGCGTCGTCCAATGCCATGATTTTGGTTTCAATTGGCAGATTACGACGAATTTGCGCATTAACCAAATCTTCAACCCGACGGATCTCTTCCGCCTTCATCGCTTCAAAATGCGAGAAGTCAAAACGCAGGTAGTTGTCATTAACCAAAGAGCCTTTCTGTGCCACGTGCTTGCCTAGAACCTGACGCAGCGCCGCATGAAGCAAATGGGTAGCCGAGTGGTTAAGACGAATACGATCACGACGAGCGGCATCTACATCGGCTTCTACGCCGTCGTTAATGCTCAGCTTGCCTGCGCTCAGCACGCCCTGATGTCCAATAGCCTTACCGTATTTTTGCGTATCGCTTACGACAAACTCACCGTTAGTCGTTTTCAGTACGCCTTTATCGCCAACCTGTCCGCCAGATTCGCCATAGAAAGGCGTATCGTCCAGAACAACAATTGCGCTCTCGCCGGCCTGAATTTCTTCAACCGGTTGGCCATTAACAAACAGGGCAACGACTTTAGACTGTCGCTGCACGTGTTCATAGCCTGAGAACTGGGTGACGCCGTCAACGCGAACCATGCTGTTATAGTCAGCGCTGAAACCGCTGGACTCACGCGCGCGGTTACGCTGGATCTCCATCGCCTTTTCGAATCCTTCCTCGTCCACCTTGAGATTGCGCTCACGGCAAACGTCCGCAGTTAAATCAACGGGGAAACCAAAGGTATCGTACAGACGGAAAACAATATCGCCAGGCAGGGTATCGCCTTTAAGCGCAGCCAGCTCTTCGTCGAGCAGCGTCAGTCCACGCTCTAGAGTACGAGCAAACTGCTCTTCTTCAGTTTTCAGCAACTGCTCAACGGTAGACTGCTGTTTAGCCAGCTCCAGACCCGCAGAACCCATGACCTCAACCAAAGGCGCGACCAGCTTATAAAAGAAGGTCTCTTTCGCGCCCAGCATGTTGCCATGACGAACTGCACGACGAATGATACGACGCAGCACGTAGCCACGTCCCTCATTGGAAGGAATAACGCCGTCGGAAATCAGGAAAGCACAAGAACGAATGTGGTCAGCAATAACGCGCAGCGACTTGTTGTTCAGGTCCGTAGCACCCGTTAGCGCAGCGACGGCAGCAATCAGCTTCTGGAACAAGTCGATATCGTAGTTCGAGTTCACGTGCTGCAGCACCGCTGTAATACGCTCCAGTCCCATACCGGTATCTACGGAAGGTTTCGGCAGCGCAAGCATAGTGCCGTCGGCCTGACGGTTGAACTGCATGAAGACCAGGTTCCAGATTTCGATATAACGGTCGCCGTCTTCTTCTGCGCTGCCAGGAGGGCCGCCCCAGATATGCTCACCGTGATCGTAGAAAATCTCAGAACATGGACCGCAAGGGCCGGTATCGCCCATCTGCCAGAAGTTGTCTGACGCGTACTGGCCCCCTTTGTTGTCACCGATACGGATAATGCGCTCAGCCGGGACGCCAATCTTGTTTTCCCAAATGCCGTAAGCTTCGTCATCGGTGGCGTAGACGGTAACCCACAGTTTTTCTTTTGGTAGATTAAACCAGTTCTCACCGGTCAACAGTTCCCAGGCAAATTTGATGGCATCTTCTTTGAAGTAATCACCAAAGCTGAAGTTGCCCAGCATTTCGAAGAAGGTGTGGTGACGTGCGGTGTAACCCACGTTTTCTAAATCGTTGTGTTTACCACCGGCGCGTACACAGCGCTGAGACGTGGTCGCGCGATGGTAGTCACGGTTGTCCAGGCCTAGAAAAACGTCTTTGAATTGGTTCATACCGGCATTGGTAAACATCAATGTCGGATCATTAGTAGGGATCAGCGAGCTGCTGTCGACAACAGTGTGTCCCTTACTATGGAAGAAATCGAGAAACGCTTGACGGATCTCAGCGGTGCTCTTGCTCATAAATGTCCCGGAATAAGGCTAAAAAAGGTCGGCCCGTGAGCAAGATTAGCGAGAAAACGTTCAGCTTACATTTTCGCTCACGAACAAAAAGTGGGGATAAGATAAAATTTCTTCGCAGGGAAGTAAAATACCGTATGCGTTCAATCTTCAAAATCGCGATAAATAGACTGAATTTCTTCCTGTAAAAAGCCGCGATAGAGCAAATAACGCAAAACTTTGGACTTCTCTTTCCAATCCGTTGGCAAAGGCTGGCCAAATTTGTGCGTTGCTAAATCGTACGCCTTGCTGCACCAATCTACCTCACAATTTTCCAACGCCTCGTTTATCGTCTCTTTATCGACGCCCTTTTGCATCAGCTCCGAGCGTATGCGCTGTGCCCCCAGCCCTCTGTTGCTCCGCCCAGAAATATAGCGATTGGCAAACTTGGCATCGTCGAGCCAACCATGTTGGTAGCAATAGGCAATAACCTGCTCAACCTGTTCAGGGCAGATTTCCTCCACCTCTTTGGGTTTAGGTGTGCTTTCAGCCTCTTTGTTTTGGCGAGCTTTATAGGAGGACGGTCGTGTGAAAGGCTGCGGCGGTGTCATTAATTTACGACGAAGCTCGGCTTCACCGTGGTCACGCTGGCCCAACAGGCGCATTGCACGCGCAATAAGCGTATTCAGCTTTTTCGTTTGGTCATCCTGCGTGGTTGAAAACAGTGATGACGGCTCTTGGTTCGTTTCCATTTCCTGAGTCATACATTGTTCCTTATAAAGCAAAAAAACAGCCTGTTTTGCAGGCTGTTTTTTGTAGGGAGACAATCTTTAACCTGCCAATAGCGTTCCGACAGGCTCAGCGCAGAGGATTAAAACTCTTCGCTAGTTTCAACATTGTCATCCAGGCTTTCGGCAGTGGCTGCTGCGCTCAGCTCACCGTTGCCACCCAGCAGCATCTCTCTGAGTTTTTTATCAATCTCGGAAGCGATTTTCGGGTTTTCTTTCAGGAAGTTGCTGGCGTTTGCTTTACCCTGACCGATTTTGTCACCATTGTAGCTGTACCATGCACCGGCTTTCTCAATCAGCTTGTGCTTAACGCCCAAATCGACCAGCTCGCCGTTGATGTTGATACCTTCGCCGTACATGATCTGGAACTCGGCCTGCTTGAACGGTGCAGCAATTTTGTTTTTAACCACTTTAACGCGCGTTTCGCTACCCACCACGACGTCACCATCTTTGATGGCACCGATACGACGAATATCAAGACGTACAGAAGCGTAGAACTTCAGTGCGTTACCCCCGGTAGTGGTTTCCGGGTTACCGAACATCACACCGATTTTCATACGGATCTGGTTGATGAAGATCAGCAGAGTGTTGGCATTTTTCAGGTTACCGGCCAACTTACGCATCGCTTGGCTCATCATACGTGCCGCAAGGCCCATATGAGAATCACCGATTTCGCCTTCGATTTCAGCTTTTGGCGTCAGTGCTGCAACGGAGTCAACGATAATAACGTCAACGGCACCCGAACGGGTCAGAGCATCACAGATTTCTAAAGCCTGCTCACCGGTGTCCGGCTGGGAACACAGCAGATTGTCGATGTCTACGCCCAATTTCTTAGCATAGATTGGGTCAAGCGCATGCTCGGCATCGATAAACGCACAGGTTTTACCTTCGCGCTGTGCCGAGGCAATAACCTGAAGGGTAAGGGTCGTTTTACCTGAAGACTCTGGTCCGTAAATCTCAACGATACGACCCATTGGCAAACCACCTGCGCCCAGAGCGATATCCAGAGACAGAGAGCCGGTAGAGATCGTTTCAACATCCATGGAGCGATCTTCGCCAAGACGCATGATGGAGCCTTTACCGAATTGCTTTTCAATCTGGCCCAGTGCCGCAGCTAACGCCTTTTGCTTGTTCTCATCAATAGCCATTTTCACTCCTTCGCGTGACGAGTTGTGTGAAGCCACACGCCGTTGTCACTGAATGTTGTTGTTTGGATGCAAAGTACACATGCAGGTAATTAACGCTAATTATACTGTATGCTCATACAGTATCAAGCCTATTTTTTCAAAAACTCGTTATAGAGAGTTTGTAGCGAAAAAACAGCAGCTTGCAAACGCACTGCATCGCGGTCACCGGCAAAAACCTCTTTACAGGCATAAATTCGGCCATTTTCATCAGCAAATCCGAACCATACGGTACCCACTGGTTTTTCTTCACTGCCACCGTCAGGACCGGCAATTCCGCTGATCGACAGCGCCAAATCAGCGCCGGCCGCATAGCGTGCCCCTCTGGCCATTTCGCGCACCACCTGTTCGCTAACCGCGCCATGTTGGCTCAGGGTAGATTCTGCAACGTCGAGCAATTCACGCTTGGCGGTGTTGCTGTAAGTGACAAATCCGCGGTCAAACCAGGCCGAACTCCCGGCAATATCGGTAATCGCTTTGGCGACCCAGCCGCCAGTGCAGGATTCTGCACAAGTTAGCCACAGGCCTTTGGATTTCAAGGCTGCACCGACGTCGATACTCAGTTGACGTAAATCATTTTCAGTCATAACACGTCCTGCCAAATGGGGTTAACTCAAGCAATGTTAGCACTTTCGTGCAGAGAAGATCTGCCAAAACCCACCGATTACGGGCAGTTGTCGACAGCGTGCGGGATGTATTCAGAATGCGCTGAACTTGATTCATCCGCTAAGCATAATTTCTCGATACCCGTCTCAAATGGTGGCTAACACCGCCAATTTCAATAGCTCGCCGCCGCTTGCACCACGCCTCAATGCATTATGCACTTTCGCAGTGAAATGTGATTTTGAAAAAGCACTGCTGGTCAAGGGGCATTGACGCGTTCAGCGCGCCGCTAACTGGAATACCAAGCTGTATACAAGATGTTAGCCAAGCAGCGGCGATTATTTATTAAACGCGCGGAAATATGGCCCGAAACGTGCATTGCTAGCAATATTGCCATCACTGCGCCGTTTATCGGCTATCTGAGGAACGCGTTTGAAAATGCAGGAAATCCTTGAACTAGATGCCGTCACCCTGGCAGCCCGCATCCGCGATAAAAGCCTTTCGCCGGTAGAAGTCATTTCTGCTTCAATAGAAAGGATGGACACGCTCGAACCCAAGTTGCATGCGTTTTGCACCCCCACCACCGACGCGGCTTTGACGCAGGCCAAAATAATTGAACGCCGTATTTTGCGTGGAGAGGAAGTGGGCGCCTTGGCGGGAGTACCGGTAGCCATTAAAGATTTGATAAGCACGCAGGGCATCAAAACCGTTTCCGGATCATATATATATGAAAACTTTATTCCGGATGAAGACGACATCACCGTAGAGCGCCTGAAGAATGCGGGCGCCATTATTCTCGGTAAAACCAACGCACCCGAGTTTGGCTACAGCGGTACTGGGCATAATCCGGTATTTCCAACCACCCGCAATCCGTGGAACACCGACCTGACGCCAGGCGGCTCAAGCGCAGGTTCGGCTGCTGCCTTGGCGGCTCGCATGTGCCCACTGGCGCTGGGCAGCGACGGCGGCGGGTCAGTGCGTATTCCGGCGGCCCACAGCGGCGTCTTTGGCATGAAAGCCTCAATGGGCCGCGTGCCGCTGTATCCCGGCTGCCGTGATGAGCGCTATCCAGGAATTTCCAGTTGGGAATCTCTGGAACACATCGGTCCGATGACCCGCAGCGTAGCCGATGCCGCGCTGATGCTCTCGGTGATTGCCGGTCCGGACGCGCGCGACAGACATTCGATTCCCACCAGCGACATCGACTGGATGGGTTCCCTGCGCGGCAGCCTTAAAGGATTACGTGTAGCTTACAGCCCCGATTGGGGATACGCCGCGGTTGACCCCCGCGTCAGAGAAATTGTGGGCAACGCCGTCAAGGTTTTCGCGCGCGACTTAGGCTGTATTGTTGAAGAAGCGCACCCAGGGTTTGCGGACCCCAAGCAGACGTTTGCCGCATTAGTGGCGCAGGAAACAGATTTAACCGGCATGCGCAGGCTGATGGAAACCTTTGGTGACCGCATGTCGCCACATCTGGTCGAAATGCTCAACACTCATTGGACCGCCGAAATGTTTACCGACGCCAACATGAAGCGCAAGGAAGTGGTCAATAAAATGTGGCGCTTTATGCAGAACTACGACCTGTTGCTAACACCTACGCTCGCCACACCGCCCTTCCCTATCAATATAGAAAGCCCAGAGACCATCGACGGGCGCAGCGTTACGCCAAGCGAATGGCTGGCTTTTGTTTTCCCAATCAACCTGACGGGTCAGCCAGCGGCTTCGGTACCGGCAGGGTTTACTGACGATGGATTGCCCGTTGGATTGCAAATTATTGGCCGCCATCTCGACGACGCTCTGGTGTTACGCGCCAGCGCTGCCTTTGAAAAAGTCTGCGGATGGAACCATCGGTTACCGCCGATCCTCAACCGCTAAAAACGTTGTTTACGCCTTGTCGCCACACTTTTGAGGAACAACACCATGAGCAAAAAAATAACACCTAAGCACGACGCCACGCTGGGTCTTGAAGAAGAATTTGAGAACGAAGCCGTGCCGCTTTCCCACCGCCACTCGACCCGCTCCGTGTCGGCAGTGTGGTTCGGTTTTCCGATGATCCTCACCAATGCCGTATTTGGCGGCATCATGGCCTATAACCTCGGTTTTTGGCGCGCGATCCTGGCTATTCTGCTCGGCAATCTGGTGCTGTTTGCTTATGTCGGTACACTAAGCTATCTGGCTGGCAAAACTGGCCTTAATTTTGCGATGCAGGCACGTAAAACCTTTGGTCATCGTGGCTACATTATTACCTCGGCTTTCCTGTCTACGGTGGTCATTGGCTGGTACGCTTTTCAAACCGGTCTGACCGGCACCATCGTCAGCTCGACCTTTGGCTGGAACACCTCATGGGTCATTGTGCTCGCTACGGTGCTTTATACCGGCGTAACGTTTCTTGGCGTACGCGCGCTGTCGATTATCGGCATGATTGCTGCACCGATGTTCGTCATTATGGGCATCGCCGCGCTGTTTTTTGTTTCTCAACACACCGATCTCAGCCAGATTACCGCCTATAAAGGTACCGCGGGCGGCATTACCATGGGGATTGCCATGACCATGGTTATTGCCGGTTTCGCCGATTCGGGCACCATGACCGCCGACTTTACCCGCTGGTCTCAAACCGGCAAATCAGCGGTGGTAGCAACGTTCTCGGCGTTTCCGGTGGCTAACTTCGTTTCGCTGCTTTCGGGCGTCGTGATTGTTTCTGCCGGTGCAGGCATCGACCCCGCCCACAACGGCGGTGATTTCCTGCATCTGCTGGTAGGTCACAATGCGCTGCTCAACCTGCTCGCCCTGCTGTTTGTATTTATCAATCTCGGATCTGTCTGCACCCACTGCCTTTATAATGGCGCAGTCGGCTATAGCCACCTGCTGAAAAGCAAAATGCGCATTTGGACCATTATTCTCGGCGTGATCGGCGGCGTGTTGGCAATTATTGGCGTGTGGAGCTACTTCCTTAACTGGCTGAGCCTGCTGGGCGTGGCCGTCCCGCCTATCGGCGCCGTCATGATTGTTGACCTGCTGTTTTTGGGTCACATCAGCAGCAGCCGTGCTGAAAGCGCCTATCGCGGCAGCGCATTTTTATCTTGGGCCATCGGCACGCTGTGTGCCACCGCCGCACACCTGTGGTTCCCTGATTTTGGCGAAGCGCTGATCGGCATGATTATCGGCGGTGCTGCTTACGCCGTTATCCAGTCAATGACCGCCAAAAAATGGGTAACGGCCTAACAGGAGGAGCCTGAGCATGAACACACGTTATATTGAGGCCGCACCTTACCGCTGGCCCTACAACGGACAGCTCACGCCGGCGAATACCGCGCTGGTTATCATTGATATGCAGACAGATTTTTGTGGCGTAGGCGGCTATGTAGACACAATGGGGTATGACATCACCCTCACGCGTGCACCGATAGCGCCTATTCGCGACCTGTTGGGCGTGATGCGTGGCGCGGGTTTCACCATTATCCACACCCGAGAAGGCCACCGACCCGACCTAGCCGATTTGCCAGCCAATAAACGTTGGCGTTCACAACAGATTGGTGCGGGCATTGGCGATGAAGGGCCGTGCGGCAAGATCCTCATCCGTGGCGAGCCGGGCTGGCAGCTCATTCCCGAACTTCAGCCGATCGAAGGCGAAGTGATCATTGATAAACCCGGTAAAGGCTCGTTTTATGCCACCGATCTTGAGCTGATATTGCACACGCGCGGCATCACCAATCTGTTGCTGACCGGGATCACCACCGACGTGTGCGTGCATACTACGATGCGAGAAGCCAATGACCGGGGATTTGAGTGTTTACTGGTCGCAGACTGCTGTGCTGCAACCGATCCGGCGAACCATTTGGCAGCACTATCAATGGTAAAAATGCAGGGCGGAGTGTTTGGCGCAGTCGCCGATTCTTCAGCGGTGTTGAAAACGTTGACCTATTGCAACCATAAAGCATAGAGAGGACATAGACAGAAACAGACAGCAGCGGTACACGATGACCGCTGCTGTTTAATACCTGACTATTCGTTGCCCAATCAGTTGCCCATTCTGGCCTGTGCTACGGCTTGGCCCAACTGCCAGACTGCCATGGCGTACTGGGTGCTGTGGTTGTAGCGCGTAATAGCATAGAAGTTTGGCAAACCGTACCAGTACTGATAGCTGTTGCCCATATCCAGACGCAGTAAACTGGCCTGCTGGTAGCCACCGAGCGATCCCAGTGGGGTGAGTCCCGCTGATGCCAGTGTCGAAACCGAGTATTTGGTTTGATAGCCGTTTTCAAGTCCCGGCGCCTGCCCGCTTGCCTGCACAGCGACCGGCTGTCCACTCACCCAGCCGTTGCCTTTGAAGTAGTTAGCTACGCTGCCGATAGCATCAATGGGATCCCAGAGATTGACGTGACCGTCGCCATCAAAATCAATGGCGTACTGCTTATAAGCAGACGGCATAAACTGACCGTAGCCCATGGCACCGGCAAAGGATCCGCGCAGCGCCAGCGGATCGTCACTTTCAGAACGCGACATCAGCAGGAAGGTTTCCAGCTCACCGGCGAAATAGTCCGCACGACGCGGATAGTCGAACGCCAGCGTTGAGAGAGCATCGATAATGCGTGTTTTGCCCATCACTCTGCCCCAGCGGGTTTCTACACCGATGATGCCGACGATAATTTCAGGCGGCACGCCGTACTGCTGATAGGCGCGCTGCAGCGCATCCTGATACTGGTTCCAGAAAGCCACGCCGTTCTGCACGTTATCTGGAGTAATGAACTTGGCGCGATAACGTATCCACGCGCCGTAAGGGCCTGAAGGCGGTTGCGTCGTTGGCGCTTGACGCTCCATTAAATTCAATACCCAGTCTAGGCGCTTTGCCTGCCCGAGAGTGTCATGCAGCTGCTGACGGTCAAATCCGTGCTCACGAACCATTTTGTCAATGAATGCGTTCGCCGCAGCATTGTTAGCAAAATCCCCGCTCGGCAAGAAACCGCTCTGAGGAGGAGGAAGCAAAAATCCACCGCTCGGGGCTGCGCCCTGCTGGGTTGACGTATTTTTAGGTGTACTGCTACAGGCAGAGAGCAGCACGACCATTGGAAGAAGGGTGGCCAGATAACGCATCAGATATCCGTATGGCGATACAAGAAAAGTAGAACATCATGTTAATGCATTGTTTAACGCGAACAAACAGGAAAGTTTAAAGGAATTTATCCAAATAGCAGAGAAACACTCCGCCAGCCGCCCGCGTAGAGAAAAAAGGGACCACGACCTGACAGAGTATTTGGCAGGAAAAGACTAGTTTTTCTTAACAAACTCCGATTTCAGCTTCATCGGGCCAAAACCGTCAATTTTGCAGTCGATGTTATGGTCACCTTCAACTAAGCGAATACTTTTCACTTTAGTACCAATTTTGAGAGGCGTTGAGCTGCCTTTTACCTTCAGGTCTTTCACCACCGTGACGGAATCCCCGTCAGCAAGCAGATTCCCATTGGCGTCGCGCACTACCAGCCCCTCCTCCTCTGCGGTAGCGTTAGCACTCGCTGGCCATTCGTGTCCGCACTCGGGGCAGTTCAGCTGCTCGCCTTCCTGCCAGGTAAATTCGGAACTGCATTTTGGACAATGTGGTAATGGTTGCACGCTAACCTCTTAAAAAGATGTGTGAAAATAATGAAAACACTGATAAATAAAAGACCTTAATCTTTGTCAGTGTACATTTTAGCTTTTTATGAGGTTTAAAAACACCCCGCCACATCATGTCGGGGTGCATTGTGTTTACTCTCCTACCAGCAATGTTTTCGGCTCCAGATAGGCCATTAGCCCCCATTTGCCCATTTCACGCCCCAGCCCAGACTGTTTAACGCCACCAAACGGGGCATGAGGTTCGTGGGCCAAGGTATTGACCAACACACGGCCTGTTTCAATCTGTTGCGCGACGTCAATACCGCGCTGTAGGTCGCCGCTGAGCACCATCGCGTTCAGGCCATAGTCCGTATCATTAGCAATACTCACTGCCTCGGCTTCATCGCGATAAGGAATAATAACCAGCACCGGACCAAAAATTTCTTCGCGGGCAATGCGCATCTGGTTGTTAACTTGAGTAAATACCGTCGGCTTTACGCACCAGCCTTTTTCCATTCCCTGTGGACGCCCTTCCCCCCCAACCACCAGCCTGGCACCTTCTTCCAGTCCAAGACGAATGTAGCCCTGAACCCGCTCCCACTGCCTACGGCTGACCATAGGGCCAATTTCGGTCTTCTGATCACGTGGGTCACCCGATTGTACGTTGGCCACTGCTTGTCCAATAGCCTGCTCAAACTCCGCCAGACGGCTTTGCGGCACGAGAATGCGCGTGCCAGCGATGCACGCCTGTCCGCTGTTCATGAATCCAGCCATCAGCGCCATCGGTATCACTTTCGCGGCATCGGCATCATCGAGGATAATCGTCGGTGATTTGCCACCCAGCTCCAGCGTCACTCTCTTAAGCGTGGCCGCGCTGCTTTCGACGATGCCTTTGCCCACCGCCGTCGAGCCGGTGAATGAAATCTTGGCAATGTCAGGGTGACGGCTTATCTCAGCACCCACGACGTCGCCACGACCGGTAACAATGTTAAACACGCCAGCAGGGATCTCAGCTTTATGCAGGGCTTCTGTGATGATTTGAGTCTGGATGGCGCTCATCTCGCTCGGCTTGATCACCGCCGTACAGCCTGCCGCCAGCGCAGTCGCTAACTTGTTGCAGATGAATCCCGCATCGCTGTTCCACGGTGTAATCAGGCCTGTAACCCCAACAGGAGAAAGGATCACCCTGGCAATTCCCACCTGCTCTTCAAACTCGAAGGACTCGAGCGTCTGCATGGCCTGTAGAATAACGTCCGCAGGATAGCTCGCCATCCATCGTGAACGCGCAGCCGGAGCGCCGTACTCAGTGATAATGGCCTCCAGCAGCTCATCTTCACACGCCACCACGGCAGCATGCATACGTTTAAGCACCGTAATGCGCTGCGCTTTAGTGGTACGCGACCAGGTGGGGAAAGCCGCTTTAGCCGCGGCGATCGCCCGCTGCGTATCTTCAACGTCAGCAAGCCGAACAGTGCCAATCACCTCTTCGGTCGCCGGGTTAAACAGCTCGAACAGCTCTGTGCCGTGAGGCGTGACGAATTCACCGTTAATATAGATTTTGTCGATAAGTTGCATGTTTTTCTCCCCGCGACGCCGACGTTAGCGCGCTTTCAATGGGGAGAGTATAAGAAGGCTAGGCTGCTCTGATAAGCGGGGTTATGCTGTACGGGGTATACCGAAAATCGGGACAATTTTATTATGCATCGCACCGGACTCACAGAACTTGAAGTCACCCTTGCCGTCGCCAGCCGCAGCAGCTTTCGCGCTGCCGCCCGAGAACTCGGCATGTCGGCCACTGCGGTCAGCAATGCCATCGCCGGTCTCGAAGCACGCCTTAACGTTAGACTGTTTAACCGTTCAACTCGTAGCGTGTCCCTCACCGACGCGGGCAGACGCTACGTTGAGCGCATCGCACCCGCACTGGCCGAAATCCAACGCGCCTCGGAAGAAATAAGCACGCAGCCCGAAACACCCACTGGTACCCTGCGCATCAACGCACCACCCGAGTCCGCGCTGTTAATTTTTGAGCCACTGCTGCGGGAATATTTACATCGTTATCCGCAAATGCGTATTGATCTGACGACCGAGGCGCGCATGGTTGATATTGTCGCCGAGGGGTATGACGCCGGAATACGGCTGGCAGAATCGGTACCCCAGGATATGATTGCGGTGCCGGTCACGCCACCGGTAAGGATGCTGATCGTGGGCAGTCCGGAATATTTCGCCGCCCACGGCACACCTGCAACGCCAGACGACCTGCCTAATCATCAGGCAATCGGCATGCGTATGTCTCATGGCGGAATTTATCACTGGGAGCTTGAGCGGCATCAGCAAAAGTTTACGGTCAATGTTCCTCCACGCATCGTGCTTAACGAAATGCGGGTGATACGTCAGGCCGCACGCAGCGGTATCGGACTGGCTTTTATTTCAAGCTGGTTTATTGAACAGGATTTGGCAAACGGCAGCCTGGTCAGCGTGCTTGAACAGTGGTGCCCATCGTTTGAAGGGCTAAGACTTTACTACCCCGGCAGACGCCACGTCCCCGCAGGTTTAAAGGCGCTGATAGAATTGGTGCATGAGATAAGAGACAGAAAGTCTCCGGCAACGGACATGAGCTTCTTTAGCCAACAATAATGGCTTCGGTCTGATTCTCCCGCGTCTTTAACTCACTTTCGGGGAAGAAGGGAAAGCGTCTGCAGAAACGAATATTACGCAGACAACCGGCGCACTCTCGCCGTTCAGCGGCATGCTTGCAGCCCAGCGCGAGCAAACAAAGAAGGAGATGCTGCCTTTAAGTTTGCAATTCTTCGAGATGCATTCCAGTTTACGGGTGTCAGTTTCTTGTCGCTTGGGCTACTATAACCGCACAAAATTTTTGGGGCGGTAACTTCATTAGCTCTATGAATTCACGAGACAAATTGATTTTTATGATCTTCCTATGAGCCCTAATTTGCGCACCGACGCGAGGTCTGCCGGTTATAGTGAAAATCATAAAAACGTTAAATTTAAACAACTAAGAAACTAAGCGCATGAGTAATAGCGATAATTTAGACGGCCACACCCCGATGATGCAGCAGTATCTGCGTCTTAAGGCACAGAATCCTGAAATTCTGATGTTCTATCGCATGGGCGACTTTTATGAGTTGTTCTACGACGACGCCAGGAAGGCCTCACAGCTATTAGACATCTCACTGACCAAGCGCGGTGCCTCTGCCGGCGAACCTATCCCGATGGCGGGCGTGCCCTACCATGCAGTTGAAGGCTATTTGGCCAAGCTGGTACACCTCGGTGAATCGGTGGCTATCTGCGAACAGATAGGTGATCCGGCGTTGAGCAAAGGTCCGGTAGAGCGCAAAGTGGTCCGCATCGTCACGCCGGGAACGGTCAGTGATGAAGCACTGCTCAGCGAACGTCAGGACAACTTACTGGCGGCTATCTGGCAGGACGGCCGAGGCTTTGGCTATGCCACGCTGGATATCAGCTCCGGCCGTTTCCGCGTAGCGCAGCCGACGGATCTCGAAACCATGGCCGCTGAAATTCAGCGCACCAATCCGGCAGAGTTGCTGTATCCGGAAAGCTTCGAGTCAATGTCACTTATTGATAAACGCCGGGGGTTACGTCGCAGGCCAATGTGGGAGTTTGAGCTTGAAACGGCGCGTCAGCAGTTGAATCTACAGTTTGGCACCCGTGACCTCAGCGGTTTCGGCGTTGAACAGGCCACGCAGGCGCTGCGTGCGGCTGGCTGCCTGTTGCAATACGTGAAAGATACCCAGCGCACCTCTCTGCCGCACATTCGTGGCGTGACAATGGAGCGTCAGCAGGACGGCATCATCATGGATGCGGCAACCCGCCGTAACCTTGAGCTGACGCAGAACCTCTCCGGCGGCGTCGAAAATACGCTGGCGGCAATCCTCGATCAGAGCGTCACGCCCATGGGCAGCCGCATGCTCAAGCGCTGGATCCACATGCCCACCCGCGATATTAACGTTCTAAACAGTCGCCAACAGGCAGTAGGTGCGCTGCAGGATTTAACCGCCGAGCTGCAACCGGTGCTGCGTCAGGTCGGCGATCTTGAGCGCATTCTTGCTCGCCTCGCCCTGCGCAGCGCCCGTCCGCGTGACCTGGCGCGGATGCGCCACGCGCTGCAACAGCTGCCGGAAATTCGGTCACTGCTGCAATCCGTCGAGGTGCCGGCTATACGCTCGCTGGTTGAAAAGGCCGGTGAGTTTGATGAACTGATCGCTCTGCTTGAGCACGCTATTATTGAAGCGCCGCCGGTATTAGTGCGCGATGGCGGCGTGATTGCACCGGGTTATAACGCCGAGCTCGACGAATGGCGCGCCTTGGCTGACGGTGCAACGGACTATCTCGACCGGCTTGAGATCCGCGAACGTGAAAAACTGGGTCTCGATACCCTAAAGGTCGGTTTTAACGGCGTTCATGGTTATTACATCCAGATAAGCCGCGGTCAGAGCCATCTAGCACCCATCCACTACGTGCGTCGCCAAACGTTGAAAAACGCCGAACGCTACATCATCCCAGAGCTGAAAGAGTACGAAGACAAAGTGCTTACCTCAAAAGGGAAGGCGTTGTCGCTCGAAAAAGCGCTGTATGAAGAGCTGTTTGACCTGCTGATGCCACACCTTTCGGCCCTGCAGCAAAGTGCTGCCGCGCTGGCAGAAATCGACGTGCTGAATAACCTGGCCGAGCGCGCTTATACCCTCAATTATTGCTGCCCAACGCTGAGTGAAAAACCGGGGATCAATATCATCGGTGGCCGCCATCCAGTCGTCGAGCAGGTGCTGAGTGAGCCGTTCATCTCTAACCCGCTGGCTATGTCGCCGCAGCGCAGAATGCTCATTATTACTGGGCCAAATATGGGCGGTAAAAGTACTTACATGCGTCAGGCTGCACTGATTACGCTGATGGCGCATATCGGCAGCTATGTTCCTGCCGACCAGGCCACGCTGGGTCCAATAGACCGCATTTTCACCCGTGTGGGTGCGGCCGACGACCTAGCTTCGGGGCGTTCCACCTTTATGGTTGAAATGACCGAAACCGCCAATATTCTGCACAATGCAACAGAAAACAGTCTGGTGTTAATGGATGAAATTGGTCGTGGAACATCGACCTACGACGGCCTTTCATTGGCATGGGCCTGTGCTGAAAATCTGGCGAGCCGTATTAAAGCCATGACCCTGTTTGCTACCCACTACTTTGAACTCACCACCCTGCCCGAGAAAATGGAAGGCGCGGTAAACGTTCACCTTGATGCCATAGAGCACGGCGATACTATCGCCTTTATGCACAGCGTTCAGGAAGGGGCCGCGAACAAGAGCTATGGGTTGGCCGTCGCGGCGCTGGCAGGTGTGCCGCGTGAAGTCATTAAACGGGCACGTCAGAAGCTGAAAGAGTTAGAAACGTTGTCGAATCATGCGGCTGCCAGCAAGGTGGATGGTCCACAGTTGCCGTTGCTGAGTGAAGAGGTTTCTCCAGCAGTAGAAGCGCTCGAGGCCCTGGACGCCGATTCACTGTCGCCACGCCAGGCGCTTGAATGGATCTATCGTTTAAAGTCTCTGGTCTAGTTCGTAAAAATTCTGCGAAGAAATTTAGCCATAAAAAAAGGTGGGCCATTGCCCACCTTTTTACTTGTTAAATCATAAAGAATTTACATAAAGCGCTTTATTCACACACAAACTATTCGCGGAACAATGCTTCAATGCTCAGACCTTGTCCCTGCAGAATTTCACGCAGGCGACGCAGACCTTCAACCTGAATTTGGCGAACGCGCTCACGCGTAAGACCGATCTCACGACCCACATCTTCGAGAGTTGCCGCTTCATAGCCCAACAGGCCAAAACGACGCGCCAACACTTCACGCTGCTTAGCATTCAGCTCGAACAACCATTTAACGATGCTTTGTTTCATATCATCGTCTTGCGTGGTGTCTTCCGGACCGTTTTCTTTCTCATCGGCCAGAATGTCTAACAGCGCTTTCTCCGAATCGCCACCCAACGGGGTATCAACAGAAGTAATACGCTCGTTCAGGCGCAACATACGACTTACGTCGTGGACCGGCTTATCGAGCTGTTCAGCAATCTCTTCAGCACTTGGCTCGTGATCGAGTTTGTGAGCCAATTCGCGTGCGGTACGCAGATAAACGTTAAGTTCTTTAACGATGTGAATAGGCAAACGAATGGTACGGGTTTGATTCATTATCGCCCGTTCAATCGTCTGACGGATCCACCAGGTTGCATAAGTGGAAAATCTAAAACCGCGCTCGGGGTCAAATTTTTCCACTGCACGGATCAGACCAAGGTTACCCTCTTCAATAAGATCCAGCAGTGCGAGGCCGCGGTTGCTATAGCGGCGGGCAATTTTGACCACCAAACGAAGGTTACTTTCGATCATACGTCGGCGCGATGGAACATCACCACGCAGCGCACGTCGTGCAAAATAAACCTCTTCTTCTGCGGTAAGCAGAGGAGAGTAACCAATTTCACCAAGGTACAGTTGAGTTGCATCCAGCACTCTTTGGCTTACAGCCTGAGACAATAACTCTTCTTCTGCTTCAGAAGCGTCAGTATCAACAGACTCCTCGACGGTTAGTTTCTCTTCGTCAAAGGCTTCAGCGCTGTTCTCGTCGAAATCTACATCATCATGTAACTCGTTAACTTTCAGCGTATTCTGACTCATAAGCTGCTGCTCCTACCCGTGGTCCAAGGGCAGAATCGTAACTCTGCCCGGCTTATCGCTGCGGAAGATAACGCAGCGGGTTTACGGATTTCCCCTTGTAACGAATTTCAAAATGTAATCTTACTGAGCTGGTTCCGGTGCTGCCCATAGTCGCTATTTTTTGACCCGCCTGCACTTCTTGTTGTTCCCGGACCAGCATTGAATCATTGTGTGCATAGGCGCTCAGGTAATCATCATTATGTTTGATGATGATTAGATTACCGTAACCACGTAGCGCATTACCTGCGTAAACCACTCGCCCACTGGCGGTTGCTAACACAGCCTGTCCACGTGAACCGGCGATATCAATCCCTTTATTCCCTCCCTCGGAGGCAGAAAAGTTATCGATGATCTTCCCGTCGGTCGGCCATCTCCAAGAGGAAACTGGACCGCCATTGTTTGTAGTACTTTCAACGGGAGTAGTCGGTGCGGTAACAGGTGCCGTCGTCGTAGCGACAACGCCTGCTGTAGGCAACATCTTACCTACATTCTGTTTACTCGAAGATTCAGAATACGTGGTAGTTGGTTGAGATGCAACCACTGTACCCTGCATCATTCCACTTGAAGGCGCTTTCGGAACACCGCCATTCGTGGCATCGGTAGCAGCCAACATGCCACCGGTACTGGCCGCAGAAGAAACATTATTGATTTGAATCTTTTGGCCAACTTCAAGCCCGTAAGGTTCCGCAATATTATTGCGCGCCGCCAAGTCTCGGAAGTCGTTACCCGTTATCCAGGCAATATAAAACAGGGTATCGCCGCGCTTCACTGTGTAGGTGCTGCCGTTATAACTGCCTTTAGGAATACTGTTATAACTGCGGTTATAAACGATGTGTCCCTGGGAGTTAATCATTGGCGCGTTATCAACAGAATTCGGAGTAGTCTGAACCCCAGGATTGCTGCGAAGCATGCCTCCACCGCCGTTTACGCTGCTAATTGGCGCAGATGTCGAGGCATTATTGGAACATCCCGCGAGCCAGGCGCCAACAAATGTACATACCGCAATGCGGCTAAAGGTTTTAATTGGGCTTCCTGTGCTCATAACTCCCCCATGACGGCAATATCAGAATCTATCGCGGCCTAAGCCATACGCAGCCTGGCTCCGTCAGGAACCTTATGGCAACGTAAGGCATGCCTTTATCATCCTGGTTAAGTGCAACTTAACCTGATGGCGATAGTTAAAAAAACTGTGGTAATAAAAAACTGTAGTGAATGCTATCAACAACGCGACTTTATCACCATAAAACAGTTGTATTTAAATTTTAAGGGCTTAGTCGCCGACAGGTTGAAAAACAGCCTTTAGGCTAGCTCACCTTTGACTAAAGGAACAAAACGAACGGCTTCGATAGTTTCAATAGTAAAGTCATTTGCACGTCGCTGAATACGTTGCAAAGTCTGATTTTGTTCACCGACCGGCAAAACCATAATCCCGCCTTCTGCGAGCTGGGCCAGTAGGTCCTGAGGAATTTCGGGAGGCGCAGCAGTAACAATAATCGCGTCAAAAGGGCCACGCGATGGCCACCCTTCCCAACCATCACCGTGGCGAGTTGAAATATTGTGCAGATCGAGCTGCTTCAGGCGACGTTTTGCCTGCCACTGAAGCCCTTTAATTCTTTCAACCGAGAAAACGTGCTCCACAAGATGCGCCAAAATAGCAGTTTGATAACCCGAACCTGTGCCTATTTCGAGCACTTTTGACTGTGGAGTAAGGCGAAGGAGTTCGGTCATGCGGGCAACGGTATAAGGCTGGGAAATAGTTTGCCCCAGACCAATAGGCAAGGCCGTGTTCTCATAAGCTTTGTGCTGAAAGGCCTCGTCGACAAAGCGCTCTCGAGGCACGGTTTCCATCGCGTGCAGCAACTTCTCATCCGAGATGCCCTGTTTTCGCAGCTGTTCGAGCAAGTTGTACATCGGCTTAATCACCATTCCCGCTCACCTCGGCTTTGGCTAACCATGTTCTGACAATGTCCTGCGCCGCATAGGAGGTCAAATCGACGTGCAGAGGCGTGATAGAAACGTAACCCTGCGCGACGGCGGCAAAGTCAGTGTCCGGTGCTACGTCAAACTTTTCACCGGGTGGACCAATCCAGTACATATCCTGACCGCGCGGGTCCTGCTGACAAAATACCTGTTCTGCGGGATGGCGGCTACCGCAGCGTGTTATCCGCATGCCTTTAATTTCACTTAAAGGCAAATCCGGGACGTTAATGTTGAGAATTCGCCCCGTGCGCAGCGGTTCTTTCGCCAACATACGCAGAATACGGCAGGTAATTGCCGCCGCAGTGTCGTAGTGTTGATAACCATCGAGAGAAACGGCAAGAGCAGGATAGCCCAAATGACGCCCCTCCATCGCCGCCGCGACGGTGCCGGAATAAATAACGTCATCGCCCAGATTGGGCCCGGCGTTGATGCCGGAAACGACGATATCAGGCCGTGGTCGCATCAGAGTATTAACCCCGAGATAAACACAGTCGGTGGGCGTGCCGTTAATGACCGCCGTATCGCCGTTGGGATAGGTTTGAATACGTAAAGGTGAGTCCAGCGTCAGGGAGTTTGAAGCGCCGCTGCGATTTCTGTCAGGCGCCACCAGCTTAACATCGGCAAATTCTCGAAGCGCTGAAGCCAGCGCCTGGATGCCGGGAGCCGAAACGCCATCATCATTACTCAACAATATCCGTATCAAAGATGTCATGCTTTGTTCTCTGTAGATTGCAAAAAAAACCTCTGGTTATCACTAAATTGCACAACGTTTGCGCAATAGCGCTGCGACGCAATCCCATCGCCGTCTAACCAGAGGTTGATTATAACCGTTGTCCGCAGGGTTTCTACAAAGAAAAGTCTGGCTTGTGATTGAAGTGCTGGAAGATTTAAGTCAGCTATTGTCAAAAAATGAATACGTTATTAATTTCTCGCTGCGTTATTACACCTATTTATTAAAAATAGAATTTTCTTTATCAAAAGACTAAAGCACTTCTTAAACGTAAGAAATTTCCTCGCATTAAGCCACTGAAACACTTAAAAACATCATGTAATATTTACGCATAGAAAACGGAATACCTGAGAGCATTGGCTATTAGGTGCGATAATTAACAAATTGAGATCAAATGAAAAAAATAATGCGTAAATCCAAACTTGCCGCCAGTATCGCACTCTGTGGTTTGATAAGTTTCTCCAGCGTAGCGTTTGCAACCACTGATTATGCGGATACCATGCCCTCGATTGAAGGCAAGAAGTTGATGGTTGGATATTGGCATAATTGGGATCAGGGTTTCTCTGGTGATTTCGCTCGGGGTTATCCTAAAAAGATGAACCTGAAAGAGACGCCAAAAGAATTCAATGTTGTCATGGTTTCATTTATGAAGTCTGCCGACGGTAAAAGCATGCCGACTTTCGTTCCTTTCTATGGAACTGCACAAAGTTTTCGTGCTGAAGTCTCCGAGCTTAACCAACGCGGTCAAGCCGTTTTACTTTCCCTTGGTGGCGCAGAGGCTCACATTGAGATGCATGCCGCAAATGGCGATACACAAAAATTTGCAGACCAGATTATTGATCTCGTCGATACCTATGGTTTTGACGGCTTAGATATCGATCTTGAGCAAACTGCAATTAAGAAAGCAGATAATGAAACCGTTATTCCTGCCGCTTTGAAAATAGTCCGCAAGCATTACGAACAGCAGAACAAACACTTTATTATTAGTATGGCACCGGAAATCCCCTATCTAACCACCGCTAACCCACAGTATGCGGGTTATATTAATAGCCTTGAGGGTTTTTACGATTTTATTGCTCCACAATATTATAATCAGGGTGCGTTCGGTATTGGTTTCCAACCTGAAGATCCCCAAAAGGACGGTTGGTGGATCATTTACACCCAAGATAACGACAGTAAGAAATATGAATTTCTCTATCATTTCAGTAAAGAGTTAATAGCCAATACCCACGGCCTTTCCGCAGTAAAAATTCCGTCGAATAAATTGGTTATCGGATTACCAAGCAATACTTCGGCGGCAGGTTCCGGTTTTGTAAAAACGCCTGAAGACGTTTACCGCGTATTTAAAGATCTAGAAAAAGAAGGTATGCCTTTGCGTGGCCTGATGACCTGGTCAGTAAACTGGGACGAAGGCAAAAATGTCACGCATGTTCCCTTCAATGGACAGTTCCGCAAGGCTTATGAAAAGCTTATTTACGGTGATAATTCCATTGTTACGCCAGATAAAGACACCACCGCACCGAGTATCCCGACTCATCTACAAGGCTTGGCAACGGCAAGCAGCATCAATTTAAGCTGGTCTGCCTCCATCGACGATAGCGCTGCAGGCGTGCATCATTATGAAGTTTATCGTAATAATATAAAAATTACCGACGTTGCCCATAATCAATATAGTGATAAAAACTTAAAGGAAAACGTTGAGTATCACTACACCATCACGGCTGTTGATGCGGCAAATAATAAGTCGGCTGCCAGCGATGAATTAATGATCAAAACGGAAAAAGCTCCCGCTAATGACACACTGGCTCCGTCGATTCCTACTCACTTAGTAGGAACGCAGATAACGGACCGTTCATTGGTACTGAAATGGAATGCGTCAACCGATAATGTCAAAGTGACAGGCTATGAGATTTTTCGTGATGGCAAGAAGATAAACAAGTCAACGGCGACCAGCTTTGAGGACAGTAATCTTGCGCCAGATACCCGCTACCGTTATCAGGTCGGCGCGACGGATGCATCAGGCAATAAGTCTGCCCTCTCTGATGCTCTGCAAATAGTCACTAAAGACAAAAGTGAAGACATCGGCGGGTCACATCCGGCCTATAAAGCAGGCAGTGATTACAAAGATGGCGATATCGTGACTGCAACTGACGGCAACGCCTATCAGTGCAAACCTTGGCCTTACACTCCGTGGTGTAAAGGGGCGGCCACAGCTTATGCTCCAGCCACCGGCAGTGCGTGGGAGCAAGCATGGACCAAAGTCACTAAATAATCACTTTTCGCGACAAAATATAAAAAGCCGGTAACCCGGCTTTTTATACGTTTTCAGTGGCTAAAGGCAACGTTATTCGCCGATATCGGCTTCCGCTTCACCCTGACCCATTAATTCTCGCACCAGACTGGTCGCGAAACTTCCGGCAGGAAGCCAGAACTTAAGCTCTAGCGTCGCCTCATCCAGCGGTTTCCAACTGATATTCTGCGGATGCAGCATAATTGCTCTGCGTGCAGGCTCAACGCGCTCGCGTTTGAGCAGCGAAAGTAATGCCGTTTGGTCTTCAATGCAGCTCAGTTCAAAAGCTTCAGCTTCATGCTGCGTCCCCAAAGGACCGTCGCCAGGCAGCGGCGCTGTAATTAACAATTCGCCGCTGGCAACGCGAGATTGCACAGACTCCAGTTCGTCTTCTTTCGCCACAAACCAGCTACCGCGACCGCTAAGTTGCAGTGCATCGCCCAGCATCGCAGTTTTCATTAAATCTTGGCCAAGGCGTTGGCTGGCAATAATATTAAACATTGCACTGCGGCTGGCAGAAAGATAAAAGCTGCGCTTCGGCCGCTCTTTAACGTGAATTTCATCTTTGGCCCAGCGCGTGGCCTGAACCAGATTATTACCACCGCGGCCAAATCGCTGAACGCCAAAATAATTTGGCACACCGTGAACGGTAATCTTTTCAAGACGCTGCTGTATATCGGCAAGATCAGTCAGATTACGCAGCACCAGCGTGAAGGCGTTGCCCTTCAAAGTGCCGATACGCATCTTTTTCAGATGACGCGCATGGCGCACCACTTCACAGCCCTCAAGCACAAAGGTGCTCATATCAGGACTGGCTTTACCCGGAAGATGAACGCAAAACCACTGTTCGGTAACGGCGTGACGGTCTTTAAGACCGGCATAACTGACCGAGCGCGGATGAACACCAGCAAAACGTGCCAGCTGTTCGGCCACGAACTGCGTATTGCAGCCCGTTTTACGGATGCGAACCAGCAGATGCTCGCCCTCACCGTCCGGCTCAAAGCCAAGATCTTCCTCAACGATGAAATCTTGCGGATGAGCCTTCAGCGTGCCGTTTGACAGCGGCTTGCCGTAAAGCCAGGTCAGATTATTCATATCCATGGCATCAGGCCTTGATCAATAGCGCAACCGCTTCGCAGGCGATGCCTTCACCGCGGCCGGTAAAGCCCAGCTTTTCGGTGGTAGTGGCCTTCACATTGATATCGTCCATGTGGCAACCCAAATCTTCGGCGATGAAAATACGCATCTGCGGCACATGTGGCAGCATTTTTGGTGCCTGAGCAATAATTGTGATGTCGAGATTGCCCAAACGATAGCCTTTGGCCTGAATCTGGCGATACGCTTCACGCAGCAGTTCGCGACTGTCTGCGCCTTTATAAGCGGGGTCGGTGTCTGGGAACAGTTTGCCGATATCGCCGAGCGCAGCCGCGCCCAACAGTGCATCAGTCGCGGCGTGCAGTGCAACGTCACCGTCGGAGTGTGCCAGCAGTCCCTTTTCAAACGGGATACGCACGCCGCCAATCACCAAAGGGCCTTCGCCACCAAATTTATGAACATCAAAACCGTGACCGATACGCATTATGCGCTCTCCTCTTGGTGCAACTGAGTTAAATAGAATGCTGCCAGTGCCAGATCTTCTGGACGGGTAACTTTAATATTATCTGACCTGCCTGCCACTAACTGCGGATGATAACCGCAGTATTCCAGCGCAGAGGCCTCATCCGTAACGGTGGCGCCTTCATCAAGCGCGCGCGCAAGGCAGGCTTTTAGCAGATCCAATGGAAAAAATTGCGGCGTTAGGGCGTGCCAGAGATCTTCACGATCAACCGTGTGGGCGATTTTTTCAATGCCGGGCTCGCCTCGCTTCATCGTGTCGCGCACCGGGGCGGCCAAAATCCCCCCCACTTTGCTGGTCTCACTGATGGCCAACAAACGATGCAAATCATCAATGTGTAAACAAGGCCGAGCAGCGTCGTGCACCAGTACCCAGTCGGCATCACCCGCGTGCTGCAACCCTGCCAAAACGGAGTCGGCACGCTGAGCACCACCGATCACAGCCTTGACCCGCGCATCGCAGGCAATGGGCAGTTCGGCAAAGAAGGTGTCCTGCGGGCTAATAGCAACAATGACTTTTTGTACACGAGGACTGCGCAGCAGCGCGCTAATGGCGTGCTCAAGCAGGGTTTTACCCTCGATAGTCAGGTATTGTTTTGGGCGTTCGCTTTGCATGCGGCTGCCAATACCGGCGGCAGGCAATACCGCCACGATATCGGCCAAGGAGACGGCTGAGTGACTCATGGATTATTGTTAATTCTTACTTGCGTAGCGTTGGAAGCCTGATTGTGCTTATTTTGGTCTGGCACAAGGCGATAGAAGCTCTCACCGGGCTTGATCATGCCCAGCTCGTTGCGTGCGCGTTCCTCAATCGCCTCCTGACCCCCGTTAAGGTCGTCGATCTCTGCGAAGAGTTGGTCATTGCGTGATTTAAGTTTGCTGTTGCTGGCCTGTTGGACCTCAACATCATCGTTAACCCGCACGTAATCGTGAATACCGTTCTTACCCAACCACAGTGAATACTGAAGCCAGCCAAGAATAATCAATAATAGCAGCGTTAATTTGCCCATTCCGCCCCCTGAAAAAGCCGCTCAATCATCCCACAACTTTCACTCTGACTCCACAGTGAAGGGGAAATTGGCGTGCAGATTAGGCGTTAACTTAAGAATAAGTGCAGAAAAGACGCCTAAAACGGTGATTGAATAGGCAAAACACGTCGAGGAAGACCACTAGGGCGACGCTACCAGCCGCTGAGAAAGGAGAATACAGTCCAGAACATACCGATAACCACCAATCCGGTCAGCGGCACTGTCTTCCAAACGCTGCCGCTAAACAGCATGCTGAAGGCTATACCGATAAGAACGGATATCGGCATCAGCGCGATAAAGAACGGCCAGGTATAAAGAAGAAAAAACAGTGTATTAGAGCCATAGACGAGAAAGGGGATTGCGAGCGCCAGCCAAAAAAAGACGAAACCTGAGCAGCCGCCCAGCATCGAGTAAGAAGGTTCTTCCTTTTCCTCTTCCGTCTGTTTCTTACGTGTAATGTCGGTGAATAACTGACTTAACGTTTGCATATTCCAACCCCTGTTTTATCACTGTAAACCGGCACGCTCTTCGACGTTTTGCCAGCAACATTCAGGAATTGATAATACCTCGGCGACGCAGTACATCTAATAATTGCGGGACCAAATGTGTTACTAATTGTTCACCGTCAAGATGAACATCTGCCTCTAACGGCGCCTCGTAAACAGAGTCGATTCCCGTGAAATTTTTCAGATCTCCGGCGCGGGCTTTCTTGTACAAACCCTTCGGGTCACGCGCCTCACAGATAGCCAGCGGCGTATCGACAAAAACTTCGATAAACTGCCCGTTATCCAATAACTCACGCACCATTTCGCGCTCAGCGCGATGGGGAGAAATAAACGCAGTAAGCACCACCTGACCGGCATCCACCATCAGCCTAGCGACCTCGCCGACGCGGCGAATATTTTCACGGCGATCGTTATCCGAAAAACCCAAATCACGGCACAGTCCGTGTCTTACATTGTCACCATCCAGCAGATAAGTACTGACGCCCAGGCTGAAAAGTGCCTGTTCCAGCGCACCGGCCACTGTGGATTTTCCCGATCCCGAGAGACCGGTAAACCACAGTACTACGCCCTGGTGTCCGTGCTGTTTTTCGCGATCCGCACGCGTTACCGCGTGCGGATGCCAGACGATATTTTCGTCCTGTAAGGCCATACTTTTATTCTCCAGCCAATTACTTGCCACCCAACAGATCGCGGGCGCCCCAGTGCGGGAAGTGGCGGCGAACCAGCGCGTTAAGTTCCAGTTCAAAGGCGCTAAAGGCATCCTTCTCCTGATAAACCTCTTCCAACGGCTCGCGCACTAAACCTGCGCCCACAGTGACGTTGGTCAGGCGGTCGATAAAGATCAGCCCGCCGGTAACCGCATTTTGCTGGTAGTTGTCGAGAAGCAGAGGTTCATCAAAGGCCAGTTCCACCAAACCAATGCCGTTTAACGGCAGGTTGTCGACCACGCGCTGAGTCAGCGAGTTTATCTCAACCTGATATTCAATGTTTTCAACGCGGGCACGCGCTTTCTTGCCACCCACCTTAATGTCGTAACTCTGACCGACGCTCAACGGCTGTTCTGCCATCCATACCACGTCCACTTTGGCATTCTGCACCGGCTTAACCGTTTCGTTGGCATCAACCAGCGTATCGCCGCGGCTAATATCAACCTCGGTATCAAGCACCAGCGTCACAGCATCGCCGGCCCAGGCCTGCTGCAAGTCGCCGTCGAAGGTCACAATGCGCGCGACGCTAGACTCAACGCCAGAAGGCAATACTTTCACCTTTTGACCCACACGCACCGATCCCGAGGCCAGCGTACCGGCATATCCTCTGAAATCGAGATTAGGACGGTTAACGTACTGCACAGGGAAACGCATTGGCTGCTGTTCACGCACGTTAATCACGTTAACGGTTTCCAGCACATCAAGCAGCGTCGGGCCGCTGTACCACGGCATCTTCTGGCTTTCGGTGGCCACATTGTCGCCTTCAAGGGCAGACAGCGGCACAAATTTAATGTCCAGATCGGTGGGCAACTGCTCGGCAAAGGTCAGGTAGTCTTGCTTAAACTGCTCGAAAACCGCTTCGCTGTAGTCAACTAGATCCATTTTATTGACCGCTACCACCAGATGACGAATGCCCAGCAGCGTCGCAATAAAGCTGTGGCGTCGGGTTTGGTCCAGCACGCCTTTGCGCGCGTCGATCAAAAGAATAGCCAGGTCACAGGTTGAGGCGCCGGTTGCCATATTGCGGGTGTATTGCTCGTGCCCCGGCGTATCGGCGATGATAAATTTACGCTTCTCGGTGGAGAAATAGCGATAGGCCACGTCGATGGTAATGCCCTGCTCACGCTCGGCCTGCAGGCCGTCCACCAGCAGCGCGAGGTCAATTTTCTCGCCCTGAGTGCCGTGACGCTTGCTGTCATTATGCAGCGAAGAGAGCTGATCTTCATAAATCTGACGCGTGTCGTGCAACAGGCGGCCTATCAGCGTACTTTTGCCGTCATCCACACTGCCACAGGTCAGGAAGCGAAGCAGACTTTTGTGCTGTTGCGCGTGCAGGTAAGCTTCAACACCACCCTGCTCAGCGATTTGTTGTGCAATTGCGTTATTCATAGTCCGTGCTCCTTAGAAATACCCTTGACGCTTTTTAAGCTCCATCGAACCCGACTGATCGCGGTCGATGGCACGCCCCTGACGCTCGCTGGTAGTTGAAACCAGCATCTCCTCGATGATTTCCGGCAGCGTTTGCGCTTCGGACTCTACCGCACCGGTCAGCGGCCAGCATCCCAAGGTACGGAAACGGACCATTTTCTCTTCAATCTGTTCGCCCGGCTGCAAAGCGATGCGATCGTCGTCAATCATCAGCAACATGCCGTCGCGCTCAAGTACCGGACGCGGCGCGGCCAGATACAGCGGAACAATTTCGATGTTTTCCAAGTAGATGTACTGCCAAATATCCAACTCGGTCCAGTTGGAGAGCGGGAACACGCGAATACTTTCGCCCTTGTTAATCTGGCCGTTATAGTTGTGCCACAGCTCAGGACGCTGATTTTTTGGATCCCAACGATGGAAACGGTCGCGGAACGAATAAATTCGCTCTTTGGCACGAGATTTCTCTTCATCGCGACGTGCGCCACCGAAGGCAGCATCAAAACCGTATTTGTTTAATGCCTGCTTCAGGCCTTCCGTTTTCATGATGTCCGTGTGCTTGGCACTGCCGTGAACAAACGGGTTGATGCCCATCGCCACGCCTTCTGGATTTTTATGCACCAGCAGCTCGAAGCCATAGTTTTTAGCGGTGCGATCGCGGAACTCGTACATCTCTTTGAACTTCCAGCCGGTATCAACGTGCAGCAGCGGGAACGGCAGCGTGCCGGGGAAAAACGCCTTGCGCGCCAAATGCAGCATCACGGAAGAGTCTTTGCCGATGGAGTACATCATTACCGGATTGGCAAATTCAGCCGCTACTTCGCGGATAATATGGATGCTTTCCGCCTCCAGCTGCCGTAAATGGGTGAGTCGTTTTTCGTCCATATCAGATCCTTAAGCCAAATTCACGACCGTCGGGCGCTGTGCGCCGGCAGTCTCTGGATGATGCCCAAACCAGGCGAGTTGGTGATGAAGCTCTACCACTTCACCAATAACCAGCAGGGCCGGTGAAGGCGCCTGTTGGGCTAATTGTTCGAGATGTTGCAGTGTGCCGGTGAGCACCAGCTGGTCAGGACGGGTACCACGCGATATCACCGCCACCGGCGTCTCGGCGCCACGGCCGTGAGCAATCAGTTGCTGACTTATTTCCGCGGCCTTCATCGCGCCCATATAAATTGCCAGCGTCTGTTGCCCTTTTGCCAGTTCGGACCACTGCAGACCGTCACCGTCGGTGCGGATCTGGCCAGTAATAAACATCACGCTCTGTGCGCGTTCACGATGGGTCAGCGGAATGCCGGCATAGGCCGTTGCGCCTGCTGCTGCGGTAATGCCTGGCACCACTTGGAATGGAATACCGGCGGCCGCGACCACTTCAAGCTCTTCGCCACCGCGGCCAAAAATAAACGGGTCACCGCCTTTTAGCCTGACCACTTTCTTGCCCTGTTTTGCCAATTCAACCAATAAGCGATTGGTCTCTTCCTGCACGACCAGATGATTACCGGCCTGCTTGCCGACACAGATTTTTTCAGCATCACGCCGGACGAGATCCAGCACTTCCGGGCTGACCAGAAAATCATAAAGCACCACGTCGGCCTGTTGCATAACCTGTAAACCACGCAGGGTTAGCAATCCAGGGTCACCCGGCCCCGCGCCCACTAGCGTCACCAAGCCTTTATGCGTGGCGTCGTCGGGCGCGTCTAGCAGGTCTTGCAACGCCTGCTCCGCCTCGGCGAACTGACCGCCGGCACTCAATGACGCGAAGTTGCCGTCAAAAGCCTGTTCCCAGAAACGACGGCGCGCAGACATCATGCTAAAGCGTTGTTTAACACGTTCACGCCAGTTGCCTGCAATCTCTGCCATTTTGCCAATGCTAGCAGGGAGTAGCGTTTCAAGTTTCTCGCGCAGCATTCTTGCCAGCACGGGCGCCTGACCGCTGGAAGAAATAGCCACCACGATTGGCGAGCGATCGACAATAGAAGGAAAGATAAACGAGCACTTAGGCTGATCGTCCACCACGTTGGCCAGTACGCGCCGTTGATTGGCTTCTTCATACACTTGCGCATTTAGCACAGCGTCATCGGTTGCGGCAATCACCAAAAAAACGTCGTCAAGCTGGTCGGCAGTAAATGACTCTGCCAGCCACTGAATGGCCGACTGAAGTCGAAGATGTTCAACTTCAGAAGAAAGTGATTGCGCCACTACCCGCACCTGCGCACCTGCGCGCAGAAGAAGATCAATTTTACGCGCCGCCACTTCGCCCCCACCCACGACCAACACAGGGCGTTGTTTAAGGTCAGCAAATATAGGGAGATAGTCCACAGCAACCTTTTAGCATAAGTAAATCCATAATATGACTATACGGCTAGGCCGTTATCCAGATGAAATGATGAAATGGAATGATTAGTTCCAGAATGGAATATAGCCCTGAAAAAGCTCATTTTGAGAAAACTGTAAATTGTTAAATTTGCCACACAATCGCATACTAACTGTCTCACCACTAAAGGACGCCTGACTAAGGATTTTCAGTATGTTTTCTTTTCACCACGTAGCGCGTTCGGCACTGATATTAACGCTGAGCGGCTTATACGCAGCTTCTGCCGTGGGCCAATCATTAAAAAATCCAGCACTAGGCCAGATAGCAGGCCAGCAAACGCGACATATCGCGACCTATTTCCCCGGCAGAATGGCCGGCAGTCCTGCCGAGATTATCGCTGCTGACTACCTCAATCAAACCCTGAACAAGATGGGTTACCAAAGCCGCCTGCACGCCTTTGACGCAAAATACCTTTACACCAGTCAGGACGGGCGTCAGAACTGGCACACTGTTCACGCCACTTCGGTCATTGCCGACCGCGTAGGAATAGTCCCTCAGCAAATCGTAATCGTGGCGCATTTTGATACTTATCTGCCGCAAAGCGATGAAGACAGTGACCGCAATCTCGGCGGCCTGACTCTGCAGGGCGTTGATGACAACGCCTCTGGCGTCGGCGTAATGCTTGAGCTTGCCGATCGGATGAGCAAACTGCCTACGCATTACAGTCTACGCTTCGTGGCGTTAAGCGCCCAAGAAAGCGGCGAGCAAGGTGCTAGCGACTATCTTGCCAATCTTAATCCGCAGGAGAAAAAGCGCACGCTGCTGGTTATTCATATCAATTCGCTGATTGTCGGTGACCAGCTCTATTTCAGCAGCGGCGTCAACACTTCGGCGGCCGTCGCTAAACTGACCCGCGACAAGGCGCTAAGCATCGCGCGTGGATTACGAATTGCGGCCACTACCAGCCCAACGGGCACCAGTTGCTGTGAAGGGATGAAAGCCTTAGACGGTGAACACATTCCGCTGCTGTTGGTGTCAGCCAGCGACTGGCGACTGGGGAAAAAAGACGGGCTTCAACAGCGGGCAATCAGTCCGCATTTCCCTACCGGCACCAGCCGTTATCAGGGGCAGATTGATAATCTGCAGTATCTCGACCGCTATCTGCCAGGGCGTATCGAAAAACGTGAAAAAGACAGCGTCAGAATTCTGCTGCCGCTGTTAAAAGCGTTGGCAAACCCACCTGCGCAGGAGTAATGCACTAACCCATGATGTCCCTTCGCTCATGGCAGGCATTACGCCAATTTCCCCCTTCCCCGAAAGGGGAGGGGATCAACATAAGGGCTAGAGGATCTCCCCTCACGTCGGCATTAACCTTCGTGCAACCCACACTCGCGTTTGAGACCAAAGAAGCGAGTTTCTTCCTCTGACATGCCCTCTTCCCACTTTTTGGTGGTGTGAGTATCGCCCACAGAAAGATATCCCTCGTCCCAAAGCGGGTGATAGCTCAGGCCGTGCTGCTTCAAATACTGGAAGATCTGGCGGTTGTCCCAGTCAATGATCGGCAGGATTTTGAACACGCCGCGCTGTACAGCCAGCACCGGCAAATTGGCGCGGCTGCCCGACTGTTCGCGACGTAGACCCGCGAACCATGTCTGGGCACCCAGCGTGTCGAGTGCGCGGTTCATTGGCTCAACCTTATTAATCAGATTGTACTTTTCAATGCCCTCAACGCCCTGCTCCCACAGTTTTCCATAGCGCGCTTCCTGCCAGGCAGGAGAATGCTCGGCGCGGAAAACCTTTAGGTTAAGGTTCAACTGTTCGGTCAATGCGTCAATGAACTGATAAGTCTCAGGAAACAGGTAGCCGGTATCGGTAAGAATAACGGGAATATCCGGACGCTGACGGGTGACCAGATGCAGGCACACTGCGGCCTGGATCCCGAAGCTGGACGATAGACTAAACTCGCCCGGTAAATTTTCCAACGCCCAACTCACGCGCTGTTCGGCGGAAAGTTTTTCCAGCTGGCCATTAACCTCGGCCAGTGCCAATGCCTGTCCGGACTTAGGCAGTGCATTCAGTTCGGTTAGGGAGAGTAGTGTCATATCGCCTCCTGTCAGTCGTAAAAATCGCGGGCGGGATCGAGTACCGGCTTGATGATACCGGCACGGATCACATAGTCACCGAAGCCTTCATCAGCCTCACGCTCTTTTGACCAGCGGCCAACCAGCTCATCGATGATAGCCAGAATCTCTACATCCGTAATGTTCTCGCGATACATGCGAGGGATGCGCGTCCCCGCACGATTACCGCCGAGATGCAGGTTATAGCGATTCATTGCTTTGCCTACCAGGCCAATTTCTGCCAGCAGCGCACGGCCGCAGCCATTCGGACAACCGGTGACGCGCAGAACGATATGCTCTTTGCCGACACCGTGCTGATGCATGATGTCTTCAACTTGAGTCACAAACTCTGGCAGAAAGCGCTCAGCCTCGGCCATCGCCAGTGGACACGTAGGATAGGACACGCAGGCCATTGAGTTTTTACGCTGTTCGCTGAGACCATCGTCAATCAGGCCGTGATTGCGTGCCAGCGCTTCTATGCGATCTTTGTCTTTTTCATCGACGCCGGCCACGATCAAGTTTTGGTTCGCCGTCAGGCGGAAGTCGCCTTTGTGTACACGAGCAATTTCAGCCAAACCGGTTTTCAACGGGCGGCCCGGGTAGTCCAGAATACGGCCATTCTCGATAAACAGCGTCAAATGCCATTGTTTATCAATGCCCTTCACCCAGCCGATGCGATCGCCGCGACCCGTGAATTCATAAGGACGAACCTCGGTAAAGGCGATACCCGCACGTTTTTCAACTTCAGCTTTGAAGGTCTCAACGCCGACGCGCTCAAGGGTGTATTTGGTTTTCGCGTTTTTACGGTTGGTACGATTCCCCCAGTCGCGCTGGGTTGTCACCACGGCTTCTGCCACCGCTAGCGTATTTTCCAGTGGGATAAAGCCCAGCTCGCTGGCGGTGCGCGCATAGGTCGTTTTGTCGCCGTGGGCGATAGAAAGGCCACCGCCAACCAGCACGTTAAATCCAACCAGCTTGCCGTTATCGGCGATTGCCACAAAGTTCAAGTCGTTGGCGTGCAAGTCAACGTCGTTCTGCGGTGGAATAACTACCGTCGTTTTAAATTTACGCGGCAGATAAGTGGAGCCAAGGATCGGCTCTTCGTCGGTCGTTTCGACTTTTTCCTGATCCAACCACACCTCGGCATAGGCGCGAGTGCGCGGCAGCAAGTGTTCAGAAATCTTCTTCGCCCACTGCCAGGCTTCATAGTGCAACTCTGACTCAACCGGATTAGAGGTACAAAGTACGTTACGGTTAACGTCGTTAGCCGTGGCCAGCGCGTCGAGGCCCAGCTTGTTCAGCAACTGATGCACCGGCTTTACGTTAGGCTTCAAAATGCCATGGAACTGGAAAGTCTGACGGTTGGTGATGCGAATGCTGCCATAAATTGTGCTGTCTTCCGCAAACTTGTCGATACCCAGCCACTGTTCAGGGGTCATCACACCGCCCGGTAAGCGGCAGCGCAGCATCATGGCGTGACGCGGTTCAAGTTTTTGCTCGGCGCGTTCGGCGCGAATATCACGGTCATCCTGCTGATACATGCCGTGGAAACGGATGAGCAGGAAGTTATCACCGTTGAAACCACCGGTCAGGCCGTCGGTCAGGTCTTCGGTGATGGTGCCGCGCAGAAAATTGCTCTCTTTTTTAAGACGTTCTGCGTCGGTCAACTTGCCTTCGACCACCAAAGGTCCGGGATGTTTGTCATTCATAATTTCAGTGCTCATTAATAGACATCTCGCTGGTAACGACGCTCAAAACGTAGGTCACTCAAAAATTCATCGGCGGTTTCGATATCCATTGAACCGTGCTCGGCAATCAGCTCAAGCAGCGTCTGTTCAACATCTTTCGCCATTCGATTTGCGTCACCGCAGACATAAATGTGCGCGCCTTCCTGTAGCCATTGCCAAACTTCGGCACCTTTGGCGCGCAGCTTGTCCTGCACATAAACTTTCTCGGACTGGTCGCGAGACCAAGCCAGACTGATATGGGTTAATAGACCGTCTTTGACATAACGCTGCCATTCAACCTGATAGAGGAAATCATCGGTGAAGTGCGGATTACCGAAAAACAGCCAGTTCTTGCCACCCGCACCGTCGTTGTCGCGCTGTTGCATAAAGGCGCGAAAAGGTGCGATACCGGTGCCAGGGCCAATCATGATGACCGGGGTCTGCGGGTCAGCCGGCAGGCGGAAGTTATCGTTATGCTCGATGAACACGCGAACCTCTGCGTCCTCCTCAAGGCGATCGGCCAGATAACCCGAAGCGCCGCCGCTGCGAGCGCGGCCGTCAATGTCATAACGTACTGCGCCGACGGTAATATGAACTTCAGTTTCCGCTTCTGCCTGAGACGATGCAATCGAGTACAGGCGCGGCGTCAGCGGGCGCAACAGGTCCACAAGTTGCTGCGGCAGCAGTTCGGTTGGCGCGCGACGCACCATGTCAACGAACGGCGTGGTTTGCGCATACTGCTGGAGCGCACTTTTATCGGTCAACAACGCCAGCAGGTCGGTGTCACGACAGACGGCGGCGTATTTATCAACGATCACCGTGGTGTTTTGCGTCAGTTCTATGTAGTGCTGTAGCGCATCATTTAGCGGCAGCGTTTTGCCGTTAACCTCAACCGGCTCATCGCCCTTGAGCCACAGCAGTTCAACCAGTTCTTTCACCAGCTGCGGGTCATTTTCAAACCATACGCCCAGCGCATCGCCCGGCTGATAACGCAGGCCAGAATCACCCAAATCAATTTCAATGTGGCGAACGTCTTTGTCGGAGTCGCGACCGGTAATCTTCTGATTCACCGACAGCAAGGCGGTCAGTGGCTGTTCTTTACTGTAAGGGCTGCTGTCGAGCAGGTTAACGTTACCCGATATCGAGGCGGCTTGAGCAGCCGGCGATTCGACCGGAACGCGCTTTTTCAGCACCTCAACGACTCGCGAGATCCAGTCGGCAGCCTGCTCCTGATACTCAACGTCGGCGTCTACTCTGTCGAGCAGGCGTTCTGCACCCAGTTCGCCCAGACGCGTATCAAAATCTTTCCCCGCCTGACAGAAGAATTCGTAAGAGGTATCGCCCAGTCCAAACACAGCAAACGCCGTATCTGGCATGTTCGGCGCCTTTTTAGACATCAGGAATTTGTGCAACGCCACGGCTTCCTCGGCGGGTTCACCTTCACCCTGCGTTGAGGCCACGATCGCTAACAGTTTCTCCTGACCAATCTGCTTAAACTTGTAATCAGCGGCGTTCACCAGATTAACGTTAAGCTTAGCCGTCACCAGCGCATCGCGCAGTTGCTCGGCCAACCGGCGCGCGTTGCCGGTCTGAGAGGCAGATATCAGCGTAATCGACGCCGCAGCCGCTGCCGGAGCAGGTGCCGCAACTGCACCCGGCTGCGCATGGGTCATTCCCCAAAAATAGCCGGATAACCAGGCCAATTGGGTTGGCGAATAGTCACCAATCGCCGATTGCAGCCGTGCCATCTGCTCCGGGGTGAGAGGGAGCAAAGAAGTAGGAGGTGCCTGAGTCGTCATCGCGGTACGAATTCCCTTATTGCTTTAGCTAGTATCAACGAGCTGTTTTATGCGGAAAGTGTTGTTAGCGTGTAGGTTAACCAGCGAGATCATAACAATTAAATAAGTGATGGGAATATTAAATAACCATAATGACTAAGTGTTTTTTCAGGTAAAAACTATCGATAAAAGTGGTAAAGGGCCGGTTATAGGCTACTGAAATAACTAATAAAAAAATCAGGGTCTTTCAGAGCGATTAAATCGTGGCCCATAAATGAGAAAACCCCGCATTTGCGGGGTTGTAAATATCTTTATGTTCACAGGGTTGCCGCAGAGAAAAGGCTTCTCAACGGCGATTAATCACGGATTAAACTCATGCTGCTGTTCAAAGCGCGAAAATTGCCCTGCGGCATAAATCGACATATTGCTGCCGCCGTGGGCCACGTCCGGCAGCGCCACAAAGTGCCAGTTAAACGGCATGTAGTTTTGTTCGGCCTGCTGCTGCGAGGTAGTAAAGAAGTTCTCGGCCCGCTCGAGGCGATTAGTGCCCTGCGCCATCGCCCCTTTGGAGTGGCGCAGCACGCGGTTTTCTGGGTCATCGTCATTCGCACCGACGGCAATAAGCACCGGTTTGGCAAAGTATTCCGCCAACTGGCTCTGGCTGACTTTTATCGGCGATGCGCGTAACCCGTAAGGCCAGCGCTGGTCGGTATCGGGCAGCGTCCACCATCCTGCGGCGGCACAAATCGCGGCCTTTACTTCGGGCTGAGGCAGTAGCGTTAACATGCGATGCACAAACTGACAACCGGCGCTGTTGCCAAACAGATAGTACTGCGACTGGGTCGTAATGCCTTGCTGACGTAAGGTATTAAAAATATCGTTGACCAGCGTAAAGCCCCACTGTGATTTCGGCACCCGATGATGGGTCTTAGGGTCTTGTATATTACCCAAATTGTAACCGTAAACGCCTGGGAAATCCTGATCCGTGAAACGCGGCACAACAATACGGAAATGGTACTGATCGGCCACTTTGATCCAATCATTGCGGTAGGTCGAGGCATTACGATCGGCACCGCTCATCACCATGATAATCGGCGTGCTGGCATCGGTGCCCGCAGGCTGATAGGTATAAACTTCAAGCGGCTTTTTATTGGCCCCGGCCGGATAGAAAAAACTGCCCGTGCCGTCTGCCAGCGTTTTTAAAACAATCGCGGGTGGTTTGACAGCAGCTTTAGGCGATACGGCTTTAGTCACCGCAGGCGACGTTTTGGCAACGACAGCAGGAGACGACGGCGCCGCAGCTGCAACAGGTGCACTGCTGTTGACCCCCGGTGCCGCGCCCGTGGCAGATTTATTATTATTCGATAGGTCATCGGCTTTAGCTGTTGCAGAAAATATCAGCAAGAGTACAGCCCAACGTAGCACTTTAATCATTCACTATCTCAATAGGTTAGTATCTTACGCCACCACTGTAAGTCATGGGGTCACCATGAGTAAATACACCAAAGCTCAATATCTGTCTATTCACAGAGCAGATAACTCATGGCGCAACAGGCTGGATTCCGTTAATATGCCGCGTTTTTTGCAGTCAACGAGACAGTGTTATGACCACTACATTATTTAAAGATTTTATGTTCGAAGCCGCTCATCACCTGCCTCACGTTCCAGCAGGACATAAATGCGGTCGCCTTCACGGGCACTCTTTTGCCGTACGTTTGGAGATCACTGGGGAAGTGGATCCACACACTGGTTGGGTGATGGATTTTGCTGAATTAAAAGTTGCCTTTGGGCCGATACTCGACAGCTTGGATCACTATTATCTCAATGATATCCCTGGCCTTGAGAACCCAACCAGCGAAGTGCTGGCCGAGTGGATCTGGAACAAGATGAAACCTCTGCTCCCACTGTTGAGCGCGGTGCGCATTAAAGAAACTTGCACCGCCGGCTGCGTTTATCGCGGTTAATCGGCCCTGTCAGTCATTTCTTTAAACAGTATCAATAATCAACGCTAGTATTAGGCGATATTGAGATACTTGTGAGTTTGCATCGAAAGCCGCCAATTTTTCGCGATACACGTCGCGATACATAATTTGGTGGCTTCTTCTTTCTGGCTGATCGGCTGCAGGGCAATAATGCGCGCCTTATCGTCACTCAACGTGGCAAGCAGCTGTTCCAGCGCATCAATATCACGCTGACGAGCCACCGGGTGCTTAATCTCATCGGCGCGCTGTAGCGCCTGTGGCAGAATGTCGTAACCGCCACGCATGTTCACTTTTGGTGAAACGGTGACCCAGGTTTTGGCCGAGCAGCGCACTTCATGCGTGCCGCTGGTTTCAATCTGGCAGCTGTAACCTTCCTGTTCCAACAGTTCAGTCAACGGCTCGAGATTGTAAATACACGGCTCGCCACCGGTTATCACGATGTGTTTTGCCGTCCAACCTTGATTCTGGATAACCTGATGGAGTTTTTCGGCGCTGGCATTGCCCCATGCGTCACTCTCCTGCGTTTTCACCAGGATACGCTGCATATCGACTTCACGATCGGCAAATTTTTCCCAAGTGTGTTTCGTGTCGCACCAGCTGCAACCTACCGGGCAGCCTTGCAAACGAATAAAAATAGCCGGCACGCCGGTAAAATAGCCTTCCCCTTGCAGGGTTTCGAACATCTCGTTAATCGGGTACTGCATGCGTATCTCAGAGTTTAAGGAGCCAATCGATATTATCGCAGACATCTTACCCTGAGCCAAATCTGACGCAGGGCAATTCTCACGCCGCCCTACCTTTTGTCTGACATCTCGCTGTCTTCCGATTCATCCGAATCTGCCCAAGGCAGTCTTTCGTCTGGTTTTGGTAAACTGCCGCCGTTAGGAAGATGTGGGCTTATTAGCTCTTTTTCAGCCGCCAGTAGAAATTGATAGTAAGTAATACTGTCGGCATTGTTCATAACAATGGCAATCCGCGCCTCCTTGTCGTTGGCGATACGCTGAAAAAACCGCCTCATCGCTTCATAAGCATTCGGATCAATTTCCAGTTTTTGACTCCCGTCGTTCCTACGGCGAGTCAAAGTCTTCAGGCCAAGCTTTATTTCAGATAACCCAGATTTTTTCATAGCCTCGTTGAAGCGTTCAGTAAACTCCAATAGATATCTTTCCTCGAGCTGCACATCGGAATAAAGCCCCTCACCCGCATTATAAGTACCAATCAACTTATTCAGCTCGGCAATTTTTTTGTTAAACCCTGTGTCAATATTTCCTTTGAAAACCACTCGATCATCGACGTTTTTGAAATCAACACTCTCCTCATGCTCGCTAGTCAAATATTCATCATAAGACTTAAGCACTAAATGTGACTCAGTATCTTTTGAAAACACCACGTCGTTGTGTTCAAGCGAATAAGAGCTGATTCGATTGGGATAAGGTTGGAAGAAAGTTCCGTGCCCCGCCAAATTGTTATAGAAGAAATCATACGTTTTCAATCGAGTGTTGTCGGTCAAAAAACTTGGCTCGGGAACATGGCTCATTTCGTGGCAAATTAAATGCATCTGACTGGCGTAAGTGAATAAATTCATATAGCCCCACTGTTCTTTGTGAATAATACTGAAAAATGGGTCAGGATCATTTTTATCATTCGTCACAAACCCAAGGACTTCCGATGATGATGTGGGCAGCCGAGATTTAAGCAACACTAGCCGGTTCACTCGTCCACCGCCGGGGCGATAACTATTTAGGTTATTTAAAGTCTGGACAATCGACCTTCTGAACAGATCGGTTTTTTTATCCAGCCGTTCTTCGCCGAATTTCTCTTTGATAAATGCACGCAGCTGACTGTCGTCGAGTACTGCCAACTGACTGAAAATCTGGTTTATGCTGTCAAAACGCGCCCCAAGGGATGATGGCCTACCCTTCATCGTGCCCATAGGCTCATTGAGTACGGCTTCTCCACGGGCAAGGATGCCATAATTCTCCCGTATCGTTTCTCTGAATGTAGCCTCTCCGGGATTAAGCAAACAGTAAGAATCACGGACGGGATCCTGTGCCACAAGCTCGACATCCTCAAGCCTTAGCGTTCCACGATATTTGGGTACGCCCCCCTGACCAGGAATATAATCGTCATTAATCTCTATGCCGGACTCTTTCAGGATTTTCACCATATCCCTTTTTATTGAATCACGGCTCGCACCTGCCTTGTAGACAACATGTTTATTTTTATCTGACCATGGGTTTAATATTTCAAAACCGTTTACTAACGACTGACTGGCCTTATACAACTGTTCAACCGAAACCTTCTGCGGCTCAAATACGGAAGTCGTCGGACCTAATATTCTTTCAATACCGCCGTGAGAGGAAAAAAAGAGAGCAGTATGTTTCACTTCTCCTTGCAGTAAAAAATTAACCACTAAAAGATTGTCGTTGCTTATCCCGCCTTTAATTAACTTATCAAATAAAATATAACTGTATTCTGCCGAGGTAGCTGGAGCTTTTCCGTGGGTTATCTTGTTATAACGAGTGGTTATCGCTTCAGCCATTACTTTCTGGGATTCAAATACCGTAAGGACTCGGGTTATTGGGATTTCAGCAATGATCATACTGCGGTAGCCATTTTGTATATCCTCAATACTTACGGCAGTGCGAACCGAGGGTAGATTGGGACGTTGTATCGGCACCATTTCTAGCGTATTGAGCCTCATCTCATGGATTTTATCCGCAATTATTTTTGAATTTTGTTCCACCGTTTTTTTATATAACAAGGAGGGATTATTTTGTGATGCTTGCCCCGAGGTTCCAGGCTGGCAAAGATTGTCTTCAGCGCGTTTGACACGATGGCAGGAAATCACATTATCGAGTGTAAACTCACCGTTTTCTTGATAGCGGTAATAACGAATTTCGCGAAGATCCTTTGCGCGGTCAAAAACGTTAAGCCTAAAAATTTTAGGATGACTTTTACTCTGTTCAACCTTGATGTATTGGGCCACCCCACGACGCGTTGTGCCCGTACGAATGAAAATCTCACCCGTATTGTCAAGGCGATAGGTATGGGCAAAACCGGGCAGTGATAATGCCGGATCCAATGTAACCAGGGGAACGACCTGTACACTGGATGGCAAGCCTCGAAAGATTGGAGAAGTTACGCTGTTGGTCACTACGCTGTTAATGTTTGCCACGACTTCCCATTTACCGATGCCGGATTTCCACTCCAGTAAAGGGTGTTTATCTGCCTGCTGACTTGGGTTCTTAATGCTAAAAAAACGCCCCTCAAGGTGGCCTTCAACATAGTGACTAACCACACTATTCTGATTTGCTGGGTCAAGCTTGAGGACTTCAAGGTAGTATTTACCAGTATCCGGCTGTGTCCAGACTTTGCTCTCGGGGCTAATCTCTCCCCTGAACGCCAATACTGAATGATCTCCCGGCGAGAGGCGGAGTAATTCATCAGGAATGGCAGAAAGCGATTTGGCATTGAGATGTGAGTTACCCGAACAAAATCTTCTCCACTCACCGACTAGCGGGTTAAGATAAATTTCACGCCCGTTATTTAGGCGATAAACGCCCTCAGTGGTGTGAGGAGTCAAGGCGTAACTCTTGTCTTGTACGTTGATATAAAGCTTTGATTCGCCAGCCGCCGGCGAGAGTGTGCGCATTAATCCGCTGGCCTTATGACTCACCCTCAGACCACTGGGGCTAGAGGGGGTAACGCGATTTATGATAGTCGGATTAACTTTAAACGCACGTGCAGCCGCCGCCTCCGGGGGGATGATAATATTGCTGCTCAATCTGAGCAGCCATTCCGCATGAGTCTCACCCGGCTCACGGTCCAACAGCGTACCGTCCATTATTGCGCCCAGGGTTTGGGCAAACGCGCCAAGCGTCGATGCCAAACCCGCGCCAAGATAGGCCGCAATGCCTCCCGCACCCTCGTCCCAGGCAAGGGTAAACAGTATTCTGCTAGCCTGCATTTGCCTATCTGCCCAGCGAATCACTTCGGCTGCGCTGGAATTACCGTTAACGGCAGGATTAATCACGCTTAACGTTTTAAAACCGCGGGTAGGCAAGCGGTTAAAACCGTCACGCGAACGTCCATCATCCAGCTCCCGTCTGATGCGCTCTAGCGGCGGTTGAACGTCGTCCTCTCTGAAGAAAAGGACATATTTATTGACCAGATAATTTATAAGCACAGTGTTTTGAAAGGTGTCTGACGTGAGCTGAAACGCCTGTAACTGCGTTTTGAGCACATTAAAACTGTCAGAGGGTTTATGCATATTGGGGTTTTGCAACGTTAACGGATTGGCGCTCGCACCTGAAGGCCATTGAGGGAGTGCTGGAATAATTTGCCAGGCACTGGATACCGTCGCGCACAGATTTTCTAGACTAAGGAGAGACGGTATAATATTTGAGTAAGCATTTTCTGGTGAATTAATTGAAGGAATGTGATGAGCTAATGACATGAAAATATTGGGTGACAACCCTAATAATGTTGGGGCATGACTAATAATTACTTCTCGAAAATTTTTAGGTAAGCTAATTTCACGCTGTGGCTCTCCTTTAGTCAGCATTATATGTTCGTCTATCACTTTCCAATCATTTTTATTTATTTTAGAAAGATTTTTATTACTGGATGGACATGAGTGACTGTTAATTACTTTTAAAAATGGATTGGCTATACGTGGTGAAATACTGGCTGGCAAGGGTATTGAGCCGTTAATAGAGGAGGTTCTACTCGTTCGGTTATTGGGCATATTATTATCTCGGAGAGGAAAGAGAATATAATAAGCATAGGCTACAGATAGACCCATCAGTTAACGTTGATGGTTATACTTTGGTTTATAAATAAAAAAACCCGCCGAAGCGGGTTTTGTAAAGCTAGGGCTCAGAAATTACTGACCTTTAACTTCTTTCAGACCGTTAAACGGAGCAGGTGTACCCGCAGCCGCCAACGCTTCTTCGATACGAATCAGCTGGTTGTATTTAGCAACACGGTCAGAACGGCTCATAGAACCGGTTTTGATTTGGCCCGCAGCGGTACCTACTGCCAGGTCGGCAATAGTAGCATCTTCGGTTTCGCCGGAACGGTGAGAGATAACGGCAGTGTAGCCAGCATCTTTCGCCATTTTGATCGCAGCCAGAGTTTCGGTCAGTGAACCGATCTGGTTGAATTTGATCAAGATGGAGTTAACGATACCTTTGTCGATACCTTCTTTCAGGATCTTGGTATTGGTAACGAACAGGTCATCGCCCACCAGCTGAATTTTGTCGCCCAGAACTTTAGTCTGGTATGCGAAGCCAGCCCAATCAGATTCGTCCAAACCGTCTTCGATAGAAACGATTGGGTACTGTTTAGTCAGGTCTTCCAGGAAGTGAGTGAACTCTTCAGAAGTGAAAGCTTTGTTGCCTTCGCCAGCCAGAACATATTTACCGTCTTTGTAGAATTCTGAAGCCGCACAGTCCATCGCCAGAGTAATGTCTTTGCCCAGCTCGTAGCCTGCTGCTTTAACCGCTTCAGCGATTACAGCCAGTGCTTCGGCGTTAGAACCCAGGTTTGGCGCGTAGCCACCTTCATCACCTACTGCAGTCCCCATGCCTTTAGATTTCAGAACTTTAGCCAAGGTGTGGAAAACTTCAGAGCCCATACGTACGGCTTCTTTCAGCGTTTTCGCGCCCACAGGCTGGATCATGAACTCTTGGATGTCGACGTTGTTGTCGGCGTGCTCACCACCGTTGATGATGTTCATCATAGGCAGTGGCATTGAATATTTGCCAGGAGTGCCGTTCAGTTCCGCAATGTGTGCGTACAGTGGCAAACCTTTTGAAGCGGCAGCAGCTTTAGCAGCAGCCAGGGAAACAGCCAGAATCGCGTTAGCACCGAAGTTAGATTTGTTTTCGGTACCGTCAAGCTCAATCATAATCTTGTCGATGTTAGCCTGGTCTTTTGCGTCTTTGCCGAGCAGTGCCTGAGCGATTGGGCCATTTACAGCGCCAACAGCTTTAGTTACGCCTTTACCCAGAAAACGTGATTTATCACCGTCACGCAATTCCAGAGCTTCGCGAGAACCCGTTGATGCACCTGATGGCGCAGCAGCAAGACCTACGAAACCGCCTTCCAGATGAACTTCAGCTTCTACGGTCGGGTTACCACGGGAGTCGATGATTTCACGACCGAGCACTTTAACGATTTTGGACATTAGGATTTCCTCAGTACAAGTTAACTAAAGCTTCAGACTCAGAGACACGCCGCCTTGGGCAAGCGTGTCACCGGCCTTATATTTTATTTTACCTGACGCTTCTGATACTCACCGGCAGCCTTCACAAAGCCTGCAAACAACGGATGACCATCACGCGGCGTTGACGTAAATTCTGGGTGGAATTGGCAAGCAACAAACCACGGATGGTTTGGCAACTCAATAATTTCCACCAGCTGCTTATCGCCAGAGCGACCGGCTACGCGTAAACCTGCTGCTTCAATCGGTTTCAACAGCATATTGTTGACTTCGTAACGGTGACGATGACGTTCAACTATCGTCGGTTCGCCGTACATCTGACGAACCAGGCTGCCTTCGGTCAGGTGGCAAAGTTGACCACCCACGCGCATAGTGCCGCCTAAATCACTCTCTTCGGAACGTACTTCGACGTTGCCGTTTTCATCACGCCATTCAGTAATCAGTGCCACGACAGGGAACTTACAGTCTGGCACAAATTCTGTGGAGTTCGCATTTTCCATACCGACTACGTTACGGGCAAACTCCATCAGCGCAACCTGCATACCCAGGCAAATACCTAAGTAAGGAATGTTGTTTTCACGCGCATAACGCGCGGTCATCAACTTGCCTTCTACGCCGCGATAACCGAAACCACCGGGGATCAAAATCGCATCCAGGTCTTTCAGCATGTCTACGCCGCGCGTTTCTACATCCTGAGAATCGATAAGCTTGATGTTCACCGTCAGGCGGTTTTTCAGGCCTGCGTGCTTCAGTGCTTCGATAACCGATTTGTAGGCATCTGGCAGTTCGGTGTATTTACCCACCATGCCGATGTTCACTTCGCCGCCTGGGTTGGCTTCTTCGTAGACAACCTGTTCCCACTCGGCCAGATCCGCTTCTTTGCACGTTAAGCTGAATCGTTTACAAATATAATCGTCCAGGCCCTGTGATTTCAATAGCGCCGGGATTTTATAAATGGAATCAACGTCTTTTAATGAGATAACGGCTTTCTCTGGAACGTTACAGAACAGGGCAATTTTTGCACGTTCGTTTGCAGGAACTGAACGGTCTGAGCGGCAGATCAGCACGTCTGGCTGAATACCGATAGACAGCAGTTCTTTCACAGAGTGCTGGGTTGGTTTGGTTTTAACTTCACCCGCCGCCGCCATGTATGGCACCAGAGTCAGGTGCATGTACAGGGTGTGCTCACGGCCGACGTCAACCGCCATCTGGCGAATCGCTTCAAGGAACGGCAAGGATTCGATGTCACCTACCGTGCCGCCGATTTCAACCAGCACCACGTCATGACCTTCGCCGCCTTCAATGATGCGCTCTTTGATTGCGTTGGTGATGTGCGGGATAACCTGAATGGTCGCGCCGAGATAATCGCCACGGCGCTCTTTGCGCAGGACGTCGGAGTAAATACGACCGGTTGTAAAGTTGTTACGGCGGGTCATTTTAGTGCGAATGAAACGTTCGTAGTGACCCAGATCGAGATCTGTTTCAGCGCCATCTTCGGTCACGAAGACTTCACCGTGCTGAGTTGGGCTCATGGTACCTGGATCCACGTTGATGTAGGGATCGAGTTTCATGATGGTAACGTTCAAACCACGGGCTTCGAGAATAGCCGCCAGAGAGGCTGCGGCAATGCCTTTACCCAGAGAGGATACAACCCCGCCGGTCACAAAAATATAATTAGTTGTCATGCTGAACCTGAGAGGTTAGGTTTAAAGACGATGGAAGAACCAAGACGGGAAAATAGTATACCCGAACCTTCCTTGGGTCACAAACGATCGTTTTACTCTCTTCACCCGCCAACCCTGCGGCAAGCTCTCTCACGAACACATTGGGGCAGAGCATCATAAAAACCTTATAGAACAGACAAGTAACTACTATATCTTGCTAAAAAAGCCCGTAAAACCGTAAAAAAACGCGTTGAAATTCAATTTATTAAATTTTTGATATTTCACCGCGGGAACATCAATAAACGCTATGTTAGCAGCGGTGTGTTACCGAGTTTTGATATTGATCACGGCAAGGTAATTTTTATACCAGACCTGATTTTTCCTGCTGTTTTATCTGCTGCCATGCTTCTTCCATCTGCTCTAGACTGGCGTCTTCCATCGTCAGCCCCGCGTCACGAATAATGTGTTCAACCTGACGGAAACGACGTTCAAATTTAATATTGGCAGCCTGAAGTGCACCCTCAGCTTTGTGACCAAGATGCCTGGAAAGATTCACGGTCGCGAACAGCAAATCGCCAATTTCCTCGCCGAGTTTCTCCTGATCCACTACCGCCTGTTTGGCTTCAAACATCACCTCGTCGATCTCTTCGTAAACTTTATCAACCACCGGACCAAGGGTTGTCCAGTCGAAGCCGACGTTGGCGCAGCGCTTCTGAATTTTATGCGCCTTCATCAATGCAGGAAGCGTGGCAGGGATATCGTCTAGTGCAGAGAAAAGTGCCTTATCAGCCCGCTCCTGGGTTTTCCCCTTTTCCCAATCCAGCAGTACCTGCGCCTTGTCTTTAGTGTCTGCATTTTCATCCGCGTTGAAAATATGCGGATGGCGACGCTCCAATTTCTCGGAAATCGCCGCGCAGATATCATCAAAATCAAAAAGCCCCTGTTCACTGCCCATCTGAGCGTAAAACACCACCTGAAACAGCAGGTCGCCCAGCTCGTCACGCAGATCGGCAAAGTCCTTGCGCTGAATAGCATCCAGCACTTCATAGGTCTCTTCCAGCGTATAGGGAGCAATGGTCTCGAAACTTTGCGCTTTGTCCCACGGGCAACCCGCAGTCGGATCGCGCAGGGTTTTCATAATCGAAAGAAGACGTTGCAGGGGAAATGAAGAAGTCATTGAGTATTCCAAAATTTAAAATTTAATCCTCTAAATCATTGAAATTTCAACATGGCAGCAAGCGACCAAGTCCCGAATCACTGACATGAATCAGTGATTCGGGGGAACGCGCGCCGCTAACGCTGCTGCTGCTTCAATGACGACGAGGATTAGCTTCCGTGGAGGCGCTTGGCCTCAATAACATCCGGTAGCTGATTCAGCTTGGCGATAACCCGGCTTAACACCTGCGGATTATAAATCTCGATATCCATATCGATGGTCGCCAGCATGTTCTTGGTGTCGCTGCGGCTGGCCACCCCAAGCACGTTAACTTTTTCGTTAGCGAGAATGGTGGTGATATCGCGCAGTAGTCCGCTTCTGTCATTAGCCACCACGCGCAGCACCAGCGAATATCCGCTGGAATAGCTTTCGCCCCACACGGCGTCCACAATTCTTTCCGGCGCGTGGGACTTGAGATCTTCAAGCTGATCGCAGTCGGCGCGGTGAATCGAAATTCCGCGGCCCTGAGTAATGAAACCGATAATTTCATCGCCCGGTATCGGCTGGCAGCAGCGAGCAATGTGATGCATCAGGTTGCCCACGCCCTCAACCACGACGCGCCCGTTCTCTTTAGAACCATTACGCACCGGCGCACGCGTCGACTTTTGCGTTAGCTGACGCAGTGCTTCTTCATCAAGCTCTTCGGCACTTGGCTTTTTCAACTGTGACTGTAAATAGTTCGCCATCTGATTCAGGCGAATATCACCATTGCCAATCGCCGCCAACAGCTCGTCGAGCGAGTTAAAGTTGTAACGCGGCAGCAGCAGTTTCTCGGCGTCTTTCAGCGTGATATCAATGCGGTCAAGCTCGTCGTCAAGGATCTGCTTGCCGGCAATAATATTCTTGTCGCGATCCTGCTTGCGGAACCAGTTCTGGATCTTTGAACGTCCACGACTGGTTGTGATATATCCCAGACTCGGATTTAGCCAGTCGCGGCTCGGGTTCGGATGTTTCTGGGTAATAACCTCAATCTGATCGCCCATCTGCAACTGATAGGTAAACGGCACAATGCGCCCACCGATTTTTGCTCCGATACAGCGGTGACCGACATCGCTGTGGATATGATAGGCAAAATCGAGCGGCGTTGAGCCGGTTGGCAAGTCGACCACGTCACCTTTCGGCGTAAAGACATAAACTCGGTCGTCGAATACCTGACTGCGCACTTCGTCGAGCATTTCGCCCGAATCGGCCATCTCTTCCTGCCAGGCAATCAGCTTACGAAGCCAAGCAATGCGCCCTTCGTAGCCACCGCTGCGTCCGCCAACGACTGCGGTACCTTCTTTGTATTTCCAATGCGCGGCCACGCCCAGCTCGGCGTCTTCATGCATCTGCCGGGTGCGGATCTGCACTTCAAGTGTTTTACCCCGTGGGCCCAATACGACGGTGTGAATTGACTGATAACCGTTGGGCTTAGGGTTGGCCACATAGTCGTCAAATTCGTCGGGCAAATGGCGGAAATGGGTGTGTACAATCCCCAGCGCGGCATAGCAGTCCTGCAGACGTTCAACAACGACGCGAACGGCGCGCACGTCAAACAGCTCGTCAAAGGAGAGGGATTTTTTCTGCATCTTGCGCCAGATGCTGTAGATATGTTTCGGGCGGCCATACACATCAACCTTGATACCCTCTTCCGCCATCGCGTTGCGCACGGTGCTCACAAAGTCATCAATATACTGGGCGCGGTCAATACGGCGCTCGTGCAGCAATTTAGCGATGTGCTTATATTCGTCGGGATGCAGATAGCGGAAGCAGAAGTCTTCAAGCTCCCACTTTAATTGGCCGATGCCCAACCGGTTAGCCAGCGGGGCATAAATATTGGTACATTCCTTGGCCGCCAGCACGCGCTCTTCTTCCGGTGCGTCTTTTACCTCACGCAGGTGGGCAATTCGCTCGGCGAGCTTAAGCACCACACAGCGGAAGTCTTCGACCATTGCCAGCAGCATGCGGCGCACGTTGTCGACCTGCTCTGAGCCCATCGAGTCATTCTGGGTGGCCTTGAGCTGGCGAATAGCGTCCATGTCACGCACGCCGTGCACCAGATAGGTTATCTCTTTGCCAAACGCCTTGGTGAGGGTGTCTTCATCAATCACGCCTTCATCAACCAGCGGAAACAGCAGCGCGGCGCGCATACTGTCATTGTCCATGCTCAACGTGGAAAGGATTTCAACCATTTCCAGGCCGCGCCAAAGCAGCAGCGAGGCATCAGGATGCCCTTGAGTTTGTTGTTCGCAGTAGCGCCAGGTTGCGGCTAAACGCTCACATGATTCTTGGCTGGAGATGCCTAAAGTCGTGATCCACTCGTCAAGCGCAAATTCGCCAGCCGTATTCAAATGCGCACTACGTACCGCAACCATAACCTCTCCCTACGTTACCAATATTAACGCTTAGCGTTATCTTGCCCATTCGTTACCAACGTGGCAACTTCTTCTATCCTTAATAACCGGCTTTAACCTTGCGACACACGTCGCCTTGCCGCAATATCTAGATATCTACGACAAAAGAGATAGGTCAGCAGCCAATTCTCCCACATTGGAACCCCATGACCAAACATAGCCTGCGGGCAAGGATGATGATTTTAATTCTGGCACCGACTTTAATGATCGGTTTGCTGCTCAGCACCTTTTTTGTGGTGCACCGTTATAACGAGCTGCAGAACCAATTGATCGATTCAGGTGCGAGTATTATAGAACCGTTAGCGGTCGCCAGTGAGTATGGCATGACATTTCGCGAACGGGCTCCCATAACTCGACTCATCAATCGGCTGCATAGAACCCACTCGGATATCGTTCGGGCGATCAGCGTTTTTGACAACCACAATACCCTTTTTACCGCCTCGAACGCCCTGCGCGACACGGGATTACTGCAGGTTGAGCCCGGCGAACCGCTGCCTCAGGAGCTCACGCTAATCCGGGCGGGCGACTCACTTATCCTGCGTTTACCGATTATTGCTGAAAACCATACCGACGCGGGCGACGGCGCTTTCAGCGAGTCGGCGGAGCACTTTCTCGGATATATCGCCATCGAACTGGACCTCAGCTCGGTGCGTTTGCAGCAATACCAAGAGGTGTTTGTTTCAACCCTTTTGCTACTTTTGTGCCTTGGCATCGCAACGCTTTTTGCTTACCGCCTGATGCGCGATGTTACCGGGCCTATCCGCAATATGGTCAACACCGTCGACCGAATTCGCCGCGGTCAGCTCGATAGCCGCGTTGAGGGCAATATGCCCGGTGAATTGAGCATGCTGAAAAATGGCATCAATTCAATGGCGATGTCTCTGACCGCCTATCACGAAGAAGTTCAGCAAAATATCGATCAGGCCACCTCAGACCTGCGCGAAACGCTGGAGCAAATGGAGATCCAAAACGTTGAGCTTGATCTGGCTAAAAAGCGTGCTCAGGAAGCTGCACGAATAAAATCCGAGTTTCTGGCCAATATGTCGCACGAGCTGCGCACCCCGCTCAACGGCGTGATTGGCTTCACCCGCCAGACGTTAAAAACACAGCTTTCACCGACCCAGACTGATTATCTGCAAACGATAGAGCGCTCGGCGAATAATCTGTTAACCATTATTAACGACGTGCTTGATTTCTCGAAGCTTGAAGCAGGCAAACTGGTGCTGGAGCATATTCCCTTCTCACTGCGCGAAATGATCGATGAAGTGGTCATTTTGCTGGCCCACAGCGCCCACGAAAAAGGCCTTGAACTGACCATTAACGTGCAGAATAACGTGCCGGAATATGTGCTGGGCGACCCGATGCGTTTACAGCAGGTTGTCACCAACTTACTGGGTAATGCCATTAAATTCACAGAAAATGGCAACATTGATATTAATGTGGAATTGCGCTCGCAGAACAATTTGCAAGTCGAGCTTGAGATGCAGATTCATGATACCGGTATTGGTATTTCCGAGCGTCAGCAGTCGCAGCTGTTTCAGGCATTTCGCCAGGCGGATGCCAGCATTACCCGACGTCACGGCGGAACGGGGTTAGGCCTGGTTATCACGCAGCGGCTAGTGAAAGAGATGGGCGGAGATATCAGTTTTTACAGTCAGCTTAATCGAGGCTCCACTTTCTGGTTCCATATCACCCTTGAGCTTAATGAAAACCGCTCTCATCAGCCACTGCCGATGGCCTGCCTCAAGGGTAAAAAGTTGGCCTACATTGAGGCTAATCCAACGGCAACCCAGGCTGTTATAGAGATGCTGGCGAGCACGCCGGCCGAGGTGATTCATCGCACCAGCCAGGCACTGCTGCCAGACGAGCACTATGATTTCATTCTTTATGGCATCCCCATCCGGCTCAATCACCATCTGAACGACTATGAGGAGCGGCTGCAACAGTTGCTTGATCACTGCGATAAACTGATTTTGGCACTGCCAAGCCAGTTCCAAATCTCGGCGGAACAGCTTAAAAATAAAGGCGTTTATGCCTGTCTTAACAAACCTGTTTCGAGCGTGCGCCTGCTGCCTTATTTGCTTGAAGACCCGAGCACCTCGCACGCTGAAAATATCGCCCAACGCGGCCAGCGCTTGCCCATGACGGTGATGGCGGTAGATGATAATCCGGCAAATCTTAAGCTTATTGGCGCACTGCTTGAAGAGCTGGTTGAGACTACTCTGCTGTGTAACAGCGGTGAAGAGGCGATTGAGCTGGCAAAAAACGTCAGTATGGATGTGATACTGATGGACATACAAATGCCTAATATTGACGGCATCCGCACCAGCGAACTGATTCATCTCCTGCCACACCACAGTGCGACACCGATTGTTGCCGTCACAGCGCACACGTTGAGTGGAGAAAGAGAACAGTTTATCAAGGCCGGCATGGAGGACTATCTGTCAAAACCGATTGATGAAGCGATGTTGAAAGTCGTGCTCGGACGCTACCACACCTCGCAAATGCCCGAGCCACACGTCGCCAACCTTAGTCCTAAATCATCGACAGAGTCGGACTCACCAAAAACGCTCTACTGGGCGTTGGCACTGCGCCAGTCGGCCAATAAAGAGGCACTGGCCAACGATTTGCTTCAGATGCTGCTCGACTTCTTACCGCAGGTGAGCAAACGCGTGACGGCCATTATCCAGGGTGAAAAAGATAACGACATTCTAGCGCTTATCCATAAGCTGCACGGCAGTTGCAGCTACAGCGGCGTCCCACGTTTAAAACAGCTGTGTTTCTACATTGAGCAACAGCTGAGAAAAAATGTTTCCGACGACGAGCTGGAACCCGAGTGGCTGGAGCTGCTGGATGAAATCGGCAACGTCACCCGCGAAGCGAAAGCCCATTTGCACCGCAATCATAACGCTGGTTAACGAATCCCCCGGAGCTTACATCAGTAAGTGACGGGGGTGAGTGAAGGCGGCCAACGCGCAGTCAATACGCGAAAGATTTCGTGTTGCAGGAAGACGGCAACTGAACGAATCCCCCGGAGCTTACACCAGTAAGTGACGGGGGTGAGTGAAGGCGGTCAACGCGCAGTCAATACGCGAAAGATTTCGTGTTGCAGGAAGACGGCAACTGAACGAATCCCCCGGAGCTTACACCAGTAAGTGACGGGGGTGAGTGAAGGCGGTCAACGCGCAGTCAATACGCGAAAGATTTCGTGTTGCAGGAAGACGGCAACTGAACGAATCCCCCGGAGCTTACACCAGTAAGTGACGGGGGTGAGTGAAGGCGGCCAACGCGCCTGCAGCACGAAAGATAGTACGTATTCAGAACCAAGTGCTGACGGCACCCGTCACATCATACTGCTCATTGATCAGCAAAAGCTGGCGCCATTTGTCGAAGGTCAGGCACGGGTGTGAGATATCAAATGACAGCATGTCGCCAATTTTAATATCGGCTCCCTCCGGAATCGACATAAACGCATGCTGGTCCATCATGGCAAAGATTTTCCACGCCTCTGGGGCTGGAACCACCGCGGCGTAGGCCTGATTCTGAGCACTTTGCGGGCGATAATGTCCGCTGACAACCGGAAATCCGGCATCCGACGACGTGTCGCGCTTGCCCAAACCCACGATTGCACGACCCGGTTCAGGCAGTGATTGCACATAGGCCCAAACCTGCAGCGCGGGAAGCAGGCTAAAATTCATCTCGCGCGCAATGGGATTATTTTGCTTAATGCGGTCACTGGCGCGATGATAGGCTCCCACGTCGTGAGTGAGGTAACACCCCGGACGCAGCACCACGTCGAGCGCATAATGCCCTGCGGCGTCGAGATGGCTCCCCACTTTGCTAAACTCCTCCGCCACCACGTCGTACCAGGCCGAACCAGCACCCGATAAAATTACCGCCGACTCTTTAAAAATACCCGACTCCGCCAGAATTTGGGTTCTCTCCACCACGTGCTGCAAAAAGGCGCGGATCGGTGCCTCTTCGTTTAAAACACCTTCGTATAACTCAACGCCGACCAGCGAGAGCGACTGCGGCCAACGCGCCACAGCGGCCAGCACAGCCTGTTCCTGCTGCGTGTTACGGATACCGGTTCTGCCTCCGGCGATGCCAAACTCAAGCAGGATACGCAGCGTTTGCCCACGTTCAGCGAAGTCATGGCCCAGCGCGTCGACGTTATCGGCAGAATCAACAATGCAGCAAAATTCAAAGGACTCGTCCTGACGCATCAGGTTGGCAATAATCGCCATATTGCCTTTACCCACTAATTGGTTAGCCATCAACACGTTACGCACACCAAAAGCGAAGGCAGCATCAATTTGTGCCGCGGTAGCGAGCGTAATTCCCCACGCACCAGCATCAATCTGCATCCTGAACAGCTCAGGGCTCATGGTGGTTTTACCGTGAGGGGCAAGTTTTACCTTATAGCGGTCGATAAACTCCTGCATCCACGCCAAATTGTGTTGGATCTTTTCTTCTGACAACACCGCCACTGGCAGGCTGACCTGCTCCTGCAAAATATTCCAGCCCTGACTGGTGATATCGCCCATTCGAGCCTTTGCATCTAACGGGCCTAGTCCCTTGGTGTGAGTATTAGCCGGCAGGCTGGCAAAAAAAGTCTCTGACATGTTGGGTTCTCTTTAACGAATAGGCTTCAAAGCTATCGTAAAAATTGGGCAGATGAAACTGCTTTAGAAAGGCTGGCAGAGGACAAAATAAAAAACCGATACCTTCTTTAAGATATCGGTTTCACCTCACAATGCCTGACGAGCAGGGTCATTACATTTTTTGCGCCAGCCGGATCGTAGCGGCAATATTCCGCGCCGATTTACGCAAATTATCGGCGGCGTTCTCCAGCGCTTCATCCAGAGTACAAACACTGTAAAGCACGCTAAATACCGCATCCAGCCCGTGTTCGTAAACCACATCGACGTCTTTAGTCAGACTGCCACCGATAGCAATCACCGGCTTGTTGTAACGTTTGGCAACCCGCGCTACGCCGATCGGCACTTTTCCGTTGATGCTCTGGCTGTCGATGCGGCCTTCTCCGGTAATCACCAACGTCGCGTCGCGCACCAGGGCGTCAAGGCCCAACGCCTCGGTGACAATTTCAATTCCTTGACGCAGTTCGGCATTGCAAAAACCATACAACGCCGCCCCCATTCCACCCGCGGCACCCGCTCCGGGAACCTCTTCAACGTCAATGCCCAAATCCCGTTTGATGACCCCGGCATAGTGTTTGAGATAACCGTCCAGTTGCTTAATCATTTCAGGCGTGGCGCCCTTTTGCGGCCCGAAAATCGCCGTCGCACCTTTATCACCGGTGAGCGGATTCGTTACGTCGCAGGCCACTTCGAAGCGGCATTTTTTAATTCTTTTGTCCAAGCCGCTGATATCAATCTTATCGAGTTTAATCAGCTCGCCACCGCCGTGGCCAATCTCCCTGCCGTCCTGGGACAGCAGTTTTGCGCCCAAAGCCTGCACCATGCCGGAACCGCCGTCGTTGGTCGCACTGCCACCAATGCCGATAATGCAGTGCTGAACGCCGTGATCGAGCGCGCTTTTAATCAGCTCTCCGGTTCCATAGGACGTTGTTTTTAGTGGGTTACGTCTGGCCTGTGGCACGCTTTCCAAACCGCTTGCCGCCGCCATTTCGATAAAGGCAATTTTTTCGTCCCCGGAAAGCCCGAAGAATGCCTTAATCGGCTCGCCGAGGGGGCCAGTCACCTCAACCTCAACCACGCGGCCACCGGTCGCGGCCACCATCGCCTCCACGGTGCCTTCGCCGCCGTCCGCCACCGGCAGTTTTACATACTCGGCCTGTGGAAAGATTTCGCGAAAGCCGCTCTCAATGGCCTTTGCCACCTCCAGAGCCGACAAACTTTCTTTGAATGAGTCCGGTGCGATTACTATTTTCATAAGCTATCCACTCCCAGAGGACTACCGTGTCACTTCAACCTTCGCCAAGCTTTCATAATAGCGTGCAATCGCGCTGTGGTCAGACTGTCCGTGACCGTCAGCCTTCAAAGCCTGCATGATTTCCATCACTGACGCAGTGAGCGGCAGTTGCGCGCCAATCTCGTGTGAGGTGTCCAGAGCATTAGCCAGGTCTTTGATATGTAAATCAATACGGAAACCGGGTTTAAAATTGCGGTCCATCACCATTGGGGCTTTTGCCTCTAAAACGGTACTTCCCGCCAGGCCGCCGCGAATAGCCTGAAACACCAGGTCTGGGTTGACGCCGGCCTTGGTTGCCAGCACCAGCGCCTCGGACATGGCGGCAATATTTACCGCGACGATCACCTGATTAGCCAACTTGGTGACGTTTCCCGCGCCAATATCGCCGGTGTGCACCACCGAACCGGCCATCGATTTCATCACCTCATAGCATTTATCGAACACGGCTTTATCGCCGCCCACCATCACCGACAGGGTGCCTTCAATGGCTTTCGGCTCACCGCCGCTGACCGGCGCATCCAACATCAGCACCTTTTTTTCCGCCAGCGCCTGGCTGATTTCTCGGCTCGCCAGCGGGGCAATTGAGCTCATATCAATCACAATAGTGCCTTCGCGCGCGCCTTCAATAATGCCGTTCTCGCCTAAAACCACCGCCTTCACCTGAGGAGAATTTGGCAGCATGGTAATAATAATATCGCTCTTCTCGGCCACTGCTTTCGGGGTAGCGGCCTTTTCTGCACCGGCGGCGACCAGTTCTTCGGTGGTCTCTTGGTGACGGTCTAGAAAAACCACCGAGTAACCTGCCTTGAGCAGGTTTTTACTCATCGGTTTGCCCATAATCCCAAGACCAATAAATCCGATTTTCATGCTTTATTCCCCTGATTATTTGGTAAAGCGGTCGCAGAGTGCCTGCGTAGCGGTGCGGAACACACCTAAATCGCTGCCTACCGCGACGAAGGTGGCACCCCACTCGATATAGCGCCGCGCATCGGATTCCACCGGTGCCAGAATGCCGCTGGTTTTACCGTGCGCCTTGGCTCGGTCGAGAATGTGCTTGATAGCTGCCTGCACCTCGGGATGCCCAGCGTTGCCCAAATGCCCCAGCCCCGCAGCCAAATCACTGGGTCCCACAAAGAGATTATCAACGCCGTCGACGGCGGCAATGGCATCGATATTATCAATACCCTGCTGGCTTTCGATTTGTACCATCACGCTGATGTTGTCGTTGGCCTGAGCCAAATAGTCCGGGACGGTGCCAAACATATTGCCGCGATGAGAAACCGATACCCCACGAATTCCCGCCGGAGGATAGCGAGTGGATGCCACCGCCAGCTCGGCCTGCGCCTGCGTTTCAACAAACGGGATCAGGAAGTTGGCAAAACCAATGTCCAACAGGCGTTTGATAATCACCGGCTCATTGGTTGGCGGCCTGACAACTGGCGCACTTTTACTGCCTTTAAGCGCCATCAGTTGAACAACAAAGCTCGAAATGTCGTTGGGCGCGTGTTCACCATCGAGTAATAACCAGTCAAAACCGGCCAGCCCCAAGACTTCGGTCGAAATCGGATTAGACAGTGCCGACCAGCAGCCGATTAAGGTCTTGCCTGCCAGCAAGTCTTGGCGAAAACGGTTTAGGATCACTTGATTACTCATACGGAACCTCTGTTAAGGGGTGAAGATTTGGGAAATGCGGGTGGGCGGTCTGCGTCGTTAATCGGCGAAGCCTGCGGTAATAATTCACTGAATTCAGTATAGAAAGAGAGGATAAAAATGGCACTGTGCAAACGCCCAGTAATCCCGCCCACCTCAGCACAATTTTCTTTGCAATGTCACATCATAATGGGACAACAATCACATTATTTTTTAGCCACTGAAAACCACACAATAAACGGTGATAAGCGTCACGTTCACTCCCTCATTTGCCATAGAAAATAAGTTAATCAGCACTAAAAGCTAGTCACTTGCACAATGAGCAATGGTCACGTCTGCCTTATAATTTTGCTCAATCATTGTGGATAAAAGTATTTTCTAAACGGAGACGTTTATGTCACAGGCCATTTTTTCACGTAATAAAGAGCAAGCGACCCACGCTTTATATATAAAAGTGCACGAGACAGATAACGTCGCCATCATTGTTAATGACAATGGACTGAAAGCCGGAACCCGCTTCACCAGCGGGCTTGAACTGATCGAGCATATTCCTCAAGGTCATAAAGTGGCGCTAAGCGCCATTCGTCAGGGGGAAGATATTCTGCGTTACGGCGAAGTGATTGGTTATGCGCTGCGTGACATTCCTCAGGGCAGCTGGATTGACGAATCGGTGGTTGCGCTTCCAGAAGCTCCTGCATTGGAGACCTTACCGCTGGCAACCCGGGTTCCTACCGCGCTTGCCCCGCTTGAAGGCTATACCTTTGAGGGCTATCGAAACAAAGACGGCAGCGTCGGCACTAAAAATCTGCTCGGTATCACCACCAGCGTGCACTGTGTGGCAGGCGTGGTGGATTATGTCGTGAAAATTATTGAGCGCGATCTGCTGCCCAAATATCCCAACGTCGACGGCGTGGTGGGACTAAATCATCTTTACGGCTGCGGCGTGGCAATTAATGCACCGGCGGCGGTGGTGCCTATCCGCACCCTCCATAATCTGGCCTTGAACCCAAATTTTGGCGGCGAAGTGATGATCGTGGGCTTGGGCTGCGAAAAGCTGCAACCTGAAAAACTGCTGATCGGAACCGATGACGTGCAGGCGATTTCTCTTGATGATGTGAACGTGATACGCCTACAGGACGAGCGGCACGTCGGCTTTCAGTCGATGGTTGACGATATTCTTGCCGTGGCAGATTTTCATCTTCAACGGTTAAATCAGCGTCAGCGTGAAACCTGTCCTGCTGCCGATTTAGTGGTGGGTACACAGTGCGGTGGTAGTGATGCCTTCTCGGGCGTGACCGCCAATCCTGCGGTGGGTTTCGCCTCTGACCTGCTGGTGCGCTGTGGAGCAACGGTCATGTTTTCGGAAGTCACAGAGGTGCGCGACGCCATTCATCTGCTGACGCCACGCGCCGTTAACGAGCAGGTTGGCAAGCGGCTGCTGGAAGAAATGGCCTGGTACGACAACTATTTGGCAAGCGGCATGACTGACCGTAGCGCTAACCCCTCACCGGGCAACAAGAAAGGCGGATTGGCCAACGTGGTTGAAAAAGCACTGGGTTCCATTGCCAAGTCTGGCACCAGCGCCATTGTTGAGGTTCTTTCTCCGGGCCAGCGACCGACCAAACGCGGACTGATTTATGCCGCCACGCCCGCCAGTGACTTTGTCTGCGGCACTCAGCAGGTAGCATCGGGTATCACGGTGCAGGTATTTACCACCGGCCGCGGCACGCCTTACGGGTTAACGGCGGTGCCGGTCATTAAAATGGCCACTCGCACTACGCTGGCCAATCGTTGGTTTGACCTGATGGACATTAACGCAGGTACTATTGCCACCGGCGATGCCACTATTGAAGACGTCGGCTGGGAGCTGTTTCATTTTATTCTTGATATTGCCAGCGGGCGCAAGAAAACCTGGTCAGATCAATGGGGGATCCATAATGCCTTGGCGGTGTTTAACCCGGCGCCGGTAACCTAATCTCAATGATTTTCAAAGATCTGAAATTCTAAGGGCATGCGCTGCGCTTACTCGGTTTCACCCAAACGGACCAAAAGGCCGCGACCAACGCCACGCACAAACGTCACTGGAAAGAACTAAAAACGTGAGGATCGATATTTGTAAACGAGGACAACGCGCAGGATCCACAAGGAGGGGCGCTTACCCCGCCTTGTGGCGGTCTGGGACGCCCCCCTAACCCCTTTATCTCACCAAACAAGGCTTTTTCGGATCAAACGCCCAGTTTGGGATCAAGAACTGCATGCCCGCTGCGTCATCCCTTGCGCCAAGCCCCCTACTTTTATAAAGCTCGTGCGCCTTCATAAGCTGGTCCTCGTCGATTTCAACGCCCAGCCCTGGCCGTTCAGGCACACTCACTCTTCCCCCTTTGATTTGCAACGGATCTTTAGTCAGTCGCTGATTGCCCTCCTGCCAGATCCAGTGGGTATCTATCGCCGTAATTTTGCCAGGTGCCGCGGCGGCCACGTGGGTAAACATCGCCAGAGAAATATCAAAATGATTATTGGAGTGCGAACCCCAGGTCAGCCCCCATTCGTGACACATCTGCGCAACGCGTACCGATCCCTGCATCGTCCAGAAATGCGGATCTGCTAGCGGAATATCCACCGATTTAAGCTGAATAGTGTGGCCCATCTGCCGCCAGTCGGTGGCGATCATGTTGGTAGCGGTTGGCAGTCCGGTCGCTTGGCGAAACTCGGCCATAATTTCGCGTCCGGAAAAGCCCTGCTCGGCGCCACACGGGTCTTCGGCATAGGCCAGCACGTTGCGCAGCTGCTTGCCCAGACCAATGGCTTCGTCCAACGACCAGGCACCGTTGGGGTCAAGCGTAATACGCGCCTGCGGGAAACGCTGAGACAGCGCCGTTACTGCTTCGGCCTCTTCACTGCCGCGCAGCACGCCGCCCTTTAATTTAAAATCATTAAAGCCGTATTGGTCGTAGGCCGCCTCGGCCAGCCGCACTACCGCCTCCGGTGTCAGTGCTTCTTCATGACGCAGGCGATACCAGTCATTGCGATGGTCTTTTTCACGCTGATAAGGCAGAGCCGTTTCATCCGGATTGCCGACATAAAACAAATATCCCAGCATTTCAACCGAGTCGCGCTGCTGCCCGTCTCCCAACAGTGAGGCAACGCTGACGTCAAGATGCTGGCCCAGCAGGTCGAGCATGGCGGCCTCAATCGCAGTCACCACGTGAATGGTCGTGCGCAGGTCAAAGGTTTGCAGGCCACGCCCCGAAGCGTCACGGTCAGCAAACTGCTGGCGCACCGCATTCATCACATTCTTATATTCACCCAACGTTTTACCCACGACCAGCGGTTCGGCATCAATCAATGTCTGGCGGATTTTTTCGCCGCCGGGCACCTCCCCAACGCCGGTATGGCCGTCGTTATCTTTCAGAATCAGAATATTGCGGGTGAAAAAAGGCGAGTGCGCACCACTCAGGTTTAACAGCATGCTGTCGTGCCCAGCAACGGGCACAACCTGCATTGATACAATTTTGGGGGTAGAGAACGAGGCTGACATAACGACTCCTTTTAGCGACCAAATGCCGGACGTTTGCGATCAAATTTCCAATTCGGAACCAGATACTGCATAGCCGCTGCGTCGTTACGCGAGCCACTCGGCAGTTTTTTATGCAGTTCATGCGCCTGGTGGATTCTATCCATGTCGATTTCGACGCCGAGACCCGGTTTTTCTGGCACTCTGATTTTTCCGTTAACGATTTGCAAAGGCTCTTTGGTCAGACGCTGATTGCCTTCCTGCCAAATCCAGTGGGTATCGATAGCCGTCGGTTTGCCCGGCGCGGCGGCGGCAACGTGGGTAAACATCGCCAGCGAAATATCAAAATGGTTATTCGAGTGACAACCCCAGGTGAGACCCCAGTCGTCGCAAAGCTGGGCGACACGCACCGCGCCCTGCATGGTCCAGAAATGCGGGTCAGCCAGTGGAATATCCACCGACTGTAGCATCACGGCATGCTGCATTTCACGCCAGTTTGTGGCAATCATATTGGTCGCGACCGGCAGGCCGGTCGCGCGCCTGAACTCGGCCATCACCTCACGCCCCGAGAATCCTTGTTCCGCACCGCAGGGGTCTTCGGCATAGGTCAAAATGCCCTGCATGTTTTTACACAAGCTAATGGCTTCATCCAGCAGCCACGCACCGTTCGGGTCAACGGTGATGCGCGCATCAGGGAAACGTTTATGCAGTGCCGTTACGGCTTCAATCTCCTCTTCACCGCGCAAAACGCCGCCCTTAAGTTTGAAATCCTTGAATCCATAGCGGTCCTGCGCCGCTTCGCCGAGCTGCACAATCGCGTCGCTGTCCATCGCCTTCTGATGACGCAGGTGATACCAGTCGTCTTTGCGCCCTTCCCCCGTCTGATAAGGCAGGTCGGTTTGCTCGCGATCTCCCACATAAAACAGATAACCGAGCACCGTCACTTCATCACGCTGTTTGCCCGGTCCCAGCAGTTCAACTACCGGTACGCCGAGAAACTGCCCCATTAAATCGAGCAAGGCGGCTTCCAGCGCGGCTACGGCGTTAACCCGCAGCTCAAAAGTCCAAGCGCCTTTGCCAAAGGAATCAAAATCCGAAGACTGATTACCGACGTGAATTTCATGCACTAGGCTGTTCATCCGCGCCAATTCTTTGCCTTTAATCTGCGGCACGACGTCGATTAAAGTTTTATAAATCACTTCCCCACCCGGTGCCTCTCCCACGCCGGTATTGCCCGCGCTGTCTTTGAGGATGACGATATTACGGGTGAAATAGGCGCCGTGTGCGCCGCCAATGTTCAACAGCATGCTGTCGTGCCCTGCAACCGGGATCACCTGCATGTCGGTAATAATGGGAGAACCTTGTGTACTCATCATTTTTCCTTGCACATTAAGTCGGTAAATTGAGTCTCAGAGGCACAATTAATAGGCGCGCAATTCGATACGCTCTATTTTCTGCACAATAAACAGGAAGCTGACCACTGCTAACAGAGCATGAATCGCTACGTAGAGCAGCGCGCCGTTAAACGAGCCAGTGGCCGCAATGATGTAACCGATCGCGATAGGGGTAACGATGCCGGAGGCGTTGCCACACATGTTGAACAAACCGCCGCTCAGCCCACTGATTTCCTTCGGTGCCGTGTCGGCCAATACCGCCCAACCCAGCGCGCCCAACCCTTTGCCAAAGAAGGCCATAGCCATTACCGCCACCACTACCCATTCGGTTGTGACGTAGTTGCATACGACCATCGACATCGATAACAGCATGCCGACCACGATAGGGCACTTGCGGGCAAAGGTCAGTGAGTGGGTACGGCGCATGAGATAGTCAGAAATGACGCCGCCCAGAATTCCCCCGAGGAAGCCACAAATCGCCGGAATTGAAGCCACCATGCCGGCTTTAAGGATCGACATGCCCTTTTCCTGCACCAGGTAAATCGGAAACCAAGTGATAAAGAAGTAGGTCAACGCGTTGATGCAGTACTGCCCGAGGTAGATGCCCACCATCATGCGGGTTGAAAGCAGCTGTTTGATCTGCTGCCAGCGGCTGCCTTTGCCAACCACTTGGCCGCCTTTGTTGCTCTTCTGATCCATGTTGATCAGCCCGCCACCGGCTTCGATATAGTCGAGCTCGGCCTGATTGGCCCGTGGGTGATCTTTAGGATCGTAAATTACTTTTAACCATACAAAGCTCAGCACGATCCCCAGTCCGCCCATAAAGAAGAATACGTGGGACCAGCCAACTTCCGACGTTAACCAGCCCATGATCGGTGCAAAAATTACCGTGGCGAAGTACTGTGCAGAGTTAAAAATTGAGACCGCCGTACCGCGTTCCTGTGCCGGAAACCAGGCAGCAACAATACGACTGTTGCCTGGAAACGACGGCGCTTCGGCCAGGCCAACCAGAAAACGCAGGGCAAAAAGTGCAATCACAATGCCGAAGCCGTGGAATATATCCACAAAGCCCTGCAGCAAGGTAAACAGTGACCAGATGAAAATACTGTAGAAATAAACTTTTTTGGAGCCAAATTTATCCAGTAACCAACCGCCCGGGATTTGCCCTATAACATAGGCCCACGAAAAAGCGGAGAAGATATAACCCATGCCGACCGAATCGAGGCCTATATCTTTGGCCATCGCAGAACCGGCAATAGAAAGCGTTGCCCTGTCGCCATAATTAAAAGAGGTAACAATAAACAACATTACAACTATCCAGTAGCGAGCATTGGTTCTTTTTTTAGTAATACTCGCCGCCGAGCTGAATGTATCCATGGTGTACTCCATAAAGAGAGGGATCATGCCAAGCTTATTCTGTGAAAATTGTAGGGTACAGAATAAAGCCCATAGGAAATATGGCGTCATGGTGCTTATGAAACGTCATTCTTGTAGGAAAATTCATTGGTGCCAATGCACATGACGATAATCAGTATAGGGGTAAGCCGATAGCCTCTCACTAGGCAAAAACACAAGCTTGAGGGGAAGAATTGAATTAGATTATTGCAACTGCACAGCAGGATGCGAATCACGTCACGAAAAGTTTTATTCACTTAGCGTGATAAATTTACCCGCACAAGGTTTACCGAAATTGAGAATAAAGACTCGGAACCGTATGTATTATTATTTGTGAGTTAAATCACAAAAAGCGACAATGAATAACGGCAACTCATCACAAATAGTCTTTTAGGTTTTATAGGTAACATTAAATAAATAAACACTGAATCCTTCAGATAAGATAATTTTTATTGATTAACTCATTAATTTTCGTCATCAAGCTGTAATGCCACATAGAGCAACAGGCGATCGTCAAAATTCCCCAGGTCCAGTCCGGTCAGTTCTGAAATACGATTCAAGCGATATTCAAGGGTATTACGGTGAATATACAGCGCCTTCGCCGTCGCACTCGGCTGCACGTTGTGCCTAAACCACGCAGCCAGCGTTCTTCTTAATAAGCCATTACCGTCGGTGGCTTTTAAACGCGCGAGTGGGCGCACCAGCTCATCGGCCTGCCACCCGCCGCGCAGGCTGTCGAGCAGTACAGGCAGGGTAAGATCCTGATAATAGTAGCTACGTTGGTCCGGCATGCGCTGCTTGCCCACCGACATTGTCGTTTTTGCCGTTCGATAAGAGCGCGCGATGCTGCCCGGGCCGGTGAAAAAGTTCCCCAGGGAGATACGCACCCGCAGGCGACCGGTTTCGGTCATGCGTGACATCAAATGATCGACCCGTTGACGGTGCGACTCCGGATCCCAGCGATCGTAATGATTCAGTGCCGGTTTCAATACCACCATTTCCGTCAGCGACACAATGGCAATCAGATTGTCGCGCTCTGGCGTGATCAATAACTGCTGCAACTGCTGCAGTTCGGCCATGGCACTGTCAACGCCGAGCTGACCGCTGTCGACTTCAACTACGGCCACCACGCGCGGCTTGTTAATGTCTATCCCCAGGCGCTGCGCCCACTCCATCAGCGCCGGAGAAAGTTCGTCCATGCGGATCAGGTTAAGCACCAGCTCTTCGCGCAGACGGCTGTCCTGCGCCAGCATATGCAGGAGACGCGCCTGCTCAAGCATCATTTCGGCAGTCATACACACCAGCTCGCCATATTGCCTGAGCTGGGCAGGATTCCCGGTTAAACCAATAACGCCGACGATCTGTCCATCGATGCGCAGCGGAAGATTGATCCCCGGTCTGACGCCGTGCAAATGCCGCGCGACGCCTTCATCAATATCGACGATGCGTTCCTGCGAAATGCACAATAGCGCGCCTTCATGCAGCTCGCCCAAGCGCTGATCGTCTCCGCTGCCGATAATTTTTCCACGGGAATCCATAACATTGACATTACTATCAATGATTTGCATCGTACGGGCGACTATCTGCTGAGCCAATTTTGCATCAAGGTGATACGCGGCCATAAATTGACTGCCTCTAATAAATACAATTATTTAAAAACAGAATACGCAGCCGCCGCGCGGCATACATTGTGCAAATGCACAAAGCTTGGAAGATTGGCGTAAAGTTGCGCGTATCGTCACAGTTTGAACAGATTTATTTGGCAACGGCTTTTCTTAAAAATGAAAAAGGCAGACCGAAGTCTGCCTTTGGGGCGGGTCGCGCAAGCGTGAAAGCACCCGCGCGTGAAAGATGATTACATTGTGTGGCGATTATTGAGCCAGCAGATAGATCTGGGTATCACCACGCTGGATATCCAACGCCAGTACGCCCGGCTTGCTGTCGAGGATCTTGCGCAAATCGCCAAGATTGCTGACCGGCTGCTGGTTAACACCGTGGATGATGTCACCTTTCTTCAATCCGACGCGCGCGGCAGTACTGCCCGGCTTCACGCTGTCAATCTTAACGCCTTTCTGACCATTGACATCGCTGTTGCTCAGCTCGGCACCTTCAATACCGTTATAAACCGTGGCGGTTGCAACCTGCGATGGCTGAGTGCTTTGTTGCAGAACCACATCAACGTTTATAGGCTTGCCGTCGCGCAGCAGGCCCACGCTGATTTTACTGCCGATGGCCATGGTGCCTACGTCGGCACGGAAAGACGCAAAGCTGCTGATCGGTTTTCCATTCATGCTGACAATCACGTCGCCCGCTTTGATGCCGGCTTTTTCAGCCGCAGACTTCGGCAGAACCTGGCTGATAAACGCGCCGCGCTGTGCGTCCACTTTCATGGCTTTCGCCAGCTCAGAGTTCAGCTCGGTGCCCATGATGCCCAGCTCACCGCGCTTAACTTGGCCGAATTCGATCATCTGTTTTGCCAGGTTTTGCACCATGTTGCTCGGGATAGCAAAACCGATACCGATGTTGCCGCCGTCCGGTGCGAGAATGGCGGTATTGAGGCCGATCAGCTCACCGTTGAGATTAACCAGCGCGCCGCCGGAATTACCGCGGTTAATGGCGGCATCGGTCTGGATAAAGTTTTCATAATTTTCAATGTTTAAGCCAGAACGTCCCAGCGCAGAGACAATCCCTGAGGTGGCCGTTTGACCCAGACCATACGGGTTACCGATGGCGACAGTATAATCGCCCACACGTAGCTGCTCTGAATCGGCGAATTTAATGGCGGTCAGATTTTTTGCATCGATCAATTGAATAACGGCGATATCAGACTGCGGATCCTTACCGATCACTTTTGCGGTATAACGGCGTCCATCGTTAAGCTGTACGGTAATTTTATTGGCGTTTTCAACTACGTGGTTGTTGGTAACAACATAGCCTTTTGCTGCATCAATAATGACGCCGGAGCCCAGCGCCTGGAAGGCCTGTTTTGCCGGAGCCTGCTGTTGCTGCTGTTGTCCGTCGTCGTCGTCGTCACCGCCCGCGCCGCCCTGCTGACAGACTGGGGAATTCTGGAATGGCGAACCATCCTGACAAAGCGGTGAGTTTTCACCAAAGAACTGCTGGAACTGCTGCCCCATGCGTGGCGTTTTCACCGGTGCACTGCCGTCGATATTGATGCTCACAACCGAAGGCATCACTTTCTCCAACATCGGTGCCAGGCTTGGCACCTGCGTGGTACTGGAAGAAGCCGTCTCTGCAGCCAATGCCGATGAAACAGGCGCGACAGCCATCCCAACACTTAACGCCAAAGCGCTCAAGAATAGAGTAGTTTTTTTCATCAGAAGAAATCTCTTTAAATTATGTGGTGGCGACAAGTGTTTGCCACCTTGCCAGGTAGTCATGTACTGAGATTTAATTAATAACCCGAAGTTCATCTACGTCGATCTGACAATAGTAAAAAAGTATTGTCGATATTTACAAAAGGAGGTTTTTTAACCTCCCCTTTGCTGCAAATAATTTCAGTTAAGGACATTTAATCTGCAAATTATTCGGCGGCCATCAGTCTGCGATATTCGTCATAAGCATAAAGATCCGTCATGCCGCTGATATAATCTTGGATCATTCGCGCTCGAAAATAGTATTCACTTACCTGCTTTTCAACCTCCCCCTGCTCTTTGAGTTTGGCGATAGCCTCACTGTACGCCAATCGGTGTTTGGAGGACAGCTTATGAAACAGCCTGGTTTCAATAGGATAGCGTCTGTGTGTGTCCTCTTCTACCAGCTGGGTAAAGTCATCAAGCGGCATATCCAACAGCGGACTATAAATATCCAATAGTCCGCTAATAATTCGATATCCCTGCAACTCTAATTCTTCAACCTCGTGATGATTAAAGACGTGTTTAAACGCCACACTTTTATATATTTTCAATAGACGATTGGCCTGGCTGACATCCTCCAGTAAAGCCTGATTGAAGGTTCCTGAATATATTGACGATAAATTACTTATAAAACGCTTAGCGGCGTGGGGAACCAGCTGTTTAACCGTTTGCACCCGCAGTTCCATAAAGAAGTAATCAACCGGATTACGGAAAGTTTTGGCGCGATCCATTTTCTGATAGGCGGTATCAACCACTTTCTCAAACCAGTCGCCCGGTGCCGCCTCTCCCCACTCGCGCTTAAGATGCTCGTACAGCTGTTTGACGGTAAAGATATCTTTCTCAACCGCGTCTTCAAGGTCGGCGATGCAGTAAGAGATATCGTCGGCCGCTTCCATAATATACGTCAGTGGAAAACGGCTAAATTCACCCAGGTCCAACTCGCTGCGCAGATGGCGTATAAAAGGTTCTTCCGAGAGGTAAAAACCGGGCTTTTTCATCAGGTAACTGAACGCTGAGGGCGTTTCTTCAGACCAATAGGCCGGACGGGTATATTTGAGAATACAGGCGGTTTGGGTGAAAGTCAGATTCAGTTTGAGCAGTGTAAAGACCAGACGGATCGCCTGCGCATTGCCATCGAAATGGCAGAGATCGTAGCGCACTTTTTTGCGCAAAAGATCCAGCGCCTCGTCATGCCCGTCGAGGCGTAAAAAACTCAGATAACAGTTCTCAAAAGCCGTACTGCCGCTTTCAAGACTGGCGATATCCATACGTTTGGCGAACCAGTTATTGATCGCCGATTCACCGAAATGACCAAACGGGGGATTGCCGATGTCATGCATCAGGCAGGCCATTTCCACAACGCTTTCAAAAGGATCGGTTGATTCACTTAGCCCGAGCTTTTCAAGCTGGTCCTCTTTTCTCAGGCGATGGAGGATCTCTTTCGCGATGTGCCGTCCTACCTGCTGCACTTCCATCGAATGGGTCAGTCGACTGCGCACTGCCGCGTTTTTTTCCAGCGGAAATACCTGCGTTTTTTGCTGCAAACGGCGGATGGCGGCAGAGTTGATAATACGTCCACGATCGCTTTCAAAGTGGCGTATGACGTCGTATTCATCACCGGCTTCAATCGGTGGACTAAAGGGACGTTGGAAATTGAATTTCTTTTTAAAATCTATCCCAGACATAATTTCCTACCTCATCAGTCACTTCATCCGTTAATTCTGCATCCTGTTGCCCGCAGCAAACGCATTATTTCTTGCCTTTAGCCATGATAGACTATGCAGCATTGGTCGAGGGTGTGTCCAACTGTCTGCGTTTTGCGGCAGTTGCCCGACAACCCCTGTATCTGACAGGATAAAGGGGATCTTTTCATCATCTGCGAGTACTTATCATGAAAGTAGGCATTATTGGCGCCATGGAACAAGAAGTTACCCTGCTGCGCGACAAAATCGAAAACCGTCAGACTCTGCAACGCGCTGGCTGTGAAATCTACACCGGCAAGCTGCACGGCGTGGACGTGGCGCTGCTGAAATCAGGCATTGGCAAGGTTTCTGCCGCTATGGGCACCACCCTGCTGCTGGAACACTGTAAACCGGACGTGGTTATCAACACCGGCTCTGCGGGTGGTCTGGCAAAAACGCTGAAAGTGGGTGACATCGTTGTTTCAGAAGAAGTGCGCTATCACGATGCTGACGTGACCGCTTTTGGCTATGAGCCAGGTCAGATGGCCGGTTGCCCGCCTGCATTTGTAGCAGACGCCGAGCTGGTTAAGCTGGCTGAATCCTGTATTAGTGGACTCAATCTGAACGCCGTCCGTGGTCTGATTTGCAGCGGCGACGCCTTTATCAATGGTGCAGAACCGCTGGCACGCATTCGCAATAGTTTCCCAACGGTTGCCGCCGTTGAGATGGAAGCCGCCGCCGTAGGCCACGTTTGCCACCTGTTCGGCACGCCTTTCGTGGTAGTACGCGCGATTTCCGACGTTGCTGATACCGAATCACACCTGAGCTTTGAAGAGTTTTTGGTGGTCGCTGCCGAACAGTCAACGCTGATGGTCGATGCGATGCTAAAAGCGCTGGCCATTAACCCGATTAAATAGGTGAAAGTGGCCCTGCGATATTGCCTGTATGCTGCGCTGTGTCTGCCATTAACGGCGATGGCACAGGTCGCCGAGCGGGTCATTAGCCTGGCGCCAAACCTGACTGAACTGGCGTATGCCGCCGGTCTGGGTGACAAGCTGGTGGGTGTTAGTGCCTATTCTGACTATCCGCCACAGGCCAAAAAAATTGAGCAGGTCGCCAGTTGGCAGGGTATCAACGTTGAACGCATTCTGGCGCTAAAGCCTGATTTGGTGCTGGCGTGGCGGGGTGGCAACCCGCAGCGTCCGCTTAGCCAATTGGCATCATTGGGCGTGCAGGTCATTTATCTGGACCCTCAAAACGTCAATCAGGTTGCTTCGGCGCTTGATCAGTTGGCTGATTACAGCAGCACACCGCAAATCGGTCATCAGGCGGCGGAGAAAATTAGACAGCAGCTGAGTCAACTGCGCGCGCAGTACGGACATAAACCGTCGTTGCCGGTGTTTATACAGTTCTCGACCCAGCCGCTGTTTACCAGCGCAGGCAGTACGTTGCAGAGCCAAATTGTTAACTTATGTGGCGCTAAAAACATTTTTGCCGACAGCGCCGCACCTTGGCCGCAAGTCAGCCGCGAACAGGTTTTGAGCCGACAGCCGCAGGCCATTGTTTTCCCCGGCACGACGCAGCAACAGGGTGACATTACCGCCTTTTGGCGCGATCAGCTCAATGTTCCGATGCTGGCGGTAAACTCTGACTGGTTCAATCGCGCGGGTCCACGCATCATGCTGGCAGCCCAGCAGCTTTGCGCAGAAATAGACGCAATTAAACGCTAAAACATCTGGTTAAGCCCATAAAAAAGCCCCGTGCATATGCACGAGGCTTTTTAAATTCTATCAAAAAAAGCCGAATCAGATACTGAAAGACGAACCGCAGCCACAGGTAGTTTTTGCGTTCGGATTAGTCACCACGAAGCGCGAACCTTCCAGTCCTTCGGTATAGTCAACCGAACCGCCCACCAAATATTGCAGGCTCATAGGGTCAACCACCAACGCAACGCCCGATTTCTCTATCGTCATGTCACCGTCGTTGATTTTGTCGTCAAAGGTGAAGCCGTATTGGAATCCGCTGCAACCGCCGCCGGTAATGTACACACGCAGTTTCATGTCAGGATTTTCTTCATCCGCGACCAAGTTTTTAACTTTACGGGCCGCAGCGTCAGTAAATTGCAACGGCAGCGCGACAGTCTCGTCTACGGTTGGCTCACTTAAAATAGGTTCACTCATAGTATCTACTCCCAATCCGAATTCTGTTCAGGCCGCCGGATTGACTGTCTGAATAATGAACTGATTATCTAATACATGCATCTCAGATTCAAGTATGAGCCGTTTTTGCTACGCCGTCCCGCTAATTCTTGCGGTTATTTTTGCGTAACCGTGCTGTTATTCTGCTCGGCCTGCTCTCGTTCCTGCTTCTGTAAAGTGCGGGTTAATAGGGCAGAATACAAGGGTTTGCCTCCAAGAAACTGCGCTAATAGCGTCGCACCCAGGCAAGTAATGATCATCGGTAGGATCAACTGATAATTTTCTGTCATCTCCAGCACCAGAACAATACCGGTCAGCGGCGCACGCACCGTAGCGGCAAACAGCGCCCCCATACCGGCAATGGCAAAGGTGCCCGGCTGAATGCCGTACTGCGGAAACATTGCCGCCGCCGCCATGCCAAACGCGGTGCCGAGCAAGGTGCCTAATGCTAGCATCGGGGCAAAAATGCCACCCGGTGCGCCGGAAGAGAAGCACAGTAAGGTCGTTGCCACGCGGGTAATAAAAATAAATAGCAGCGTGCCCAATGAGTAAGAACCCACGGCAGCCAAGGGTATCAACGCAAAGCCGCCACCTGCTGCCTCGGGTTTAATCAGCCCCAATAGGCCGCACATGCCGCCGAGCAGTCCACCCATCAGCAGAATTTTTTGCAAATTGCCGCCGTGCAGGCGGGCGAACATATCTTGGGTGCGAAAAATTAGCGCATTGAAACAAACGCCAACAATGCCAAACACCATGCCCAGCACCAGATACAGCCAGAAGGTTTGCAATGACACGTTTGCCAGTACGCCAACGTTAATCACCGCGCGTTCGCCATTAAACAGGCGGTAAACGATGCTCGACATAATCACGCCGATAAAGACCGCTTTTACTGAAATCAGGCTGTAGCGAAACTGCAGCCGCATCTCTTCAATAATAAACAGGATCCCTGCCAGCGGCGCGTTGAATGCCGCAGAAAGCCCCGCCGCCGCGCCGGTAGCCAGCAGCGTGTGACGTGCTTCGGCGCTGCGCATACGGAAGATATCGGCCAGCATTTTACCCAGATTAGCGCCCATCTGCACCGTCGGGCCTTCGCGCCCCAACACCATGCCAGCACCGAGGGTGCCCATTCCGCCCACAAACTTTACCGGAATAACCCGCCACCAGCGCACCGGACGCAGTTCCTCCAGCGCACCTTCAATTTCAGGAATACCCGAACCACTGGCCTCGGGGGCAAATCGCCGCACCAGATAATAGCCCACCATCGCCAGCAGCGCGGAAACGATAAAAGTCAGCGGCCACAGCAGCCAGAAATGGCCACTAACATTATCGAGCCCGGAGAGTCTGAGATGCTGCACCCAGTCCACGGCCTTCTCGAACGCCACGCCAAGCAGTCCGGCAAAAATACCCACCAGCGCGGCAACAACAAGTATCGCCACTGGGGTTTTATCACGACGTAAAAATTGACGCAGAATTTCGCTCGGGCGCCTGCGCAGAGGAATACCTGACGCAGCGGGCGCCTGTTTTATGGAATCTGTCATGGTGTACTTTCAATGAATAGGCGAATAAATCAGACTAATGAGTTAATCATATAAATCGCATAGACAACACGCATAATATATTTCTTAACCTTTCGCTAGCCTGCAAACATTTCATAACGACGCTATGTTCTCTAGAATAGGGCAAATCGTAAGGTTGTCGGTAAAGACCGCCCTTTTCAGTCCGCTTTTTCTGCCTGTGAGCTTACCAAGCTTGCATGAAAAAAAACCAGGAGCAAGTCAATGAGTAAGTCAGAAAGTCTATTCACCCAAGCGCAAACGCTGATCCCCGGGGGTGTGAACTCACCGGTGCGTGCATTCAACGGCGTCGGCGGTGTGCCGCTATTCATTGAGCGCGCCGATGGCGCATTTTTGTATGATGCAGACGGCAAGGCCTATATCGACTACGTCGGCTCATGGGGTCCAATGGTTCTGGGCCACAATAACGCGACCATCCGCAATGCAGTTATCGAAGCTGCCCAGCGCGGCCTGAGCTTCGGCGCCCCGACCGAGATGGAAGTCAAAATGGCGAGCTTGGTCACCGGACTGGTGCCAAGCATGGACATGGTTCGCATGGTTAACTCCGGCACCGAAGCCACCATGAGCGCCATCCGCTTGGCGCGTGGCTTCACCCATCGCGATAAAATCATTAAATTTGAAGGCTGCTATCACGGCCACGCTGACTGCCTGCTGGTGAAAGCCGGTTCCGGCGCGCTGACCATGGGCCAGCCAAATTCACCGGGCGTGCCGGCTGATTTTGCCAAACATACCCTGACCTGCACCTACAACAGTCTGGATTCTGTACGCGAAGTGTTTGAACAATACCCTGAAGATGTCGCCTGTATTATCGTGGAACCGGTTGCCGGTAACATGAACTGCGTACCGCCGCTGCCGGAGTTCCTGCCTGGTCTGCGCACACTGTGCGACGAGTTTGGTGCGCTGCTGATTATTGACGAAGTGATGACCGGTTTCCGCGTTGCGCTGGGCGGTGCTCAGGAATATTACGACGTGAAACCAGACTTGACTTGCCTGGGCAAAATTATTGGTGGCGGAATGCCAGTGGGCGCATTTGGCGGCCGTCGTGATGTGATGCAAGCATTGGCCCCGACCGGTCCGGTCTATCAGGCAGGCACACTTTCGGGTAACCCAATTGCCATGGCGGCGGGCATTGCCTGTCTGACGCAGGTTGCGGAACCGGGCGTTCATCAGAAATTGACCGACCTGACCACCCAACTGGCCGAAGGCCTGAAAGCAGCGGCAGCGGCGGAAAATATTCCGTTTGTGGTGAACCACGTAGGCGGCATGTTCGGGCTGTTCTTTACCGAATCAGCGTCTGTCACAAGCTACGCCGAAGTCATGAATTGCAACGTTGATCGCTTCAAGAAATTCTTCCATTTGATGCTGGAAGAAGGGATTTATCTGGCGCCTTCGGCGTTTGAAGCCGGCTTTATGTCCATCGCTCACAGCACTAAAGATATTCAACGCACTGTTGATGCCGCACGCCGCAGCTTCGCAAAACTTTAGTCTACAAAAAGTTGCCCCAGGTTATCCGGACATAGGAACGAAAATAGTCTGGAAGACTGGGGCAATTTGGTTTATTGACTATTTTCAGGAGCGGCGTCCCTTCGCCTAACCTGCATTTCACCTGCCTGAGACTGAGGTGCGGTTGCCTTAGGTACTCGCGATAAAATCGGTATTTTACCCGATCCTCTGAACACCAATCCTCCCCCGAACCCCGTTTGCACAGGCACCCCCAGAGCCACTCCCGCGTTATTGACTTCCATACTTTGTGTTATTTGTTTATTAGGAGCAATCTTCGGTATTTTGGCCGCCAGGTATCCCCCCACCACTTGCCCTGCCACAGCAGTCCCCGCAGTTGTGGCTACATCAGGGGGAAGAAGAAAATACGCCAGCAGGCCTAATGATGCGGCACTTACCCCCGTCACCCCTAAATTTGCAAATATTTTCAGCTTTTCGTCGTCAGTGGAGTAGACTGCCTTACTCACACTAATACTTGCGTAGACCGAGCCTTGCACTCCTGCGCGAACTTCACTGCCTAATAAAGAGAGATTAACTCGCCCTCTCGCTAATTGCTCATGAACAAGTTTAAAGCCTTGCTGAGTGTCAAATTCATATTTTTTAATTATAGGATTATATTCGAGAGTGCATCCGATGCCTATTCTGTCTCTTATCATCGCCCCCGTCCCAATACTGAAATTAACTTTTTTTTCATCAATATTGGCAAGTGTTCCCAATATCGGAAAACTGGTTTTTATTCCGACCTCAGTATTTAGATAGATATCCGGGGAAAGTTTCTTTGGCTTTTCATGGTGGGATATCATACTCACAAGGTCTTCATAAGGGATCACAAGCCTACTCTGCACTGCGCCTCTTGTATAAGCAGAGGTGAAGGTATTAAACTCTCGACCATAGGAAATATAACCTAATGCGACAGTGGACTTGAAGGTAATCACATCAAAAAAAAAGGCCTTAGTCACTTTATAAGCATCAAGATTATCTGAAAACGAACTTTCTTTTTTCAACATACTCAAGACCTTACTCTGTTCATCGAACTGCGCCTCAAAAGAATGCAGTTTACCTTTCATCTCTGACAATCTAGTTTTATTCACCTCCATTTGAATAGTTAACCTTTCTTTTTCATTTTCACTGACACTTCCTTCAAAATGGGTCACCTCCGAACCTAATACCTCTTGAAGACTGCTTATCTCCTCCTTTAAGAATTCAACAATAAAATCAAGCCTTGCTTTTTCTATTGCTATAGAAACATATTTTTTTGTTGTTTCTTCATCCGTTGCGAGAAATTTCATTAAATTGTTTACCAGACAATCATGCTCACTCACTATGCTATCAGTGAGCTTATTTATTTCCCCAGTAACTTTTCTCTCTAATTGTTTTACGCATTCATTTTTAGCCGAAGTCCATAGATTACCAATTGTGTGCGGAATATTCGTTAGCACATTATTTGTTAAAAATGATAAACAGCCAACGTTATCTTTTTTAGCCTCATTAATCATATCAATCGCCGTAAATTCCAGTGAGCGATTAGGTGATGAGATGTGTTGATGTACAACAGCGTTAGGAGGAAAAGAAGCGGGAGATACTGTACTTTGTTTAACCTCTCTCACATGGCTTACCCGGTTCAGCGGTGCCGAATGCGGTGTTATATGGGATAGTTCAATAGAATGAAGGGTGCAAATAGAGTCAACTCTACGCATATATTTTGTCCTGGATAGTTAAAAATTAAAGACGAGTGATGTCTAAAACCGGTATACATTGACATACCAAGCAGAATTTATCCGTCCCCCTCCTCCCTTAGGAGAGAGGGCCGAATAATTCATTATTACTTTTATTATTTATTTTTATATTTTTATACTCAACGTAAAGCGGCCGCTTTCCTCTCTAATTCCAATGCTCCTCTGTGTGACAAGATGCAGAATATAATGCAACAAACCGCACCGCCCATTAATAGATAAAACCCAGCATGCCAGCCAAATTTATCGACCATGACACCAAAAAAAATGGTCCCCAGCGAGCTGCCTAATATGTAACTTAAAAAGCCTCTGAGACCCACAGCAGAACCTACGGCAAAGCGGGGAACTATCTCCATCGTTTGCACAGAAGCTAAAAATTGTGGCACGTAAATAAGACAACCTACCGTAGCGGCAAAAAAAGAAATCATCATGACAGATTCACTTTTCCAATAGCCAAATAAGCAAAAGAAAATAATGGTCATGCAAATAATTGCTAGCGGCATGCGTCTGCCTTTGAATACCTTATCCGTTAACCATCCGGCAAGCAAAGTAGAAGGGATCGCTGCCCATTCAAAGAACAGGAAAGCAATGCTCATTTCTTCTTTTGAAAAGTGCTTAACGGTCAATAGATAGATAGGTAACCAGCTGATGACCCCAAAGCGCACCATATACACAAACACATCGACAAAAGAGACATACCAAGCATTTTTATTCTTTAAAACAAAGGTGTAAAAAATTTGATAAGCCGTCATATCTTCGGGCGCTAGTGCGTAGTGTGAATGATCAATGACATTTTTCTCTTCCGGGATCATTTCATCCAGGGAAGGTAATCCTTCCTGTTGAGGCGTTCCCTTGCCCAGTATCAAAATAACCACGGTAAAAAGAACAGCGATACCGGCAGGGAAAATATAGCTTGCAAGCTGCCAGTGCTCTGTACCAACGAGAGCAAAAGCGACACCCACAATAGGGGCAACGATTCCTCCGCCTACATTATGGGATACGTTCCAAAAAGCCGTCACTCGACCACGAATAGTCTTGGGAAACCAGTTTGCGATAGTAATGAAAGAAGGCCCCACGCCCATTCCCTGAAAAATGCCATTGCAAATAATCAACACGACAAAAACCCAAAACATACTACTAAAACCCAGTCCGACATTGACAACTGCACACATAAACAGCCCACAAGCCATGAATACCTTGGGACTCATTTTGTCAGAAAGGCTGCTCATTATCCCTTTGCTTATTCCATACGCAATAAGCATACCACTGCTTAAAAAACCAATTTGAGTCGCGCTAAGTTCGAGATGTTCTTTCAAATAGGGGGTTGAGAGTATGAAGTTACTACGAACAATATAATAGGCTAAATAACCCAAAAATACGCTCATTAAGGCTTGTATTCGATAACGCTTATATGTTGCCGGAATATCACCCGGTAAAACCTTGGCGACAGTTGCTTTTCGTATATTAAGCATAATAATACTTTCCTTGTAATAGTTAAAAAATCACACATCTAAGAAAAGGATAGATATTTTAAATTATTAATAATTTTCGATAAAAATTATCCAAAGTTATTTCTTTCTATTCCTTAGGGGTATATTAAAAATAAATTTGATAC
>NZ_MRWD01000117.1 GCF_002093625.1 Rouxiella silvae | reverse complement strand
CTATTGGTTATTTATCAAACAAATGTCTCTAAAATTTATTTAAATCAATTATTTAAGTTGATTTAGCTAAATGTGCGATATCTATTAGATGATTATGCTGCTGAAGGGAGGATTTGTCGAATAACGAGAGAGTAGAATAGAGTGGGAGAAGAATAATGGGTCAGCAGGCGTGATGCGCAGTGACCCTGAAGTTTTACAACTCTTGTTCAAATAGGCTTAAAATTGCATCGTAAAGTTGTTTGACGGTAAATTTACGCGCCGGGGTGATAAAGATGGTGTCGTCACCTGCGATAGTGCCGAGAATGCCTTCTGACTTGCCCAGCGAGTCTAGGAGTCGGGCAATGAGCTGCGCAGCACCTGGGCTGGTGCGAATTACCACCACGGCATCGTTGTAGTCGATATCCAGCACCAGATTTTTAAGCGGGCTGGTGGTAGTGGGAACCCCAATCTCGGCGGGCAGGCAGTAAACCATCTCCATTTTGGCGTTGCGCGTTCTCACCGCACCAAATTTGGTCAGCATACGCGAAACTTTGGACTGATTGATGTTTTCGAAGCCATCATCTTGCAGTGCGACAACGATTTCACCCTGAGAGCTGAACTTCTCTTCCTTCAAGAGAGCCTTGAAAGCTTTGATTAAATCTTCCTGTTTAGCAGGATTACGCATTTTGCACCCATAGAATCACGATGATAGTGCGTTGATTATGCATATATTTGCATTTTTATGCAATCATACTCAAGAAAATTAAGCGAGAAAGAGTTAACTTTTAGAGCTTCACGAATATTTCATTATTATTAAATTAAATGAATATGCTAAACGAATGAATTAGCACAGGCGCTAAACTTAAAATTATTTTAATAAAATGATCATTAGTTGAAAATAAATTCTCTTCTCATTTAATTTACTAAAATCATATGTTTATTTTTCCTTATTTTTTGAGAACAACTGTTTTATCTCAATGATAAGAAGAACAAAATAATCAAAACTCATTGATAGCATCTATTTTAAATTCTGCGCCAGCTCGCAATCTCTCATTAAGCTGTTTGTTTTTAATACGGCTGTTTACTAAGGTTATTAAGTGAATGAATGCGCGGTATTTTTTAACGTCATTTAAAAAGGAGTATAGGATGAAAGTTGCAGTCCTTGGCGCCGCAGGTGGTATCGGACAGGCCCTCGCTCTTCTACTTAAGACCCAATTGCCGGCTGGCTCTGAACTCTCCCTGTATGACATCGCCCCCGTAACGCCGGGTGTGGCGGTAGATCTCAGCCATATACCAACCGCTGTTAAAATCAAAGGATTCTGCGGGGAAGATGCGACCCCCGCGTTAGTGGGTGCAGATGTTGTTCTAATTTCCGCTGGAGTTGCCCGCAAGCCTGGCATGGATCGTTCGGATCTCTTTAATGTGAATGCTGGAATTGTGCGTAACTTAGTGCAGCAGATTGCGGTCACATGTCCGCAGGCCTGTATCGGAATCATTACCAATCCGGTGAATACTACGGTTGCCATAGCGGCTGAGGTTATGAAAAAAGCCGGCGTTTACGATAAGAATAAACTGTTTGGCGTAACCACACTGGACACTCTGCGTGCTAATACGTTTGTCGCCGAGTTAAAAGGTAAGCAGCCACAGGATATAGAAGTACCGGTTATCGGTGGCCATTCAGGGGTAACTATTTTGCCTCTGCTTTCTCAGGTACCGGGTCTTACTTTCTCCGACAGCGAGGTGGCTGAGCTTACCAAGCATATTCAAAATGCAGGCACTGAAGTGGTTGAGGCCAAGGCGGGAGGCGGATCTGCAACGCTGTCTATGGGACAGGCCGCGGCGCGGTTGGGCCTTTCACTGGTAAGTGCAATTCAGGGTAAAACCGGTATTGTTGAGTGCGCTTACGTAGAAGGAAAGGGGGAATACACCCGTTTCTTTGCTCAGCCGGTATTGCTGGGTAAAAATGGGGTCGCCGAACTCAAAGAGTTCGGCAAGTTAAGCGCATTTGAACAACAGGCGCTGGACTCGATGCTGGACGTTCTGCGTCAGGATATACAACTAGGCGAGCAGTTCATTAACAACTAACCCATAACAATAATTTTACCCCTGTTCCTCACTATCCGCCGGAGACTCTTTCGGCGGTATTCTTTGTGCGCAAACTATTGGCCTCGGCTGATGCGCTTTAATACGCATTTTTCTTTCAAGCAATTCATCCGTTTTCGGGCAGAAATATCGACTTGGCCAAATTTCCGAGGGATGCAGCTGTAACGCATTGGCAATTATCCATTCACCTTTTGGCCACGGACGCGAAAGTGCATTAGCCAACGTTGAAGAACTTAATCCGGCAGATCGCGATAAGGCGGCCAGAGTCGTTCGCTGTTTATGCAATGATGCGATGATATCAGCGTGGTGCCAATCTTCTTTCCGTAAAAGCATAGTCGCTCCCTTTTATAATGAGCCGGCAGAATTACTTCCTAAATAATAGTGGGTTTCTAGTATCCGATTAGGAAACATATAAGAGCAAATTTTCGCACTTTGTTCAAACGCCTTTCTCAAAAAGAACAATTATTTTTCATCATTAAATGAACGAATTATACTAACCACTAATACGTGTGTTAATAACCGTCAACTGATTGTTAGTTAAGGCTTTATGTGAAGGTATTTAAATTAATGGAAAGTGAAATTGGAATTAATGGATTTTATTAGGAATGTGTGGGCAC
>NZ_MRWD01000116.1 GCF_002093625.1 Rouxiella silvae | reverse complement strand
GAGTCGTGCATTGTTTTTTTCTTGCATAGCAGGTTTCTATATTAATAGGACTAAAGGCAAGATCGGTTCCAATATTATATAAACTGGCCGTGCCTCGCCATGAAATAATTATTTTATCTGTGTTATAAACATAAAATAAATGTGTGTCTCCATCGGCTTTTGAAACTTCATCATCCTGTACATACCCCGTTATATTTTTGGCGTCAGCATCTTCAGGACTTGATGTATCTTGTGATGTATCCATAAATACCGGAAGATTATAACGATCGCGAAAAGGGACGTCTCGCACCAGCGTGTTATAGGATACTCCATCTTTATGAATCTGAGGTATACGAGAAAGGTCCTGACACTGATTAATAAAAAAATAGCTTATTTGATCATCATCAGCATAGGCCAAAGAAGCACTGGCCCCCAGATTAATGGCATTTGCTATCGAATACTCACTCTGATGATGTAATACCAGTTCCCAGGCTCTGAACGGGCAAATTTCAATAACATGTCGCTTCTCAAGCTCGTTTGTTCTTATTTTAAAACCTTTTAGCGATTTATTTTGAGGGAAATGAAACTCTGCTGGGAAGGGTTCGCCATTTCTTTTCTCAATATCTGGATACGTCCGGCATAATTCACCCATTACCGCATAGTGCCAAATGTAGCCTTTGTCTTGAGCACCTTCTCGCACTGTCGATTCATTTGGATCTCTGCTGACACCCATAGGCCGTTGCTCCATTTCATTAGCCAATGGTTGAGCATCAATGAATAATCGTAATTCACTGCCATAACGCGGTTCTATTCTGATTAAACCGTTGTCGTCACTAATCCCTTTGAGCGCTTTCTCATACCCGCCGGGTGTTGCGCTATTTTCTGCCTGCCATGGCATATTGGCGACGGCCCCTCCTTGTTCGTCGACCAGTTGCACTTCAACCCAGTAAGGTTCTTGCTCTTCAGCATGGGCATCATGAAATTTTGGTTTTAGGGATGTCGTTACCATGATTATTCAACCTCCTTGCTGTCAGTTTTATTACGTGGAAATTCTATTTTTAACTGCGAAGGGGCTGATGTGTAGATCGATGTTGTCTTACTGTCTGGACCCGAAATACCCTCAAAAACGTCGCCTTCCGCCGTTGTAATTCGATAAGTCGTAAACGGCATTAGCTCTCCAGTTCTTAACGATTTCACCGCATATCCCGCACCATAACCTTTAGGGAACGTTGGCAAAGGGGCATTGAGGTTTGATGCCCCCATTTTTTGCACATTTGCGGCATTCAGCAGAATATTTCCCGGCGCACCTAATTCAATATTGCCGCCGTTCAGTTTGATGTAAGCCCCGCCACAGATCAGAACTAATTCCTGACTGGCGTTTACCGTTATTTTCCCTTCGCTGCTGGTAATGGTGACATCTTTCTGGGCCGAGACATTAAGTGCATTAGCCTGAGACTGAATATCCAATTTTCCATTTCCGGCAAAGATCTGCATTCCTCCACTCTGTGCAAATAGGCTCACGGAATCACTGGCTGCTACAGTAAAAGATTTTCCACTGCTGACATCTGTGTTGCCTCCTGATATGACTGCAACGCTTTCTCCCCCTGATGCAAGGCGGATTGCCTTTGGACTTACCAAACCAATACCTTCTGGTGCTGATACCACAATACCCGCGGCTTTCAGGTTGTGCAGCGTCTTATTTAGTGCCTGTTGACTGGCAGTATCACCGGCTGTGGTCTTCGCATTTTGCGCTATATTTGTCATGTTTCGCGCTAGGGTAAGCGCCTGTTGCAGTTGGGCTATCGCCTCATCCATTTCCAGTATTTGGCCGTTGGCTCCGGGTTGAGCATCGGCTGTAAGCAGAATACCTTTGGCACCTCGAATCACTCCCCAGTCATCTGTGCGCAGCTCAAAACCTTGACCACGAAGTCCTCTGTTAGCGTCTACCAAATGACCCATGTTGAGCTGAGTTTTGCCACCGTATTCAGTGCTGAGTTTTACGTGCTCCTCATCGCGTTTGTCTTCAAAACGCAGTTTATTATTGGCTGGAGTGCGGATTATGTTGCGGGTGTTGTTTTGTTCGGTGACGTGATCAGGGTGGTGAGAATCATGCAGAACATGAGCAATATAAGGCCTGTCGGGATCGCCTTCGTGAAAAGCGATGGCAACTTCGGTGCCTTGAATAAGGGGAAAGTGGATACCGTAAGTGTCGCCGCCGTAGGGTTTGGCAAGACGCACAGGCATGCTCTCAAAACCCTGACGTTTATCTTCCAGGTCAGCGTCAAACTTGACCCAATAATGGCCGTCTTTATCCTGATGGGCATATATATCGTTGTTTTTTGGGCTGGTAATCCGCGCCGTTAACGTACCACTTATCACTGGGCGAGGTTTTAAAGCAGGTCGCCAGCATAGGGTTTCACTGTAGGGTACGGCAGAAAAAGTGACAGACAGTGCCGTTGAGCGACTTGCTGAGAAACGTAGTCCAACTATTATCACTTGAGATTGCCACACAGAGGGCAACGATGAAGGAAAATTATTGTCAGTGACGGTTAGCACATGCAGTAGGGCTAAGGTTGGATCAGTGCTTGAACCCTGTAATTGAGTTTGCGCGGTGAGGTAACGTTCATGCTCAAGACGTGCCCAGAAATTAGCGGTTTCAGTCTCCGGCGTTAATAAATTCCCCCCAGTTAAGTGCCGAGGCTGGTACTGATATACATCACCGTAAGTAATACCGTCATTTTTCCCGTGCATTATGTCGATTTTACCTGAAAGCAGAGGGTCTTTTGAGTTGCGGTAGTTGTAATCTTTAACCTGCACTGAGGACTCAGTAATTTGACTGTGTAATGATAGCCCCCAGACCGAATTGATACCGTTGTCGTTAGTGCCTGAGGGATTTCTTAGCGGTAAATTTTTACTAAAAATATAACAGCTTTGTTTATCACCAAACTGAATAACCTCAGTTTTGGTGTCGGGTTGTATAATAAATGTATAAAAAATTCCTACTTCAGATAGCAGACGTTCAATAAATTCCCTGTCGCTCTCGTTGATTTGGTTAATTTGAGCTCGTTTGGGATAGGTTTTTTTTAATTGAAAATCAAACTCCCAAGATTTAAAGCTATGGTCTTGAAGTATTTGCTCAATAACTTCTGGAACTGAAAGATTTAAGAAGAAGCGATAAGAGCGCTTTTGCTTATCGAGTAGGGAAAAAAAGGGTTCAATAGTAATCTGATAGTGCGCTTCATCAACAGATCCAGAATTACGGATGAAATTAGTGATCACGCCGTGGACAATCTTCTGTTCCTTCTGAACAATTTGGGGTGTTAATGATTCATTTTTCCCCTGTATTTTCAATATAGCACTGTGGTTCAAAATCTGCTGTGGGTTTATATCTTGTTCTGTACTGTTAAATTCTATTCTATAATGATATCCGGCACTGACACTTTCACGCCCCGAGAACGATTTAACATCTAAATAAATATCGCACCCGTGAACATCTAGATGGTAAAGGTTTGTGTTTCCGGAAAGTGTTTTAGCGGCGTCGCTTAACGTACTAATGATGCTCATTATGCCTCCTCCTATATGTTATGATTTTGAATAACACGTTGGCGCAGTAAATATACGTTAATTTTTCGTTCTGAATTTTTTTAATTACAAAATAATAGTGAATGTATATGAAAGTTTTATTTTTCAGATTTTGAGGTTTTAATTTATTAGTGGGGCTGCGTCGTTTTTGATGTTATCATTTTCAATGTCGATAACTGAAAATACGATGTTATATTTTTCGGTTGAGAATGGTTTATATTCCATC
>NZ_MRWD01000115.1 GCF_002093625.1 Rouxiella silvae | reverse complement strand
CCCTGAGGGGCAGAGTTTCTAAGATGATCCCCTTCCCCTAAGGGCAGAGTTTCTAAGATGATCCCCTTCCCCTAAGGGCAGAGTTTCTAAGATGATCCCCTTCCCCTGAGGGGCAGAGTTTCTAAGATGATCCCCTTCCCCTGAGGGGCAGAGTTTCTAAGATGATCCCCTCCCCCTAAGGGGGAGGGTTAGGGTGGGGGCACAAGCGAAGAAGAACTTAAGACGCCAGCGACAGCCCTTTACGCTGCTGAGCGTGCTGCTTCAACCATTCGGCCACCCGTACCTGCTGCGGTTTGGTTAGCCACATACCCAGCTTGGTGCGACGCCAAATAGCATCATCAAGCTCGACGACCCACTCTTTTTCTACCAGATAGCGCAACTCGGCCTCATAGAAATCATGACCAAAGTTTTCACCCAGCGAATCAAGACCGGTCGCGTCGGCGAGAATAATCTCACTCTGGCTGCCGTAGGTGTGGGTGTAACGACGGGCCAGCGATTCAGGCAACCAGCCGTGGCGACGGCGCAATTCTGCCGCATAGCTCTCTCTGCCTTCGCCGATGTTGCCACCCGGCAGCAGGCCGTTTTTGGTCCACGCCGGACCCGCGTTAGGATAGTACTTCGACAGTTTCTCCATGGCGTGCTCGGCGAGCTTGCGATAGGTGGTCAGCTTACCGCCGAAAATAGACAGGAGTGGCGCTTTACCGTGGTCATCGTGAACGTCTAGGGTGTAATCGCGGGTGATCTTCTGCGCCGAATCCGACTCATCGTCACACAGTGGACGCACGCCTGAATAGGTCCAGACAATGTCTTCGCGCGTCAGCTGTTTCTTGAAGTAGCTGTTGTAGATTTTTAACAGATAGTTAATTTCGTCGTCGTCGATTTCTACGTTTTTCGGGTCGCCATGATACTCCACATCGGTAGTACCAATAATAGAGAACTCGTCCATCCACGGGATAACGAAGGCGATACGGTTGTCTTCATTTTGTAGAATGTAAGATTGTGGCTCACTGTGAACGCGCGGAACCACAATATGACTGCCTTTAATCAGGCGAATACCGTACGGTGATTTCAGCTTCAGGCCGTCGTCGAAGAGCTGTTTTACCCACGGACCTGCCGCGTTAACCAGGCCTTTAGCACGGAAGGTAAAGGTTTTACCGGTATCAATATCCTGAGCCTCAACTATCCACAGGTCGTTCTCACGCCATGCGCGATTCACTCGAGTGCGGGTACGAACCTCGCCACCGCGTTCTTCGACTTCCTGAGCGTTAAGGACGACTAAACGCGCATCGTCAACCCAACAGTCGGAATATTCGAATCCACGGGTTATTTCCGGCTTTAACACTGAGTTCTGGCCAAATTTCAGACCTTCACTGCCCGGCAGGCTGGTGCGTTTACCCAGATGGTCGTACATAAACAGACCAATGCGGATCATCCAGGCCGGACGTAAGTGTGGCTGATGCGGCAGACGAAAACGCATAGGGAAGGCAATGTGCGGTGCCAGTTTGAGCAGAACTTCACGTTCGGCCAGCGCTTCGCTGACGAGACGAAACTCATAGTGTTCCAAATAGCGCAGACCGCCGTGGATCAGTTTTGTACTGGCCGAGGAGGTTGCGCAGGCCAAGTCTTGCGCTTCAAGCAGCAGAACGGATAGCCCGCGGCCCGCCGCATCCGCAGCGATACCGGTACCGTTTATACCGCCACCAATTACGATCAAGTCTTTGGTTTCCACGTCATCTTCCTCCAGATGTTCGTTATAGCTCTTTAATGTTCGTTTTCGCTCATTATTGTAATCGATAACCAACAAACAAGCCAAGAGTTAACCAAATAAAAACATTCATGCGTGATGTAGGTAACATTTTTACCTAGATTTAACGAGAAGGGATGACAAAATGATGAAAATTTCATCCGGCTTTTCGTTATTGCGCGTTTTAGGGGCATCAAAGGAGGTTAAGCGAACAACAATGAAAGCGGAATAATAGAAGGAATTAGACGGGTGTGGCCGGGAAGTCATGAGGCACTTCCCGGCATTTATCTATGCTAGTTAGCAGAGTTCTAACTGAACTTCATACTTGTTAATCAGCGCCATCACGCTTTCCGGTGGCTTCTGATCGGTAAACATATAGTCGATAAGACTCATATTTCCGAGGTTAACCATCGCGTTACGCCCAAACTTGGAATGGTCGGTTACCAACATCACATTGCGCGAGTTCTCGATAATCGCGCGTTTGATGCGCGCTTCATGATAGTCAAACTCGAGCAGCGAGCCGTCCATATCAATTCCGCTTATCCCCAGAATGCCGTAATCAAGGCGGAACTGAGAGATAAAGTCGAGCGTAGCTTCGCCCATGATGCCGCCGTCGCGGCTGCGTACTTCGCCCCCGGCCAACAGAATGCGGAAGTCCTCTTTTGAGGTTAGCAGCGTGGCTACGTTGAGGTTGTTGGTCACGATCCGCAGGTCACGATGATTAATCAGCGCGTGGGCGACCGCTTCCGGCGTGGTGCCGATATCAATAAACAGCGTTGAACCATCGGGTATCTGGCTTGCCACGCGGGCGGCAATGCGTGCCTTTTGGTCAGACCACATTACTTTACGGTCATTATAGGCGGCATTGACCGAACTCGAAGGCAGTGCCGCACCGCCGTGATGACGATGAATCTTGTTCTGTTCGGCCAAATCATTGAGATCGCGCCGAATCGTTTGCGGGCTGACGGCAAAATGCTCAACCAGCTCTTCGGTACTGACATAACTTTGCTGACGCACCAGCTCGACAATGGCGTCATGACGTTGTGTTTGTTTCACCTAAATCCCCTAGCTGCGTTTTATGCGTGGCGTACGCGTATCGCAAAAAGCCATGATAAGACCCACGACCAGACCAAACACATGCGCGGCGTTGGCGATTGCGAGGCCCATCACATTAAAGTAACCCAGCACCAGCCAGGCGATAGCGAAAACCATCAAACCTCGCGGCAGGGAGAGCTGGCTTTCAGGTTTAAGTTCGCCCGTAAGCCACACATAACCCATCAGCGCATAGACTACGCCTGACAGACCACCGAAATATATACCGCTGAAAATAGACTGTCCCCAGCCGCTAAGCAACGCAGAAATGACAGCGATAGTAAACAGTTTGCCGCTGCCGAGGCGTTTTTCAACGGGGCCGCCCAAATACCACCACCACATCACATTAAAGAGAATGTGCATCAGTGAAAAATGCAGGAAGGCCGGGGTGAACCAACGCCAAAGCTCAGCGTATTGACTGCTGTCAATGGGCCAGGCAAGCCACTGCATCACCATCTGGTCGCCGTAAATCTGCTGAATAATGTAGACCACGATGCAAATGATCATCACTGCCATCGTCAACGGTCCGGCCTGGCTACGAATTCTCTGCCAGTATGAGTAGTGCTCATAGCTAAGTTTGGTTTGGGTATTACCCGTGCTCCAACTCGCTGCCTGATAACGGGGATTTAAAGGATCTTTTATAAACATCGCCAGTTCAGCTTCAGCTTCCTCCAGCCTTGATTCATCCTCAAGCCAGATTTGGACTTCTTGTCCCTCGTGCTTCACCTGCAGCTGAACGCCACGCGTTGCCATATGATCGACAAACGCCTGCGCGATACGGGGGTTTGTCAGGCTAAAAATTCTTATCATATTGTTCCGCTGATCCTGTAATCTTCTGATTTTGAATGAATATTATACATTAACGCTAATGCAAAGGTGAGGATTAACCCCTGACAAAGGACAATTGATTATAACGTCAGCAATCTTCGCTGTATGCCAGATAAATGACTATTAATGTGTCTGAAGAGCCTGACAAAATCTGCAGGGCGAGCATTTCATTTTACCTGTCTGAATGACAGACGGCTGTGAACGATAAAATCACGTTTTTTATATTTTTTAGGGTGAACTCATTCATCGGTTTAATCGAGTATGTAACGTCCGTCGAGGTTTTACTGAATTAATAAACTGAGATCACAAATATATGAAAATAATTTGACAAGTAATGTGTGATGTAAGAAATGTATTGCATTCAAAAATAC
>NZ_MRWD01000011.1 GCF_002093625.1 Rouxiella silvae | reverse complement strand
CTTTTATAATATGGGAAAACCATTTTTTAGTCGTGTTATTCTTTATCGTTTTAAAGAAGAGGTAACCACTGACGATAAAAAAGAAAGGGACAGCAGATCTGAACAATCCATTGGTTAAAATCCCGAGTATGTAGCGGTTGTACTGTGATTCAAGAAGAAAGCCATGCATGGCAACAACGGTCACCGCAAAAATTAGCTTTAAGCTATCTATTGTTTTATTTTTCACTTCTTCATCCATAAAGTAGGCTGAATTCACTTTGCCATTAGGATCTGTTAATGCTTACAGTGGCAAAGTTATAATGCGAAAATGTATTTTTATTAAATAGTTGGTGAGATCTTTTTTCCAGCCAGAAGATAGTAGGGGGTGGTCTTTCGTTTGGTCAACGCTTACCTTTCAGATTTGCGCACTATATCAATATTTTTAAATGAACTCTTAAGGACAAGGTTATCTTGGTGGCATGCTTGGGTTCAGCGCACAGACATCGGGAGGGATTTTGTTTTGGCACGGCGCGCAGGTCAGCTATTATGTTTTTATTTAAAAAGTCAGAGCCCATTATCTGATGCTCAGTTCTAAGTTAGTACAGGGGTCAGTACATAACATGACATGGACTAAAAATTTTCAATCTAACTCATTAAATGCGAGCATTTTTGGACATAAAACAACTCATTTATCTGTGTAATCTCGAACGAGAAAAACACTTCGGGCGCGCGGCGCAAATCAGCTTTGTAAGCCAGCCGACGTTGTCAATGCGCCTAAAAAACCTTGAGAAAGAGCTCGATCTTAGTCTGATCAATCGCGGAAACAACTTTGAAGGTTTCACGCCAGAAGGCCATCGTGTTTTGAGCTGGGCGCGTGAGATTGTCTCCGTTTACGAGGGATTGAAGCTTGAGGTTGCCTCATTAAAACAGGGGCTAAGCGGTACGTTGCGTATTGGGGTTATGCCTCAGTGCAGTATTTCACTCGCTGCTTTACTCAAAGGGATCGGCGAAGAGCATTCTGGGCTGGATTACCGGGTATCTGAAGTCAGTGCCGATCGGTTGATCGAGGACTTGGCCAGTCATTCGGTTGATATCGGCATCGGATTTTTCGAATTCTCAACCCTGAATGAGCTACGTTTTCAGCTCTTTCCGCTGCACGACGGCGGCGTCGACCTTGTCTACAACCCGCAACACTTTCCTCAACTCGAGCAATTTGCCCAGCTTAACGCGCAGCAGGTTGCCGAGTTGCCGCTCTGTTTGTCAGAACCCAGCCGTTATTTCCGTCGTTATCTTGATAATTTTTTCCGCAGTAGCGGGCTGGAATTACGCCCAATTTTGGAAAGCAGCTCGATATTTCAGCTGATGCAGGGTGTGTTTGTTGGCCTAGGGTGTGCTCTGGTGCCTCGCGGACATCTTATTGACGAGATGTCACCGTCATTAAAACGCTGTTCGCTGAACATTACGCCGATGACTCGGCACGCCGCGCTGGTGGTTGCGCAGGCGGGCAGGGCAACGCCGTTGGCGCAACACTTCTTTGGTGCCGCAAGCCAATGGTTAGCAAAACGTGATGTAGACATAACAAACATCTGAATCTGCACGGCATTATCCGACATATTCCTATTGCTGGGCGTGGGTAATCGCGCCAAGATTAGCGTAAGAAGCTCGAGTAATTTAAGAAATGAAAACCACGTGTAATCGCATAATGGATTGGAGCAAAAGATGAAAGCATTTCGTACCAGCATATTGGCACTGGCAGCCAGCGGACTTCTGATGGCCAGCGGCGCACAGGCGGCAAACAGCCTGCTTGGATCTTTATCTGACGCCGCCAACCAGCAGCTCGGTGGCAATGCCAGCGGTGGCTCTGAGGGAGGCTATTCAATGAGCCAGCTCACTTCTTTGCTCGGCGGCAGCAACAGCAATCTTACGTCGAAAAGCAGCACCAATGCAGCAGGTATTCTGCAATACTGCGTAAAAAACAACGTGCTTTCGGCTACTAGCGCCACGTCAGTTAAAGACAAACTGATGGATAAACTTGGGATCCAGAACGCTGGAACGACTCAAAAGGCCGACTATCAGGACGGCCTCAACGGTATTCTTCATACCGGTAAGGGTCAGAACGTTGACTTGAGCAGTCTCGACTCTGGCGGGTTGACGCAGTTGAAAGAAAAGGTGAAAACGAAAGCCTGTGACGTGGTATTGAAGCAGGCTAAGTCATTCTTGTAATGGTTTTCAATTGAAAATGTCGGGTTCTAAAAGATAAATCCATGCGCTGCGCTTACTGGGCCTCTGCTCAGTGAGCGCAGCGCATGCCCTTGATTTGATATTTTCAATAAAAACGCTATTGTAATCAATATCCTTCCGGATAGACCTTCTCTTTGCTCTCACACAAGTCTTCAATCAGACATGATCCGCATCGCGGCTTTCGCGCCACGCAGGTGTAACGCCCGTGCAGAATAAACCAGTGATGGCAGTCGAGTTTGAATTCAGCGGGGACGACTTTTAGCAGCTTTTCTTCCACCTTTTCAACCGTCTCTCCAGGCGCGAAACGTGTGCGGTTGCAGACGCGGAAAATGTGCGTGTCTACGGCAATGGTCGGCCAGCCAAACGCCGTATTGAGTACGACATTGGCGGTTTTTCTTCCCACTCCTGGCAGTGCTTCAAGCGCAGCGCGGTCTTCAGGAACTTCACCGGCGTGCTTATCAAGCAGAATTCGGCAAGTCTTGATCACGTTCTCGGCCTTGGCGTTAAACAGACCAATAGTCTTGATGTATTCCTTAACGCCGTCGACGCCCAAGTCCCACACCTTCTGCGGCGTATTAGCCATCGGATAAAGTTTGGCTGTGGCTTTATTGACGCTGACATCGGTTGCCTGAGCCGAGAGCAGTACCGCAATTAACAATTCGAAAGGCGTGGTGTACACCAATTCAGTGGTCGGATGCGGATTGTTTTCGCGCAGGCGTTTAAGAATGCTGATGCGTTTATCTTTATTCATCAGGCTTTCTCGGTATTACCCTGCGGCAGCGAATGGGCTGCTCGGGCGGCGGCGCGTGCCTTCATTCGTTGGTCAATCAGATATTTCCCCGCCAGCAGCATGCCAAGGCCTATAAAGGCACCCGGCGGTAACATCGCCAGCAAGAATGGATTATCCAGATGCACTACCTGCACGCGCAGCACTTTGGCCCAACTTCCCAGTAACAGGTCTGCGCCATTAAATAATACTCCTGAGCCAAGGATTTCGCGCATAGAGCCCAGGGTAAACATCGCCGCCGTCGCGCCTAGCCCAGTCATCAGGCCATCGAGTGCGGCGAGGTGTATCGGACTGTTGGAGGCGACAGCCTCTGCGCGACCGACCACAATACAGTTAGTAACGATAAGCGGGATAAAAATCCCCAGCGCCTGATACAGCGCAAACGCATAGGCATTTATCAGCATCTGCACGGTGCTGACCACCGAGGCGATAATGAGCACGTAGATAGGAATACGGATTTCACTCGGCACCCAGCGGCGGAAGGCTGAAATCATGGCATTGGTGCAGGTTAATACCATGGTGGTAGCCAAACCCAACCCCAGCGCATTAGTTGCCGTGGAGGTTACAGCCAGCAGTGGGCAGAGGCCGAGTAATTGAACCAGCGCGGAGTTGTTCTTCCACAGTCCGTTAACGATTAGTGTTTTTGCATCACTCATCACGTGCTCCACAAGGGGTGAGGTGGGAAAGCTGCGCAGGCACAGTCTCAATAAAGAGTGCGGTACGTTTTACAGAACGGACCACGGCCCGCGGTGTAATGGTCGCACCAGTGAATTGATCAAACATGCCGCCGTCCTTTTTAACCGCCCAGCGGGCATCGCTGGCGCCGTTAATCGTTTGATTGGCAAAACTTTTGATCCAGTCGGAGATACGGACTTCAATTTTGTCACCGAGTCCGGGGGTTTCATGCTGTTCAAGCACGCGAGTTCCAAACACTTTGCCATGAAAATCAGCGGCAACCAACAGCTGAATCGCGCCAGAATATCCGTCCGGTGCAGTGGTCTCAACGACGGCTGCAACCGGCTGGCCGTCTTTGCGCGCCAGATACATGCGGTGAGGCGTTGCCGTCCCCAATGATGCATTAGTGACGTTGTAACACTCCTGCTGCATGTTGTTATCATACACGCTTGCAGGGATCACCTGATCGAACAAGCTCTTTTGTTGCAACAAGGCTTGATGTTCAATTGTCGGTTTGGTTAAAAGATTAACCAAGGCCGTCATACCTGTCATCAGGATGCCGAAAAATGCTAAGGTCATCCCATAGCGGCGCATTGTAGCTAACATACTTTTTCCTTAGCGATGGCCGTAAACACGTGGCTGAGTGTAGTGGTCGATCAGCGGAACGGTAATGTTCGCCAGCAGCACGGCAAAAGCAACGCCGTCAGGATAGCCACCGTAGGCGCGAATCAACCAAATCAGCAGCCCAATAAGCGCACCAAAAATGAGTCGCCCCTTTGGCGTGGTCGACGCGGTAACCGGATCGGTGGCAATAAAGAATGCGCCCAGCATGGTAGCACCGGAAAATAAACCGATGATTGGCGGTGAATAACTGCCTGGGTCTAGTGCCCAAGCCAGCGTGCCACAGAAAGTCATCATCATCAGTATGCTGACTGGAATATGCCAACTGATAATCCGACGCCACATCAGGAACACGCCACCGGCCAGAAAACCGAGATTAACCCACTGCCAACCAAGACCGGCCAGTATGCCGCTGAACAGCGGTTGCTGTAACACCTGTTCCGCCGTGTGTCCTGAGCGCAGACCGGTTTTAAATCCGTCAAGCGGCGTGGCCTGCGTGATACCATCGACATTCATTTGCAGTTGATAGGCGGTCATATTTTGTGAATCGTGTCCGCCAAAAATGGTCAGCAGCGTATCAACAAAGCCCACGTGATGTGCCTGCAGGGCGTCAGGCGGCAGCCAGGTTGTCATCTGCACCGGGAACGAAATGAGTAACACTACATAACCCACCATCGCCGGGTTAAACGGGTTTTGCCCCAGTCCACCGTAAAGCTGTTTGGCAATAATAATGGCAAAAACGGTGCCAATAACAATCATCCACCACGGGGCAAGCGGCGGTAAACTTACGCCAAGCAGTACGGCGGTGAGCAGTGCGGTGTTGTCGGCAAGCCGTTTTGCAACCGGCATTTTGCGTAACTGTAGTACGGCTCCTTCCGCCAAAATGGCGATTAAAATAGCCAACGCCACCTGCACCAGCGTGCCGTAACCAAAATACCAAACCTGCGCGGCAATGCCCGGAATACAGGCCAGTACAACCATCAGCATAATTGAGCGGGTGCTCTGGCGGTTGTGGGTAAAAGGAGAACTTGCGATTCTAAAAGCCATCTATTCCTCGTTCGACATTTCGCTCGACAACGTCAGAGCTTGAGCGGCTTTTCGGGCCTTTACGCGGGCGATCGCTGCTGCTACCGCAGCTTTGCGTGGATCACCTTCTGAATCTGATTGTGCCAGGCCCGCAGTGTTCGCCTTAGGTGACGGTGTCACTGATTGCTTTGTATCAACCGCGGCAAGCTCAGTGGATTGAGGCGCTTGTGCGGTTTTCTTCGCTTTGACACGCGCAATGGCGGCAGCTACGGCGGCTTTGCGTTTATCTTCTGGCATGGCATCGGCGGTGGGTTCGACTGATTTCGCCTTACTCTCTGATTCAACGTCTGCCTTAACTTCAGCGTTAATTTCAGGTGCGGCGTTGCCTGAAGTTGCTGCTGCTTTTTTAGCTTTGGCGCGGGCAATGGCGGCAGCTACGGCCGCTTTACGGGCATCGCCTTCAATCGGCATGTCGGCAGGCGTGGCGATCGGTTCGTTGGAAACTGGCACTTCCTCTACATCGGCGACAACGGCGGCTTTTTTAGCCTTGGCTCGCGCTATCGCGGCGGCGAGGGCTGCCTGACGAGGATCGGTGTCTTTCTCGTTTTCAGCAGGCTTAGTTTGCTCTACAGCGCTGACGCGTGGCGTGATGACACGGGCATCTTCATCGCTGAGTTTAACGGCAGATTTTTTATGTTTTTCCTCACGAGCCAGCTTTTCGCGCTCCATACGCAGCTGTTTGGCTTCGAAACGCGCTTTGGCTTCGGTCGCGCGGGTGGCTTCAAGATCCAGCGCACGGATCTCGGCTTTTTCCTGTCGGTAGTACTGCACCAGCGGAATATTACTCGGACACACGTAGGCGCAGGCACCGCACTCAATGCAGTCGAACAGATTATGGTTGCGCGCTTTTTCATGTTCCTGACCGCGACTGAACCAGTAAAGCTGCTGCGGTAACAGACCAGCCGGGCAAGATTCGGCGCAAAGACTACAGCGGATGCAGGCTTCTTCCTGCTCGGGCTGACCCATTTCACTGACCGACGGTGCCAACAGACAGTTGCTGATTTTAACAATCGGTACATCAAGTGACGGTAGGGTAAAGCCCATCAGTGGACCGCCCATAATCACCATTTTTTGTTGATTCTGCGGCTCAAAGTCGCCTTCGCGCATCAGATGTGCCACCGGCGTGCCAAGTCTGGCCCAGACATTGCCTGGTTTTTTTACCGACTCACCGGTGAGGGTAACCACGCGCTCAATCAGGGGTTCGGCATCGATAATCGCGCGCTTAATGGCAAATACGGTGCCGACGTTTTGCATCAGTACGCCAATGGCAGAGGAGTGTTTGCCCTTAGGCACTTCCTTACCCGTAAGAATGCGGGTCAGCTGTTTTGCTCCGCCGGAAGGGTACTTGGTCGGCACTACGCGCAGCTCGATGTTAACACCGGCGTGTTTTTCTTTTTTAATGGCGGCCTTTAAGGCGGCGATCGCTTCGGGCTTGTTGTCCTCGATACCGATCAACACCTGCTCGGGATGCAGCATGTGACACATAATGCGTGTGCCGAGCAAAATTTCATCGGCGTGCTCCTGCATCAACCGGTCGTCAGCGGTGATATAAGGTTCACACTCGGCAGCATTAAGAATGAGAATTTTGGTACGCTCAAGGCTGCCCTGAATTTTGCTGGCCGTAGGAAAACCGGCTCCCCCCAAACCGGCAATACCGGCCTGATGAATCAGTTGGTTAATCGCGGCGGCATCGAGCTGAGTGTAGTCCTCTACAAACTGACGTTCGCACCAGCGGTCTTCTCCGTCTGCGTCAATAATTACACACAGCTCTTTCAAACCTGAAGGGTGCGCGGTGATATGTGGCTCAATGGCGCTAATGGTGCCGGAGGTCGGCGCATGAACCGGCACAGTACGGCCAAGGCCGGTGGTCAGCGGCTGGCCTTTTGACACTCGATCACCCGATTTTACACAAAGCTCGCCTTCAGGCCCCAAGTGCTGCTGCAAAGGAATAATAAAACGCTCAGGCAGAGGCATTCGGCGCAGAGGCACCAGGCTGGACTGAGTTTTCATCTCGGGCGGATGAATACCGCCGTCAAAGTCCCAGATTTTCTCTTTCTTGAGCGTAGCAAACAGATTGAACATGTTACTCCGCATGAATAATTTGCACTGGAATGGTATTCATGTCCCATTTCCAGTTCGCGGTGGTGGTTTTAATCGGCAGCATTTCAATGCAGTCGGTTGGGCAGGGCGCAACGCAGAGGTCACAACCGGTACACAGGTCAGTGACGACGGTGTGAACTGCACGCGTCGCGCCAACAATGGCGTCTACTGGGCAAGCCTGAATGCACTTTGTGCAGCCGATGCAGTTGCTTTCATCGATATAAGCAATTCTGCGAACCGGCACGGCCTCAACGGCGTCGCCGTCCAATGGCTGCGGATCGACATTAAGTAACGTCGCGAGTTTCAGCATCACCGGCTCGCCGCCGGGCACGCATTTATTAATTTTGTCGCCGTTGGCTACCGCCTCAGCGTAAGGCTTGCAGCCCGGGTAACCGCACTGAGCGCACTGGCTCTGCGGCAAAATATCGTCTATCTGATCAACCACCGGATTTCCCTCAACCGCAAAACGGCGAGAGGCATAACCCAGCAGCAAACCAAACACCAACGCCATCGCGCTGAGTGAACCAATAGCAACCCACAACTCAAACATTAGAATTTCACCAGCCCGGTAAAGCCCATAAAGGCCAGAGACATCAGACCCGCGGTGACTAAGGCTATAGATGAACCGCGAAACGGTGCAGGAACGTCAGCAACGACCAGGCGCTCACGAATGGCGGCAAACAGCACCATGACCAGCGAGAAGCCAATCGAGGCCGCAAAGCCGTAGAGAGCGGACTGCATGAAATTCAGCTGTTGATTTATATTGAGTAACGCAACGCCCAATACTGCGCAGTTAGTGGTGATAAGCGGTAAAAAAATGCCTAAAAGACGATAAAGCGACGGACTGGTTTTACGCACGACCATTTCGGTGAACTGAACGACAACGGCAATCACCAAAATGAACGCCATGGTCCGCAAATACACCAGCCCTAACGGCATCAGAATAAAGGTGTTGACAATCCACGAGCAAATATTGGACAGCGTAATAACGAAGGTCGTGGCGAGCCCCATGCCGATGGCCGATTCGAGTTTTTTGGACACACCCATAAACGGGCACAGGCCAAGAAACTTAACCAGAACAAAGTTGTTTACCAGCACAGTGCCGATAAACAGTAAAAGGTATGATGTCATGATAGTGCCTAACTATTGTGTAAAAGTTTCTTTAACCCGACGGGAGCGCTTGAAATAGGGCACCAGCAGTGCAGCTGCCAACAGAGGCAGCAATAAATTGCGCACGGCAAGGTCGTCATTAATCGGCGAAAAAGCAAAGGCTTTCACGGCCAGTAGAACGGTAAACAGCAGCCAGATTATATAGGTTTTCGGCAATGACTTTACACGCCGGCAAAATTGCCACAGCGCGGTGAGCGTAAATACGCCCATGACCAGCGTGGTGACCACGGAAAAATACCACTGCATGGTAAATGCCTGAGAGTTGGTGATTAAATACTCGCGCGATTCCGGCTTAAATATGGCCATTGAATAAAGCAGCAGCATTAACACGACACTCATCAAATTGACGATCAGGTACGCCATTGGGGCCAATAGCCAGCCGCCAATACGCTGATAGCCAGAATTTTGAGACATAAATAACCCTATTTCATTGATATTTTAGACCGACTCACCAAGCGCAGCCTGCATCGGCAGTGCGGTTGACGGCGGATTTAGACATTCAAGGCGCAATAGCTTAACGCGGGAATGGATTCGTCGCTATCGTGATCATGTGATTGCTGTGCAACAGCGTAAAAAATATCACTTTTTGCCTGAAAAATAGGAGGGTTGAATATGAATTATTCAACGAAAAGAGTGGTTGAAGACGGCGTGTACGCTAATCAGTCATGTGTTCCCTCATGCCTGCTTTCCCCCGCTTAAGTCAGCGGGGGAAAGCGCCAAAACCAATAATTAATGACTATAAAGCTTGTAATACACGTCGTTCCAACGCAGTTCATTTTTGAAATCAGGCAGCGTGGTTTGATTGTCGATAACCAGCAGTTCTATGTTGTGCAGTTCGGCGTAGAGGCGCAGGTAGTCGATGTCCAGCGCCTGCGAGAACACAGTATGGTGCGCGCCGCCGCCAAGGATCCACGCCTCTGCTGCCGTAGCCAGCGAGGGCTGGGCTTTCCAAATGGCACGCGCCACCGGCAGTTTTGGCAGCGGTTTTGGCTGCTCAATGGTATCGACCAAATTCACCAGCAGACGGAAACGGTCACCCATGTCGATAACGCTGGCATTCACTGCCGGACCCGCGGGGGTCGAGAAAATAAGCCTTGCGGGATCAGCCTTGCCGCCTATGCCAAGATACTGCGCGTCAAGAATGGGTTTTTCGCCGGTAGCAATACTCGGGCAAACTTCGAGCATGTGTGAGCCGACCACCAAATCATTGCCCGTCTGGAAGTTATAGGTGTAGTCCTCCATAAACGAGGTCCCGCCGTTCAGGCCGCTGGCCATGACTTTCATAATGCGCAGCAGCGCCGCCGTTTTCCAGTCACCTTCGCCGCCGAAGCCGTAACCTTTTTGCATCAGACGCTGCACGGCCAGCCCCGGCAACTGCTTCATGCCATACAGGTTTTCGAAGTTAGTTGTGAAAGCTTTGAAGTTACCCTGCTCAAGGAAGCGGGTCATGCCCAGTTCGATACGCGCGGCGTCAATCAGGTTCTCACGCTTCTCGCCGTGGAGTTTCACTGCATCGGTGAGTTGGTAGCTAGACTCATATTCCTCAATTAATGTATCGACGTCACCACGGCTTACTTCTTCGATGACACTCACCAAATCACCCACGCCGTAGGCGCTGACGGTGTATCCGAATGTAATCTGCGCGGCAACTTTATCTCCCTCGGTGACCGCCACTTCACGCATGTTGTCGCCAAATCGCGCCAGTTTGAGCTGCTGACTCTCATTTTTCGCCGCCGCAACACGCATCCACTGCGCAATGCGGCGATGGCTCTCTTTATCTTCCCAATGGCCGGTAATCACTGAATGTTGCTGGCGCATGCGCGCACCGATAAAGCCAAACTCGCGGCCGCCGTGGGCCGTTTGATTGAGATTCATAAAGTCCATATCCATTGAGTCCCAAGGGATCTCGGCATTGAACTGGGTATGAAACTGCATTAAAGGTTTGTGCAAAATGCTCAGTCCAGCAATCCACATTTTGGCCGGAGAAAAGGTGTGCAGCCAGGTTATCAGCCCGATACAGTTATTGCTGTAATTAGCTTCACGGCAGACGGTGGTGATTTCGTCCGGCGTGGTGGCCAGTGGTTTTAACACCAGCTTAATCGGCAGGCTGGCCGAGGCGTTAAGTCCGTTAACCACCTTTTCGGCATTGTCTTTCACCTGACGCAGCGTTTCTGCGCCATACAAATTTTGACTGCCGATCACGAACCAGACTTCGAGTTGTTTAAATGCGTCCATTTTTTGCTCCTGCACGATTAACGGTAAGGTGATGCCGCTGGCCGGTCGCCAGCGGGTAATTCAAGACGGCGTCGCGGCGTTAAAAAGCGGTTCAGAGCTCTGACACCACCGTTGATAGCGCTCATAAAGCTTTTGAAATTGCGCGGCGCGCTGCGGGTCCGGCAGTAGCGTTTTTTCTATTGCGCAGGCCATTGACTGCTGGGCCAGAGGAATAGAGGCAAACTCACCGGCGGCAGTGGCGGCAAATATGGCGGCACCCAAGGCGCAGCACTGGTCGGAGGCCACAATTTGCAGTGGACGGTTCATCACGTCGGCACAAACCTGCATGATAACCGGTGACTTACGGGCGATGCCGCCCAGCGTCAGCACGTTTTCTACCGGGATATCTTGTTGCTCGAAGCACTCCATAATGGCGCGCGCCCCAAAGGCGGTGGCAGCAATAAAACCGCCAAACAGCTCGGGGGCTTGAGTCCCGAGGTTGATGTCAGTGATCACCCCCTTCAGACGCTGATTGGCAAAAGGCGTACGGCGGCCGTTGAACCAGTCAAGCACCAGCGGCAAATTATCGAGCGTTGGGTTAGCGGCCCACGCGGCGGTAAGGTCGGAAAGCAGGGTCTTTTTCATCTCGCTGATGTGTGGTTTCAACTCGGGATGACGGCTGGCTAATTGCACCAGCGGCCAACTAAGTATCTGGCTGAACCAAGCATACATATCGCCAAACGCCGACTGTCCCGCCTCCATGCCAACCATCCCCGGTACCACGCTGCCGTCAACCTGACCGCAGATCCCAGCAATGGCCCGATCGCCGACCCGCTGTTGGTCGGCAATTAAAATGTCGCAGGTTGAGGTACCGATCACTTTAACCAGCGTATAGGGCTGGGCACCGGCACCGACCGCGCCCATGTGGCAGTCAAAGGCACCGCCGGAAATGACCACTGAGGTGGAGAGTCCCAGGCGCTGTGCCCACTCGGCACTGAGTTTGCCAACCGGTTTTTCGGCGGTTTGCGTGTCGCTGAACAGCGGATAAGGCAGATTCTCGACCAGACAATCATCAAGCGCGGCGAAAAAATCACGCGGCGGGAAGCCGCCCCATGAAGGATGCCAGAGCATTTTATGCCCCGTGCTACAGCGGCCACGCACAATGCTCGCCGGTGCAGTGGTATTGGAGAGCAGGGCGGGAACCCAATCGCACAGTTCCACCCACGAGGCAGCCGCTTCACGTACCGCACTGTCCTCGCGTGAAACGTGCAAGATTTTGGCCCAGAACCACTCCGACGAATACACGCCACCGATGTAACGGGTGTAGTCGGGGAATTCGCCGCCGCGACACAGGCGATTTATCTCTTCGGCCTCGTTGATCGCGGTGTGATCTTTCCACAGTACAAACATGGCGTTGGGGTTATCGGCGAATTCCGGCCTCAGTGCGAGCACCTGCCCGCGTTCGTCAATCGGCGCAGGCGTTGATCCGGTGGAGTCAACGCCGATGCCGATGATGCGCGCGCTGGCGTCTGGCCCCAGGCGCTGAAGCAGATTCTTAATCGCACTTTCCATCGCCTCTATATAGTCCAACGGATGGTGACGAAACTGGTTTTTTCCGGCGTGGCAATACAATCCTTCCTGCCAGCGCGGGTAGTAAACCACGTCGGTGTCTATCTCTTTGCCACTGTGGCAATCCACCGCCAGTACGCGCACCGAATCGCTGCCAAAATCCAGACCAAGAGCAATTGCACCCTGCGCCATGGTTGTCCCCTCAAAAGTTAGTTGCTTAACGTCTCTGGTTTTAGCCAGTTCAAACCCGTCTGGCTTTTGCTGTGGATAACCATAGGAGCAGCGGCGGGAAGGCAGTGAGGAGACATTAGCTGGAAGTATGTACTTTTCTGCTCCCTAAACCGGTTATGTGAGGGCGGTCATAAAGTTACGATTTGGTTAAAATCGCTGAATATATGCACAGAATGGCTGTAATTTTTAATTGTGATAGCGCTCTACATATTAAGAAATCATTCCAGTTAAAACTTACCTCGACTTAATTTTACTCAATCACCGATACCCGTATAGCAAGGTTTGTTAGGTGGTTTTTTAAGAAACACCCTACTGATAACGTTTTCACGCCAGCACCTACTTGTGCCGGTAACAACTATAAAAAGTCGGAGAGCATCATGCATAAATTCACTAAGGCGCTGGCGGCAATTGGACTGGCTGCTTTTATGTCACATTCAGCTATGGCGGACACTGAGAAACTGGGCTTTTTAGTCAAGCAACCGGAAGAGCCGTGGTTCCAGACTGAATGGCGATTTGCAGACAAAGCAGGAAAAGACCTGGGCTTCCAGGTGATTAAAATTGCCGTTCCCGACGGTGAAAAAACGCTGAATGCGATAGACAGTCTGGCTGCGAACGGTGCCAAAGGTTTTGTTATTTGCACCCCCGACCCGCGGCTTGGCCCGGCAATTATGGCTAAGGCCAAAAGCTATGGTCTGAAGGTGATTGCCGTCGATGACCAGTTTGTGAATGCCAAAGGTAAACCCATGGACGACGTGCCATTGGTGATGATGGCCGCCAGCAAAATTGGCGAGCGTCAGGGGCAGGAGCTTTATAAAGAGATGAAGAAACGTGGCTGGAACGTGGCCGATACGGGCGTAATGGCGATCACAGCCGATGAGCTCGACACCGCACGTCGCCGTACGACGGGGTCAATGGATGCGCTGAAGGCCGCCGGTTTCCCTGCGGCACAAATCTACAAGGTGCCGACTAAATCCAATGATATTCCTGGCGCGCTTGACGCCGGTAACTCACTGCTGGTGCAGCATCCCAAGGTTAAAAACTGGCTAATTCTGGGCATGAATGACAACACCGTTCTTGGCGGCGTGCGTGCCACCGAGGGACAAGGTTTCAACGCGGCTAATGTGATTGGCATTGGCATCAACGGGGTTGACGCGGTTAACGAACTGTCGAAAAAAGAGCAGACCGGTTTCTACGGATCACTGCTGCCAAGCCCTGACGTGCACGGCTATAAAAGCATTCAGATGCTTAATGACTGGGTAACCAAGGGCGTAGAGCCACCGAAGTTTACCGAAGTCACCGACGTGGTGCTGATCACCCGCGACAACTTTAAGGTCGAGCTGGATAAAAAAGGTCTAGGCGGTAAATAACGGCGTTCAGTTGCCTAGCTAAGCCACAGAGTTGGCGATGGGTTTTTCCAGCATAAAGACCCATCGCGTTTAAACAAGTTTATGTTCAAAAGGTTGCCGCTATGTCTTCAATCTCTCCCACATCGTCGTCGCTGCCGACTCCTTCTCTGGAAGCGTTTGATCTCCGTAAACCCTATTTAACTTTTCAGGGGATCGGTAAAACCTTCCCCGGTGTCAAGGCGCTAGATGGCATTAGTTTTGACTGCTATGCCGGTCAAATTCACGCACTTATGGGTGAAAACGGAGCGGGAAAATCGACGCTGCTTAAAATTCTCAGCGGGAACTACAGCCCAAGTCAGGGACAAATTCTGCTTAAAGGTCAGCCGGTGACCTTTAATCACACCACCGATGCGCTCGACGCGGGGGTTGCCATTATTTATCAGGAGCTGCACCTGGTGCCTGAAATGACGGTGGCGGAAAACATCTACCTCGGCCAGTTGCCAAGCCGTCGTGGCTGGGTAAATCGCAAACTGCTGCGCTATGAGGCGAAGCTGCAGCTTGAGCATCTGGGGCTGGATATCGACCCCGATACGCCGCTGAAATATCTCTCTATCGGCCAGTGGCAAATGGTCGAAATTGCTAAAGCGCTGGCGCGTAATGCCAAAGTTATCGCTTTTGATGAACCGACCAGTTCGCTGTCGGCGCGCGAAATCGAGCAGCTGTTTCGGGTTATCCGCGAGCTGCGCGCCGAAGGGCGGGTGATTATTTATGTTTCACACCGCATGGAGGAGATTTTTGCCCTCAGCGACGCCATCACCGTGTTTAAAGATGGGCGCTATGTGCGCACCTTCAACGATATGCAGAAGGTCAATCACGACAGCCTTGTGCAGGCAATGGTGGGGCGCAACCTAGGGGATGTTTATGGCTATCAGCCACGCCCGCTGGGTGATGTGCGTTTACAGCTTGATGAGGTGAAGGCCCCAGGCGTGAAATCCACCATCAGCCTGACAGTGCGTCAGGGCGAGATTGTCGGCCTGTTTGGGCTGGTGGGCGCAGGGCGCAGTGAACTGATGAAAGGGGTGTTTGGCGGCACCAAGATAACCGGCGGACAACTTTTTCTCGATGGCAAGCCGTTGAAAATTTCTTCGCCTATCGACGCGATTCGCCACGGGATCATGCTGTGCCCTGAAGACCGCAAGGCAGATGGAATCATTGCGGTGCACTCGGTGCGCGACAATATCAACATCAGTGCGCGTCGTAAAAGTCTGAAGGCCGGGTGTTTAATCAACAACCGCTGGGAGCAGACTAATGCGGATAAACAAATTAAAGGATTAAACATCAAAACGCCGGGGCCGGAGCAGTTAATCATGAATCTGTCAGGCGGTAATCAGCAAAAGGCCATTCTTGGCCGCTGGCTGTCGGAAGAGATGAAAGTGATCCTGCTCGATGAGCCAACGCGAGGTATCGACGTGGGCGCCAAGCATGAGATTTATAACGTGATATATGCCTTGGCTAAGCAAGGGATCGCCGTGCTGTTTGCCTCGAGCGACTTGCCGGAAGTGCTGGGGCTGGCCGACAGAATTATTGTGATGCGTGAAGGCTCGATTTCCGGAGAACTGACGCACGAAGAGGCAACGGAAGAGAAAGCGCTGGGGTTGGCGATGCTGCGTACCCCCGAATTGAACCCAGAAACCACCCCGGATGCCGCCTGAGTGCGCGCCAGTGCGGATTTAAGCAAAAGCAGGAGTTAAATGATGTCCAGTATGACAACGAATACGACGAAATCCGAGCAGCCGAACGCCGCTTCGCGCGGGGGCCGAAGCCTGATGCGCATCTGGGACAGCTACGGCATGCTGGTGGTGTTTGCCGCGCTGTTTATTGCCTGCAGCATCTTCGTGCCTAACTTTAGTTCATTTATCAACATGAAAGGGCTGGGACTGGCGATATCAATGTCCGGCATGGTGGCCTGCGGCATGCTGTTTTGCCTGGCGTCTGGAGATTTCGACCTGTCGGTTGCCTCGGTGATTGCCTGTGCGGGCGTGACCACGGCGGTGGTGATAAACATGACCGAAAGCCTATGGATTGGCGTTGGCGCCGGTTTGCTGCTGGGTATGCTTTCTGGTTTGGTTAACGGTTTTGTGATTGCACGCCTGAAAATTAATGCCCTGATCACCACACTGGCCACCATGCAAATTGTGCGCGGACTGGCGTATATCATCTCCGACGGTAAGGCGGTGGGCATTGAAGACGAACGCTTCTTTGCGCTTGGCTACGCCAACTGGTTTGGGCTTCCTGCGCCTATCTGGATAACCGTGGGCTGCCTGATTGCCTTTGGCCTGCTGCTCAACAAAACCACATTTGGCCGCAACACGTTGGCGATTGGCGGTAACGAAGAGGCAGCGCGTCTGGCCGGGGTGCCGGTCGTGCGCACTAAAATCATTATCTTTGTCCTCTCAGGGCTGGTGTCAGCGGCGGCCGGTATTATTTTGGCTTCGCGCATGACCAGCGGCCAGCCTATGACTTCACTGGGTTATGAGTTGATTGTTATCTCGGCCTGCGTGCTGGGCGGCGTTTCACTCAAAGGCGGTATCGGTAAAATTTCCTACGTGGTCGCTGGCGTGCTGATTTTGGGTACGGTAGAAAATGCCATGAACTTGCTGAATATTTCACCGTTTTCTCAGTACGTGGTGCGCGGTCTAATTCTGCTGGCTGCGGTGATTTTCGACCGCTATAAACAGAAGGCCAAACGGACTGTGTAAACGATTCCAGTTTTTAAATGGGCCTTTCGAAGGTTAAATGCCGAGAAAAGTGTATTTCCTTCACAATTCTTTAACGCAATCGGGCAGTAATTCTATTGCCCGATAGAATGGTTAGACCAGCGTGATGATTTAAGGGGGCCCGATGTATCACCGTATGATTGAAGATCAGCAGTCGAATCCGTTACTTCCCGGTTACAGCTTTAACGCCTATCTGGTTGCAGGAATGACGCCTATTCAGGCCGACGGTCCGCTCGATTTTTCTATCGACAGGCCCGGTGGTATGAAGGGTTTTATTCTTAATCTAACCGTGAAGGGCCAGGGAAAGGTGTTTGACGGCGAAGACACTTTTTACTGCAATCCCGGCGACCTGCTGCTGTTTCCGCCCAAGGCACGACATCTCTACGGTCGTTCCACCCACAGTGACTGTTGGTATCATCGTTGGGTCTATTTTCGCCCACGTGCCTACTGGGCTGACTGGCTTGAGTGGCATACAAAAACGCGCGATGTAGGTCGCTTATCCTTGCCAAACAACACGTTGCTGCTTGAGTTTGACCGCCTGTTTGCTAATATCGAACAGACTCAAAAGTCTGGGCGTCGATTTGGCGAAGAGCTGGGCATGAACTTACTCGAAAGGCTGCTGCTGCGTGCAATGGAAGAAGATCCGCAAAGTCCGCAAAAAATCATGGATCCACGAGTGATTGAAGCCTGTCAGTTTATTACCGGCAATCTGGCCGGTGAATTGCGCATTGATGAGGTCGCGCGCCATGTTTGCCTTTCACCTTCACGCCTTGCGCATCTTTTCCGCGAACAAGTGGGGATAAACATTCTGCGCTGGCGAGAAGACCAAAGAGTGATCCGCGCCAAACTGCTGTTGCAAACCACTCAGGAGTCGATAGCCACCATTGGCCGCGTAGTGGGTTACGACGATCAGCTCTATTTCTCCCGCGTATTCCGCAAAAGAGTCGGCGTTAGCCCAAGTGATTTTCGCCGCCGCAGCATTGAGATTAATTATCCCGCCAAACCCTATCGCACCCAGAGTGAAAACGCTGCCACTTATCAATATTGAAAAATGACTGCCGATTAATCTTTTAATCGGCAGTCATCAACTCAATAATGTCGCCACCAGTGAAAATAGTCACTCTGTTGCAATGGACGCGACTCATGAAAATTTCTTCGATAACCACATCCTCAGAAATGTCTGCTGCGGTATCCTCACTTGCCTGTTGTCACGCGCCACCACGTTTAATGGTGGCAAATATCTCCGGTGTATCACAAAGTTACCCACAGCCCACGCTCTCTGCGTCCGAAAATAATTCACGCCAGTCAACAGTAAAATCTTTTACAACAATGATAATGGATCGCTACAGAATTACGCCAAAAGAGATCCATTGGGTACAAGAAAACTGGCGTCTGGTCAATCATGAAAAATCTCTGGAACTCCGAGTGGCGGAGCTTGTGCAGCGGAAAGGCTGTCCGGACTTGCAAGCAAAACCGCTGCTGGCCATTCTGAAACGGATTGGCGTGGAGGTGGAAATTGCAACGGTAAGTAAAGCGTTGGCGCCCCTTAGGGTGGTGGTTAGCTCAAAATTAAGAGATTGGTTAGCAGACAGATGGCATTGGATTGAGCAGGGGGGCGCTCTGGAAAACCGGATGGAGGCGCTGCTTCGCCAGGAAGGATGCCCGCCATTGAAGGCGCCAGAGTTGCAGGCGGCACTGTGTGAGAAAGGAATTCATGTGGCGGCTAGGGCGATAAACTTGGCAATGGCAAACATTCGCACAGTTGTCCCGCCAAAAATGAGCCAGTGGGTGATGGAAAACTGGCATCTCGTCTGCTTAGTAACGCCTAAAGAACGGCAGGTTGAGGCACTGCTGCGCCTGAAAGAATGCCCAACCTTTACGCCGCCGCAGCTGAGGTCCGTCCTTCAAAGATTAGGTGTCAGAGTCAGAGTTGAATGCATATCGCAGGTGATGGCGGGGCTCCACGTGGTTGTCGAACCAGAAATAAAAAAATGGCTGTTGCAAAACTGGCTGTGGTTCGACAATAACTCGATGATTAGACCAAGATTGGAGAGGCTGCTCCGCGTGGAAGGGGGGCCTGCATTCACGGCGCTACAGCTGTGGTCCTGCCTGCGCAGCGTTAACGTCGAAGTCACCCTAGTGATGATAAATAAAGTTATGACAACCCACAGGCAACAGCAGCGAGCTGATTCTGACGGTAGGCTGAAGGTATTTTACCCGCGCCTGCCGCTCCCGTCCCTTTCTTGTTCAGAGGATATCGACGATAACTTCGAGACAGAATTCAATCAGGCCATATTACGTGAACTGCATTCTGGGCGGGGGTCTCCGGGCAGTGTTTTTGCTCCCTCGCCGCCACCGATGCAGCATCCCGCACCTGATGACGTGATTAGGTCTGCGAAACGGATGCGAAACGAAAATACGACAGCATGAGTACCCGACAGCACTGTTTCTCGAGCACTGTGGGTCAATGACCAGAAAACAGGCTGTAGGTTGGCACGATGCAGAATTGCTGAACGTAATAAGATTTGAACCGAGAAGCGGCGGCTGATGCATTATCGCTAAAAGTGGGCTATTTATTAATGACCTCCCACAGATGGAAATGCATTACATGGAAAATCCAACGCTGCTGCAATTTTTTCACTGGTATTACCCTGATGGCGGAAAACTCTGGCCGGAAGTTAGCGAAAAGGCCGAGTGGCTGGCCTCTATCGGCATTACCATGGCGTGGCTGCCACCGGCCAGCAAAGGGGAGTCGGGCGGTTACTCGGTGGGGTATGACACCTATGACCTGTTTGACTTAGGGGAGTTTGATCAAAAAGGCAGCGTCGCCACCAAGTACGGTGATAAGGCACAGTTCGTTGCCGCGGTTGAAACGCTTCGCGCTCACAATGTGGGCGTGTTGCTCGACGTGGTGCTCAACCACAAAATGGGTGCCGACGAAAAAGAGCAGATTAAAGTCAACCGCGTCTCTGAGGAAAACCGTGAAGAAATTGATGAAGAGGTGATCGACGCCGAGGCGTGGACGCGTTTCACCTTTGCCGGACGCGGCGGACAATACTCTGAATTTGTTTGGGATTATCATTGCTTTAGCGGTGTGGATCACATTGAAAACCCTGATGAACAGGGCGTATTCAAGATAGTAAACGACTACACGGCCGAAGGCTGGAACGTGGAAGTTGATGATGAGTTTGGCAACTTTGACTACCTGATGGGCGCCAATATTGATTTTCGCAACAATGCCGTCAGAGAGGAGCTCAAATTCTGGGCCCGCTGGGTGATTGAACAGGTTCCTTGCAGTGGATTTCGTCTTGACGCGGTGAAGCACATTCCTGCGTGGTTCTATAAAGAGTGGATCGACAGCATTCAAGAAGCCGCGAGTGAACCGATGTTCATCGTCGCCGAGTATTGGTCATTCGAAACGGACAAGTTGCAGCAGTATATCCATCAGGTTGAAGGCAAGACCATGCTGTTTGATGCCCCTTTGCTGCTTAACTTCCATAATGCCTCCAAAGGTGGAAAAGACTACGATTTGCGCACCGTGTTTGACGGCTCGTTGGTGCAGGCCGATCCTTGGCATGCGGTGACTATCGTGGCCAACCACGACACCCAACCTTTGCAGTCTCTCGAAATTCCGGTCGAACCCTGGTTCAAACCCTTAGCCTATGCGCTGATTCTGCTGCGCGAGCAGGGCCTGCCGGCCATTTTTTATCCTGACCTGTTTGGCGCAAGCTATGAAGACAGCGGCGACGACGGCAATACCCACCAAATTGAGCTCAACAAAGTCACAGAACTTGAAACCCTGATAAGCGCGCGCCAGCAGTATGCATGGGGAGTGCAAACCGATTATTTGGATGATCCGCACTGTATCGCCTTTGTACGCAGTGGAACGGCGGAAAAACCTGGCTGCGTGGTGGTGATGTCTAACGAAGGCGACGGCGTTAAACACATCATTCTTGGTGATGAGTTTGCTAATAGCCAGTGGAAGGACATCACCGGCAATGTCGATTCTGCGGTGCAGTGTGATGACCAGGGCGCCGCTGAGTTTCGCAGCAACGGCGGCAGCGTTAGCGTATGGGTGAAGGAAGGGGCATAGCACGTTGCGCTACCTCAACGAGGCAAGATACTGTGATACAAGTGCATGAATCAATGCCTTTTTGAGGTAGACTACTTCAACATTTTTGCAACAATTCTAAGGACAGCACACCATGACAACTGCTTTACGCGTTGGGATTATTGGCTATGGCTTTGCCAGTAAAACATTCCATTCTCCATTGATTTCCGGCACGCCGGGCTTGGAGCTGGCGGTGGTGTCGAGCAGTGATGCGACCAAGGTGCATGCGGACTGGCCGTCAGTGAAGGTTGTCGACTCACCGCAGCAGGTTTTCGATGACCCAACTGTTGATCTGGTGGTGATCCCGACACCAAATACGACCCATTTCCCGCTTGCGCAGCAGGCGTTGGAAGCCGGTAAGCATGTGATAGTCGATAAGCCGTTTACCGTAACGCTGGGTGAAGCGCGTTCGCTGAATATTCTGGCGCAAGAAAAAGGAAAACTGCTTTCAGTCTTTCACAACCGCCGCTGGGACGCCGATTTTTTGACCCTTAAGGCCTTGATAAAAGAAGGGTCACTCGGTGAAATCGTCTATTTTGAATCTCATTACGACCGCTTCCGTCCACAGGTACAAACGCGCTGGCGTGAGTCGGCGGAGCTGGGCAGTGGAATTTGGTACGACCTGGGTTCACACCTGTTAGACCAGGCGATTGAGCTGTTTGGCGTACCTGATGCTATTCAATCCGATCAGGCGATGCTGCGACCGGGTGCCAAGGCGGTGGACTATTTCAACACCGTATTAACCTATCCTCGCCGTCGCGTTGTGCTGCACGGCACCGTGTATGCGGCGGCTGAAACCGCACGTTATATTGTGCAGGGTGAAAAGGGCAGTTACATTAAGTACGGCCTTGACCCGCAGGAAGATCGCCTTAAAGCCGGCGAGCGTTTGCCGCAGCCTGACTGGGGTTACGACATGCGTGACGGCGTGGTGACGCTGAGTCACAACGGAGTGATGGCAGAGAAAAGCCTGCTGACTATTCCAGGAAACTATCCGGCTTATTATGCTGGAGTGCGCGACGCCATCAACGGGCAGGGTAAAAATCCGGTGACCGCCGAGCAGGCTATTCGCGTGATGGAGTTAATTGAGTTAGGAATACAATCGGCACAGCAGCAAAAGACAGTGTTGATTCCCCATTCCTGAAAATTGTGTCAATGCCTATATTTCGATAATGTGTTAAATTAAAGAGGATATAGGCAATGGCTAAAAAACGACCTTTAAAACAGAGTGTTATTCAACCTTAACTCGAATTTATCGGTCGAAAGTATAACTTAGCTTTAATTATTTCGACATAATCCCGAGCGCTTACTCATTTGTATATTGTTCACTTAATCTATTGGCTGCCTCATACGAGGAATAACCGACCAGGGCATCCGACTCGAGGCCTACACTCCATGGTATTTTAAAATCCCCAGCCTTCAGCATATGGTCTGCTATTTTAAATCCTAGTGTAACGCCAGAATCAACAACCAAGCCAGCAAGGAGATTTGCCGGTATTGAGGAAGTGATTGCATCTCTTTGTTCTTCGCTATCAGCAACTGACAACTTTACTATATCCTTAGCAAACGTTAATGAAGCGGAGAGAGCAATTTCCCTCAGTATCAAGGCAATTCCAGAGCCAGGAACAAAATATGACAACCCAAGACCTGCCGCGATGAATAGGCCATCAATAAGACCGTTAAGATAATATTCACCTCTTGTAGAGATTTTACTCTTTATATCTTTTTCCGCACGATCCAGCAGAGTAGTTACAGTATCCTGTCCTATATCATCCATGCCTTTAAAATTCAGCGGGGATTGTTTAGGGGCAAAAGATTCAGGCACGAAGCGGATTTTGCGATAAGTATCTTCCAGAAAAGATTCGGCTCCATTTTTGTATCTCTCCTGCATATCCACCTTCAGGTGCTTAAGAAGCCATTCGTGTATATTACTACTCTTTCTGCCATTATCTGTATCGGAGAATGTTATGCTTGTGCCCACAGCATCCCAGGCAAGAACTTTTTGCCCGACACGAAATGCGACTATTTCTGAAAAGTCCCCCCCGTCATCATGGGCTAGCTGAAATGGTTTAATTTGTCCATCAAGATACTTATCAAGTTGCGGTTTAAAAATTGCGAACTCAGGATTATCGGCTAATGCGCTGGCTGTTTTATAAAAAGAAAGCTTATAGAACTCTGCTATTGTCTCCTTTTTGGCACTGTCAGACTTGATGCCGTTCAGGTGCGTCATGTATGCATCCTGGATGCGGTCAGGGAGTGGCTTACCTTTTGTACTGGAAACATTATACCCGTCACTATCCATATAGGGACTGGCGTCATCCAGCAATTCCTTTCTAAATGCAACTGTCTGAGGACTGGTGTCGTATCCCTTTCTCTCACCTTTCCATTCCGGGAACTTATCATAATAATTGAATTTACCCGTAGCTAGGTCAATCAGTTTTACCGCGACGGCGCCTCCACCCGGTGCAGTTCCGTTTCTCATAATAATTTTACTGTCAGGGGATGTCAGACCGTCACGTATGGCCGCATCTGGATGCCTGTCAATAATTCCCTGTATATAGCTACGAATAAACTCGCCAGTGTTCAATTCACTGCCCATTCTGGTCACTGCGCCGCTGTTTATCATCTCTAGCCATTTGTTCACTTTGCTTGCAATGAAAGCATGTGTCCAATTTCCTCTCGTGCTGTTAATTCGATTCTGCTCTGCGAGCCGATTCTGTTCTGCAAGCCGGTTCTGCTCTCTGCTATCAATCAACTGTTTAACTTCGTTTCCCTCAACTTTTTTAGGTTGTACATAATTTGTTAATAGGGAGGCTAGGCTTCGTTCTGGTCGACTTTTTACAGCAGCATCTGTCGCACGTCTTACACGTCCCGCTCTTTCTTGCTCCGGTGCATTCTCCTGCAACCCCACAGAGGGATCTGCCGCCAGCGTTGAAATAAGAGGGTGCCTCTGGTTCGCTTCCAGAAGGAGGGTCTTCATCGACCCGTCAGCATCTTTGTAATGACTCAGACGCTGACCAGGACCCACATTAATCCCTTTAGTGATGCCATCCTCTCCGGTAATGATATGCAACTGTCCGGGTCCGGTCATGACTGGGTTCGTCTCGTCCGGCACATCATTTTCGCCTCGCTTTTCCCTTATAGCCGGATTGATGGCGGCCGCAATCCCGGCACCCGCCGCTGCGCCAGCCACTACCGGCAGGGCCAGCATCAGCCATTTCTTCAGGTCATTGCCCTCCCGGCTTAACGGCTCAGTGGTGGAGGCGTATACCCCCGCCCGCGACGGGGTCAGTCGCACTGTCTGAGTGTCACTTTCCCCGTTAATATCTGTCGCTGTCGTGCGCATTGTCACCGCAGACGTACTTTCTTTCCTCCCCTTCAGGCCCGGTATGCCCTCCCCGGAAAGCAGCAGGAACATCACCGACAGCAGCGCGCCCGACGCCGCACCCGCCGCCGCCCCTGTCGCCAACTGCCCCGCATTCAACTCTTGCTCAATGACAAACATGCCCAACGCCTTCTCCTCCGGCGTCAGCTCCACTTCTTTGGTGAAAAGTTTCATCATCTGGTTTCCCGACCAGCGCACAACTTCCGACAGCCCGTCTGACGCCGCATTTCTCACCAGCGTGGCCAGCTCGCCCCTGGCGCTCACCAGGTTGGGTTTCGTGCTGGTGGCCAGCCGTGTCAGGGCTTCTGTCGCAAAGTGTACCAGTGACCCCATGTCCGTCAGTTTGAGCTCCAGGGGCAGGGCATGCAGAGTATTGGTCATCTCCTTAAGTTGTCCCTTCATTATCTCTGCAGGTGATACCCCTTCCTCTACCAGGGTTTTCTTTACATTCTCGTGGAGGCTGGCTTGTCGAGCAAAGACCTGAGACACCTCGTCCGGTGACAATGCGCCTAGCGTGGCCGGATTTTTCAGGCTATTCAGGTCAGACTGCACCAGCTCCAGCTCCTCGCTCAGACGCATTCGGCTTTCATCGGTCTGCATGTTGACGGCAACCTTCATTGCATCCAGTTCGGCCTGCAACACATTCATCAGGCCGCTAGCGTCTCCGCACTGCTCCTGCAGCCTCCCCAGTTTTTCCTGCAGGGCCAGGACTGCCTTTTGTCGCGATACCAGCGTGTCAACAGAAACAACCTCACGACTGTTGCGCAAAATATCTGTGAGCAGAACATTCTGCATCTGAATGTCACTCCCTAGCGCCTTTCGTTCACCCAGGTCCATGGCGCGGATTTCTTTCCATGCCTCATTCAGGGCCGGAATGTACGGCAGGGCAGCGGCCATTTGACGCAAAAATGGCGAATCGCCCGCGTATGACTGCAGCGCATCGCTGAGAGGCTCAAGCAGTTTTCGGGCCTGTACGGTGTCTTCCTGCTGTATTGCTCGCTTGATTTCCAGTATTGCACGAGGCTCCAGCACGGCGTGCATCAGCACCTTGTCCACGGCGGTCAGTTTCTCAGGGTCTGCCTGCGCATACGCATTCAGCCACTGCGCCGTATTTCCCCCAAAGTTTATCGGCACATGATTCCCCCCAGACTCTTGAACACCATCGCCACGGTGGCCAGCAAAGTTTCAACGGTGGCATTCTTATAATCGTCAGGATTATTTTTGACATCCTCCTTAATGAAGGAGAATACGTCACGATAAAGCCGAACGGGGTCACTGACAGACTGCCCGGCTGAATAGGCGCTGAGCCGAAAAGCGTTAGCCTTTTTCAATACCAAATAAATGGCACTTGCCGCATCCGTGGCCACACCGAAGGTTTTCTTCAATGTTTCGATAGATATATTTTTCACTACCGTCAACGATTTGCCAGTGTCAATCAGCTTCAGTGCCTCCCAGAGCTTTCCCGTGGTGCCAGATGCCGTTGCCACGCCCCCAAGCCGGGACAGGGTCGTGTTGTCTTTCAACAGGGAGCCGACGGCCCCAAGGTTAACATTCAGGCTGATGTCTGCCCGGGTGACCATGTCTGAAAGGCCGGGCATCGTCTTGAGCGCCAGCAGCCACTCTGCAGGCGTGCCCTGAGCCGGAAAACGGGCCAGAGGCTGCGCATACTGCAGCAGATGTGTCTGTACGTATCCGGCTTCCTCAGCGTTAAGCCCCAGAGTTTGCGTAAGCCATTGATTGTCGGCCGTGGCCAGCGTTTCACGTAATGAATCGTTGGTCAGGGCGGCTTTCAGCCACTGCAGGCAGGCGACTTTGTCATCCGTTTTCGGCCATTCCGGTAGCCCTTTCGCTTGCAGCTTTCCAGACTGCACCCCTGCGGCTATTTTTTCTCCGACCTTTAGCAGAAGAGACAGCTGTTCCGGCATCACCTTGTCTATCAGGGACCGGACCAGCTCCTGGCCCGTTATGCTGCTGTTATTCCACTGCTGCAACTGATTACCCAGCTCAAGCAGAGGCAGCATCGCCTGGCCGGCGGAGGCCAGCCCTGGAAGGGTGCCTAATTTTGCCACCGGCGCTTTCAACCCACTCAGGTCAGAGGAAGCCAGCCCCATGTGTAATACATCCGCTACGTCACAAAGAATGTCTGTGCCTTTGAAAACAACAGAGCCAGGACAGGCAAGCTTCAGGCTGTTTCGGGCGGTATTCAGCGCCTCTGTCAGTCCCTTCAGGCGGTCGGCCAGGTTTCCGTCCCCGGATAAAAGCGCGGTTCGGGCTTCGCGGATTAACGTTATCACCGGCACAAATGTTTCGGCGATACGGATGTCCATGCCGGTCAGTTTCAAACTCGTTTCAAGCAGAACATCGAGGGTCATTTGTTTCAGGCAGTCCTTCATGACGTTCTGCAATGACTGGCCGGACGAAACGGAGAAGTCAGGTGTTGCGCAGGGAGCGGCTTCTGGCACGAGCTGCGCAGAGATAAACGACATCAGCTGTTTTGCCTGAAGTGTAGACAGATGTTTTGCACTCATGTGCAAGGACTGCCCGGTGTCTTTCTTGAATTCTTCGCGGAACTCATCATTGCCCAGAACACCCTCCAGAGTCTGGCAAAACGCCTCATCTTCCTGCCAGCCCTTTCCCTGAGTCATGACCTGGTGCAGCTGCTTTAGGGTATCGTGAGTGACACGTTCAGGGAGGCTTTGCTTTGGGGTACGCTGAGCGTCCAGTACGGAATTGAGCTTATGAAGACCCAGCCGCTGGGAGAGGGAGGAGGAGGAATGCACACAAACACCTTATAAGGTAAATAGAAAATCAGTTACCGCGATGATGGATGATGTGGTCAGGGGGGGCTTTGGTAAATGGGCGAAAAATTATGTTTTTTGTACAATTGGTTGTGAGGTTATCAGGGGGAACAAAGTGATGCGCTGTCTAGAGTTGGCAATCATCCCAGACATATTTGGGTCATGGCTGATTTTGATACTCAGCCCCTGCAGGCACAGGGGCTGCAAAAGAATTCCACCACTTCTAGTGGAATACTAAGGTTGTTATGCAATCTAGACGCTGAAAAATTACCCTTCGACTTTCACGCGGATACGCTGCTTGTCGGCATCGCTTAGAAACGCCATGCTCAGGCCGTTTAACTGCGCCTGACGTATTTCTGCCGCCGTCAGTCCCGCAGCCGGTGCAGCAACTTTATATTCGTGCGCAATCTCAATGCCTTGCACCGCCGGATCGTCAGTATTGATTGAGGCCAGTACGCCGTGGCGCAGGAAGGTGGCCAGCGGATGCTTATCAAGTGACGAAACAGTGCTGGTCTGAATGTTCGAGGTCAGGCATGACTCGATGCCAATCTGATGCTTGGCCAAGAAGTCCATCAGCTCAGGGTCTTCTGCGGCTTTTACGCCGTGGCCAATACGTTCGGCACCGAGTTCGCGAATGGCCTGCCAGATACTTTCTGGACCTGCCGCTTCACCGGCATGCACGGTTATGCGCCAGCCCGCATCACGACCGCGGTTGAAGTGGTCGAGAAACAGGCTGCCAGGGAAGCCCAGCTCGTCACCGGCCAAATCCAGCGCGGTAATGCCGTCTTTATATGCCAACAGGCCGTCAAGCTCTTGAAGACAGGCTTCTTCACCAAAGGTACGACTCAAAATCCCAATCAGGTTCACATCAATGTCGTGGTCACGGCAGCCGCGGCGTACGCCGTCGATCACGGCTTCAACCACGCCCGCCACCGGGAGTTTATGGTTCATCGCCATGTAATAAGGTGAAAAACGCAGTTCGGCATAGTGGATACCGGCTCTTGCCGCATCGGCAACATTTTCCTGGGCAATACGGTGACAAGCGTCCAATGAGCCTAATACTGCCACGCCCCAGTCGAGTTTTTGCAGGAAACTCACCAGATCTGGTGCCGTTTCCATCACCTGCACATGTGGGCGTAAAGCTTCGAGTTCGTTGGCGGGCAGAGAAATATTGAATTGACGACCTAAATCAAGAATAGTCTGGGCGCGAATGTTGCCATCGAGGTGGCGGTGAATATCAGTGAGGGGAAGACGAGAGTCAATCATTGGCAGCACCCATTTTTTATAGTAGATAAAGTGCAAACTATTATAGCGTTTTCAAGCGCTGCTGGCACGGCGTTCTGGTTTGACTGCTGATATTGTATGCCATACGGTCACAGGAAGTTGGACAAGGTCTTTGAATTAAGCAAAAATCCTTGCCCGAGTTGAATTGGCCTACCGCAACGGCGTTTCTCTCACCGCGTGAATGCCGGCAATGAGCTTATCCATGCCTTGTTCAAGCTTTGTGCGTGAACACCCTACGTTGAGTCGCAAGTACCCCTTGCCCTCTGGCCCGTAGGTGGCTCCCGGCATAATGGCTACACCTTGTCGTTCAATTAACTCTTTTTGCAATGCTTCATCATCAACGGCCAATGGCTTCAAATCAATCCACGCCAAATAGGTCGACTGCGGCGGTTGGTAGTCTAAGGATGGAAAAGCTTGGTTAAGCCGCTGGGCAACGTAGTGGAGGTTGCTTTCAAGATACTGACGCAGCGCATCTAGCCAAGGCTCGCCCTGTCGATAGGCGGTGATATGCGCTAATACAGCCAGTACTGAGGGAGAAGAAAGTCCGTCAGTGTTTTTAAGCTGTTGCAAATAGTTTGCGCCATCCTCGGTATGACTGACCAGACCATAGGCACCGGTTAATGCCGGAATATTAAAGGTTTTTGAACCGGAAGTGACCAGTACCCAGTCCTTGCTGCCAACCTCACACCAGGGAATATGACGATTAATGCCCCACACCATGTCCATATGGATTTCATCACTGATTACCTTAACGTCGTAGCGCTGGCAAAGCTGTGCCAGCGTGTTTAGCTCGGCGGCAGTCCAGACTTTACCGGTAGGATTGTGCGGGCTGCACAGCAGCAGAATTTTACAGGTAGGGTCGGCAAGCTGTGATTCCAGCAAAGATTCGTCCATCAGCCACTGATTATTTTTTTTATGCAATGGCGAAGATATGATTTTTCTCTGATTTCCACTGATGGTTTTATAAAAAGCGTCATAGGCAGGGGTAAATGTCAGCACACCGTCACCTGGTTGACTCCACTGGCGAATAAACTGTGCCACCATGTAAATTACCGAAGGGCCATAAACCAGATTTTCCGTTTTAATGCGGCTGCTAAATCGTGTTTCGTACCAGTGCGCAATAGCGCCAAGAAAGTCTTGCTGCTGCCAGCGGCTGTAGCCAAATACGCCGTGTTGTGTACGCTGGTGCAGGGCGTCGACGATGCAGGGCGCGGTAGCGAAATCCATATCTGAGATGGTGAAGGGCAGCAGATCGGCGCGTCCGAAACGGTCGGCAACGTAGTCCCATTGGGTGCACCAGGTACCGTGGCGGTCTATTGGCGTATCAAAATCGAACATAAGTCCTCACAAGCATAAGTCCTTAAAAACTAAAGCTGGGTGAATAAACTCACCCAGCTAAACATCAAAACTTCAAACCATCAAACTGCCAGCGTAGGTGACGCTGAAGACTGACTTTCCTGACGCATCAGGTTAGCCAGTTCATCTTTCACCGACTGTACCTGTGGGCCAATAACGACCTGAAGGCTGTGCTCGTTAAGATGAACGACACCAATTGCTCGATTTGCCTTGAGAACGGCATCGTCAACGCGCGACATATCATGCACTGACAGACGCAGGCGGGTGATACAGTTGTCGAGACTGATGATGTTATCGGCACCGCCCAGCGCACTCAGAATAACCGGCACGTTGTAGCCAGACTTGCTGCCGGTATTGACGGGTGCAGACTGCGGCAGTGATTCTGATTCACGTCCTGGGGTTTTAATATTAAAGCGTGTAATGGCGAAGCGGAAAATAACGTAATATCCGGCGAACCAAATAGCGGCGACGATAGGCACTAAATACCACTTGGTAGCGGTGCCGTGCAAAATACCAAATACCACGAAATCAATGATGTTGCCGTCAGTATTGCCGATTGTTACCCCCAGCAGCGACATCACGGTGAAGCCGAGACCGGTCAGCAGTGCGTGCAATAAATACAGTGCTGGAGCAACGAACAGGAACAGGAATTCGATAGGCTCGGTGGTGCCACCGACGACACAGGCAACGACGCCCGAAATCAGCAGGCCTTTAATTTTATGACGATTTTCGGGTTTGGCACAGTGATACATCGCCAGCGCTGCACCCGGCAGTCCGCCCAGGAAGGCCGGCATTTTACCCTGTGATAAGAACTGCGTTGCACTTTCTGAAAAACCGTGGGTAGTTGGGCAGGAAAGCTGAGCCTGGAAGATGGTCAGTGCACCGCTCACTTCACGGCCACACACGTCCATCGTGCCGCCCGCTTCGGTAAAGCGAATAATCGCGACCAGAATATGCTGTAGTCCAAAAGGCAACAGCAGGCGCTCACCGGTGCCAAAAATCATTGGGCCAAATACGCCAGCGTCGTGAATCAAGCGGCCAAGAGCGGTAATTCCCGCAGCGAACCACGGCCAGATCAAAGGCACCACCAGTCCGCACAGCCCCAGCACGACTGAGGTCACGATCGGCACAAAGCGGGTCCCGCCGAAAAAGGCCAGCGCATCGGGCAGGCGGATAGTGTGAAAACGCTCGTGCAGCAGATACACAATAATGCCGACGATGACGGCACCCAAAATACCGGTATCAATGGACTGAATCCCAAGAATATTCTGTATATTATTGGCTTTAAGGATCAGCGCATCGTTGGTGGGCAGAATGCCTTTCACCGTCAAATAGAAATTGGTGCCGAGGTTAAGTACAACAAAGCCGACAAAACCGGAGAAAGCGGCGACACCTTTGTTGTCGCGCGCCATACCCAACGGAATGGCCATCGCGAACATAACCGGTAAATAGCTAAATCCAAAAGATCCGACTTTGCTCATCCAGATGAATACCAACTGGAACAGTGGATGTCCGAGAGCAGGCAATAGAGTAATGACGTCGTTACTGCTTAAGGAACTGCCGATACCGAGCATGATGCCGCAAAATGACAGCAGGGCGACCGGCAGCATAAAGGTTTTACCTAAACTCTGGAAAAACTCCCAGAGCGTAACGCGTTGATTTCGACTGGCTGGCATAAAAACTCCCTGCAAAAAAGTGGGCTGGGTGAAGTTATTCATCAAGATTGCAAATGTGTGAACGGCGATAAGATAAAACGTTTTACCTAATTAATGCGTGTCTTGGCTCACATAATTCAACGTAAGCCTGATATAGGGTTTAAATTTAGGTTAAACGTTTTATCTTCAACTGCTATAAAGAGAGCTTGACGAGGCAGTTGTCTCGTTTAATGCATTGATAACAGGATTAAGCGGTAAGTCATGAGCCATAAAAAAATCACCATTACGGATGTGGCACTGGCGGCCGGAGTATCGGTCGCTACCGTCTCACTGGTGCTCAGCGGTAAGGGGCGTATTTCGCAAACCACCAGTGAGCGGGTGAATCATACCATTGACCAGCTTGGCTTTGTGCGCAACCGGCAGGCTAGTTCGCTGCGCGGCGGCGAGTCAGGCGTGGTGGGTCTGATCGTGCGTGATATTTGCGAGCCATTTTACGCCGAGATGACGGCGGGTTTAGGTGAGATGTTTGAAGCGCAGGGTAAAGTGCTATTTCTGCTGCAAAGTGGACCGGCCGCCAGCGGACTGGCGCGCTGCTTCGACACGTTGTTGACCCACGGCGTTGACGGAATTGTGATTGCCGGCGGTATTCATTATCTCGACGAAAAAATGCGTGCCAAGGCCGTGGAGCAGGGCGTGCCGCTAATATGCGCCTCCCGTTCCGGTGGAACTGAGGGCGTGGATTTAGTGCGGCCTGATAATATGCAGGCGGCTAAAATGGCCACTGAATACCTCATTCGCAAAGGGCATAAGCAAATTGCCTATTTGGGTGGGTTAGGCAACTCGTTAACACGTGCAGAACGTCTCGGCGGTTTTTGCGCCACTTTGCTACAGTATGGTCTGCCTTTTCGCAGCGAATGGATTATTGAGTGTGATTATCAGCATCGGCTGGCGGCTGATGCGGCAGAAGATTTACTGCGTCGCTATCCAAAAATCAGCGCCATTGTCTGTCATAAATCATCCGTGGCTCTAGGGGCTTATTTTGGTGTGCTACGCACCGGTAATCAGGTGGCAGGCGGGTCGCTCAATAGCCTGTTCCAAAAACAAGTCGCTCTGATTGGCATTGAGGATTCGCCTGAACTGGCGCTGACTGAACCCCCGTTAACGGCGGTATCGAACTCCGCACGTGAAATCGGGCATACCACCGCCAGAAGGCTGCTGCTGCGCCTTGCGGGGCAAAATCTGGAAACTCAGGATATTATTATTCATTCAACAATCATCGAGCGGGGATCGGCCTGATTGTCTGGAGGAAGGGCGGCGCAAAGCCTACACTTTGCGCCGTAGTACGGAGTCTTTACTGGGCCGGTGCGGTTGGCACTGGCGCGTCAGGCTGCGCGGGCACTGCTTGCTGTTGAGGTGCTGGCTGAGCCGGTATTTCCGGTCCACCAAACACGCCAAACAGACCAGCAAACTGCTGGAGGCTCATTTTCTGACCGTTTAAGTCAACCTGGTTGTCAGCATAGTGGAAAGTGCTGGTAATCGCGTTGTCTTGCAGGGTAGTCAGCTTGAACATCTGGCCCATTGCTGCCAATCCTTGAACCTGCTGCTTGGCCAATTTTTCGGCGTCGTCACCGCTGTAACCTTCAACTTTCGCGGTTTGGGTGGTCAACTCAGTGGCCATATCAACCGGGATAGTCAGCTTGGCATCAACCTTGCTTACTAACTGGGAAATCAGCTGATCTTCAGTCTGCGCCGGCGTTGTCGAAGCCGCGGGATCTTTCATATCAAGCTGCAGCGTGAAGGTGCTTTCACCTTTGCTGTTTTTCCAGCTCAGTGGATCAATGGTGATGCTTGGATTACCCTTGAGCAAAATCGGCAGATTGGACAGCAGCATCGCGGTAACCTGCTGCTGATAAACCTGCGGATCGAGCTGCTCAGACTGCTGCATCAGCTGCATAACCTGCTGATTGTAAGTGTCTGAGAACTGCTTCAACGCCTGTTCATCCAGCTTGTCTATCTTGAGGCTAAGCTTACCGGAACCAAAATCAGCCCCCTGAATTTTCAGAGAGTCGAGGCTGTAATCTATCTGGCCTTTCAGGTTTTGCTGATCTTCGCCAAAGTTGCTTTTCAGCTTGAAGCCTGCCAGCTGTGCAGCGTCTTTGCCGTCAATGTTGATACCGATATTGTCCACGTTCAGGCTGCCGTCGCCAACGGATACCTTGAACTGCCCCTGATGGGTGTTGCTTGTCAGGTTGAGGCCCGACAGCGTCACTTTTTCAAGTTGTCCCCACTGATTGGGTGAGGTGAACGAGAAGCTGTCAGTTTTGGCGTCGAGGTCCATCTTCTTCATGTCTTTGGCAACGTCGAGATTGACCGTTGCGCCGGAAAACTCAAACTTGCTGGTATTTTTCTGGTAATCGACCGGCAGTAAGTGGATAACCGACGCAGTGTCACCGCTGTAGCCGACGCGGGTATCGGCGTTGACCGGCGATTTGCCTTTGGTCACGTCAAACAGGTCCTTCACCGTGGCATTATTTTGCAGCTCGGTATGCACCGAGGCCATGCTTGGGATCAGATTGAGTTTTTTAAGCTGTGCTGCCGGGAACGGACCGTGATCGATAGATTCCAGGAAAGCAATTTCATCACCTTGTTTCAGGACATTTTCAGGCGCATCGCCATCGGGCTGAAGCACGAAGCGCACGCTGCTGCTGAACAGGCCGCGTTGATAGTCTTGATAAACCAGCTTGACGCCGGCGCGAGGATAATGCGCTTTAAGCTGAGTGTTGGCATCGGCAACCACTTCGCCCATGTGCTGCTCGAGCATCTTGCCCGTGTACCATGAGGTGCCTGTCCAGGCTGCGCCAAGTACAACAATGACGCTTACAGCGACTAACGATTTTTTCATAGTTCTGTTCATCCTTTTAACTACTATCTTTAACGACAGCCTAAATATCAGAACGTTAAGGGTATCAAACTTAACGCCATTCTGCTGTCATTGTGGTAGAAAAACCGACCAAACGGCAAACATTTAGGAAAAATGCCCTTTATGACCCGCGTTATAATGAATAAAAGTTAGCCTAGCTGGTTAAACACGCGCGCTATTCGGCCGTTGCCGCTGGCGCTCACTGGCGAGTCTGTGGCCGGAATATAACAAGATTCGCCAGGGTGCAAAACGACCTGCTGCTCGCCTTTATAAAGTACCGTTTGCCCCTCAACACAGAAGATAATGGCCGCGCTTTCCTGAGCCAGCGTTTGCGGTTCAGCGCCCAGCGTATGCAGTGAGAAGGCAAAATCTTCGACTGGGATTGGGAAAATCAGTTCACTGCCGCGCTGCTCCGGTGTCGTCAATAGCGTATTGGCCGGCTTTGCCACAAACTGCAGATTGGCCAACAGCTCGGGAATATCTATGTATTTTGGTGTCAGTCCGGCGCGAAGCACGTTGTCGGAGTTGGCCATCACTTCCAGCGCTACGCCCTTGAGATAGGCATGCGGCGTTTCAGCGTACAGGAACATTGCCTCACCGGGCTGAAGTTCGATAACGTTGAGCAGTAAAGGCGAGAACAGGCCGCTGTCGCCAGGGTAGTCAATGGCGATGCTGCGAAGAGTATCCCAAGGCTCGCCGTGTTGGCTTTGCAGGGCATTATCAAGAATGTCCAACGCCAGTGATTTACTTTCACCGGTCATGCTGAGAAGGGCAGCAAACAGCGTTTTAAGGTGTTCAAAATCAGGGTTAATCAGAAAGCGGGCAATGTCCGGATGTGCGCCGGCAACCGGCTGTAGCAGCGATTGAATTTCACCCAGTTCACGAAAACCGTTCATTGCAGCAAACGGCGTGAGGGCAAAAACCAGCTCAGGCTTGTGATTGGCATCCTTATAATTGCGCTCGGCCGCATCGATAGGCACACCGGCCTTGTTCTCTTTCTCAAAACCGATAACCGCATTACTTTTGCTTGGGTGAACCTGAATAGACAGTGCCTGATTGGCACACAGTACCTTAAAAAGGAATGGCAGTTCGCCAAATCGGCGGGCCACTTTCTCACCCAGATTGGCGTTTAAATCCTGGCTAATTACGTCACGCAGCGAGATTTGATTACCTTGGGCATCTTCCACGCGAGAGCTGCTTTTAGGGTGAGCACCCATCCACAGTTCGGCCATCGGTTTCCCGTCCGGATTGGCAATACCATAAAGCTCGCTCAGTGCGTCAACACTTCCCCAGGCGTAATTTTGTACATTGTTATGCATCTTATTCATTAGTGGGTCTCAGTCTCAGAAAGAAATAGGTGACAAGTAAACAATGAGTAAAGTCGTTTTAGCAACTGATAATGAATAAAAAGTGCGATGGCAGCCAAATCCGATAATTCCTTCAACAACTGGTTAACCTTATGGTTATAATTGCCTATCCGTCGGCACGGCATTGGGAGCGTCGTCGGTACCCTGCAACCTATAATTTTTTGAAGAAACCGCGTAAGGAGACAGTAATGGCAGCTCATCGCATTGAAAAAGACTCAATGGGGCCAATCGAAGTTCCGGCAGACAAGCTTTGGGGAGCTCAGACCCAGCGTTCACTAGAGCATTTTCGTATTTCAGAAGAAAAAATGCCCAAAGCGCTGATCCACGCACTCGCTCAGACTAAACGCGCCGCCGCTACCGTTAACATGGATTTAGGCCTGCTGCCGTCCGAGCGTGGTAATGCAATCATTGCCGCCGCCGACGAAGTGCTGGCAGACAAGCACGTCACCGAGTTCCCGCTTTCTATTTGGCAAACCGGTTCCGGCACCCAAACCAACATGAACATGAACGAAGTGCTGGCCAACCGCGGCAGTGAGATCCTCGGCGGCGAGCGCGGCGAAGGTCGTTTGATTCACCCGAACGACGACGTGAATAAAAGCCAGAGCTCCAATGACGTATTCCCGACGGCAATGCACGTTGCAGCGGTGGTTTCAGTTCGCGAACACCTGATCCCTGAATTGAAAGAGCTGCATAAAACGCTGAGTGATAAAGCAGAAGCGTTTAAAGATATCGTTAAAATTGGCCGTACTCACTTGCAGGACGCCACACCGCTGACCCTGGGTCAGGAAATTTCCGGTTGGGCTGCCATGTTGGCACATAGTCTGGTGCACATTGAAGCCAGCATCCCGCACATTGCCGAACTGGCGTTGGGCGGCACGGCGGTAGGCACCGGTTTGAACACTCACCCTGAATACGCCGTGCGCGTGGCCAAGGCGATTGCCGACCTGACTAAACAGCCATTTGTCACTTCGCCAAACAAATTTGAAGCTCTGGCTACTTGCGATGCCTTGGTTCACGGCCACGGTGCGTTGAAGGGCCTTGCAGCCTCACTGATGAAAATCGCCAACGACGTTCGCTGGCTGTCTTCAGGCCCACGTAGCGGCATTGGTGAAATCTCTATCCCAGAAAACGAACCAGGCAGCTCAATCATGCCGGGCAAAGTTAACCCGACACAGTGTGAAGCGATGACCATGCTTTGCGCACAGGTGCTGGGTAACGACGTTGCGGTTAACATTGGTGGCGCGTCGGGCAACTTTGAGCTTAACGTATTCCGCCCAATGGTGATCCATAACTATTTGCAGTCAATTCGCCTGCTGGCCGACGGCATGCGCGGTTTCAATGAACACTGTGCGGTAGGCATCGAGCCAAATCGTGACCGTATTACCCAACTTCTTAACGAATCTCTGATGCTGGTTACCGCCTTAAACACCCATATTGGCTATGACAAAGCGGCAGAAATCGCCAAGAAAGCCCATAAAGAAGGCCTGACCCTGAAAGCTTCAGCGTTGAAGCTGGGGTATCTGACCGAAGCTCAGTTTGATGAGTGGGTTCGCCCGGAAGATATGGTTGGCAGCATGAAAAAATAACCTTTTTATTATAAGTTAATAAAAATTAGCTTATAAAATAATGGGTAACTCACAGCTCTGCCTCTCAACAGGCAGAGTTTTTTTTATTTTAAATCGGCTGATCGGTGTAAAGATGTAGACGTTTAATCAATAGATTCAATGCCTGAGACTCCGGTTTAAATTTATGCTTAACCGCACTGGCGTCGTAGTTTGGCAGTTCACCGAGCTTAGGAATTTGCATCATCGGGCTGCGAGGGCATAGGGCAATCAAGGGTGAAGGGCAGGGATGTTGCACCTGTTTTTGGCTGTTTCGATACCACACGCGCGCAATTGGTTGAACTTTAACCGGCCGTTTTATCTTTAAAATGGCGTGCGCGGGCAGGCTTTGCACGTCGTTTATCTCTCGGGTCACGTTTGCCATCCACTGTTCGCGCGTATAGGGCGGCACAGAGCGGCCAGCGGCGAGGCTCTTTTCAAGCTGTTTAAGCAATTCATCGCGACTCAGGTTTTTAATAATGTGCTTATTGGCCCAGCCGAACCTGACAGAGTCCGGTTCCAGCAGATAGCCAATCGAACGGTAGGCGTTTAGCGTAATCAGCCCCCGCAGCTGGCTGTGCACAAAATCAAAACGCTGGTCGGCAGGCAAACCAGACTCCACAGTCACGATGTGTTCGAGTTCACTCTTAAGCTTGTTGACTTCCTGTATCAATAGTTGAGCCGCTTGATACTCAGATTGATCTACCGCATAGCACAGTACGCCTGGGAGCCTGACCGCTGATTTACTGCTAATATTCAACCCGTTATGATGGATGAATAATTTTTGAAAGTGCTGTAAAGCGAGCTGGTGGGCGGCCTCGCCCTGATGCGCTGTCACCTCAATAATTGACGCCGGATTATGTTCGCTGCCTTTTTCAATATCAGGAAGAGAGAACACCCGCGCCTGTAATAATTCCAGTTGATTAAGAAAGCGAGCCAAGTCTGCCGTCGACAGTTCCAACTCCTTAAAACACTCGTTTAAGCGCAATTTCAAATCGTAGCTCGCCATTACCCCTCCAATTAGTTACAACATACAATATAGTACAGTAACCTTAACGGTGCATACTTAAGCTTCTGAGAAAGAATAATGCCTGCCAATAACCATCAACCAACATAATTTAGTTACAACATACATTTATCGGTTGATAAAGTACAGTGCACACCTCAGCGTCAAAGCTTGATTCGCTTTGTAAGATAGAAAGGGATTTGAACGTTAAGCGAGGTTGATTGCGTGGGAAAGGGTTGCGACTCAACTCAACCCTTTAGTGACTCTGTGCGACATTTTAACTGCGGATAATGCGCGATTCCGGCAGTTTCATCAGTCGATATCCAATGCCAACCGCAATAATCAGCATTACGCAGATATAGCCGGTGATCCCAGTCCAGGAAAATTTATTCCAGAATACGCCGCCTAATGTACCCGCAACGCTAGAGCCGGCGTAGTAGCAAAACAGGTAAAGTGATGATGCCTGGCCTTTGGCTCGGCGGGCGCGTTTACCAATCCAGCCGCTTGCTACCGAGTGAGCGGCAAAGAATCCCGCCGTGACCATCGCCATGCCGATAAATACTAACCAAACTGACGTAAATGCAGTGACCAATATCCCAACCAGCATCATGATCAGTGCACCAATCAAGATGGGTCCACGGCCGTAGACGGCGGTTAATGCCCCCGCTTTTGGCGAGCTATAGGTCCCCATTAGGTAGGCAATCGACAGAATACCTACCAGCGCCTGGCTGAGGTGATAGGGCGCGCCAAGCAGTCGATAACCAATGTAGTTAAACATGGTCACGAAGCTGCCCATTAGCAGAAATCCTTCGGCAAACAGCAAGGGAAGCCCGCTGTCACGCCAGTGGATCCTGAAATTTATCACTAACTTGCGTAGGCTCAGTGAGCTGGCTCGAAAATGACGAGAAGCGGGAAGTATTTTCCAAAACATACTGGCGGAGAGTAAGGCTAATACGCCGATAAAGGCTATAGCGACGCGCCAAGAGACAAAATCGGTCAGTACACCCGTCACCAGACGACCACTCATCCCGCCAATTGAATTACCGCTAATGTACAATCCCATTGAGAAGGCGACTACGCTAGGATGTATCTCTTCACTCAGATAAGTCATTGCCACCGCGGCAACGCCGCTTAGCGAGAGGCCAACCAAAGCACGCATCACCAAAATAGCGTGCCAACTGGTCATCACCGAACAGATTAATGTGCAGGCAGCGGCAAGCATTAGGCCTACAACCATTACATTTTTACGACCAACAGCATCCGAAATAGGCCCTGTGAACAGCAAACCGATGGCCATCAGGCCCGTTGCCGCGGAAAGTGAAAGGCTGCTTGCCGCCGGCGACACACCGAAATCCAGGGAAAGTACAGGCATTATCGGTTGCACGCAGTAAAGTAGGGCAAAGGTAGCCAGTCCAGCCGAGAACAATGCCAGTGTTACACGAATAAACTGTGGCGTACCACGTTTAATGAACAGGTCTTTTTCTTGCGGCGATACGTGCGGTATTGAAACTTGCAGTTCGTCATCATTTACCGATTGGCCAGCCGCTGGGGTTGCGGACTGCCGATGCGTGATGTTCACTTTTTATCCTTAGTAGAATACTTTGAAACCATAAAGGCGGTGTCAAAAAATTTTACGCAGAATTGAATACTTTTTCTAATATATTAATTACTATCATTTGATATCTTAAAGATCTCAATGAGGTTTTTGTGAACAATATTGAACTAAGGCATCTACGCTATTTCATTGCCGTGGCCGAGGAGCTTCATTTTGGACGTGCAGCAGATAAGCTAAACATGTCTCAACCCCCTTTGAGCCAGCAAATTCAATCACTTGAATCGCAAATCGGTGCCGTTCTGCTTTATCGTAACAATCGCAGCGTACGACTGACCCAAGCCGGAGAGATGTTTTTGAAAGAGGCTAAGGGCATAGTTGGAAAAGTGCATGACATCTCGGAGCAGGCGGCACGTATCCATCGCGGCGAGGAGGGGAAATTGACCATAGGACTGACTTCGTCGGCACCATTTCTGAAGAAAATCTCGCGCACTTTTCAGCGATTCCGCATGGCCCATCCTCAGGTGAATATTCGTATAGAAGAACTAAACAGTCAGCAGCAGATGGCACCTTTAGTTGCTGGGACGCTCGATCTCGGTGTTATGCGTAACGGCATATTGCCTGACGTATTGCAGCACCACATACTCAGATCAGAACCTCTCGTGGCGGTAGTACCCGCGGATCATCAACTGACGAAACTCCCTTTGGGTGAACTAACTTTCAGTCATTTGGCCGATCAACCGTTCGTATTTTTCTCAAAAGATGTAGGGACATCTTTATATGACGACATATTGCAGCGCCTTGCTCAGGCAGGCATTACGCCCTTTATTACCCAAGAGGTCGGGGAAGCGCTGACCATTATTGGCCTCATTTCAGCCGGTTTAGGCGTTTCCATTCTGCCAGCATCCTATAAACGAATACAGGTTGACGGCGTCAAATATCTTTCGTTCAAAGACGAGCAAGTTAATACGCAAGTGTGGCTGGTCAGCCATCGACACCGGCCACTTTCTGCTCCTGCCTCAGCACTGGCTAAAATGATGATGGAGGAGGGCGATTAAAAGCGAAATGCTGAAATTTCCCGCATTGACAAAGGTATTGTGTGCTCTAAATCACATATCGAATCAAATAGTTGAAGATAAATGACAAAAGCCACAACATAACCTTTAATATTTATTTCGAAGCGCGAAAAATAACGAGGCAAGTTGAGTGATAGTGGAAGGCCAGCCGGGACACATTGACCAAATTAAGCAAATTAATGCCGGTACAGTCTACCGACTAATAGACCAGTTTGGTCCAATTTCCCGCATCGAACTCTCCAAGAAGGCCCAGCTTGCCCCCGCCAGCATAACCAAAATTGTTCGCGAGCTTTTGCAGGCCCATTTAGTTCAGGAAACTGAATATCAGGAGCCGGGCAGTCGAGGTCGACCTGCGGTGGGGCTTATTCTCGACACCCAGGCGTGGCATTACCTTTCTGCACGCATCAGTCTGGGCACGCTTACGCTTAGCCTGCGCGATCTGAGCAGTAAACTGGTTGTTGAAGACATCGTACCTCTACCTGCCGAAAACCCCGTGCCTTTCTTGGACCGCGTTGTTGCGCATATCGACAGCTTCTTTATTCTTCATCAGCGCAAGCTCGAACGCCTCACGGCAATGGCAATAACCTTGCCGGGCATGATTGATGCTCCGCGCGGCATTATTCATAAAATGCCTTTCTATCCTGTTGAATCGGTGCCACTGGGTCCTGTGTTGGCCGAACGCAGTGGTCTACCGGTATTTATTCAGCACGACATTGCGGCATGGACCAAGGCCGAATCACTGTATGGAGCGTCGCGGGGCTATCGCAACGTTATTCAAGTCGTTATTGACGATAACGTCGGCGCTGGCGTCATCACGGGGGGGCAGGTATTACACGGCAATACCAGCAGCGTAGTTGAGATTGGGCATACCCAGGTTGATCCTTACGGTAAACGCTGTTACTGCGGCAATCACGGGTGTCTTGAAACTCTCGCCAGCATTGATAATATTCTCGAACTGGTCCGTCAGCGGCTTGCTGTGGCTAATAACTCGCTGCTAAATTCGCAGCTCATTACGGTAGAAAATCTGTGTGATGCCGCCAACCGCGGTGATGCACTGGCGCGCGATGTTATCATTGGTGTAGGGCAGAACGTTGGCAGAATTCTGGCTATTATGGTCAATCTGTTTAATCCAGAAAAAGTCTTGATCGGCTCACCGTTGAATCAAGCAAAAGCGATACTGCACCCGGCGATTATGTCCTGTATTCAGCAGCAGTGTTTACCCGCCTATAGTGAGAATATCCAGTTAGAATCCACTCAGTTCTTTAACCACGGAACTATGCCCGGCGCGGCGTTAGTAAAAGACGCACTGTATAACGGCTCACTTCTGGTTAAGCTGTTACAAGGTTAAGTGTCTGTTGCATGACAACCTCAACCATACGGCAACAATAAGTGAAAATTCGATAAAATAAGCGTTTTGTTACCTACGCACTGGATTGTTTGGGAGGGGCCGTTAACACAGCAAACCAATGGAACTGTTAATTTGAAATTATTTTCATGGGGTGAGGTTTTTGACCAGATCAAACCAAGTAGGGATCTGTCTTTTTTTATCAAGCGCTTTTTCGGAGGAATGGTTTTTAAATCATTAAAATAACATGAAAAATATCCTGCTTTCATTTTTTCTGTTTGGATTGTCAGCTTGTACACTGCATGCAGACTTCATTCCGGAAAAAAATAAGCTTAATGATGGTACGATAGGTAAGAATTATAACGAGCAAGTTACAGTAATAGGTGGTCGTGTTCTTTCTTATTCTATGGAAGGTAAAAAGGTATTTTTTGCTGATATCACTCCGGACAACATTGGGCTTGAGATAAAATATTGTGATGAAGCAGTGTCCAACAATTGTGTCCAGATCACAGGTGTTCCAACGAAGGGAGGAATTGTGAAAATACGCGTATCTGGTGGGTTAGGGGGCGGGATGTTATCCAGAACGGGTGAGTTCGATAAAACCTACACCCTTTTAATAAAAAATCCCGATGGTTCATTCTAAATTCTTTAAATTTTCGCCACCTGCATTTTCTCACCTTGAGTAAAGAGAACTATCTCGCGAGCAGTTTCCCGGAGTAGTACAGCTGAGGTATTTCCTGCATAAATAATGACTCGTAAACTTGAGATTGACTATCTTAATGATGAGCTATTTTGCTGTGATACCACAACAAAACCTTAACTCGACAAAACATTGCGCTAACGCAAGTTGCTCACTTTAACAATCACCTAGAATTTACGCATATTTGGTCATTTAAAATACACATTTGCCGCTTTCTCTCAAGGCGATTAATTATTAAATGGAGTTATTTTGGAGTAAACTGGACTATGTTAACGCATTTTTTTGTAACGGGTACGGATTCCCGTGTAGGTAAAACCATTGTTTCGCGCGCTCTGTTACAGGCAATGTCGGCGCAGGGGAAAATTGTACTAGGTTATAAACCTATTGCAACCGGTAGTCAGGAACTGGCGGATGGTGTACGTAATAAAGATGCGGTTACCCTACAAAAATCCTCTTCAATATCTTATCCGCTTGCAAAAATAACCCCGTTTGCTTTATCCGACGAGGACATTTTTACCAGCGAACTGCCGCTAGATCTCTTCGACCAGATAACAGCAGGCCTACAGTTTATGCGCCTTGAGGCCGATACCGTGGTGGTAGAAGGCTGTGACGGATGGCGAACATTAATCACTCCCGCTCAGTCCTATTCTGAATGGGTGGTACAAAGCCAAATGCCGGTGGTTTTGGTGGTTGGTATCCAGGAAGGCTGCGTGAGTCAGGCGTTAATGGCGGCGCAGTCTATCATTGCCGATGGCGTGTGCCTGTTAGGGTGGGTTGCCAATAGAATTAACCCCTGTCTGGCTCACTATGGCGAAACCATTGCCGCCATTAGGCAAAATATAGAGGCTCCCCTGTTAGGTGAAATCCCTTATCTTCCCCGTGCTGAGTCGCGCGAAATGGCTAAATTTCTTGACCTGTCACCCTTGGTCGGCCAATCGTCCTTAGCGAAAGCTGCGACTAATAATAAGTAATTCTTAACCGAGCAGAACGGCCTGAGTAAGTGACCCCTTTGGCCGTTTAACTTACTTTTCTACGTCACTTTATCTGCTTTACTCTATCGTAAAACATCGACAATCTGCTCGTCACTGCTCCTCTTTTGAATAAAATATACTCGCTATTTATTTCAAATAAATTGCCTGGATCCATCTCCCAAATTGATACGATAAGCGCTTATCACTTCAGAGCTCGCTGATATACTGATCCATTGAACGAAACAGGAGAAAGACCATCGCTACTAATACCTTACCTGACATCCACGTCAACAGCCGTCACCGTCCCTTAGTCCTCACCGCCTGCATGCTGTCAATGTTTATGGCGGCGGTAGAAGTGACCATTGTTGCCACTGCGATGCCAAGTATTATTGCAGAACTTGGTGGTTTTTCGCTGCTTGGCTGGGTGTTCGCCATTTATTTGCTGACCCAGGCTATCACTGTGCCTATCTACGGCCGATTGGCGGACCTTTACGGCTGTAGAAAAATGTTTTTTATTGGCACGTTTCTTTTTTTGACCGGTTCCGTGCTGTGTGGATTCGCGCCTTCATTGGTGTGGATGATTGCCTTCCGCGCGTTGCAGGGGTTGGGTGCTGGGGCTATTACTCCGGTAGCAACAACCCTGATTGCCAACATTTATGGTCCTCATGAGCGAGCAAAAGCACAGGGGTATCTTGCCAGCGTGTGGGGCGTTTCTGCGATTATCGGCCCTCTGCTGGGCGCGTTTATCGTGCAGCATTTTCACTGGTCAATAGTATTTTGGATTAACTTACCCATTGGCGTTGTGGCGATGATCATTTTGGCGCGCTATTTACCCGCTGAAGAAACCAAAAAACAGCACGCATTGGATATGGCGGGCACCGTTTTGCTTTCAACTGCCGTTGCCGCACTGCTGCTTGCGCTGTTGCAGGCCGAGACTTTTGGTTATTACTCGTTGCTGCTGGTTGGCGTGGCGGTGCTGGCTACACTGCTGCTTATTCGACAAGAGCGCAGGGCGCCAGAACCGCTGTTTCCGTTAACACTGTGGCAAAACAAAGTCGTTGTTGCCGGCAACATTGGCGGATTGGTCATTGGTGCAAGCATGATGGGGATTAGCGCTTTTTTACCCACCTATGTGCAGGGCGTTCTTGGCGGATCACCGCTTCAGGCGGGCACTACGCTGGCGCTGATGTCGATTGGCTGGCCCTTAGCCAGCACGCTTAGCGGCAATTTAATGCAGGCCACCTCGTATCGATTTACCGTCATGCTTGGTGCGCTGCTTTTAGTGGCGGGTAGCCTGTCGCTATTGATGTTAACAGCAGACTCAGGATTGGCGTGGGCGAGATGCGCTTCATTTATGATTGGAGCCGGAATGGGGTTGTGCAACACTACGTTTTTAGTCTCTGTGCAGAACTCGGTAGAAGCTTCGGTGCGCGGTATCGCAACCGCATCTACGCTGTTCACCCGTATGCTTGGCTCTGCGCTGGGCACGGCGATACTAGGAGCAACGCTGAATCTTAATTTGCAGCACCGCTTACCCACGCTCAGTGATCCAGTACAAACGTTGATGGATAAACCGCTGAGGCAGCAACTATCCACCGGTCAATTAGGCCATATTATTGAGCAGGTCTCAGCGTCTCTGCATTGGGTATTTATTCTTGCGGCGGCAATATCGATATTCGCACTGGCTGCAGCACTGCTTATTCCAGCAGGCCAGCGGCCGGTGCAAAGCAAAAAGTAATTTCACTGGTTACCTCGGCCTTTTATCAAAAGCATTATCAGGAAGAAAAAAATGCACACCAGCCAGCCTATTATTAAGTTGGTAAGCCGTAATAGAAAAATATTGTTAACCTTTTTGGTGGGGATACTGGTCACCTTGCCTTTATTGACCCACAAAGTTTACTACCAAGATGATTATTATCGCATCATGGGGGGCAGTGGAAGTTATTGGCTCAGTAACGGCAGACCCATAACTTGGCTATTAAATGAGTTACTCAGATTCAGCTCAATCATAAATGACGTTTCCCCGCTGCCGCTGCTGCTGGGACTGGGGTCTCTGGCGGTGGCCAGCGTCATTTATGTCGAAAAACTGGAGTTGCCCCTCAAGGGGTACTGGCCCTTGGTGCCAGCACAGTTTATGACTCTCAATCCGTTCCTTGCGCAGTCGATGCTCTTCTCCTACGATTCGATGACGATGCTGCTTGCAGTCGCCTTAGCGATGATTGCCAGTCTGTCGTTGAGTCTTTCTAGAATAAAACACCTACTGCTGACTACGGCGCTGCTGCTAATAACGATGATGACCTATCAGACAGGGTTAAATATTTATATCGGCTGCGTAGTTATAATGACGGTGAGCCTGTGGAGCCGACAACAAAATTCGCTCAAATTCTTGAGTGACAAGTTTTTTGCCTGTGTTGCGGCGGTACTGGTTTATAAATTTGTTATCGTTAACCTGCTGCCCACTGATGAATACAGTCTGCAACACAGTAAAATAGTGGCATTAGGCCCAGACATGCTGCCTATTCTTTCGCGAAATATAGTTCAATTCTTTGACCTGTATATGAGTGCTTTTCCAGGACTCAGAGTCTTGCTGATTGTTCTTCCATTGGCCACCTTATTCGTGGGATTGCTAAGACTATTTTTAACAACTCTGCGTCGACCGATCATCACTGCGAGATTTAGAGTGGCCAGCGGTTTGTTGCTTTTAGCCGCACCGGTCGTTGTTATCGCCACCGTTTCAGGGCTTTCAACCATTTTGGCGAGTCCGGTATTTGTTCCACGCGTCATTATTGCCTCCAGCTGCCTGTTTTTGTTCTGCTTCTACGTAAGCATTAAGGCATTCCCCTCGGTAAGCCATCTTACGGCAGGCTTATACTGCGTGCCGCTACTCTATTTCATGGTGATGATGATCTCCTGCTTTAATACGGCAGTAAACACCCAGAACTATACGATAAATGTCATTCAACAGATTAAAGCCGACCTGTCTCATATATCGCAGGATGAAGCCACCAGTCTCGCTTTTATCGGTCAACTTGGCCCATCGCCAGACGTCCAGCCGAGCCTGCGTGCTTTTCCGTTGATTGGTATTATTCAGTTGCCCATGCTGGTCGAATCTTACTCGTGGGGCTATTACCCGCTGTTTTGGGGGCAAAATATCAGAATGGCGTTCAGCAATACCACGCCTGAGATGAAAGCTTTTAAGCCTGAACGTTATCTGGCCCAGAGCTGTGATTATCGTTTGTTTATTTACCAGAAAACGGCGGTGTTTGATTTACGTGACGGGTGCCCACCAGCAAGCGATGGCAGGCGTTAAGCGCTAGACCAACCAAATCTGCGATATTACATAAAAAAAGGGCCTAAGCTGTACAGCTTAGGCCCTGCATTACATTTTAAAGATAATTATTGTGCTGTTGCGTCCTGACTGGTGCCGGTTTTCGGGCTTGAAGTGGTGTCATCAGAGCCGTCAGACGTTTTGCTATAGACGATTTTTTGCGTGTCGTTATCACAGTGGCCGACCACTTGACCACTGGCCTTATCGGCCTGGTCATTAGCGACGATGTCTAGTTTAAAACCAGACTCCGGCAACCCATTTGCCACAATTTTCTTGGTGATATCAGCTTTAACGCTGTCACATGAGGCCATGGCAGCCAGTGGAGACAGGGTTAACAAAGTTAGTCCAATCAACAAAGTCTTTTTCATAATGACGTCCTTTTAAAAAGATTGTATGCAAAGTTTAGCAGTGAACTGCAATCTATTGACTACGGCAATTAACAACAACGTAAATTAGCTAATAATAAATTAAGGCGCCATTAGCTGTGTGCCGGTGCGGCGGTCAAGGCAGCGCTGGGTGGTAGGTTCCCAATAAGCATTCACATTCTGGCTGGCATTGCATCTATCGCGCAGGTCAACGGAACGATCATACTTGGCGTTGTCTTTTTCCTGACGATTAATCTTCTGATCGCGCAGTGTACGAGTGGCGTTCCATTGCTCTTTGCTTTGGCGCGCTTCTTCATTGCTCATCGCATTATTGCCGTTACCGCCAAACACACAGGTACCGCCTGCACAGTTGGTTTCGGCATGGGCAGCAACTTGCCAGGTACCTGAAAGCACCAGCAGAGCGACAGGCAACATGCGGCGCAGCAATCGAGACATAACTGTTGTATTCATTTGCTCATCCTTATAGGTTTACACATCGCTAGCGCGATTACTGAAATTATACCACCCTGACTGCATACGTCACCTAAAGTCGGGAAGACGGTTTATATACGATTGAACTAATGGAGTTAGTCTTACCCTAATGTTTAAAACGACGCTGCTGTTTTTTGTCACCGCACTGGCCGAAATTATTGGCTGCTATCTGCCTTATCTCTGGTTACGCAGGGGGGGAAACATATTGCTATTGCTGCCTGCGGCGGCAAGTCTGGCGCTTTTTGTCTGGTTGCTGACACTGCATCCTGCTGCCAGCGGGCGTGTTTATGCCGCCTATGGTGGCGTTTACGTGATGACCGCGCTGCTGTGGTTACGCTATGTTGACGGGGCTAAACTGGCTACCACGGATTGGGTGGGGGCGATCGTGGCCTTGGCCGGTATGCTGATCATTATTTCTGGTTGGAAATCCTACTGATCCATTGATTTAAAAAAGGGCACCCAATTAGGATGCCCTATACCGAGAGTGCCGCTCAAAGCGACATTACTCGTCGCGGTGAACGCGCAGCCCGGCTAATGATTGGCTGACTGGCATCATCTCGATTGAGTTGATGTTAACGTGTGCAGGTAGCGTAGAGGTCCAGAACACGGATTCAGCCACGTCTTCTGCGGTCAACGGGTTGGTTTTGTCATAAGTCTGACCGACCTTGGTATTGTCCCCTTTAAAACGCACGTTCGAGAACTCGGTGCCGCCGCACAGGCCCGGTTCAATATTAGTGACGCGTACTTTAGTGCCAAACAGGTCGGTACGCAGGTTAAGGCTAAATTGACGCACAAATGCCTTAGTCGCTCCATAAACGTTACCGCCAGAGTAAGGCCAGTTACCGGCAGTCGATCCTATATTGATCACATGACCCACGTTTCGTTCAACCATTCCCGGCAATACGGCGCGAGTAACATAGACGAGACCTTTGGTATTGGTGTCGATCATAGTTTCCCAATCATCCAGCGACGCTTTGTCGGCGGTTTCCAGACCCAGAGCCAAACCGGCGTTGTTGACCAACACATCAATTTTTTGCCATTCGGCAGGTAATGAGGCGATAGCCTGTTCAATAGAGGTGCGATCGGTAACGTCCAGTTGCGTCACATACAGCGCATCGCCAAGCTCGGCTTTTAAATCCGCTAAACGTTCTTTACGACGGCCCGTGGCGATCACCTGATGTCCAGCATTAACAAATTTACGTGCGATAGCGGCACCAAATCCGGCTGTTGCGCCGGTTACAAAAACGATCATCTCTGATTTCCTTAAAATAATAAGCCCTGCGCACAGGGCAAAGATAACGACACAAGCTTGTGATTATTAATAACACAGGATGAATGAGGGCGGCTATCCCTGCTTCATCCTTGGCGATATTACGAAGCGACTTTTTTCTTTTGGCGTATTTCATCGCCGTCCGTAGCCCTGAGCGTCAGACTGTCAAACATGCCCAGCAGGGCGAAACATCCCACGATAATAAACGCCAGATGAAAGCTGCCCAGCGAAGTGCCACTGTTTGCCGCCGGTTCAACGTGCTCGGCAATGCGCAGCGCCAGTGCGCCAATGGCGATCCCCAGACCCGAAGAGAGCTGCTGAGCGGTATTAAACAGCGTATTGGCGCCGCCCATTTGTGCACTGGGTACCTGTGAAAAGGCCAGCGTATTGATGGCCGTAAACTGCATCGAGCGCGTCATGCCGCTAACAAACAGCAAGACGAAGGTCAAACTCGTTGGCACCGAAGGCGTCAGAAACGCACAGGCGAAAATAGTCAGTGCATTCAGAAATCCATTGACCACTAAAATACTTCTAAACGGAAAACGGAACAGAATGGCTGAGGTAAAAGGCTTCATAGCCAAATTACCGGCAAACACCGACAGCACCAGCAAGCCGGCATTAAAAGCAGTCATACCGTAGCCGAGCTGGAACAATAACGGCAGTAAGAAGGGCAATGAACTAATCGCAATGCGGAACAATGAACCACCAATTATTGTTACGCCGTAACTTTTTATTTTCATCGCCACCATTGGCAGCAGTGGATGCGCCGAATTTAATGAGTGTTTAACCGCAAATATTCCAACCGCCAGGCTACCAATAACGCAAAACGAGGGCAGCCAGTAGCTGGCACCGGATTTGTTAAACAGATCCAGTCCAAACATTAACCCCAGACAGGCAACGCCAGTAAGAATGAAACCCGCCACGTCGAAAGGCACGCCTTTTTCTCCCTTTTCGTTAGGGATAAGTTTTATGCTTAGCAAAAGGGCAATAATACCGAGCGGCACGTTGAGAATAAAAATCCAGTGCCACGAGGCGTAAGTGGTGATAAATCCGCCCAGCGGCGGCCCGAGGATCGGGGCAACCAGACCTGGCCAGGTAATGGTGGCAATCGCCTTGATCAAATCACCCTTGGCGGTATTTCGCAGTACCACCAGCTTGCCGACCGGCACCATCAATGCACCAGAAAATCCTTGCAGCATACGGGCTGCGGTGAAAGTGGGCAGGCTGGTGCTCATGGCACACAGCACGGAAGAGAGAGTAAATAAGATAATCGCCAGTGAGAAAATGGTCCGCGTCCCAAAGCGATTGGCGATCCAGCCGCTGGCGGGAATAAACACCGTCAAGGTTAATATATAGGCTGAAACACCGATATTTAAGTCGATCGCATGCACGCCAAATGCTTCTGCCATCTTGGGCAGTGCGGTGACGATAACCGTGGCATCGAGGTTTTCCATAAAAATGGCGCCTGCAACGAGCAGGGGTAAACCATAGCCGCCAGGAAGTGAAAGTTGTTTCATTGGCATAGCGCCTGAATATAAAGGAAAGCCTCTGACCTGAACATGAATAAGTCCCTGAATAATAGCTGTAATAGTGCTTAGCTTTTGCTTAATAGTGAAAAAAGAAAGGCGAAAAATCAAGAATTGAGCATAGCGCATCAGAGGAAGGGATCAACCGCTGGACTGTGACATATCGTGTGATAGGTCCAGCGGCCGAGTGTTAACTTTCTTGTAAACGGCTCCCAGTTTCGGCGTCAAACAGATGAATACCTTCACTGCGGGCCTCAAGGCTCAGTGGGGCATCAACAGTTACGCGCGCACGACCTGCACACTGAACGTGAACGGGGAACCCGCTCCAGTCGATATGCATCAAGCTGCTTTCGCCAGTCACCTCCAGTAGCCGCAAAGTCGCCGTGGGCTGAGTACTGTGCTCGACCAAGTGGATATCGTGCGGACGCAGACCCAGCGTAACGGGTTTACCCGCTGATTGCTGCGCACTTTCTCGCCATTTATCCGGCAGCGGGAACCATAGATTTTCGCACTGCACGCCCTGGAGTCCATTCTTCTCGCTGAACGCGCCGTTAAACAGATTCATTGGCGGAGAGCCAATAAAACGCGCAACAAAGGTATTCACCGGGCGGTCGTAAATCTCCAGCGGTTCTCCCTGCTGCACAATAAATCCGTCTTTCATTACCACGATGCAGTCGGCCAGCGTCATGGCCTCAATCTGATCGTGGGTGACATAGACCGTGGTGGTACGAAACTGCTGATGCACCGATTTGATTTCAGCGCGCAGCTCCATTCTCAGCTGTGCATCCAGATTGGATAACGGTTCGTCAAACAGAAAAACCTTCGGGCTGCGCACCAGCGCACGTCCCATTGCCACGCGCTGACGCTGACCACCCGAGAGATCTTTAGGCAGCCGTTTGAGCAAGTGGTCAATCCCTAAAACCTTGGCGGCCTGCAACACTTTGGTTTGCTGCTCGGCCTTAGGCACGCGCTTTACCTGCATATGAAACGCCATATTCTCGGCCACTGTCAGGTGCGGATACAGCGCATAACTTTGGAACACCATGGCGATGTCACGGTCCGCGGGGTCGAGATTATTAATCTGTTTGCTATCAAGCAAAATATCGCCGTCAGACACTGACTCTAAGCCGGCCAACAGGCGAAGCAGGGTCGATTTACCGCATCCAGAGGGTCCAACCAGTACGGTAAAACTGCCGTCATTAATCGTCAGGTCGAGCGGTTTAAGCACCTGCTGCCTGCCATAGTTTTTAGCGACTTTAACCAGTTCAACGCTTGCCATTTAGTGTACCTCCCGTGAGGTGGCCGATGAGGATTGAGCGAAAAGTGTTTGCCAGTCAGGATATTGACGTGGTGAGCTGCTAATAGCTGCACTGGCAACGCGAATACCCCAGTGCAGCGCCGTTGCGGTGTCTAATCCGTAAACCAGCGCCGAAAGGTAACCGGCGTTAAAGCTGTCGCCCGCACCAATGGTATCCACCACCTCAATGGCTTCAGCCGTGACATAAAGGTGCGTCTCATCCGACCAGCAGTGTGCGCCGTCGGGGCCGCATTTAATGATACAGTTCGCATTGGCTGCCATCTCCGACAGCAATTTTTCAGCGGCGGCAGGCAGGCTGTCACAGCCGCTGAGCCCCAAGCTTTCTACTTCATTGAGCAGCAAGGCGTCGCAGTAGGGTAGCCACGGGGAAATCTGCTCGCGGAGGGCGTCACTCCAGTCCTGTGGCGGCCAGCCAGTATCGACCGCGACCTGATAACCGCGATTTTTAAGCTCAGCCAGCAGTGCCGGATACTGTGTAAACAGTGCGGTACACAAAAAAGTGCCACACAGCAGTACCCAATCGCCAGGGCGGGCTACCTGCGGCAGCTGTTGCAGCACATCTTCCATACTCAGGCGAACTATATGCCCTTGATTACTAAAGAAGGTCCGCTCATGATCGGGGTGTGTCACGCCAAAGGTCAGTGAGGTTTCACAGGCGTACTGCGGCCACTGCGCCGCACTGGTTGAAAACATCTCCGCCAGCCAGGGCGTAAACTGGTCATTGCCCTGATTAGCAACCAAACGGTGGGGCGTATCCAGCGCCGCCAGCGCCAACGCACAGTTTCCCGCCGAGCCACCAGGGCGCAGAGAACTGCTTTCAAGCATGGCTTCTGTGCCTTTTTGCGGCCATTGGTCGAGCGTGCTCATGATTAAATCAACATTCAGGTTACCCACCACATACAGCTGGGCCTGGGTTTCAGGTTTTTTCATACGACTCTCTGTTATCTGTGCGGGTAAACTTAGCCTTTACTGCCGCCGCTGGTTAAACCGCTGACCAAGGTTTTTTGCAGCCACAGGGCAATAAATAGCGGAGGAACGGCGGCCAGAATACCGACTGCGGCAATCAGGCCGTCGTCCGTTGCGCGTCCGGCGGTAAAGCCAGCGATGGTAACTGGCAGCGTCTGGGCATCAATGTTGTTGGTAAATAGCAGCGCATAGAAGAATTCATCCCACGCCAGCAGCCAGCCAAACATCGCCGAAGCCCCGAGCGCGGGTTTTGCCAGCGGCAGGGTAATACGCAATAAAACCTGCCAAAAGCGCAGCCCGTCTAAACGCGCAGCCTGTTCAATATCCAGCGGCAGTGAATCGAACTGGTTTTTAAGCATCCAAGTCAGAAACGGCAGGATCATTGAGCAATAGACCAAAATCAGCCCTAGGTGAGTGTTGAGCAGGCTGATTTGTTCGAGAATAAAGTACAGCGGCAGCACAAAGGCCACCGGCGGCACCATATAAATGGCCAGACTGCCGTAAAGCCAGCCGTCACGGCCGGGATAACGGGAAAAGCTAAACGCCGCCGGTATCGCCAGCAGTAACGAAATCACCGTAGCACCACAGGCAACCAGCAGACTGTTGGCCAACGCGTGCAGGAAAAGCGCACCGGGCTGACCGGCCTGCAGCGTGAGCAAACTGGCATAACGACTAAAGTCGAGATGCGGCGGGATCCACCTGAGAGGTATACGCGCCAAGTCAGTGCTTGAACTGACACTCATCAAAAACAGCCACAGCATCGGCGCCAAAATGGTGACAGCAAGGAACAGGGCGGCCAGATAGAGCAACACCGTCCGGATTTGTTTTTTCATTCACTGGCTCCCTGTTTGCGCTGGCGAAGCAGCATCAGCATATAAACGGCAATCAACAGTGCGCAGATAAGGGTCATTAGCACTGCGTAGGCTGCACCGCTGCCTGCTCGCAAATAGCTGAAAGACTCCTGATAGACGAAAAAGCTGACCGTTTTGGTACTGTCCAACGGGCCGCCGCGGGTCATGACATAAATAATGTCGAAGACTTTAAACGCGTCGATGGTGCGCAGAATCAGTGCCACCGCCAGCGGTGCCGCAATAGCAGGCAGGGTGATCGCTCGAAAACGACGCCAAGCAGAGGCGCCGTCGAGGCGAGCTGCTTCAAACAAATCCTCCGGAATGGTCTGTAATGCCGCCAGCGTTAACAGCGTGACCAGCGGATAGTTTTTCCAGATATCTGCAAGCATGACAGCATTGATCGCCGAGTCAGGTGAGCCGAGCCAGCTGCGATAATGGTCAATAATGCCCAATTGAGTCAGCAAGGCATTAATGCTGCCATAGTCAGGGTTGAAATTAAGCCGCCACATGGTGGCATTGACGATGGTCGGCAGCGCCCACGGCAAAATAACCAGCACGCGCAGCGCACTGCGTCCCCAAAATTTCTGATTCAGCAGTAGCGCAACCAGAACCCCGATAATTCCTTCAAAAATCACCGACACGAAGGTGAAATAGAGCGTGCGCCAAAGGGCCGCCCGAAAATCAGGATCCGTCAGGGCATAAATAAAATTGTCTGACCCTACCCAGGCGGGTGACGTTCCGTCACCGATCAGTCCTGCATCGGTGAAGCTGAGCCAAAGGGTGCGGACCAGCGGCCAAGCAGTTAGCAAAAACATCATCACCAGCATGGGTGCTAACAGCACCCATGCCTGACGACGCTCACGTTGTGGCAAACTGAGCATTGTCATTCCTTAACGTAAACGGTCTGCACTTTGGGTCGCAGCGGCCATCGCATCGGTAGCCGACGCTTTGCCCTGCAAAACGCTTTGCAGGTTTTGTTGCAGGATGGTCGAAAGCTGAGAGTAGGAAGGGGTGACCGGACGTGACAGCATCACGTTTAATGAGGTTTTGGCCGCCGCAATCAGAGGCTCCTGATCTTTCTGCACCGCCGGGTCATCATACGAGGACTTCCAGATTGGCAGGCTCAGCTTGGCGTATTTATCCTGCACCTGTTGGGACGTCATATATGTGATGTATTCCCAGGCTTCATTAGCGTGGGCGCTGGCTTTGGCAATGCCGAGGCCCATCGAGCCGTTAACGCCTGATGCACCGCCAGCGGTTGCGCCCGGCGCAGGCACCACGCCCACGTCACCGGCAACTTTGCTCTGTTTAGGATCGTTAGCCATGTTGTACATATAGGTCCAGTTCAGGGCAAACGCCGCGTCGCCGTTAGAGAACGACTTGCGCACGTCCTCTTCAAGATATTCGCGTGAGTTAGGGTTGGTCAGGCCTTTATCCAGCGTCTCTTTCATATAATCCACGGCTTTCATCGCGCCAGAATTAGTGAAGTTAAGCTTGCCGCCCTGATAGAAATCGCCTTTGAACGCCGAAACCAGCGTGGTGTAATCGCAAATCAGTGCTTCAGACTGTGACCAACTCCAAACCAGCGGATACTTCACGATATTCTTTTGCTTGAGAATTTCCGACTGCTGCTCAACTTCCTGCCAGGTTTTAGGTGGGGCAGTGATACCGGCTTTGGCCAGCATGGCTTTGTTGTAATAGAGGTATTTGGTGTCGAGGATCCACGGCATGCCCCAGCGTTTGTCTTTATAGGTCACGGTTGAGATAGCGCCGTCAAAGATTTTGCCTGCTTCGTCTTTGCTGATGCGGGAAGAGACGTCTTGAAGCAAACCAAACTTGGTGAACTCCGCAGGCCAGATGGCATCGAAAAGCACGACGTCATAACCTTTATCACCGGCACCGCGTGCGGCGACAATTTTGTCGTGCAGCGCCTCGTAGGGCACAAACTCGAGGTTTACTTTGATATCAGGATGCGCCTTGGTGAAGTCGGCGGTCATCGCGCGAATATCGCTTTCACTGTAGGCAGCCTGGGTCATGAAAAGGGCGCTGAGGGTGGTTTCTGCCAGTGCGTTTGCCGAGTAGCCAAAGGCGAGGGCAGAAAGCACGCACAGTGTCGTGGCAGGGCGTAATCTCTTGATCATCATCTCTCTCCGGTTAGTGCTGGGTAGGTGTTAATTCATTAAATCAATTTGATTGCTTTAATAGGGGGCAAAAAAATGGACCCACTATCACCTTGAGCATCCGTGCGCCATAAATCTCGTGCTGTACTACCTTTCACTAATAAGTAACATACTTTTAACACTCGGCGCTGTGATGCCTGCTGCATTAATAAAATCAATTTGATTGCTTTAATCGCTGGCAGCATACTGTTTGCAAGCTTTCCCTTGGTGCATAGGCAGTTATGACAACTTCTGGAACTAATCTTGAACATGCTCGTGCGCACAATCGTCGCGTCGTCATTGAAGCCATACGGCTTAATGGTGAACTCACGCGGGCAGAAATCGCACGTCTCACTTCTTTAACGCCGCAAACCGTATCCAACATCGCTAACGAGCTTGAGCAGGCAGGTATTCTGTCTTCTCATTTGCCCCGTCGCGGCGGTGGCCGAGGGCAACCTGCAACGCCACTGACCCTCAATCCCGACAGCGCCTACTCGATTGGTATTCACCTCGACCATCAATCGCTGGTCGTGGTGTTGGTCGACCTAAAGGGTAAAGTGCGCTTTCGCCGCCTTGTTCTGGTGCAAAAACCGCAGCCGGAACCAACGTTGCAATGCATCGAGCAAATACTGCAAGAAATGCGCCAAGAATTAGGCGGCGAGAATAATAAAATTGACTGGCGGAAGATGCTGGGCATCGGCATTGTGATGCCCGGTCCGTTTGGAGTGGAAGGGCTTTCCTCTCTCGGGCCCACCACGTTGCACGGCTGGGATAATATTGACGTTGAGAGCAGACTGAGTGCGGCGACCGGTTGGCCGGTAACGCTTGAAAATGACGCGACGGTAGCGGCCATTGGCGAACGTTTTCACGGCGTGGCCAAACAGCTCAACTCGTTTGTCTACCTGTATATCGGCACCGGACTCGGGGCAGGGATTTTTACCGACGGCAGAATTTATACCGGCCATGCACACAATGCGGGCGAGATTGGACATATGGTGGTGCAACCGGGCGGGCGCGCCTGCTACTGCGGCAATAACGGCTGTCTGGAACGTTACCTGTCACTGCAGGCGGCATATGAAGGCTGCGGCCTCGACCCCATTTCTGCCATGCCGGAAGATTTGCTGGCGGTAGACCCAGGGCTGTTTGATCAATGGCTAGACACGGTAATTGAGCCGACCTGCCAGGCAATTAACATTATGGAATGTGTGTTTGACGCTGAGTGTGTGATTATCGGCGGTATGATGCCGCAAGAGCTGGTTGAGCGTTTGATGAAAAAACTGACGCCGCTTTACAGCTCGGTGCGTAGCCGCTATCCCTATGGAATGCGTCTGCGCATGGGCATGACAGGGATTGATACCCCGGCGCTAGGTGCAGCCGCGTTGCCCATTTTTGACGAGTTTAATCCGCAGTATGAAGTGTTGTTGAAATAGGGGCTAAGTTGACTGTTTGAGAGTAAATACCACCCACGCCGTGGTTTACATCGAGAAGATCGCTTTCGTTTACTCCCCCTATCCGGATGGCAGTCGCGCAGAAATTCCCCATATCTACCCCGATTATGAAAAGTTACTGTCGATGAAATAAAGGTGTATTTACTCGTCAAAAGGATCTGACTGAGATCCTTTTGACTCTTTTAATCCTCGAAATAACCCTTGTCCCTCGCCCCCCTTAAATGTCCATCTGCGTTCCCAGTTCAATCACCCGATTGGGTGGCACCTCAAACAGATCGGGTGAACGCAGCGCATTTCGCGCCAGTGTCAGAAAAAGCATACCGCGCACCCGATGGTGCCAGGGCCTTTTGCCTAAAATCAACGCCTCATGCGACATAAAGAACGAAGTTTGCATCATCAAACAGTTAAGTCCATCAACGGCGCAGCGCTGAAGTATCCCTTCCATATTCGGTTTCTCTCGCCAGCCATAGCTTGCGACTACCCGCCAGAAGGTCGGAGAAAGCTGTTCAATTTCGACTCGCCGCACGTTGGCCACGTAAGGGACTTCTTCGGTGCGAATGGTGAGCAGCACCACTCGTTCATGCAATATCTTGTTATGCTTCATATTATGCAACAGCGCGGTGGGAATGACGTTGACCACGCGAGACAGGTAAACGGCAGTGCCCGGCACGCGAATCGGAGGATTTTTCTCAAGCGAGGTTATCATCGCGCTCAGCGAATTGCCGTGTTCCGCCATCTTGCGCAACACGTTAAAACGCTCGGTGCGCCAGGTAGTCATCACCACCAGGAAGGCGATACCGATACAAATTGGCAGCCAACCGCCGGCAAATACCTTGATCAAATTGGCTGAAAATAACGGAATATCAACTGCAAGCAACAGTGCCAACAGTAACCCTACCGCCCAACGATTCCAATGCCAGTTATAAACCGCGACGAAGCAAAACAGCACAGAGGTTAGCGCCATGGTGCCGGTCACCACGATGCCGTAGGCGGCAGCGAGGTTGCTCGAACTTTTGAAACTGGCGATGACGATCAGCACTGCCAGATACAGCATCCAGTTGATGGCGGGAATATAAATCTGACCGGACTCTTTATCGGAGGTGTAAATGATGCGCATCGGCGGTAAGTAACCCAGCCGCACTGCATGTCGCGTAAGAGAGAAAACGCCTGAAATCACCGCCTGCGAGGCAATAACGGTGGCAAAGGCCGAAAGAATTAGCAGCGGAATTAATGCCCAATCGGGGGCGAGCAGGAAAAAAGGATTCTTGATGGCTTCGGGATGCTGCAACAGCAGGGCACCCTGACCAAAATAGTTGAGCACCAGCGAGGGCAGCACAATGCTAAACCAGGCGATACGAATTGAAGGGCGCGTAAAGTGCCCCATATCAGCATAGAGCGCTTCGGCACCGGTCACGGAAAGTACCGCAGCGCCGAGGGCAAAAAATGAAATCAGCTTATACTGTACAAAAAAGTTGAACGCCCAATAGGGATTGAGCGCTTTGAGTATTTCGGGATACTGCGCAATGCCGCGTACGCCCATCACCGCCAGAGTAAGAAACCACAGCAGCATCACGGGGGCAAAAAGTTTACCAATGCTTCCGGTACCGTGTTTTTGAATCACAAACAGCCCGGTTAAAATCACTACTGACAGTGGCACAACATAGGTTGAGAGGTTGGGTGCAATAATTTCCATCCCCTCAATCGCCGACATAACCGAAATAGCGGGCGTAATCACACCGTCACCGTAAAAGAAGCTGCCACCAATCAGCCCCATAATTACCACCATCGGCATATAGCGCGTGTCTATATTTCGCCCGGCCAGTGACATCAAGGTTAAAATACCGCCTTCACCGGCGTCGTCGGCCCTGAGAACGAACAGCAAATACTTGATGGATACCACGCTGGTCAGCAGCCAGAAAATAAGGGAAAGAAAGCCGAAAACTGACGCCTGACTGATGCCAATTCCCCACTCACCGGATAAACACTCGCGTAGGGTATAGAGCGGGCTGGTGCCAATGTCACCATAAACTACGCCAATCGCCGTAAGCGTGACGATAGCCAAAGACTGTTTTTTATGTACTGTCATAACTTTCTCGAGGTTAAGACGTCCCTGACTTAATTAAAGCAACATTGCCCGTTGCTGGTGCAATTCTGCACTCTACATATTCAATTTAAGAAATGTGTAACGCTGTAAGCATTATTTTAGCAGTTGTCTGCTCTCGTGCAGTGAAATTTAAGTGTAATAAAATTTTTATATTCAATAAGTTATAACAAGCATCTTATGGGCTGACCAATTGGTCAAACTAATGGCATAGCCTTTGCTTAAAAAGAGAGGACTATAACAAAACCAATTTCTTTGAAACTGCATGCCAGATCAAGAGTATTGCAATTAGACAGGTAAACCTATGAGCCAGACTATTACCCGCGCCATTCGTGGAAACTTCTTTGATTTCAGCCAAATAGTCGGGGTACCCTCAGAGCTAGAGAGCCAAGCCCGTTATATTGAAGACGGGATGATGTTTCTTAATAGTGGCAAAATCGTCTGGCTTGGCAGTCGTGAAGAGGGCGAACGACGCCTGGCACAAAACCTCTCCGCCGTCCCTTTGGACGACTATCGAGACAAGTTGATAATACCCGGTTTTGTTGATACCCATATTCATTATCCACAAACCGAAATGATCGGTGCCTACGGTGAGCAACTGCTGGAATGGTTGAGCAATTACACCTTCCCGACTGAAGCACAGTATCACGATATAGACTACGCGAGACGAATGTCGGCTTTCTTCATCGAACAGTTGCTTAACAACGGCACGACCACCGCACTGGTGTTTGGTACGGTGCATCCGCAGTCGGTCGACGCGCTGTTCACCGCGGCGGCAGCGCTGAATATGCGCTTGATTGCCGGTAAAGTGATGATGGACAAAAATGCGCCAGAATCCGTGCTAGAAACCCCGGCGCAGAGCGAGCGCGACACCCGTACGCTGATTGAGCGCTGGCACAATCATAAACGGCTGAGCTACGCGCTAACGCCGCGCTTTGTGCCGACCTCTTCGCCACAGTTGCTCGAAAAAGTGCGCGCTATCAAGGCAGATTATCCCGATATCTATCTGCAAACGCATCTCAGTGAAAATGCCGACGAAATTTCTTGGGTCAAATCTCTCTACCCGGAACATCAGCGTTATCTCGATGTTTATCATCACTATAACCTTACCGGTTCGCGCTGTATTTTTGCCCACTGCCTGCATTTACATGAAGAGGAGTGGGATTGCCTCAGCGATACCGACTCGAGCATTGCTTTTTGTCCAACCTCAAACCTGTTCCTCGGTAGCGGCCTGTTTAACCTTCAGACGTCGTGGCAAAAGAGAGTGCGTCTTGGCATCGGTACCGATGTAGGGGCCGGTACCACGTTTAATATGCTGCAAACCCTGAGCGAGGCATACAAAGTTGGCCAGTTGCAGAAGTATCGACTGTCAGCGTTTGAAGCGTTTTACCACGCCACGCTGGGCGGCGCACGGGCACTGCATCTTGATGATAAAATTGGCAACTTTGATGTCGGTAAAGAGGCTGACATGGTAGTGCTTGACCCCAGCGCGACGGCGTTACAGCAGTTGCGCAGCGGCAACAGTAAAACGCTGGCCGAAAGGCTGTTCGTGCTCATGACGCTGGGTGATGATCGCAATATCTATCGAACGCTGGTTGACGGCAAAGTGGTCTATCAGCGAGCAAAATAAAATACTGTATAAATATCAGGGGTTGCCGAAGTTGGCACTCCTGATAGTCAACCCGTGCCGATGAGCCAAAAATTCGCGCCATAAAGAGGCAGAGTGCACCAAATATGAACAGTGAAATCAGTACCAGTCGAGTCAGAGTTGCCCGTGAACGCACGATGGAAAGCATTCACGCCGCGGCAATCGCTGAATTCAGCGAGAAAGGCTTTTTAGGCGCCACTACGCAAGCGATTGCGCAGCGGGCTGGAATGAAAAAAACCCAGCTTCACTACTATATTACCGGTAAAGAGGAGCTTTATGAGGAGCTGCTGCAGAAGGTGTTGAGCGTCTGGGCCGAGATCATTCAGTTTGATGACAGTCTGGTGGAGCCTGAGGCGGTACTTAGCCGCTATATCCGCAACAAGATGGATTTCTCGTTTCGTCAGCCCGAGCTTTCGCGCATTTTTACCAGTGAGGTACTCGGCGGCGGGCACTATTTGCACAAGTATTGGCCCAGCGCGATTGCCCATATCATCAATAAAGAAAACCTGATTAATCAGTGGATTGAGCAAGAGAAGATCCGACCACTCGACGCGCGATTGTTTATTATGAACATCTGGGCAGTGACCCAGTACTATGCCGACTTTGCGGTTCAGGTTAACCATATGTATCGCGATATCAGCAGCAGCGAAGAGAACCGCGAGCACATTATTAGTGAAGTCACGACGCTGATACTGCGCGGCTGCGCACTCTAATCGGCGTTAATAACTACGATTTATATGAATTACCATTCAAACATTGTTGGCATCAATATTGCTTCATTTAAAACATTAATTTGACCAATTGTACAAATCGATTGGTTTGTTTGAAGGCAATTTTTGGCAGCAACAACGTGAGCAGGGTATGACTATGATCCAATTTTTGTTAAATGACCGTTTGCAACAGGAAGCCGCACTGCCGCCGGATACCACAGTTTTGCAATATCTGCGTCGCGACGTGGGCCGATGCGGAACCAAAGAAGGCTGTGCCTCGGGTGACTGTGGCGCGTGTACGGTGGTTATTGCCGAGCCGCAGGGCAATGCGCTGCGCTATACCCCCGTCAATGCCTGCCTGACGTTCATTTCAGCCCTGCAGGGTAAACAGTTAATTACCGTTGAAGACCTTAAGCATCAGGGGCAGTTGCACAGCGTGCAGCAGGCAATGGTGGATAATCACGCCTCCCAGTGTGGCTTTTGTACGCCGGGATTTGTGATGTCGGTATTTGCACTGCAAAAAAATCTCTCGACCACCAGGCGTGAGGCAAAACGTGAACCTATTCTGCAGGCACTTTCAGGAAACCTTTGCCGCTGCACCGGTTATCGACCGATTGTCGATGCTGCATTCCAAGCCTGCGAGGAGCGTCCTGTCGATCAGTTCGACCGAGCTGAAAACGTTACTTTGCAGCGCCTGCGGGCCATTGCCCCCGACTCAGGTCAAACGATTCGCCATCATGAAGACCTCAGCCTGATACCTTCCACCATTGAAGATCTGGCGTCAGCCTATCTGGCAAATCCTGAGGCAAAACTGGTGGCCGGCGGTACCGATCTGGCGCTCGAGGTCACCCAGCGGCACCGGCGTCTGACGCAGCTCATTGCGCTCAGCCATATTCCTGACATGAAAACCGCCTTCATCGACGGTGAGCAGGTTATTCTCGGTGGCGCAGCAACGTTAAGTGATTGCATGCCGCTGCTGGAGCGAGAATTTCCTGATTTTGGTGCACTGCTAGAGCGCTTTGCCTCGCAGCAGATCCGTAATCAGGGCACCTTTGGCGGTAATATTGCCAATGCTTCTCCTATTGGTGATGGCGGACCCGTGCTTCTGGCGCTGGGTGCCTCTTTGCGCCTGCGTCGCGGTTCGCAGCAGCGCACTCTGCCGCTGGCACAGTTTTATCTGGGTTATAAGCAGACTGCACTGCAGGCCGGCGAATTCATTGAGCAGATCGTTATTCCCCGCGTCGAGCCAGATTCAACGCGCACGCTGAAAGTGTATAAGGTGTCGAAACGCCTGGATGACGACATTTCGGCAGTGTGCGGCGCGTTTCATATTGAGGTTAATCACGGTGTAGTGACTCACGCATTTATCGCCTACGGCGGCATGGCTGCGGTGGCCAAAAGGGCAGAGCACTGTGAAAAACTGCTGATCGGTCAACCGTGGCAGGCCGCCACCGTGGAGCGTGCCTGTCAGGCGCTGACTCATGACTATCAGCCGATTAGTGACTTCCGCGCCAGTCAGGAGTACCGCATGCAGGTGGCAAAAAATCTGCTGCGCCGCTGCCTGATTGAAACCACTTCAACCGATACGCTGATGCGGGTGACACAATATGTCTAAATTACCCTCAGTTGCTTCACAGGAAGAGATGGCCGCACTGTTTCGCGCCGGTTTGTCCAGCGGTGCAGGCAAAAGCATGAAACACGAAAGCGCCGATAAACACGTCAGCGGCGAAGCCATATATATCGACGACAGGCTCGAGTTCCCCAACCAGTTGCACCTGGCTCCACGCATCAGCGACGTGGCGCACGCCGAGATTTTACGTATCGACGTTGAGCCTTGCTATACCATTCCCGGCGTGGTGAGAGTGATCACCGCGGCCGATGTACCGGGTGAGTTGGACATTGCACCGCTGACGCACGGCGATCCGCTGCTGGCTAAAGACCGCATCGAATATTACGGCCAGGTGATTCTGGTCGTTGCGGCAACGACCCAGGAAGCAGCACGGCAGGCGGCAGCGGCGGCGGTGATTGAGTATCGTGAACTCGACGCTGTACTCAGCGTGAAACAGGCGCTTGCCGAGCAATTCTTCGTTGAAGAGCCGCATCAGCACAAGCGTGGTGACGCCTGCGCCGCATTGGCGGCCGCGGAAAACCGGCTTCAGGGAGAGCTGGAAATTGGCGGTCAGGAACACTTTTACCTCGAAACGCAGATAGCTTCAGTAATGCCAGGCGAAGATGGAGCAATGCTGGTCTACAGCTCGACCCAGCATCCTACCGAAGTGCAGAAACTGGTGGCGTCGGTGTTAGACCTGCCGATGCACAAAGTGGTGGTGGATATGCGCCGGATGGGTGGGGGTTTTGGCGGCAAAGAGACGCAGGCAGCGGGCACGGCCTGTCTGGCGGCGCTGGCAGCACATCTCACCGGCAGGCCGGTTAAAATGCGTCTGTCTCGCCAGGATGACATGACGATCACGGGCAAGCGTCATCCGTTTTATGTCACTTATGATGTCGGTTACAATGCACAGGGCCAAATCTGCGGCATCGAAATAAATCTTGCCGGAAACTGCGGCTATTCACTTGATTTATCAGGTTCGATTATCGACCGCGCCATGTTCCACGCCGACAATGCTTATTATTTGGGTGATGCGACCATTACCGGCTATCGCTGCAAAACACACACTGCTTCAAACACCGCCTACCGCGGATTTGGCGGACCGCAGGGCATGGTGGCCATCGAGCACATTATTGACCATATTGCCCGTGAGCTCGGCCTCGACCCGTTATGGGTGCGCAAAATCAACTACTACGGCACCGAAGACCGCAATATAACGCATTATTATCAGACGGTTGAGCAAAATTTGCTGCACGAGATGACCGCCAGTCTTGAGGAAAGTGCTGACTATGCGGCCCGTCGCGAGGCGGTTAAAGCGTTTAATCGGCACAGTCCGTATCTCAAGAAGGGGTTGGCACTGACGCCGGTCAAATTTGGGATTTCGTTTACCGCCAGCTTCCTTAATCAGGCCGGTGCGCTGGTGCTGGTATACACCGACGGCAGTATTCAGCTCAATCACGGCGGCACAGAAATGGGGCAAGGGCTGAACACTAAAGTCGCTCAGGTGGTGGCCGAAGTGTTTCAGGTGCCGCTGTCAACTATTCAGATAACTGCCACAGACACGGGGAAAGTGCCCAATACTTCGCCAACGGCCGCCTCGTCGGGGGCTGACTTGAACGGAAAAGCGGCGCAAAATGCCGCTGAAATTATCAAAGGTCGACTGATTGAGATGCTGATGCGCCTCCACGATGCCAGCGCGGCAGAGGTCAGTTTTAGCAATGGTCAGGTACGAGTAAAAGAGCAGTATTTCAGCTTCCAGCAGGTGGTGCAGCAGGCGTGGCTTAATCAAGTGCCGCTATCAAGCACCGGTTTTTATAAAACGCCAAAGATTTTTTATGATCGCAGCAAGGCCGCTGGGCATCCTTTTTACTATTTCTCCTACGGCGCGGCCTGCTCCGAGGTGTTAATAGATACGCTAACCGGCGAATATCGGCTGCTGCGTGCCGATATTCTGCACGACGTCGGGGACTCGCTGAATCCGGCTATCGACATCGGTCAGGTTGAAGGGGGTTTTGTGCAGGGTATGGGCTGGTTAACCACGGAAGAGCTGGTGTGGAACGGAAAAGGGCGATTAGAAACCAGCGGGCCTGCGAGCTATAAAATCCCGGCGATTGCCGACGTGCCGCAGGACCTCAGAGTCAAGTTGGTCGAAAATCGCAAAAATCCCGAGGACACCGTTTTTCATTCCAAGGCAGTGGGTGAGCCGCCGTTTATGTTAGGCATTTCGGTGTGGTCTGCCATCAAGGACGCCATCGCCAGCGTGGCTGATTATCGAATTCATCCTCAGCTCGACGCGCCGGCTACGCCAGAACGCGTGCTGCGCGGCGTCACGCTATTGCAGGAGGCGCTATGCGCACCGACGATTGGATAACCCAGCTTAGCCAACTGCAACAGCGTAAAGAGTCCTGCGTGATGATGACCCTGATTGAGCATCAGGGTTCTACGCCGCGTAACAGCGGGTGCAAAATGCTGGTCACCGCCCAAGAGCAGTATTTCACCCTCGGCGGAGGAAACCTCGAGTTTCAGGCCTCGGCCATCGCCCGAGAAATGTTAAACAACGGCGCTCAGGAGAGCCGCGTGGAGCGATTTAATCTGGGTGCGCGTCTCGGACAATGCTGCGGCGGTGTCGCCACCGTGCTGTTTGAACCGCTGTGCCAGCAGCAGCCGCAGGTCGTGGTCTACGGCGCTGGTCACGTAGGCCGCGCCCTGATAAGTATTCTGTCGATGCTGCCGTGCCGTATTACCTGGATTGACTCGCGGGCCTGCGAATTTCCTGAACGCGTTGATCCCCAAATTACCTGCATTGTTGACGAAAGTCCGGCAGAAACCGTGCAGCAGATGGCAGCCAACAGCTATTTTATGGTGTTGACCCACGACCACCAGCTGGATCTGGCGTTAAGTGAGAAGATCCTCAAGCGCAACGATTTTAACTATTTTGGCCTGATCGGTTCTGAAACCAAGCGAAAACGGTTTGATTATCGACTATTGGGAAAGGGAATTAGCGAAGAGGCATTGGCAAAGATGCGTTGTCCAATAGGGCTTCCAGACGTAAAAGGCAAACTCCCTGCCGAGATTGCTGTGGCGATCGCCGGGGAATTTATTGCCGCCTATTCCACCAATGGAAAAGCCAGCGATGGACTTATAAATATCTAATGTCGGGTTAACATCATATTAAGTCCTCTCTTATGGGTTTATCGTTAATTTAACGAAACCCACAGAGAGGACAACAACATGACAGAATAAACGTCGTCAATCGAACAACACTTCTCTGCCTATTTCGGTTGATTAAAAGATAAACACCTGTTTAATTAGTGACAGACCTTTTGATAGTTAGGCGAAAAGCATGGCGCGACTGGTTCTATTGCTGCTTGGCGTTGATTATTTACGGGGCCGCTGGCGTAGTCTAATGGCAGTGGGTATTTTGTGGTTGCTCAGCGGTATGGCCATTTTTGTCGATGGACTCGATAACGCGATTAATTTCCCGATCGATTTTTTTGCCTGGCTGTTAATGGTTGACGGTTTTTTTACCCTTACCGTTGCCTGGGCCGGTGTCGGTGGGCAAAAGACGCTACGCTATGTTAAAGGGGTGATCGTGGTGCTGTGCGCAGGGCTCATTCTCGCCGGTCATCACCACGGTCACTTTATTCTGTCGATGCTGTTTGGATTCTTGTTTCTGGCCGACGGCCTGCTGCAACTCACCTCTGCCTGGGTTGTACGCTATCGCCGTTGGCGAGCGGCTGCGATGGGCGGCATGGTTGAAATTCTTCTCGCTGTGTTTTTTTTCCAACCTTATCCCACTAACTACAACGGCACACTGCCGTATTTTCTTGGATTATTCCTGTTTTTTGCCGGTCTGAACTTCTTGCGCATTGCCCTGAGCGTGCGAAAAATGACGGTTAATCCAGCATTTGTTACTGCTGGAAACCCGCTGATTGGTCCAAAACTGCCGCCTAAAAATTACAGCGACAACGCTTTCACCCGTGATAACGCATCAACCTCGGTCAAGGCGTTGACGGTGCACGTCTGGACACCGACCGGCAGTTCGAAGGCGCCAGCTCGGGGGCAGATGATCTTGGGGCGTTATATCGCCGCCGTGGATATCAACGGGGTCATTTCTACCGGCCACTCCGCGCTTGAATCCCCAGAAGGTATTTATATCAGTCTCTATCCCAAAGATGAGATTGACCGTTCCAGCAGTTCATTTGCCAGCCTGCTGCGCGCCACGCCAGAAAATAACGTAGCGGGCCGATTTTTATCGGACTACCAAACCGAGGCGAAAGAGTGGTGTTCATCAACGGTGCAAGTGATGATAAAAAATTATAATGCCGAAAAACTGAATCAGTTTTGGCAGCGATATCAGCAGGACTCAACCTATAACTTAACCTATCGTAACTGCTCAAGCACCGTTTCACGCGCGCTGGATGCGGCTATAGAGGGCGCAGTGGCGCGTTCGATGGGCAACGGACCGCTGGTGATGCTGCGTCTTCTGTTGACGCCCGAACTGTGGGTGGCATCGCAAATAAGAATGCGTGCACTGACTATGGCTTGGACGCCAGGCCTGACGCTAGATTATGCCCGAGCACTGAGCATGCTGGTCGACCCGCGTCAGGTTTCGTGGTTCCGCCTCGCAAGACACGCTTTCAATCGTATAAAGCTGCGCAGAAAGGAGTGGCGACGTGACGATCGTGCGGCCAAAAATGCCTCTTCTGCGCCTAAATAGCGGCTATTTCACGGCATCTTACGTTACTGCCTATTCTGCAACCTCACGGCAAACAGCATGACGCTTAGCGTTAAAAGCACCGCCAGACTGGCCATTGCCATGCCGTCGCCGACCGATCCCTGCTCAAACTGCCGCCAGACAAACACCGACACGGTTTGTACACCGGCGGGGGCCAACAGCAGCGAGGTCACCAGCTCGCGTGAGGCAACAGCAAACACCATCAACATTGCTGCCAACAGGCTGGGCCACACCAGCGGCAGCATAATCAGCCTCAGCCCCTGCGCCGCGCTGGCACCGTGAACTCTTGCAGCAGCTTCAAGATTCTCGCCAATCTGCCTTATTGCCGCACTGACGTAACGCACCGGATACGGCAACAGTAAGCAGCAGTAGGCCAGCAGTAAAATCGCCCAGGTGTTGTAGGGCGTCATTGGCCAGAAGCTGCGGTTCCAGGCCAAAATCAGCCCTACGCCAACCACTATGCCCGGCAACGCGGCCGGAAACAGTGACAGTGCATCAATGCAGCTGGCAAAGCGGACTCTCTGGGCCACAACCAGCCAGGCGGCTAGCAAACCGACAACACCAACGATCAGTGCGGTAAACAGCGCCAAACTGAGGCTGGTACCCAAAGCCCCTAAGGCGTCGCCCTGAACATCGAACAGCGCCTCGAAATGACGCAGAGTAAAATTGCCCATCGAGAGCCCACCGGAAAGCGTGCGGGTAAAAGCAGTGGCCAACATTGATGCAAGAGGCAGAACAGCCGCCACTGTAGCCACCATAACAAACAGCGCTATCACAATATAACGCCAGCGGCCCAGAGATTTAGGCACGGCGTCCGTCGGTTTGCCCGACGTTGTCTCTACGTTTTTTCCACCGATGATTGCCCGCTGTACGCAGTAGGCGCAGCAGGCAATCGCCACTAATATCACGGAAAGCCCTGCGGCGGCGGGCATGTCAATCGGCCAATCTGCCAGCCGTTGTTCAATTCCGGTTGTCAGCACGTCAATGCCGCTGCGCGTGCCCAGTGCAGCCGGTACGCCGTACTCCTCAATCGCCAACGTAAAAGCCAGCAATAGGCTGGAGGCCATTGACGGCAGGGCAAGTGGGAGCGTAACGCGAATAAATGCCCGCCAAGGCTTAGCACCGTGGACCCTTGCCACGTCGGCAAGCCGGCTACCACTGGCCGCCATGCTGCGAGAAACGGCAAAATAGACCACTGGAAAGACGTTAAGCGCCATCACAAACACCATGCCCGACAGCGAAAACAGGAAGTTGTTGAGGTCAATCCCCAAGAGTTGCTGCACATAGCCGCGCGACTGAAGCGCCAACATCCACGACAGTGCGGCGAGATAAGGCGGAAACAAAAAAGGGATCAGAAATAGCGCATCCCACACACGGGCATAGGGTAAAACGAACAGGCCTCGCAGCGTGCCCAATGGGATACCTATTAGCGCGCTACACAGCGCCACCCCGAGCCCCAGCTTAACGGTTCCGCCGAGCAGCGTGGGAAACTGCGCATCGGTAAACAATCTAACAAAGGCGCTAAACGGGGAGCTAAAACTGCCCGCATCGAGATGCGGAAATAGGGCTTGCAGCAGCACAAAAGTTACGGGAACGGCAACCAATAGCAGCAGCGCGCCGCCGGTAAACACCGGCAGCAGCGTATTTTTGTTCATAGAGGCTCCAGACACCGGCAGATTTCTCCACCGGTTAAATCAATCAGATCAGGCCTAGTTGGCCGCAAAGAGGGTGGCGAATTTATCCAGTACCTGCTTACGGTCTGAGGATCCCACGGCATCGGCGGGCAAAACTTTTAGTGATTTGAAAAGAGGGCGCTTGGCATCAACATCATCACGTGCTGGCATCAACCAGGCGTCGGCCACCAGTTTTTGCCCCTCGGGCGAGAGCACATAGTCAATAAAGGCTTTCGCCTGTGCGGGCTCTTTAGTGCTTTTAAGGATCATCATCGGGCGTGGCGCAATCACCGTGCCGCTGGAGGGGAAGATAACCTTGATGGCTTCACCGGCCTCGACGCTGTTATAAGCGACATAGTCAACTGCGCCAAATACCGCCGCTTTGGCCCCCTGTAGCACTGGCGTCAGCGCCTGCGCATTGGGTCCGGCAACAATCGCACCGTTGGCTTTCAAGTCACCAAATAGCTTCCACGCCTGCTCACCGTGCGCGTTTTGCAGCCCTTCAAGCAGGTCCAGCGACGCGCCAGAAAGTGAAGGATCCGGCGTGGTCACTTTGTCTTTGAATGCCGGTTGCGCCAAGTCTTGCCAGTCTTTCGGCTCCGGCGTGCCGCTTTTGGTATTCCAGACTATCCCCAGTGCCGATATGCCCTGTGCAACGTAATAGGCTGATTTGAACTGCGAGGGAACGTGCGTTGCATTCGGACTTTGATAAGCCAGCAGCCAATCACGTTTTTCGAGGCTGGTCGCCGTGTCCCACGAGGCCGAAATCAGCACATCAGCCTGCGGGTTGGCCTGTTCGGCGTCCAGCCTGGCCATCACTTTACCGGTGGTTGCCTGGAAAATATCGACCTTAACGCCAGTTTGTTTTTCATAACCCGCCGCCAGCTTTTTAGCCAGAGAACCGGGGCCTGCTGTATAGACAGTCAGCGCCTGTGCGCTGCCGGTTGCCAGAGCAAAAGAGAGAGTCATCGCCGTCAGTAAACCTGTTTTGAGTGAAATGGAGTGTCGAGATTTGTTTTTCAATACGCTCATTTTTTTAATCCACCAGAAGTTATGCAACAAAGGGAGAAACACGAGAAATATCGAGCCAGTCGATGCGTTTAATCGCACCGCCTTCCATGCGAGCAATGCCGTGGGCTAACGCCTCGGCTTCGTGCGGGTCGTGGGTGACATACACCGCCGTGGTGCCTAACTGGCGCAGAAGAACTGCCATTTCTTCACACAGGCTTTCGCGCAGGTTGCGGTCAAGGTTGGAGAGAGGCTCATCGAATAACAAAATCTGCGGCTCGGCGACGATGGCACGGGCCAATGCTACGCGCTGCTGCTGCCCGCCCGACAGCTCGCTTGGGCGTCGCGGCCCAAAGTCGGCCAGTCCAACGCGGTCCAACGCTTCAAGCGTGCGTCGTTGACGTTCACTGACTCTCACGCCGCGCATGTGCAGCGGAAAGGCCACGTTTTGCGCCACGGTCATGTGCGGCCACAGGGCATAGTCCTGAAACACCATGCCTAAATCGCGTTTCTCGGGTGGCAGGCTAAAGCGGCCATCAACCACCTTTTGTTCGCCAAAAAATAGCTGTCCGGCATCGGGATGCAGCAGCCCGGCAAGCAGTTTGAGCAGGGTGCTTTTACCGCAGCCGGAAGGACCGAGCAGCGCCATGATGGTCCCTTTAGGCACCTCAAGGCAGACGTCATTAAGAACAGGCGTGGCAGCAAAATGATGGAATACGTGCTGCACGCGGATAGCGGCAGGGTCGACTTTGGCATGGCTCATTTGTGCTCCAGAACGGAATACTTTCCGCAGTGGCAGGCACAGGCAAGCGCTACCGGCAGACAGGCAGGCTGATTCATGGGAACTATCCTCTTTGGGACTTATTGATGTGCAGTCACCCTAAAGATGATTTATGACACCCAGATGACATTTATTCGGTCTGCCCCTGTGAAGATAAAAATGTTGCACCTCAACGCCCGCTTGGCTACTTTATTGATTAAGCTAACTATTCAAGACTTTCTTTGTGCTTTTATCCCGCACTGAGTCTGGTGCAGAGCCGCAATATTCTGGAGAACTGATGAAAATTATCGTAATTGGTGCAGGAATGGTCGGTGCATCATTGACTTGGGAACTGACTCAGGCAGGGTTTACCGTCACGCTGCTGGAGGCGGGCGAAGCCGGTAAAGGCACCAGTGCCAACTCATTCGCCTGGATAAATGCCCACGGCAAGCCGCCGGAAGGCTATCACCGTCTCAATGCGGCGGGCATAGAGGCGCACCGCGACCTGGCAAAACGCTTTGGCCATGCGCCGTGGCTGAATTTAACCGGGGGTCTTGAATGGCGGGCGGCTAATGAGCAACAGGCCATGCGAGACAATGTGGAAGCGTTGCAAAAATATCAGTATCCCGCCGAATGGATAAGCGCCGAGCAGATGCAGCAGCGTGAGCCAGCACTGCATCTCGACGGTAATGAAGGGGCAATGGGCTGGTTTGCGTCAGAAGGCTGGGTTGATACCCAGCAGTATATTCAACAGCTGCTGCAGGCCAGCGCAGAAGAAGGGGCCAAAATCGTTACCGGCAGCAAAGTAGTTGAAATTACACGCCAAGGTGACACTGTCACAGGTGTTAAAACGGTTGACGGTACGCTGCACCAGGCGGACTGGACGATTAATGCCAGCGGTCGCTGGTCAGACAAATCGCCCTATGCTAATCCACTGGCTACCCCGCTTGCGCCAACCACCGGTATTCTGATCCGCGTGCCGGCTGACACTGTGCCAGTCAGCCACGTTTTGGCTACGCCGCTGTTTCACTGCCGTCCCGACGGAGAAGGCGTTACGCTGCTTTGTCCGAATGAGGGCGTGTATGACATCGATGAATCTACGCCTCAGTCACGCGTTAATGAATTGGCCGCCGATATTATCAGTAAAGCCGCGGCCGTCTGGCCGAAACTTGCAGAGTTGAAACCGGCGCATTATCAAGCGCGTATGGGTATTCGCGCACTTCCGGCTGACGGCTATCCCATTGTTGGCCCGACGCCGGGCATAACAGGGTATTACACTGTAGTCACTCACAGTGGCGTGACGCTGTCACCGTTGTTGGCACGTCTTGTTACGCAGGAAATTCAGGGGCATCCGGTGGCAGAACTCGATGTCTATCGCCCGCGGCGCTTTATACAGGAATAAATTGATGACAGAGCCAGTACGCTGCCCGTGGACCAAAAACGACACGTTGATGCAAAATTACCACGACCTAGAATGGGGCGTGCCGGTTTACGACAGCCGCGCACTGTGGGAAAAGCTGATGCTCGATGGTTTTCAGGCCGGACTGTCTTGGCGCACCATTCTCAACAGACGCGACGGATTCAGAAAAGCGTTTTGCGGTTTTGATCCGCAGAAAGTTGCCACATTCAATGAGGAAGATATCGAACGATTAGTGGCTAATCCGGATATCATTCGCTCACGCCAGAAGATTAAGGCGGTGGTCAACAATGCTCGCGCCTATTTACGCATGCAGGCAGCGGGCGAAGACTTCTCGCAGTGGATTTGGGCTTGGGTAGGAGGAAAACCCGTTCAGCATTTGGGGCCGGTCCCTACCCGCAGCGAACTGTCGGAGGAAATATCCAAACAGTTGAAGAAACGCGGCTTTAGCTTTGTCGGGCCGGTGATTGTTTATGCCTGGATGGAGGCAACCGGCATGATCAACAGCCACCACCCAGACTGCTTCCGTCGTCATATTCTTGCCCCTGACGCACCCGCTACAGAGTAATACTGTCCCACACCATCGAGAGGCCCGCAGCTACCATCATAACTGCAACCAACAGGTGAAATAGCTGGGTCGGCATGCGGGCAACCAGCCCTTTGCTCAGATAGATGCCGCTGATTTGCGATGCCCCCACGAATAGCCCACACAGGATAACTGACAGCGGCAGGGCACCGATGGCCCCAAAGGTTGAGGTCTTGGTAATGAAAACGATAAGTGATGCCGCTGATTCTGTGGCGATCAGCCCCTGTTTCACCAGTCCGTAGCCGGAAAAGATAGGTACCGTCATTGGCCCGGTTGAGAACACCATGCCGGTAAGAAATCCAACCACCAGTCCACAACTCGCAAGCTGCCAGGTATTGAGCCGTAAATTATGCTTACGCGACCAGTACATCAGTGGCACCAGCAGCAGGAAGAAAAGGCCGATACACAGGTCCGAGATTTTTTCCGGTATGCGCCACAGCGTATTGGCCCCCAACACGGCACCGGGAATGGCCAACGCGGAGTAGGTAAAACAGGCACGCCAGTTAATCTCTTTTCGCCAGATAATCACTCGCGACAGGTTACTCATAATGGACGCTACCGCCATGATGGGCACCGCGACCTGCGGCCCAAATTTCCAAGACAGAATGGGCAGCAGAATGATCGAACCGCCCGTGCCGATAATTCCGCTAACGAAGCCCGCAAACGTACCTAGAAAAACAATGGCTAAGTAAATCATGTTGTTTCTTCTCCCGCTAAGTGAATTTTTATACTGACTTATTCTTTACATCACAATTTACTCGATGATTTAATCAGCGTTAATCGAGTTATTCGGCTGCATTAAGTGAGAAAAAATCACATGGCAAGAAAGTTACCTTCCTTAAATTCACTACGGGCGTTTGAAGCAGCCGGCCGTCTTGGCCTGATCAAGCAAGGTGCAGAGGAGTTGAATGTGACTCACGGTGCCGTCAGCCGACAGGTGCAACAGCTTGAGGAGTGGTTGGGCGTGGCGCTGTTCGAGGGGTCTAAGCATGCACCCAAGCTCTCTGAAACGGGCCGAACGCTGCTGCCTGCCTTAACCGCCGCCTTTGACCAAATGGAAGCCGCCATCGGCCAGATTGCCGACAGCGATGAAGGCACGCTGGACGTGTCTTGTCCCGGTACCTTTACTATGCGCTGGCTTATTCCGCGCCTGCATCATTTTCAGGCCGCGCATCCCGGTATTGAGGTGCGGCTCAACTCCTCAGGCACCTCGTCTGACCCGATCGGCAACAATGTTGACGTAGCCGTACGCGTAGGGAATGCCCCTTGGCCGCCAGGCGTTGTGGTTATTGAGTTGTTCAACGAGAGGTTTGGGCCCGTTCACGCGCCGTCGATCTCACTGAGTGACGGTTCCGCACTGCTGCATACCGTATCGCGGCGCAGTGCATGGGCCGACTGGCGGCGGCGGGCAAACGTTAATCAGCGGGGCAGTGACGCGGGCGAGTTTGAACATTTCTATTTTATGCTCGAGGCCGCCATTGCGGGTCTGGGCGTGGCCATTGCACCTTGGCCTCTGGTAGCAGAAGATGTGAAGGCGGGGCGCTTGCAGGCGCCCTGTGGGTTTATCGAAAGTGGCCTGAGTTACGTAGCCCTGCGGCGGCAAAAACAGAATCGCAAAGCCGATATATTCTGTCGCTGGCTCGAGGCAGTGGCCGCAGAGTACGCTGCCAGTCCGCTGTCTCAGCCTCCGGCCTGGTGATGATAATATTTGCGGTACTGCGCAGGACTGGTTTTGAGCTGTCGATGAAAAGCACGGCGCAGGATATCAATACTCGAATAGCCGCATCTGTCGGCGATTTGCTTGGGTGAAAGTTCGGATGACTCCAGCAGAAAACGCGCCTGATTAATTCGCTCCTGCTCCAGCCATTCACCCGGCGTCAGACCCATCTCCTGCGTAAAAAGACGTGAAAGGTGGCGAGGACTGACCCCCATGTGTTCTGCCATCGACTGCACTGACAGCGGCTGGGTTAAATTGGCGATAACCCAGCGTTGTAAATCTTGCAACGCGGAACGGCCACTTAACGACGTACGTCCTGAACGGCTGAACTGCATTTGTCCGCCCGGACGTTTAAAGAACATCACCAGCCGTGCGGCGACCAACATCGCCACGTCGCGCCCGAAATCTTCCTCCACCATCATCAACGCCAAATCCAATCCCGAGGTCACGCCTGCGGCGGTTCTAAGGGGACCTTCGGCAATATAAATCGCGTCGGCGTCGACCTGTATTTGTGGATAACGGCGAGCAAAATCCTCGGCTACTGACCAGTGAGTGGTGACGCGATGACCATCGAGCAGGCCGGTAGCAGCCAGAAGCAGGGCGCCGGTGCACACCGAACCATAGCGATGACTGTTTAACGCACGCTGGCGAATGACCTCAAGCAGCGATTGGGAAGGGGAAAACTGCGCAATGTCCGGCGCACCCGCCACAAGAAAGGTATCGACTGATTCATCACGGTTATCGTCGAGCAGGCGTTCAGCCAGTAAACAAATACCGGATGAGGTGACAATCTTTAACGCCTCCAGCGCCAGCACTTCAAGCTGATACACCTTGCGACCTAATTGCTGATTCACTTCGGCAAAAACGTCCAATGGCCCTGAAACATCGAGCAACTGCACCCCGGGAATGGCTAAAATCTGCACGCGCTTGATCATTTTTATGCTCCGGTGTCTGAGGGGGTCATTATGTCTGATATCGTCATATTAATACTATTGAGGACTCACTGTCCGCGTTTTATTCTGGCTGTCCACACACTGACACAGGCAGAACAGACTATGACTCTCAACATTAACGGCATTCGTATTCCCGACAGTAAAATGGCGCGTGAGGCCACCGAACTGGTGCGTGATACTGAATCAGAGCTGCTGTTTAATCACTCAAGCCGCGTATATTACTGGGGCGCGCTGGCCGGAAAACAGCGTGGGTTGGCGGTCGACAGCGAGCTGCTGTATATCGGTTGTATGTTTCACGACATGGGGCTGACGCACGACCACTGCAGCTGTGATAAACGTTTTGAAGTTGACGGAGCGAACGCGGCGCGCGAGTTTTTACGCCAGCATACTGTCAGTCAGGCGGATATCGATAAAGTGTGGACCGCCATTGCGCTGCATACCACACCGGGGATCCCGGAGTTTATGGACCCGGTTATTGCGCTGGTTACGGCGGGGGTGGAGATGGACGTGCTGGGCATTAACTATCAAGGTTACGACGATGAGCAGCGCGAAGCCGTGGTAGCCGCGCATCCGCGTACGCCGCAGTTTAAAGAAGATATCATTAGTGCCTTTTATGACGGCGTGAAAGGCAAACCTCATACCTCCTTTGGGAATGTGAAGGCTGACGTTATTGCCGATAAACAGCCGGGATTCGACAAAGGTAACTTCTGCTCGATTATTCGCGGCTCTCGCTGGGCTTCATAAGTTACCAACCTAAGGCGTGGAATACTTCACGCTTTGCAGAGCATAAATTCAATCATATAAAGCTCAACGATCCCGGGATAAATTTCGGCGATCGTTGATTTCAGCTGTTCCAACGTCATGTTCTCCTGCCGCGCGTGATCCTGATTTAGCTGATGAAAACTCACCGGCGTCACGGCATTAACTTTGATATGGCAGAAGAACTGATTGTCCTCATAGCGCGCCACGCTAACGATGTCTCCGGTCGTATAATCTGCATCGCTTTTATCCCGCAGCGTTATTGTTTTACGCCCGGCAACTATGTCTGACTCAAAGCGACGATAAAAAGTGATATTTTTCATTAAATTCTCTGTCATTCAGCGGATAGGCACGGACTATTCTAGCGGATCGGCACCGATCGGCGAATAAGGTTATATCAAAAAGTTATTATCCATCTGGATGGCTAGATGTAGGATATTGATAGTCGATAAATAACGTATAAATTAAAGGTTTTTCAATGAGCGATATTGCTATTCGCGTGGTGACTGGCCCCGCAAACTATTTTTCATTCCCAGGTGCAATCGAACGTATCAAAGACTTTTACACTGCTGAGCAGTTGCAAAATGCACTGTGGATTTATGGCGAACGTGCACTTGCGGCTGCTCGCGATTTTCTTCCGTCCGAGTTTGGTCATGCTCAGGCTAAACATGCGTTGTTTAAGGCGCACTGTAGCGAAACCGAAGTTCAACGCATTGTGGATATCGCCGCTGACGATCGGCGGGTGGTCATTGGCATTGGCGGCGGCGCGGTGCTGGACACGGCTAAGGTCGTTGCGCGTCGTTTAGGCCTAAACGTGGTGGCTATTCCGACCATTGCCGCCACCTGTGCGGCCTGGACACCGCTTTCAGTGTGGTACAGCGATGAGGGCACCGCACTGCATTATGAAATCTTTAACGATGCTAATCATCTGGTGCTGGTGGAGCCGACAATAATTCTTCACGCGCCGAAGGCCTATCTGCTGGCCGGTATTGGTGATACGTTGGCAAAATGGTACGAAGCGGTGGTTCTCTGTCCGCAGCCAGAAGCCGTTCCATTAACCGCACAGTTGGGTCTCAATACGGCCTTAACCATCCGCGACGTGTTACTTAATGAAAGTGAGATTGCGCTACAGGCGCAGGCTGAGAAAAAGCTGACCAAGCCGTTAATTAATGTGATCGACGCTATTATTGCCGGCGGCGGGCTGGTGGGCGGTCTGGGAGAACGTTACACCCGAATCGCAGCGGCTCACTCAGTGCACAACGGCTTGACTGCGTTACCGCAAACCGATGCTTACCTACACGGCACCAAAGTCGCCTACGGCATTCTGGTGCAAAGCGCGCTGCTAGAGCAGTTTGAAGTTGTCGACCAGCTGATTGCGCTGTATCAACGTCTAGATTTGCCGGTTAGCCTGGCTGAACTCGAGGTTGATATTCACGATGCGCAGCAGATTGACCGACTGATCGCCCGCACGTTGAAATCCACAGAGTCTATTCATTTACTGCCTAACTCCCCGAGTGAAAAATCGCTGCGAGCTGCGCTGGAATATGTCGAGAAACGAGGCTCCCTGAATGGAGGGGTCAGTTAAAATATCACCCTTAGTCGGTTTTTTTTGGCCCAGCCCAATTCGCTTTTTTTTATATCCACACACATAAATTCATAAAATTTACTAATCTTTCACAAGTATAGCCAGCGGTGACCGCCAACAAACGGCATCGCTGATACTCAGTTTTCATAAGGAGCTTGTGAATGACCTCTCTGCGATCCTCAAGATATTCTGCACTGGCCGTCGGCATTTTTGCCTTACTTGACCCGCTGCCTATTGGCTTTTTCACCGCCGCGTGGATATTCGATATTATTTATGTTTTCAGCACAGAAATCGCCTGGACCCAGGCCGCGAGCTGGCTGATCGTTTTTGGCCTGTTTTTAGCCATTATTCCGCGACTGATAAATCTTGTACAAGTCTGGATTGGCAGCGATTACCCGCAAAATTCGCCGATTAAGCTGCACTTTTGGGCCAACGCGCTGGCAATCGTACTGTCGATTTTCAACGCCTTCATTCACAGCCGTGATGCCTACGCTGTCGTGCCCGCAGGGGTCACACTGTCTACACTGGTGGTCGTCCTGCTGCTGTTGGCCAATCTGCAACTCGCGCTGCGCGACCGCACGGCTTAAGGAGAAGCGTTATGAAAAAACATTATGCACTTTCCGCACTGGCGGTCACATTGCCGCTGCTGCTTGTCGGCTGTGACGACTCGGCAAAAATATCCCCCGAACAGCAAATTGGCAGCGACCCAGTATTGCCCGCTGCTAAAAACTTCCTGCTGCCACCGATGCAGGTTCCCAGCGGCACAGCCTGGAAAAGCGGTGAAATGCCGAAGGTCGCCGACGGATTGAAAATTGAAAAAGTCGCCGATGGATTGATGCATCCACGGCAAATAACCGTGCTGCCTAATGGCGATGTTTTGGTGGTCGAGGCCAACAGCCCTCCAGGCGTTATCAGTAAACCTAAAGAGTTAATCATGGGTATGGTGCAAAAAGCCTCGGGCAAGGGCGGCCCCGGCGGCAACCGCATCACGCTGTTGAGAAACGCCAACGGTGATGGCAAAACCTGGGAAAAACACATTTTCCTCGAAAATCTGCACTCGCCGTTTGGCGTGCAACTGATTGGTAACGAGCTTTACGTCGCCAACGCCGACAGCCTGATGAAATATCATTATCAAAGCGGTGAAACAAAAATCACCGACTCTGGCACCCAGTTGACCGACCTGCCGGGCGGACCGATTAATCATCATTGGACCAAATCACTGCTCGCCAGCCCCGACGGCAGCAAGCTTTACGTGGGGGTAGGTTCAAACAGTAATATTACTGAAAATGGTATTGGGGCGGAATATCGACGTGCCGACGTGCTTGAGGTTGACGTCGCGACGGGCGCAAGCCGTATTTATGCCAGCGGACTGCGCAACCCGACCGGCCTTCAGTGGGAGCCTCAGTCTGGCAAGCTTTGGGCGGTGGTAAACGAACGTGACGAAATCGGCGCTGACTTGGTGCCAGACTATATGACCTCAGTGCAGGAGCATGCGTTTTACGGCTGGCCGTACAGTTATTACGGCCAGCACGTTGACCAGCGCGTACGTCCTCAGCGCCCAGACTGGGTCGCAAAGGCCATCAAACCTGACTATGCGCTGAGTTCACACGTTGCGCCGCTCGGACTGTGGTTTTACACCGGCGATAATTTACCGGTCGAATATCGCGGCGGGGCGTTTATCAGTGAGCACGGCAGTTGGAACCGTAAACCGTTGAACGGCTATCAGGTGGTGTATGTAGCCTTTAAGGACGGCAAGCCGGTCGGTCAGCCAAAACCAGTGGTGACCGGATTCCTCACCGACGACCAGAAACAGGTTCGCGGTCTGCCGGTCGGGCTGGCGATGGACAAGCAGGGCGGCCTGCTCATTGCTGACGACGCCGGCAATACCGTTTGGCGGGTAACCGCCGCGAAAAACTAGAAATACGGCCTTCGCGATATCCTCATGCCTGCCGACTGACATTAGCGGCAGGCATTTTTCATTACCGACTTCCCACCAATGACATTTATTCAAACAATCTCTCCATTATTGGTGCTTCAATTTTACGAATGTTTTACCACTCCCTCCCTAACAGTCAGCGGCCTCCGGCGTATAGTAGATTCAGTCAATCTTGTCTCTGCATTCGAAGGTCTGTGATGAAAAAACTCATGTTATTTGGCGTTTGTGCCAGTTTGTTATTGGGCCTGGGCGCAAGTCAATCGGCCTTTGCCTGGGGCTATTACCACCGAGGTTGGGGCGGCCCGAGGGTGGTGGTCGGTGTTGGTCCTTACTGGGGACCGGATCCTTACTATTGGGGACCGCCGCGCTACGTCGGCCCACCGCCGGTAGTTTATGTTACCCCTCCGGCACCTAGGGTTTATGTCGAAAAACCGGCGCCAGTCGTCTCATACTACTGCCGCAGGCCAGAGGGGTATTATCCTCAGGTTCCGCGCTGCCCGTCAGGTTGGTTGAAAGTGGCACCGCACTAATAAACCGTGTGAAATTTGCTGCAATCGAGGTCATATAAGATGAAATTTTATGCGTGTGCACCTGCGGCCGTTGCACTGAGTGCCTTACTTCTGGCGGGATGCGTGAGTCCGCCAACCGGTCCTGACGTTACGGCACTTCCGGGAACCGGTAAAAGCTATGAGCAGTTCGCCAACGACGATGCAAGCTGTCAAATTTATGCCAGAAACAATTTGGGGCGCGCTTCTCAGCGGGCCAACGATAGCGCGGTGAATACTGCCGTAGGTGGCACGCTTATCGGTGCCGCCGGTGGCGCACTTTTAGGTGCTGCGTCGGGTCATGCGGGGCCGGGAGCATTAATAGGTGCGGGTTCGGGTCTGTTGATTGGAAGTGCGATGGGTAACGGTTCATCAATGCAAAGTAATGATGACATACAGCGGCGTTATAACAGCGTCTATGTTCAGTGCATGTATGCCAAAGGTAACAAAGTGCCGATGCCTGCGGGATATGTAGCGCCTACGACCTTTGAAGAGGTGCCGCCAGACTACAATGAACAGGGCGGTACGAGCGTCCCCCCTGATTACACGCCATCACATGAATCTGGCATGCCACCGGACTACACGCCTTAAACTGTTCCGCAATGGCAACAATAACGCTTCAGTAAAAGTAGATAACCCAGGAGTTAGGCCGCATGCAGCTGCCTGTTCCTGGGTTTTTCATTAAACGGCTACCTGTCGGCTTATCTCAACCACACGATCGCTGGGTAAATGATAATGATCGGTAACATGTACGCTGTTACGCACCATCATCGAAAAGATAAGTCGCTGCCAAACAGGTAAACGTCCTTTACCTTCGCGTTTGACGATTGTTTCGTGTCCGACATAAAAGGTCATATTTTCATTATCCAGTCCCAGCTTTTGGATCCCCTGATAAGCAAACAGGTTTGAGATGTCTGGCTGTTCGATAAAGCCGTAGTGCGCGATGATGTGCCAGAAATTGGGCGCTATCTCGCGGATTTCAAGCCGGTCTCCCGAGGCAACGCGGGGAATATTATTGATATGAATATTGAGCGTCACGACCTGCTCGTGCAGAGAGCCATTTCGCGTAACGTGCCACCTCATCACCGTTGGCGTGCCGGTTGAACGGGTGAGGAACACTGCGGTACCGGGTACACGAGGGATTTTGTTACGCTCAATCTCGGCCATGTAGTCGTTTATTGGCACAGTTTTCTCATGAATAATTCGCGATGCGGTTTCCACACCGCGGTGCCAAACGGTCATTACTGCATAAATCACCAGCGCCAAGAGGATAGGGATATAACCGCCCTCAAGTATTTTGACCATATTGGCTATCAGGAAACTCATATCGACCACCATAAATATTCCGGCGGCCAGCAGACTGGCGGGGAGTCCCCAGCGCCATATTTCCCGCATCGAAACAAATAGCAACCCAGTTGTCATCACCATGGTGAATGAAACCGCAATGCCGTAGGCGGCGGCTAATCGGTCGGAAGACTCAAAAGTCACGGTAAGAAACAGTGTCGCAATCATCAGCAGCCAGTTAATAACACCGATATAAATTTGCCCATAACTCTCTGCCGACGTTTGCTTGATTCGCAGTCGCGGCAACCATCCCAGCTGAATCGCCTGTCGTGTCATTGAAAACGCGCCGCTGATAATGGCCTGACTGGCGATAATGGTGGCCACGGTGGCTAAAATGACCAACGGAATGAGCAGGGGCGTCGGACAGAGTCGATAGAAAATATTCTGCGTCACGTCGGCGCCTGAGAGTATTAGCGCGGCCTGACCGGCATAGTTGAGCAACAGGCTAGGAAAGGCTAACCCGAACCAGGCAATCCAGATTGGGCGGCGGCCGAAGTGGCCCATATCGGCATACAGTGCTTCCGCACCGGTTACGCAGAGAAAGACGCCCCCTAACACCAGAAAACTACTGAATCCGTGTGAGAATAAAAAATGAATGCCATAGACCGGGTTGAGCGCTAACAACACCGCAGGATGCTGGACAATGCCCCAAATCCCCAGCGCGCCAATAACGATAAACCACAGCGCCATAATCGGGCCAAATAGCTTGCCAATGCGTCCAGTGCCGACGGATTGAAAACCAAAAAGTAAGACTAAAATCACCACGGTGGCCGGAACGATGTAGGGCTTGGATTCGGGCAGGATCATGTTCATGCCTTCCAACGCGGAAAGCACGGAGATAGCCGGGGTGATCGCCCCATCACCGTAAATCAGCGCAGCGCCAAACAGTCCGGCAAAAATAACCCACGGACGGCATTTTTTCTTATCCACAAGCAGCGACATCAGGGCCAGTATTCCGCCTTCGCCGCTGTTGTCCATTTTCATGGCAAACAGCGCATACTTTATTGATGTTACGATGACCAGCGTCCAAAAAATAAGCGACAGCAGTCCAAGGATCACCGCTGGCGTAGGACTGTCACCCGATAAAAAAAGAACAGTTTTCAGGGTATACAGCGGGCTGGTCCCTATATCGCCAAATACTACGCCCAACGCACCCAAAGCCAACAGTTTATTGCTGGCGGGGGCCTGTTCTTGCGTTACGTTGTCACCGGACATTGTTCATACCTCAAAAGGTTCTATTTCAGGGATTTAATGCGCCATGTGAAGGCTTTTATCCCGATGTTAAAGCAAAGGATAGCTATAATCAGAATAGTCACATATTTGTGAGACGATAAATTAAAACTCTTTTATCAAATTAAGGTGATCAGCGCGTTGTAGTGAGCATACGTTTAATAAAACTGTTGAATAATGGCGCCTATATTTATCACCCCGATGATTTCATGAGAGGGTTTATGAACTTTCGCTTTAATGTTAATGCCGCAAACTGGCGTCTGATGCCAAATCTTTGGGATGGCGTGGCTTTTCCTCTCATCATTGGCCTGATTGCAATGGCTGCGGTAGGCTTTCATCAAACGCTGATGCCAATCGCGAGTTTAAAAACTCAGGCTATTTCGCTGGACCCGTCTAATCTTCCCGAATATGCCCTGCGAACCACGCTGCGCATGCTGGTTGCGATGGTGGCGGCGCTGTTATTTACGCTGGTCTACGGCACGCTGGCGGCGAAAAGCCGACGTGCTGAAAAAGTGCTGGTTCCAATCCTGGATATCCTGCAGTCGGTGCCGGTGTTAGGTTATATCTCCTTCACCGTAACCTTTTTCATTGCGCTGTTTCCTGGCCGAGTGCTGGGCGTTGAAATGGCGGCGATTTTCGCACTTTTCACCAGTCAAGCCTGGAATATGACCTTCAGTTTCTATCAGTCGATGCGCACCGTCCCGCGCGATTTGATTGAGGTCTCGCGCGGTTTCCATCTCACCGCCTGGCAGCGATTCTGGAAGCTAGATGTTCCCTTTGCCGTACCCGGGCTCATTTGGAACATGATGATGTCGATGTCAGGAGGGTGGTTCTTTATCGTCGCTTCCGAAGCGATTACTGTAGGCAATAACACCTTTACGCTTCCGGGCATCGGCGGTTATCTGGCTCAGGCTATTTTGAGCAAGAATATTCACGCTGTAGGGTGGGTTCTGTTAACCATGACCGTCGTGATCCTGGCCTACGATCAGCTGCTTTTCAGGCCTTTGGTTGCCTGGGCCGATAAGTTCCGCATGGAGAACACCAGTTCGGCCAATGCGCCTACTTCATGGCTGTTGAATCTGATGCGCCATACTCGTTTGATTCATCAACTTTTGACGCCTTTTGGTGTACTGCTGTCGATGCTTGCCAGAATTCCGCTGCGCCTGCCGACCCTAAAATCATCGCGGCCCGCAGCGGAGGCCAAAAAAATGTCTCGGCTGGGGGACACGCTATGGTCGGCATTCATCATTCTGCTGACGGTTTATATTGCCTACCGAGTGATAGCTTTTGTGCAAACCGGCGTAACGTTTGGTGATGTCGGACACGTGCTGATACTTGGGCTGATCACCCTGCTGCGGGTTAGCGTGCTAATCCTCATCTCTTCACTGATTTGGGTACCTCTGGGGGTGATGATTGGTATGCGGCCGGGGCTGGCGGGAAAAGTGCAGCCTATTGCGCAATTCTTGGCGGCATTTCCGGCCAACTTATTGTTCCCGGCGTTCGTGATTACCATCGTTCACTTTCACCTTAATCCGGATATTTGGCTCTCACCGCTCATCGTGTTAGGCACGCAGTGGTACATATTATTTAACGTAGTGGCGGGTACCACGGCGTTTCCTAACGACTATCGTGAAGCAGCGGCAAATTTCCATATTCGCGGCTGGCAGTGGTGGCGACAGGTGATGCTGCCTGGCATTTTTCCGTACTACATCACGGGCGCTATTACTGCTTCTGGCGGTGCATGGAACGCCAGTATCGTTTCAGAGTTTGTGCAATGGGGCGACACCAAGGTCACGGCGCACGGCCTGGGTGCCTATATCGCACAAACGACGGCAGCCGGTGATTTCCCGAAAATCATTCTCGGTATTGCCGTTATGGCCCTGTTTGTCACGCTATTTAACCGCCTGCTGTGGCGACCCCTTTATGCTTATGCCGAATCAAGATTCCGTGCCGATTAAGGACCCTGTCTTATGCAAGAACATCAAAAAACGTTTAACTCTGAGGCATCGTGCAAAAAATCAGAAGGGCGCAAAGAGATTTTAGCCGTTAAAAACGTTAACCACGGTTTTGACAAGGCACACAGTGAAGTGCTTATCCTTGATGACGTGAACCTGACGCTACACGAAGGCGAGATTGTTGGCCTGCTGGGGCGTTCCGGCTCGGGAAAATCCACTCTGCTGCGCATTATTTCAGGGTTGATTACGCCAGGTTCTGGCGACGTGGAGTATCTCGGTGAACCGTTAAAAGGGCCGGCAAAAGGCGTGGCAATGGTGTTTCAGACCTTTGCGCTTTTCCCGTGGTTAACCGTATTGCAAAACGTAGAGGCAGGGCTTGAAGCCTTGGGCGTAGCCGCAGCTCAGAGGAGAACGCGCGCATTGGCAGCCATTGACCTTATCGGTCTCGATGGTTTTGAAAACGCCTATCCGCGAGAACTGTCCGGTGGAATGCGCCAGCGCGTCGGTTTTGCCCGCGCTCTGGTAGTTGACCCCACGCTGTTATTGATGGACGAACCGTTTTCCGCGCTGGATGTATTAACCGCTGAAACGCTGCGCACCGACTTGCTTGACCTGTGGAATGACGGACAGATGCCGATTAAATCGGTGCTGATCGTGACACACAATATTGAAGAAGCAGTATTCATGTGCGACAGAATATTGGTGCTTTCTTCAAATCCTGGCCGCGTGGTGGCGGAAATAAAAGTGCCATTCCCGCATCCGCGCAATCGCCTCGACCCGGTGTTCCGACGCCTGGTTGATGATGTGTATGCAAAAATGACCGCACGCCCTGCCAGTGATACGCTTAAAAAAGACTTAAAGCTGGGGACACGTCTGCCGCACGTTTCAACTAACCTGATTGCCGGTCTCACCGAAACGCTGGCGGGCGAACCTTATCATGGCAGGGCAGACATGCCGGATATTGCCCGCACGCTGCATCTTGAGGTGGACGATCTTTTCCCGATTGCTGAAGTTTTGCAGTTTCTGGGTTTTGCCGACGTGCGTGAAGGGGACATTTTCCTCACGGCGCAGGCGCGCATTTTTGCCGAGTCTGATACTCAACAGCGAAAAGTGATGTTTGCCGAACATTTGCTGCGCTATGTGCCGCTCGCGGCGTTGATTAAATCCGTGCTTGACGAACGACCGGGCCACCGTGCACCGCGTGTGCGTTTTGAACAGGAGCTTGAAGACTTCTTATCGGACAGTGCGGCACAAGAGACGTTGGATACGGTGGTTAACTGGGGGCGTTACGCAGAAATATTCTCCTATAATGACCAGACAGAATATTTCAGCCTCGAAGACGTCGAGTTTTAATTAAACCCGGTCATCATAATGTGGGGCGAAATGTCCCCACATTACTCTGACCTAATTAAGGCCGACTGTTTAAAGATTTTTCTACCGTGTGCCACGCGCCGCACGACGATAAAGGGTGCTGCGCGCAATACCCAACGCCTGCGCCGTTTTGCTGATATTTCCGTTAAATTTTTGAAGCGTTTTCGCAATCAATCTCTCATCGTGCTGGTGAAGTTCGGCAATCGGCTGAACGTCTTTCGGCTGATAATCAGCGGGAAGGGCGTTGCAGTTGAGACACTCATTATCGTCGGCCAAAGCCAGTAAAACCTTAAGCAAGCTGCGCAGTTGACGCACATTTCCCGGCCACGGATGCTTTGCTAGTCCTTCAATTAAAGCCGGAGCAAGGCGAATACCCCGCGCGTTACCCCCGAGCTCCTGCCAAAGCTGTAAAATGAAAACAGGAAGTGCTGGCCATTCGCGCAGTGGCGGAATAGTCAATGCAAACTCCCGCAGGCGATAAAGCAAATCTTCTCTAAACTCGCCGTCGGCCACGCGTTGGGCAAGATCCCTATGGGTGGCGCAAACTACCGCAAAATTGACCGGCCAGCTCCGGCTTGAACCCAGCGGCGCAACCTCTTTCTCCTGCAAAACACGCAATAGACGCGTTTGCATCGATAGAGGCATATCGCCAATTTCATCCAGAAACAGCACGCCACCGTCCGCTTCGCGAATTTTGCCAATGTAGCCATTTTTACTGGCGCCGGTAAACGCGCCAGCCTGATAACCGAACAGCTCCGACTCAATCAGCGATTCAGGAATGGCCGCACAGTTAATGGCAATAAACTTGCCCTGACGCCAACGGCTCTGCTGATGCAGCGCTCGACTGACGTACTCTTTACCACATCCGGTCTCGCCCAAAATGCACAGCGATATTCCGGCATCGAGCAGTCGCACCATTTTTTTTGTGTCGTTGCGCAGGGCGTAGCTAAGGTCCGGCGTGTTGACGGCAGAAGAGGGAAAGTGGTGTCGGGCAGGTGCCCGCAGGCGAAAATAATAAGTCTGATAACGAGAGGTGACCAGCGTTTGCGGGACGTTATTTTCAACTTGCTCATTCTGTGGGAAGAGATGCTGGAAAGTCATTAATCCAAATTTTTCGGCGCCTAGTCCTAACTCACGCATGGCGCTGCGATTAGCCGCCATGAGAATGTTATCAGAAAATATCAGCAATAACTCTTCTGCTTTATCAAGCCCTTGCACCTGTTGATGCAGGCTCATCAGCCACTGATCGCGGTGCAGGCTCTGCTTCATCCACAAATATTCGATATTTTTAGCCGCTTCTTTCACCCACGCCAGCGTATTGGGATGCGGAAACTGCGCCGGGCCTGAAATATCAAGCACGCCGGCAATTTGGCCGTTGGGGGTTTGCAGGGGAATAGCGGCACAGTAAAGGCCTTGATTGCTGGTTAAGTAGTGCTGATTGCCATAGATTTCACAGCTGTCGTCGATAGCGAGCGCGGTGCCAATGGCATTGGTACCGCGGCCGCATTCACTCCATAAATTTCCTGGAGCAAGAGCAAAACGTTGGGCTTTTTGCAGGGCCTGCATGTCGCCAAAGGTGTTGAGCACCAGTCCGCTGGCGTCCGAAAGAATAACCACCGACTGTTTGTCGGCGATTTTTTCGGCCAGTGTTTTTACTGCTGGTTGGGCGAACTGCTGTAATGCTGCGTTATTAGCAAGCAGGTCGGCAAGTTCACCTTGGCGGATGCGTGGAAAGTCATCGGCCATACGGTCGAGGCCATAAAGTTCACTACGAAACCAGGAGTCACTGAGTATCGGACTGGTCACGTTGGTGGCGTTATCGGCGGCTGACGAATTTCCCTGCATGGGTAACCTCAAGGCTGCATAGAGTGTTGCAATATTGTAGCTTCTCAGTTTTCAAGGTGTTGCGATTTGCAACACAGATAGAGAATTATTTCAAAATCAACCTCAATATCAGAATGGCAATATACTTTAATTTATTGATAGTAATGAGTTTTTATTTAGGCTTTCGACAGCAATCAAAGCTGGCACGGTGACTGCATTAACAATAATGCAACCACAAAACGGTGCGTGAACAGAAAGCTGTGCGGTTGCCCATCTCTATAAGAGATACCCTACAAAAAATAAGGAGTTTGCTATGCGTTATGCACATCCCGGTACACCGAATGCACTGGTTTCATTGAAATCAACCTATGGCAACTATATCGGTGGCAAATTCGTCGAACCGCTAAGCGGTCAGTACTTTATGAATACGTCGCCGGTCGATGGCAGTGATATTGGACAGTTTCCGCGCTCCGACGCGCGGGATATCAATGCCGCTCTGGATGCCGCCCACCAAGCCGCAGAGGCATGGGGGAAAACCAGTGTTCAATATCGCTCAAATCTGCTGCTGCAACTGGCCGACCGCATTGAAGCCAATCTTGAATATCTCGCCGTAGCCGAAAGTTGGGACAACGGTAAACCGATTCGCGAAACGCTGAATGCCGACCTGCCGCTGGCCGTCGATCACTTCCGTTATTTTGCCGGTTGCCTCCGCGCTCAAGAAGGCAGTGCAGCGGAGATTGACGAAAAAACCGTGGCCTATCACTTCCATGAGCCTTTAGGCGTGGTGGGGCAAATTATTCCCTGGAACTTCCCGCTGTTGATGGCCGCGTGGAAGCTCGCACCTGCGCTGGCAGCGGGTAACTGTGTGGTTTTAAAACCGGCTGAACAGACACCGTTTGGTATTACCCTGTTGCTTGAACTGGTCGGCGATCTTTTCCCTGCGGGCGTGTTAAACGTGGTTCAGGGCTTTGGTAAAGAAGCCGGTGAAGCGCTGGCAACCAGTAAACGTATCGCTAAAATCGCCTTCACGGGATCTACTCCGGTGGGTCGTCACATCATGGCCTGCGCCGCGGAAAATATCATTCCCTGCACCGTTGAGCTGGGCGGTAAATCACCGAACATCTATTTTGCCGACGTGATGGATGCAGAACCTGAATTTGTCGAGAAAGCGGTTGAAGGACTGGTGCTCGGCTTCTTTAATCAGGGCGAGGTTTGCACCTGTCCGTCACGTGCACTTATTCATGAGTCAATTTACGCACCGTTTATGGAAAGGGTTATGGCAAAAGTCGCCACCATCCGCCGTGGCGATCCGCTCGATACCGACACCATGATTGGTGCTCAGGCTTCACGCCAGCAGTTCGACAAAATCCTTTCCTATATTGATATCGCAAAACAGGAAGGGGGGCAGATACTTACCGGAGGAAATCGCGCGAATATCTCGGCCGAGCTGGACAACGGCTATTACATTCAGCCAACGCTCATCAAGGGCGACAACCTGATGCGCTGCTTCCAGGAAGAAATTTTTGGGCCGGTTATTGGTGTAACCACCTTTAAAGATGAGGCAGAAGCGCTGTCGATTGCTAATCAGACACAGTTTGGATTGGGTGCAGGCGTGTGGACGCGCGACAGTAATCTGGCCTATCGCATGGGGCGCAGCATCAAAGCGGGCCGAGTTTGGACCAACTGTTATCACATCTATCCGGCGCATGCGGCATTTGGCGGCTACAAGCAGTCTGGCGTAGGCCGTGAAACACATAAAATGGCGTTGAATCAGTATCAGCAAACCAAAAACCTGCTCGTGAGTTACGACACGTCACCGTTAGGACTGTTCTAAACCGTTTCCTTTTAAGGAGTGAAAGATGAAAACGATGAAAGCCGCAGTAGTAAAAGCGTTTGGTGAACCTTTAGTGATTGAACAAGTTCCGATCCCTGAAGTGGGACCAGGCCAGCTGTTAGTGAAAATTGTTGCCACCGGCGTATGCCATACGGATCTTCATGCGGCCGAGGGTGACTGGCCGGTGAAACCTCAGCCGCCGTTTATTCCTGGCCATGAGGGAGTGGGTTACGTGGTAGCCGTTGGGGAAGGGGTAAAGCACATAAAGGAGGGCGATCGGGTGGGCGTTCCCTGGCTGTACTCCGCCTGTGGCCACTGCGAACACTGTCTGGACAGTTGGGAAACCCTGTGCCATTCGCAGCAAAACGCTGGCTATTCTGTTAACGGAAGTTTTGCCGAATACTGCCTGGCAGATGCAAACTATGTTGGGATCTTACCCGATAACATTGGTTTCAACGAGATTGCCCCGATTCTTTGTGCAGGCGTTACCGTCTACAAAGGTCTGAAAATGACCGAAACTAAGCCGGGTGACTGGGTGGTCATTTCGGGTATTGGCGGACTGGGCCACATGGCCGTACAGTACGCCGTGGCGATGGGGCTCAACGTGGCGGCAGTCGATATTGACGACGATAAACTGGCCTTTGCTAAAAGTTTGGGTGCCACTGTGGTGGCTAATGCCAAAAATGTCGATCCGGCCAAAGTGTTTCATGAAGCGTTTGGCGGCGCACACGGTGTACTGGTCACCGCAGTATCGCCAAAGGCGTTTGAGCAGGCAATTGGCACGATGCGTCGAGGCGGCACCATGGTATTGAATGGCCTACCGCCAGGCACCTTTGACCTTTCAATCTTCAATATGGTGCTGGATGGCATTACCGTTCGTGGCTCGATTGTCGGTACGCGAAAAGACCTACAGGAAGCACTCGATTTCGCCGGAAAACATAAAGTAGCGGCAACCATCGCCGTTGAGCCACTGAGTAACATTAACGATATTTTTGCTCGGATGCATGCCGGTAAAATTGAAGGCCGCATTGTGGTTGATTTGGCGCTGTAAGCCTTTCATCCGTAAATTACGTTAACCAGACCGGCCGTGCTTTCTAGTCTGTGCGGCCGGTGTTTACGTTTTCCAAAGGAATATAGTATTCACAGGTAATGCCATTAAGGCGAAGTTCGGGAGAGAATTTTTCCAGATCGGGCTGCATGATGAACTTCAAGTCTAACGTTGGAAGCAACGCAGAATATACGTAGAGTATAAAATCATTAATACGGCTCAGTTCGTGCGTATACTTTATCTTCATATACTTGCTTGCCGGCACCTTAATGTTATGACGATGTTTTAAACTGACCTGTTGGCCAACAATGTACTTAAACTGCAAGGCATTTGGCATTGTGTCGTCACTATCAGGATAGATATCTGACAAGCCCCAGACGGTCTCAGACAGTGCTTCAGACGTCGTTAGATAGCGTGATAGTGCCTCATGATGTACGTGATATTGGCTGTTATACAATGCATCAAAAGGGTAAACATAGGTCTCTGTTGTACCGACAAAAGCCATCGCAGGCAACTCTACAAACTCATATTCCGGTTGAGGAAACGCCTTCAGCGCCAGTGGTGGCATAATCCCGTTCATCGTCCACGAGGCGTTACGGCGATAATTACCGGGCGTTTCGTCAAAATTCTTTTTAAAGGTTCGAGTAAATGTTTGCTGGGAATCAAAAGAAAAGTAATCTGAAATCTCGAGTATTGTCATGTCAGTAAGGCGCAGTGCAATAGCCGCCATCGTCAAACGCCGATCACGGATGTATTTGCCAAGCACATAACCTGTTTTACTTTTAAACAAACGCTGAAGATACCAGCGAGAGTAGCCGGTTTTTTTTGAGGCCTTTTCCATGGTCAAACGGTCGCTCAAATTGGCTTCAATCCAATAAACCATGGCTTTGATCAGTTCGTCATGAAAATCTAACGTCAGTTCGTCCTGCAAATTAATCTCCTGAATATGCTGCAAATAGACACTTTTAATCACTAACGGTCCCACTAATTTTCGCACCCGTCGATGATAGCATCCCTGCTGGGGTTCTATTGGACATCAAACTCGTTTTTCACTTCAAATTTTATTCAAAGACTCCAACACCTCGGTCGGTAATTCAAGCTTAACACTTTCAATATTTTGCTTAAGATGCTCTACGGACGAGGTTCCCGGGATGAGTAAAATGTTGGGGGATCGCTTCAATAACCAGGCAAGGGCAACCTGCATTGGCGTAGCCTCACAGACTGCTGCGGCGTGGCTCAGTGCGTCCGTCTGCAACGGAGTAAAACCGCCGAGTGGGAAAAACGGCACATAGGCTATACCGTCAGCGGCGAGTGAATCAAGCAGCGCATCGTCTTTGCGATGCGCAAGATTATACATGTTCTGCACACATGCAATGCGGGTAATGCTGCGGCCTTGCTCAACCTGACGCGCGGTGACATTGCTCAGCCCAATATGACGAATCAATCCTTTGGCCTGTAAGTTCGCCAGCGCAGATAAAGGCTCTTCAATATCGCCTTCAGAAGGTGCACCTACATTAAACATAATGCGTAAATTCACCACATCCAGTACGTCGAGATTAAGATTTCGAAGGTTGTCATGCACGGCTGACTCAAGCTCGGCAGGTGATGATGCGACGTTCCAGGAGCCGTCGCTACCGCGGCGTGCACCGACCTTAGTGACAATGGTCAGCTCATCAGAATAGGGATAAAGCGCCTCGCGAATAATTTGATTAGTTACGTGCGGGCCATAAAAATCACTGGTATCGATATGTGTTATACCGTTCTCAACGGCGGCACGAAGCACCGCCACTGCCGCATCGCGGTCTTTTGGGGGGCCAAAAACATGAGGGCCAGCCAGTTGCATTGCTCCATAGCCCATACGCGTCACCGTGGTGTCACCCAGTTTAAAAGTACCCGCGTGCGTTGCATTAGTCATTAATAAACCCCTTATGGAACATTGTTTGCGTAGCGTTAACGTGCTTAACTAGAATATGAATAATTGTTCAGATTGTGAATTCGCATATGGTTATCGATAATGGAAAGGGGCTGAACCCGCGTAAACAGCCGCAGCAGGTGCGATCGCAGATGACCGTTGACGCGATTTTTGAAGCCACTATTCAGGTTTTACTGTCTGACGGTTTACAACGTTTAACGACGATTCGCGTCGCAGAACGGGCAGGCGTTTCCGTTGGCACCCTTTATCAATATTTCCCTCAAAAGCAGGCGCTGCTGTTTGCTGTATTGCAGCGCCATCTGGAAATGATGTCGGAGACGATGGAACTCGCGACCCAATCAGCGCATAACCTGCCGTTGTCGACGATGGTAAATATTGTTGTTAGCGCTTTTATGGCCGCTAAAACGGAAAACGTGCTTCAGGCCTCGGCGCTGTATTCCGTAGCCGGAGAACTCGACTCCCGCGACTATGTTAGAGAGATAGAGACTCGTAATCGCGCCAGGCTGGAAGCCATGTTAGAAACGGCTACTGATGTCCACTTCGACGATCTTAAGACAACTGCCTTCATGTTTTCAGGCGCACTGGTGGGGCCAATACGTTTATTGCTAGAAAGCCAGCCGCAGCCAGAAACTATTCGCGCTTTTGGCGAGCAACTTGAGTCGCTATGTCTCGGATATTTAGAGCGGGCAGGGAACCCACGCTAAGTGACAATGTCACTTATTTGACACCTCTGTGCCTCTTTGCTGCTTTATTGTTGCACAGAATTTTAAGCTTAGTGCAATAAATGAACTAAAAAGGATGTGTGAAATGAAAAATCTGGAAGGCAATGGCTCAACGGATGGCACAGAATTCACGTAGCGCGATCAAAATCTATAGGCCTCGCCGGTGGCAATAATGTCTAAACGCTGATATACTGTATATAATTACAGTATAAGGAGTCAATCATGGCTGTTGAAACAAAATTCGTTGTGGTCAGAAAAGGTGAAGAGAAAATGACATTTGCCAGCAAGAAAGAAGCGGATGCCTACGACAAAATGCTTGATATGGCAGAAACCTTCACCGATTGGCTAATGCAGAGCGGCCTGGCTCTCGAAGAGTCACAGGCCGAGAGCATGGCACTGCTGCTCGCCGAGCAAAAGGAAACCGTCCAGCATATCCTTCGAACCAGCAAATTGCCGGAAGTGAAGGGCGGTGAGATCGCTTCCGAGGTTGAAGCGTCTGAAAAATCGGACGCAGATGAAGTCGGTAACGACCAAAAAATCCGCGCAGTTAAAGCCGCTTAACCGTTTTTTGATGAGCACATTGTTTAAGCCTGCGGTCTAAATAGCGGGCTTTTTGTTATTTAGAGCGGTGAACTGTCTGGTTTTGGTCAAGATTTACAGCATGACATTCATCTCAATATCTTTATCAGTTATGATGTTAGCCGGGTCACAAAAACATACGATAGGAAGACGTCGCAACATGATTAACCGTTTCACACTGATTGCCATCACCGCAGCACTGACGCTGACCGGTTGTGCAAAGATTACTGCTGCAACGTCAGCGGCCAAAACGGCCGCAAGCGCTGCCTTAACTCCGGCCAAAGCGAACGTTGCAGATTTCTCTTCCGGGCCAACGGTGGTAACAGTTACCCATGTTCCAGCATTGGCAGATGACGGTGCGCCGGTGTATGTAACCGTAGACGGTACCGATGCCGGCATTCTGGCTATTGGCCAAACTGTTGAGCTGCACGTCAGCGCCGGCAAACATCAAATCGGCGGTTATGCGCGTTCTATGGTAGGGCGTGTAACAATCCCTGGAGTGGAAATCACAACAGCACCCACGATTGAACAGCACGTAAATTATTCTGTTACGGATACGACACCTAAGTTCTCAGTGCGCCCGTCGACCAAGGTAATGTTTAATACCCCGGCCGCGCCAGCCGCCGCAGCAGCACCGGCAACCCCGACTGCGCCTGCAACAACCACGGTTCCTTCCGTACCAACGTCGATAGCGACTCCGGCGACAACAGGGACAACAACGTCAGGCGCATCAACGACGACAAGTCCTGCATCAACAGCGACACCAGTAACGCCTGCAACGACAACAACACCAGCAACGACAACAACTCCGGCGACAAACGCCACGTCAACGACTACGCCAGCGGCGACTTCAACGACATCGGAATCTAGCACAACGCCAACTTCTTCAACACCGACAACGTCCACGCCTGAAACAACAACAACGCCGGCCGCAACAACAACGCCGGCCGCAACAACAGCGCCCACTGAATAGCGTTTAGTCTTTTCGAAGCTACCGGATAGAAAGAGTCTGTCAGGTAGCTTTGTGATGATAATCGAGATGGACGAAATAAGTCAGAGGCCTAGACCACAGTGCTGGCATTGAATAGCAACCAAACAGGAAAGCCAAAACCTCAGAATCAACGTATCGTCACTTAGGTGCGCATAATGTATATTATGTTAAATGACATCATTGGCTGCGCACCAGGCTGTCTATCTATCAGACCCCTTGTTCTTTCTTCCTCTCCTCACCCTCATGTTTGACGGTTTTGCTTTCCAGCGTTCAATCTCACATGGCCAGTAATCGTAGTCTTTTGAGCATTACCGTTTTCCTCGTCAATTTGCTTTGATGACAACATATCCGCCAACCATTACCAGCACTCCAGTATCATACGCCGCCTTCAATAAAAGCGTCTACGGCATCTCTGGCAAAAGAATCATTCAGCAGTCCCGCCAATCGGTACTTAAATCTACCAGTATCCCTGAGCGCTTTGAGTTTTTATCCATACCTTTGTTTTCTGATTTTTCGCCAACGCAGGCGTCAATAATAATAATGTGGGCAAGAAACGTGGTTTTTTGCGTGGTTGGCCCTCGAACTTCTGTATTGATTTATTCGTTCATTGCGGTCCTCCCCATCACCACAAATCAGCCATGTTGTTAACGACCACCGTGGTTCTTCTCTTAGCGATGGCCGTTAATCAAATATTTCATTTACGATGGGTTAATCATTCAATAGCGCAATACTTGCGTGGATTTCTCTCTCAATATCTTCCTCCCCCCATCCGGCAAGCACCGAAGAAAACGGCTCAAAGGAATAGATGCCTTGATAGCCTAATTTCTCTAGACGCTTAACCTGCTCGACGTTTTTCATTCGGTCGAGAGTAGTAAGCATTACGCGTTCCTCATCACTCAAGGTTGCTTTGATTCTCCCGTCTTCTACACCGGACAAATGCACCAAACCTATAAGCTCAATATCGATTGTGGTCTCAAAATCGGCTTCATCTTCAACGAATAAATAATGATGGAAAGTATCCAGAACAATTTTGAACGGTACCTGTGCATCACGGATCAGAGCTTGAGACTGTACCGCTGAACGAAGTGAACTCCCCGGAAAACCCAACGGTTCCACTAAACCTTCAACACCGTATTTTTCAAATAATGGCGCTAAAGTTTGCAGGGCAATCACTGTTTCTTCAAACGGAATCCTCGTATTGTCATTCAGAGGACATAGCACCAATGACTTGGCACCTAAGGACCTTGCCTCCTTCAGTAATTCCTCCGTTTTTTCCAGTAGAGGCGCCGTTATCTGATTAAATGGATATATGGCATTGATAGTCATGATCTCTTGGCCGTATTTATCGGCAAGCGAGTTAACCTGCAAAGCACTCAGATCGTCCGTTACCTTGCCGCTCGGCATATCGTTACGTAATTCGACTTTATTTATACCGCAACGATTAACTAACTTAAAAAATTGTTCGATAGATAGATTGGGTGCAATTTTACGATTAATACAAAACCTATTGTGATCAATGTACATACTGAGACCTCTGACCCATTTTCAGAACGGATGATACAACTCCCGTGCTCAGACAATTGCATGCCACTTTTTCATCCAGTGGGTTATCTATGTCCGCCAATTGCTGCAAGGAAATTGACTGTTAACTCAATAATCAAGTTAAGTAGACGAGATTCTGTCCCACGGCGCTCGATCATGATGAATGGAAACATTTATTTCAATAAAAGTGAATTGCGAAATGTTTATTTTTAGATCTGGTTCATGAAAATTTATTTTGATGATTTCTCAGCATTGGAGCGTACCGCCCTTCCCCCAAAACCTGCCAGTACCGTCACGTTCTTACGGGAGCGCCAAGCCGTATCAAGCTTGGCAAATCGATTCATTCGCTCTCAACACCCATTTTTATTGCAGAAAGCACCTTAACGAGAACAATTCTTAAAAATAATTCTCAAGATATGATCTTCACCTCAGAATGGAATTTAAGTTTTGAGCTAGTATTTTGTGGAGCGTAGATTTCATACGGAGTGGCTTTTAGGAAAAATCACTGTCCGGTGTGAGGTATCTGTGCAACACGGCCTGCGGGTTAAGGTCTGTTTGAGAATCCAAAACTTAAGAAATCATGAGTTACAGGAGAGAGTATGACGCTGAAATTAGGAGTAATTGGTACAGGTGCCATTGGTCAGGAGCATATCCGCCGCTGTAGCCATGTATTGCAAGGGGCAAAGGTGGTCGCCGTTTCCGATATCAACCTCAAAGGTGCTGCCGATGCGGTAAAACGATTAGGTTTGGATGCTGAAGTGCTGTCGGATGGAAAAGAAGTGATTAATGCAGCCAATGTCGACGCACTGCTGGTTACTTCCTGGGACCCCACCCATGAAGAATTTGTTTTAGCAGCCATCGCAGCAGGTAAACCGGTATTTTGCGAGAAACCGTTGGCCGTGACCGCCGCCGGTTGTAAACGCATCGTCGATGCAGAAATGAACTTTGGCCGTCGTCTGGTTCAGACAGGTTTTATGCGACCTTATGATCAGGGATACAAGGCATTAAAAAAGGTGATCGACAGCGGTGAGATTGGCCAACCACTCATGCTCCATTGTGCGCACCGCAACCCGAACGTTGATGACAGTTACACCACTGACATGGCCATTACGAATACCTTAATCCACGAACTGAGTGTATTGCGGTGGCTGATAGATGATGATTATGCTTCCGCGCAGGTTATCTATCCGCGCGCCACCATTAATACTCACGCCAAATTACGCGATCCACAAATCGTTCTACTGGAAACAGTAAAAGGCGTCCGTATTGATGTGGAGATTTTCGTCAATTGCCAGTACGGCTATGACATTCAAACCGAAGTTGTTGGCGAGAAAGGAATCGCCAGTTTGCCAGAACCTGCCAGTGTGTTGTTACGCAGCCAGGCTAAACGTTCGAATGCCATCCTTACTGACTGGAAAGACCGCTTTATTGATGCTTATGACGCCGAACTTCAAGACTTTATCAATGGTGTCATTAATGGAGAATTGACGGGGCCTTCTGCCTGGGACGGATATGCCGCCTCTGTAGCGGCAGATGCTTGCGTCGCTGCGCAAAACAATCCGGGCGTGGTGAATATTTCTTTGCCACCGCGTCCTGCGTTTTATGAACGCTAAGCAGCCGAATAAAATTGTTTGAAAATGGCTAACGCCCTACTACCCGATAATTTCTGTGTTCAAGGTACATTTATTATGGACAAAAATAAGGTCAGACTTGGCATTGCCCCCATCGGCTGGACGAATGACGACATGCCTGATTTAGGTAAAGAAAATACATTCCAGCAAACTGTCAGTGAAATGGCGTTGGCTGGCTTCACAGGGAGTGAAGTCGGCAGTAAATATCCACGCGATCCTCGTATCCTGAAACCACAGTTGGATATACGAGGTATTCAAATATGTAATGCATGGTTCAGTACTTTTTTTGCTGATGGTGAGAAAAGCAACACCATTGACGCGTTTATTGTTCATCGCGACTTTCTTCATGCTATGGGCGCGAAAGTTATTGGTTGTTCCGAGCAGTCGCGTAGCACCCAAGGCACGCCACGGCCTGTATTAGAGGGGCGCCCCATTTTTACCGACAGTGAATGGCGATTGGTCGCAGAAGGTTATAACGAATTAGCCGATCTCGCTGCTGAAAAAGGGATGACTGTCGGCCTGCATCACCACATGGGCACCGGTATTCAGACCGCTAAAGAGATTGATTATTTCATGGATATTGTAGATGACGATGTTTATTTACTCTACGACACCGGACATGCCTACTATTCCGAGGGCTCGCAGGATGCAATGCTGCAAATATTGAAAAAACACCTGCCACGCATTAACCACGTTCATCTTAAAGATGTTCGCGATACTGTCGTTAAAGAGGTGCACGCACACAAGCTTAGTTTTCTTGATGGCGTAAAAAAAGGGACGTTTACCGTGCCGGGCGACGGCGTTATTGACTTCAAACCGGTCTTCAAACTGCTGGAAGATTTTGGCTATGAAGGCTGGATTGTCGTGGAAGCAGAACAGGATCCCGCAAAAGCAGATCCCTTTGAATATGCCGTTAAAGCACGTCGCTACATTCGTGAAGTCGCCGGTATTTAACGCCACGTACTGTAGATGAGTTAATTTTTACGACTTCTGCAGGGTAAATAATTTGCCCTGTAGGGTTTTAAGCACTGACGCAGTAGAAAGTATTTTATTCAGTTCATCCATCTATTTCAAATAGCTTCTGCAAAAGCTAAATGCAATGTATTCGCTGATAGAGATTATTGACTTGCTTCATAAATAAACACGGGAAATTTTAACCTTAGATAAATGATAAATAAATTCCCAATCGATGTAGCGTTTTTGATTTGTGGTCACCAATTTTCTCTTACCTACAAAATGCCCCTTTGACAGGGTCTAAACGAGCATTGGAGTTAACATGGAACATGAACAATTTATAACAAAAAATTCGGCATCCGGACCCAACAGCAAAACCAAGACGGAACCCTTCGTTAAGGTCATAGCCATTATCTCAACACTGGGTGGCCTGCTTTTTGGCTACGACACCGGCGTGATATCTGGCGCACTCCTTTTTATGGGAAAGGAATTACATCTTACTCCCTTTACTACCGGCTTAGTCACCAGTTCTTTGTTGTTTGGCGCAGCGTTTGGCGCCCTGGCCGCAGGGCACTTAGCCGACAGCGCGGGTCGTAAAAAAATCATTATTCTCTTGGCGATTATTTTCGCCGTCGGTGCGATTGGCACCGCCTTGGCTCCCGATGTCAATTGGATGATATTCTTTCGCCTGGTTCTAGGTTTAGCCGTGGGCGGCGCGGCCGCCACTGTACCGGTATATATTGCTGAAATTGCGCCAGCCAACAGGCGTGGTCAATTAGTGACAATGCAAGAGCTGATGATAGTTTCAGGCCAAATGCTAGCCTATATCACTAATGCGACTTTCCACGAAATATGGGGCGGAGATAACACTTGGCGATGGATGCTTGCCATCGCGACTATCCCAGCTGTATTGCTGTGGGTCGGGATGATGTTTATGCCGGATACACCGCGTTGGTATGCGATGAAAGGCCGCTTCGCCGAGGCTCGCCGAGTGCTTGAGCGCACCCGTGCCAAGGAAGATGTTGAATGGGAGATGACGGAGATTGAGGAAACCATCGAAGTGAACCGTGCACAGGGCAAAGCAAAATTGCGTGATTTAGCTGAACCTTGGTTAAAGAAACTGTTCATTTTGGGTATCGGTATTGCGGCTATTCAGCAGCTTACTGGCGTTAATACCATTATGTATTATGCTCCCACCGTACTCAAAACCGTGGGTCTTAGCACTGATGCTGCCTTATTTGCTACTATTGCAAACGGCGTTATATCGGTATTAATGACCTTTGTGGGTATCTGGATGGTGGGACGTGTCGGGCGGCGTCCACTTGTATTGATAGGCCAAATGGGGTGTACGGTTTGTTTATTCTTGATTGGCCTGATTTGTTATCTGATGCCCGAGTTTCACGCGAATGGGGATGTCAATCTTCTCCGTTGTTATATGGTTTTAGGCGGCATGTTGGTTTTCCTAAGCTTCCAACAGGGAGCTCTGTCGCCGGTAACGTGGTTACTGCTGTCGGAAATTTTCCCAACACGGATGCGTGGGATCTGCATGGGTGGCGCGGTCTTTGCGTTGTGGATAGCTAACTTCATAATATCTATGGCATTTCCACTTTTACTGACTTACTTCGGTCTGTCGGGTGCTTTCTTTATCTTTGGTATTATTGGTATTGGTGGCGCGATATTCGTCATCCGCTGCATCCCGGAAACGCGCGGCCGCAGTCTGGAACAAATAGAACACTACTTTCATGCGAAGTATAGTAACAACAAGCCAAAAGAG
>NZ_MRWD01000114.1 GCF_002093625.1 Rouxiella silvae | reverse complement strand
CAAATAACATAGCAATGAAATTATTTATTTTTTTAAATTTGTGACATTAAGAGGCGATAATCCACGGTTTTCCTGAAAATTGATGTAGCTGGAATGAAACACCGTATACCGGCGCAAGGTTAGCGGGGTTTAAAACCGCCTCACAAGATCCTGCCGCAATGACCTCACCTTTTGACATCAGCCAAACCTGAGACGCCTGATGTAGCGTGTGATTCAGGTCATGATCGCTGATAATGGCAATGCCGCCCATCGCGCAAAATTCGTTGACGATCAGATCAATAGCGAGCTGGTGTGCAATATCGAGACCCGTCGCGGGTTCATCAAGCAATAAAAGTGTCCCCTGTGGATTCAACGTGGGCCACACTTGTAACAGCGTTGCGACCAGTCGAACGCGCTGCCATTCTCCCCCAGAAAGCTGCGTCACCGGCTTGGAAAGTTTATCCTCCAGATGCAGTGGTTCACATAACATCATTAACGTTTTTTCAAGCTGCGCGGAGTTAACCTCTGCCGGTTGATGCAACGATAAATATTGGAATACAGGCATGGCCGAAAGAGGTAAATATTGCTGGCATAAATAGCTGCGAAGTCGCGAGAGCTCTCGACCAGAAAGACTGCTGATTAATTGGCCCGCAATTGAAACCTCACCTTCAGCATTTAACATACCGGCAATACTTGCCAAAAGGCTGCTCTTTCCTGCGCCGTTAGGCCCAATAATATGAACACGTGTTCCCGGTGACACTTTTGCAGTGAAAGGTACAAAACGTGAAACAACATTCAGTTGATTTAATTGCAGCATAAACGAACCATTTATTTGCAGCGTTCAAAAACTTTAGGGCGGAAATAATGCCGCCCTTTTCATACTGCTGATTATTTTTGTACAGCCTGTTTTACGGCATCGGTCAACAGAACATCTTCAGGCGTCATATCAGGCGCAAAACGCTGGATAACTTCGCCATCGCGCCCAATCAGGAACTTCTCGAAATTCCACAGAATGTTTTCTGCTTTCAGCGGCTCGCGGCCTTTGCTGGCCAAACGTTGATAAAATTCGCTGCCTTCTGGCTTGATTGCCTGTGGTTTTTGCGCAATTAACGCCGAATATAAAGGATGACGCCCTTCGCCGTTAACTTCAATTTTACTGAACATTGGGAATTTAACGCCAAACTGAGTGGTGCAGAAAGTCTGGATCTCTTCTTCCGTACCCGGCTCCTGAGCACCAAACTCGTTGCAAGGGAATCCCAGAACTTCAAATCCCTGTGCGTGCCAAGTCTGATAGAGATTTTCCAATCCTTCATACTGCTTGGTCAGTCCACACTGTGAGGCTACGTTAACCACTAATACAACTTTACCTTCGTACTCGCCAAGGGTGGTGGATTTGCCATCGATGGTGGTCAAAGGGGTTGCATAAATCGCGTTACTCATGAGTCATATCCTATTGTCGGGGTTCGGTTAAGAACGATGATGAGAGTAAATTCTGAGTTAAAAGCTGCAAATTGCAGGCTAATCGGCCCGTTCGGCCCGCGTCAGCAGCCAAATAAACAGGGGTGCGCCTAACACGGCGGTGACCACGCCAACCGGCAGCTCGGCTGAATAAAGAGCGATGCGCGCAATCACGTCCGCCAGCAGCAGAACACAGCCCCCGGCCAATGCACAGGCAGGCAACAGACGGCGTTGATCGGTGATGCCGGTCAGGCGCAAAAGATGGGGGATCACCAAGCCAACAAAACCAATAACACCGGCCAAGGCAACGCTAATGCCGACTATCCACCCCATTGCCAGCACCAACACATTGCGCCACATAACGACGGGAAGACCAAGCTGCCGTGCCTGATTTACGCCAAGCGCCAATAGATTAAGCGAACGACCCTGCCAACAAAGCCAGACAAGTGCGGGGAGCATCAATGCACCCAGCCAGGATTGGCGCCAATCAATACCGCCAAAGCCGCCCATCATCCAGTACATTAGCTGACGCAAATCAAGGCTCGAACTAAAATACACTGCCCAGGTCATGATAGCGCTGCAGATAATGCCAATCGCCACGCCCACCAGCAGCAGTCGTGAATGGCTGAAAAAGCGCCTGCGTGCATAATAGAGCAAAAGAACCGTGACGAGCAGTGCACCACAAACCGAGGCTAGGCTCATCATCCACACTGGAAGCAGGCCGTGACCGAACATCACACAGAGTACTAACGCCACGCCCGCCCCGCTGGCAACGCCCAGCAGTCCCGGTTCGGCCAATGAATTTTCAAACAGTGACTGCATTACGGCACCGCAAACGGCAAGCCCTGCCCCAACCAGTATTACGGCCAGCGCACGCGGAAGACGAATCTCCCAAATAAAGAGTTTAGCTGAAGGGGTTAACCATTCACTGGGCCAGATCCAACTGTCGCCCGCACACAGGCTGAAGATTAAAATCAGGATTAGCAGCAATGAAAGTATCAGCAAGCGCCGACCATCGCGGCTTTTGTGCTGCTGTTCCAGCTGGGTAAATGTTGGAAGCGATGACATAGAGCAGCGACGTCCTGTTGCATAAGCGAGTAAGTATCAGATTGCATCCCGATCACCAGAATGATTATCCTACCCAGATTAAGCAGTTAACTCTATAGGCTTATAGGCTGCGAATAAACGATGTGTTTAACAGACATGGCGACGATTCAAAATAATCGGGCTCTGTGGTGGACAGAACCCAGAGATATTAACGTTTCAGGGAGGTGAACGTATCCTGCTACCTATACTCTTTCCCACGCCTGCTGCCAGTAAAGGCCTGCTCCTGGCGCATAATAACTGTCAGTTCCTACTTGGCCACACCAACCTGTAACCTTGCACTGATAGTATTTTCCTTGCGATTTGACGATATCGTCTTTTTGATAGGTATGCCCACTCTCATACCCTTTTGGAGTGAAAGGTCGATTCTCTAATCCTTCATTCATTGCGTTGAGCAAATCGCCATTATCCATGCTGACCTCCCATGAGAAGAGGCCGCCAAGATGCTGCTGCCTGACATAGTTACCTTCGGCCAACGTCGAACGCGCGTTGTCATAGCTGATAAGATCGCCAGTTTTTTCGTTAAAAATATAATGGGATTGTGCTTTTTCGTTTTGGTTAGGGATTTTTGCAACGTCCGGAGTCGACGCCAATGCCGAGCCGCTCAACGTTGCACCAATCAGTAACGCCAATAATTTAATGTTTCCCTTCATCATCAACTTTCCCTAATAAACCTTAAATTCAGCCAGTTATGGGGAAACTATCATTTGCATCAACAGCAGAGTCGTTAAGACAAGCGCGTCAATCATTGAGAATAGCGAACAAGACTGTTGAAATTGCGCACGCTAGCGAAAATATCCTGGGATCAGCTTCTCTCAGGTTAACGCCATATTTGAAGGTTCAATGCAGGGGAGCTTTGAAAAATATGAAAAAAAGCCACCGCATCGGAATGCGGCAGCTTGTAAGGGGATAAACGCGGTATAAGTTATACGATTAGTTATGCTGACCGTTAGGAGGCACTGGCTGTCCGTGCCCCTGATTGGCCTGCGGACCGTTACCCTGAGGACCGTGGCCTTGCTGACCGTGATTAGGCTCGCTGTGCTGTTCATGATGTTCTGGCTGCTGATGAGGGGGGTTACCGCCATTGTGTTTAGGCGGTGGAGCAGACTCCCAACGGTTGCCGTGCCAGTACATGCCGCGATTATTGCGCTCGCCCATGCGTTTGTTCTGGTGCTCGCGCCACCACTGAGGGGTACGCCAGTCGTATCCATCCCAGTAATCACCACGGTTATTTTTATCACCGATGTGAATTGATGCACCTGGAACATTCACATCGACAGAGACATTAGCCTGCGCAGCATGCATTAGTCCAACGGCAGGAAGGGCCAGAGCTATGCACAGCATCAAATGAGATTTTTTCAAAATATTCACCTTAATTTTATTGTTCTACGTGTTTTTTATATCAAGGGGAATTATAGCTTACCATGAGAATAAAAGAGATTTTCAGATTACTTGCAACGACCTTACAATAAGACAACATATATTACCCCGCAGAAATAAATCAGCAGAGTCTTGCGTAAATAATATTCAGCTTTCATAACTGCGCTAACATCTCTTAACGTTAGTCTGACAACAGTTATTTATTGTTTTATCTATAATCGAACTGTTTAATCAAACAAAGGAATAATTATTATGCGTCGTATATTGGCATTTGTTACTGTAGCTCTGGTCGCCTGCAGCCTAAGCGGCTGTTTATTCCCACCGTTCTGGGGCCCTGGTGGCGGCGGTGGCCATGGTGGTGGCGGCGGCGGTTGGCACGGCGGCGGTCCGGGTCGTTAAAAATTCAGTCAGCCTAATCGTGGTGTTATCCATACTTATCATTGAATGAATTCACCTCGATTTATATAGCTGGCCTGATAATTAGTTTATGAATTGTTTTTCTT
>NZ_MRWD01000113.1 GCF_002093625.1 Rouxiella silvae | reverse complement strand
TTTTGGGTTATCCCCGTTTTCTGTGGACAGCGGGCGTATAAGTCGTGGAGGCCTGCCGTCGTGCGCCGCGGCGCCACGCCTCACGGAAATTGTACATTTTTTGTTCTTTTGGATTTTTGCGGCGTTGGCCCGCGTTTGGCGCTGAAACGCCTCTCCACCGGTTTCGGTGCATAGCTATGCACGGCCGCAGAATTAATCCGCGCCGTTTTGGGCGGTTTTTCGTGGGTAAGCCGTAAGAAAGGACGCCTTGGCGCCAGAAACGCGCTGAGGGCCGCTGAGGCGGTGCACGCAACGGATGTTATGGTAAATGGTTAGAATTGCCGGAAGTGTTCGAATTGAAAGGCAATTGAAACAACAAAGGCCCGCTGTATAGCATACAGCGGGCCTTTGTTGTATATCTCTATCGATTGTCCTCGGGGGGAAGCATTACTGCTAACAAGTCCCGTGGCTAGTGAGTTCATTATAAGGATCATTGATGATGCCGTCAAACAGCATAAAGGCCAGCTTGTCTGCTGCCAGAATAGGTACGTATGAAAATATTTTAGGCGGGCCGGCTGGCGCTCAACAGACAGAAAAGGCCCTGAGGCTTTACATGTGGAACGCACAGGTATCAGCCGCTTTTTTTGTCCCTTTACATGTTTGCGAAGTGATCATGCGAAATGCCATCTCAGAGGTTCTCGAGACGGTATACGGAACTAGATGGCCTTGGTCTATTGGTTTTGAGCGAAGTTTGCCGATCCCTCCTCATGGTTATAAACCCAAAGACGACCTTATCAATGGGCGGCGGAACCAGCCCACGACAGGGAAGGTTATTCCTGAGCTAAAGTTTGTTTTTTGGCAGAAACTACTGACAGGAAGATTCGACACACGCCTCTGGAATAATAACATGATGACGGTTTTTCCTCATGCCGCTGCACAAGGAATGACCGTGGCGCAGTTACGCCAGAGTCTCTACAACGATCTGGAAACGGTGAGAAAGCTGCGCAACCGTATTGCACACCATGAGCCCATAATTAGCCGAAACCTAGAGGATGATTTTGCCACAATAAAGCGGATTATCAGATATCGGTGCCAGCATTCACTGGAGTGGATGCTAAACAACCAGATGCTGCTTCCTCTGCTTACACTTAAGCCGAACTAAGAATGCAGCTCTGCGTACAGATGTTATGGTAAATAATGTTAGACCTTATTGAACGCTATCAACACTACAGTACCGATAGCGTTCCCCATTTCTGTTTTTGGGACATGGCTGTCTTTGATGTGATTGATTACATCGTCTACCGAATGCAAGTTAAAGTCATCGGATGTGATCGTTCCATCTTTTTTGTATGTATACGGATAGCCCTGTAGGTTAGTGCCGGTTACTTCTGCGCAGTAAAACCAAGTTGCCATTTTTTTCTCCTTTTTTACTCACCGTGAGGTTTTTTATGTGCGGCGAATGGATGTTATCCTAAATGCTCCTGCGCAACGAGTGAAAAATACCTTTGAAAAAGTAGTCGGTGCACTTTTAAAATAGGCTTTCTTTTTTTAAGTTACCTTGGGTCTTTTTATCCTTTGAAGCTCATCTTGCATTTTAGATACTTCTTCTATCTCGGCTTCCAGCTCAAAATCGGTATCGACCATTCCGCTAAGCATTTCTTTTGCTTGTTCAGATAGTTTTGCTGTTTTGGACTTTTCTAAAATGTTGGTCTTTTGTTCTTTGAAATGTTTATGCTTATATTTTGAAGAGCACTTCATTTTTAGTTTGTGATATATAATTGATCTTATGTCATCTATAAGACGTGCAAAATAGCTATTTGTGATGACTATTATAACTAATGCCTGATAGTAAACTTGTTGAGATAAAACTAATATAAGTTCGTCTTTATACCTAAAGCTAAAAAGGTAATATACTAAAGCCCCTAGAAAAAGTTGTATTATTATTTTTGGGGCGTCATTTTTACTGTTCATTAGCCACCTCAGCATCTACCTTTAGTTTTGCTAGATGGCTACTGATAAGGTTAGCACAATTGTATGTCTCTATAATCATGCTAAGAATTAATACTGATGCTTTATGAACTTTATCTTCTTCGCTAATGTTATTTTCGAATGATTCCAATTTGTCGGAGAAGATGTTGAGTATTACAAAGAAACCTTTGAGTTTCTCTGTGCTCATGAAAAAAACTTTACATGGTGACGTGTTGATTGAGTTGGCTGCGACTTCTGCATCCTTGGCGAAGTCATTATATTTTTCGTCTATATTTAATATCTTTAGAAGGCTTAATTTTGTTTTGCTTACATTATCGCCGTCAAGTATTGATAATGAAAAAGCATCATTTCCTTTTTTAAATCTTATGTTTTTTTCGTTGTTGGAAGGATTGCTGGCTATTAGTTCTGTGTCTTTTATTCTTTTAATGGCTGCTTTAATTTCTTCAATTGTAATCATGTTGTTCGGCCTTCTTTTTTCTATTTTTTTTGATTAAAAAACCATTATCCATTTTATTTTTTGAGGATGTAAAGCATTTTTGTTTTTATAATCGATATTTTATGTTGCATTTTTATTGTCTGAGAATGTAGTCTTGCTATCAGAAACGAAAAAGCCGCCCGGCAAGGCGGCTTCTTCGAAGGTTCAGTAAGTTGGGGAACTTCTGAACCGCGGTAACTGGCTTTAGTGGAGCGCAGTAACCTAATTCGTTCTATCAGTGTAGCCGGAACTTGGCAAACACTTCAAGAATTCCTTTAAAGCTTGCTCCACATAAACCGTTACTGTTGGCTACCGCCAATGGCGATTCGTCGTGTCTGTCAGGGTTGGACTCAAGAGAACAGTTACCTGAGAGTACGTGGTAGTCGGGCTGAACGGGGAGTTCGTGCATACAGCCCAGCTTGGAGCGAACCACCTAAGTAGAATCCAGTGTCAGGCGTGGAATGAGAAGACGCGGCCATTAACAGCGGAAAGACACGGGTACACTGTACGGTGGGAACAGGAGAGCGCACGAGGGAGCGACCTATCGGAAACGGTGGGGATCTTTAAGTCCTGTCAGGTTTCGCCTCTTCTGATTTGAGCGCCGGAAATCATCCGATTTTCTGTGAAGCTCGTCAGGAGGGCGAAGCCTATGGAAAAACGCCTCTGGCGCATCCTTTTCTGCCCTCTCTCTTTCCCCGTATAACCATCTTGTCTTCTTTGGCCCCCCACGCTCGCCGCAGTATTGACTAGCGAAGTCTGTCAATGCGAGGAAGCGTAAATGCTCTGTTGCTCGCTAATTACACGGTCACTCCGTATTCCCATTCTTCACTTTGTGGTTTTTAGCTACACTGTGCCAAAAGAACAGGAGGTTTTATGGCATGGCACACCGTGTCACAGGCGCAACAACTTACTGGTAAAAGCCGTCGGACGCTTTATCGCGATATGGCCTCAGGCCTTGTTTCCTATAGGACGAATGGTAAAGGTCATCGTGAACTCGATACGACTGAGCTTATCCGTCATTATGGGGAGCTTATTGCCGATGGCACAGCAGCATGGCCCACCGTGGCACAGTCGGATGGCACAGAAAATAGCGCTTTGGTTGCCGAGATAACGGCGCTTCGTCAGGAAGTGGCTGAGCTGAAAACTATGATGTTGCGCCTCGAGGATAAGAGGGTTGAACCCGCGACGAGTAAGGCCCCTTGGTGGCAAATATGGCACCGGTCATCCTAAATTACCCATTTTTAAACTGCGAGGCACACGATGGATACGAGAACGGCTGAGCCTTCTACGGTGGCTGAGATCCTGCTTGAGGAGTTTCTGAAACCGAATCAGATTTCACCTGGCACATTCGCCAAACATATCGGCCTTTCGGAGGATGCCGTCATCGCGCTGCTCGATCATTCCACTGTGATCAGTGACGGAGATGCTGAGAAGCTGGGCAGTTTTTTCCAGACCGGTGCGGATTTTTGGCGGCAGCTGCGTGACGCGCATGTGCGTTGGGAAATGCGCATGCTTCAGGATGCCAAAAATGGCGGGTAAGCCTGTCGGCATGTGAGTCGCATATGACGACAGATTTATACGTGTCAGGATTTTTGTTTGGGGTACTGTCAACGACGCCTTTTTGGCAGGCAAAATCCTGGTCAGATGTTGTGAAAATTCTACCGCTCGTTTGGCATTGAAAACATACACACCCTACGCAAGACTAAAAACTGCGTTTTTATCTTGCAGATACAATCATTTAGGACCTGTTGAAATTTTTTGAAAACTGAGCCAATTCAAAAGTGTTGTGCATTTTCTACAAGAGCTCTACAAGATTTGTTGTAGAGCTCTTGTAGAAATGTTGTAGAAAAGCCACAACATTTCTACATATGAACATAAACAATGAGATAGCGCAGGAAATTCAGATTTCTACAAGTTTTCTACAATACGTTTTCCCCTTTTCGAAGCCATGCATGTTGAAATGAGTGCTGGCCGGCTTGGTTTATCCAGTCGATGACCTGTACGATTATTCTTCAATATGTAGGTTTTATACATCCCGAAGATGATTAAATACGGCCTCAAAAACAATGGGCCCCAGACGCTTTTTAAGGGGCTTTTTTTTGCCCCCATGACGGAACTTCCCCACCCCGCAAGCCTCTGCGAATTGTTCGCACTTTCAGCGAGGAAGCGTCATGCCATTCGGTGACGCTGCCGCCTCACGCCGCTCGTTGGCCAACGCTTCACGAACGGACAATCAATTGCCCGCCCGTTCACCGTTTTGGGTTATCCCCGTTTTCTGTGGACAGCGGGCGTATAAGTCGTGGAGGCCTGCCGTCGTGCGCCGCGGCGCC
>NZ_MRWD01000112.1 GCF_002093625.1 Rouxiella silvae | reverse complement strand
TGTTACTTGTATTTACTCTGCTTTTTTAGCAAAGTTCTTCTCGGTTGTCCCTCTTGTCATTTTCGGTTTATTTGTTTTATTTTTTTGATGCTGCTCTCAAAATGAAAAACTTGTTCGGTTTTTTCATTTCACTGTTCTACAAAATCTTTATAATCTTTTCATGTCATTTTTAAAGAAAACATCACCACGGTGACGGCGTTAACCGCAAGGAATGGAAGATGAAGAAGATCAGATTAACCATGGCTCAGGCTCTGGTCCGTTTTCTGGACCAACAGTTTGTGAATGTAGACGGTGAAGAAATTAAGTTTGTTACCGGGATTTTTGCAATTTTCGGGCATGGCAATGTCCTGGGGCTGGGACAGGCTCTGGAGCAAGACAGTGGAAAACTGATTGTTCATCAGGGGCGTAATGAGCAGGGAATGGCGCATGCTGCTACCGGTTATGCTAAACAAAAACTGCGCCAGCAAATCTATGCCTGCTCTTCTTCAGTCGGGCCAGGCGCGGCGAATATGTTAACGGCCGCAGCCACCGCAACCGCCAATCGTATCCCTTTATTACTGCTACCCGGCGACGTTTTCGCCTCGCGCCAGCCCGATCCCGTTTTGCAGCAAATTGAACAAAGCTATGACTTAAGCATCAGTACCAACGACGCTTTCCGTACCGTCAGCAAATATTGGGACCGCATCGTGCGTCCTGAGCAACTGATGACTGCCTGTATCAGCGCAATGCGCGTATTGACCGATCCCGCCGAAACGGGTGCAGTAACGCTGTGTCTACCCCAAGACGTGCAGGGAGAGGCTTATGATTATCCAGAATATTTCTTCCAAAAACGCGTTCACCGTATCGAACGTCAACCGGTTACGGAGGGCGCATTGGCCGATGCCCTGGCCCTGATTAAGGGCAAACGTAAACCACTGATCGTTTGCGGCGGTGGGGCGAAGTATTCACAGGCCGGTGTTGCACTGCAAAAATTTGCCGAAGCCTACGGTATTCCTTTTGCTGAAACTCAGGCAGGGAAGGGAACGTTGACCTCCGAACATGCGCTGAATCTCGGCGGTATTGGTGAAACGGGAACCTTGGCAGCCAATCAGTTGGCCAAGGAGGCCGACCTTATTATAGGCGTTGGCACGCGTTACACCGATTTTACCAGCTCGTCGAAATGGATATTCCAGAATCCTGAGGTTTCATTTCTGAATATCAACGTTAATCGTTTCGATGCCTTCAAACTCGACGCCGTGCAGGTGATTGCCGATGCGCGAGCGGGACTTCAGGCACTTGATAATGCGCTGCGGGGCAGTGATTTTCGCGCGAGCTGGGGTCATAAAGTTGCCGATGTACGTGAGCAACTGATTGCCGAAACTCAGCGTGTTTATCAGGTTGATTATAGCGGTGAAGACTTTATTCCAGAAATTGACGATCACCTCGACAGAAAAGCGGTGTATGCCGAATTTGAAAAACTGACGGGTTCTCTGCTGACCCAAAGCCGCGTGCTCGGCACCTTGAATAGCTCAATTCCAAAGAATGCCGTTATAGTCGCGGCGGCTGGCAGTTTGCCGGGTGACCTGCAAAGAGTCTGGCGAACCACAGACACCAACGGTTATCACGTTGAGTACGGCTACTCCTGCATGGGCTATGAAGTGAATGCGGCTCTCGGCGTAAAAATGGCCGAACCCGAGCGCGAAGTGTATGCGTTGGTAGGCGACGGCTCATTTATGATGCTGCACTCAGAATTGGTTACCTCGATTCAGGAACACTGTAAAATCAACGTGATACTGCTCGATAACATGACCAATGGCTGCATCAATAACCTACAGATGGAACACGGTATGGACAGTTTCTTTACTGAATTCCGTTTCCGTAAAGAGGCGAGTGCCAAGCTCGACGGCGGTTTTGTGCCCGTCAACTTTGCCAAAATTGCCGAAGGCTACGGCTGCAAAACCTATTCAGTTACCACCCTCGAACAGCTGCATGAGGCTCTGGCCGATGCCAAACGTCAGACCGTATCCACACTTATCGACATCAAAGTGTTGCCAAAAACAATGATCCACAAGTATTTCAGCTGGTGGCGAGTCGGTGGCGCGATGGTTTCCGAGAGTGAGTCCGTTGATAAAGTCGCGCAGATGCTGCGAGACAATATCGATAAGGCCCGTGAATATTAATTTCGCCTGCGGTAAGACAGGTTACTGATTATCCTGCAAACAAGTTCGGAGCTGGAAATGAAAATTGCCTTTGATGTGGACGTTATCAGAGATAGAAGCATTACCGAAATGGTAAGGCAGGTTTCTGAATGGGGTTATAAATATATCGAACAGTCGCCTCATCCGCGAATCAATCCGTTTTATAAACATCCTAAAGCCGGACTGGACGTGATGAATGAGTACAAGCGCGCATTGACGCAGTACGGCGTCGAAATCTCGTCGTTTATTGTGGTCTATCGCTGGTCGGGTCCAGATAACGATCGCCGGATTGCCGCGGTGCGTAATTGGAAAAGAATGATCGAGATAGCGGTAGATATGGGCGTTGAGGTGATTAACACCGAACTATCTGGCGATCCTAATCAACCGGAAATCTGCGAAGAGCGCTGGTATCAGTCGATGGAAGAACTGCTGCCTATCATTGAGCGTGAAGGGATCCGCCTGGAGATTCAGTCTCATCCTTGGGATTTCTGCGAAGAAAACAATGAAACGGCAGATCTGGTGAAATCCCTGCGTAGCGACCATGTTAAATATCTTTACAGTGTCCCGCACACTTTCTTTTATGACAAAGGGAAGGGCGACGTGGCGAGCATGCTTGATTATGCCGGTGATGAACTGTCGCACGTGTTAATCGCTGACACCATGAATCACACCAAACACTGCCGCTATATCGTCAACCCGCCGGGCGTGGATGCGGTGGTTCATCAGCACGTCGGCATTGGAGAGGGGGAGGTAAATTTTGACGCGCTGTTTGAGAGTTTGCGCCAAATGGACTTTGCCAACCGCAAATTTAAAGTCGGTGGTGAGACAATTATCACTACCTCTTTATTCGGTTATCCTGAAAAAATGCCGTTACAGGCTGTCGCCACGCGTGAACGTATTGAGCGCGAATTACTGAATCGATAATACTCGGTTTTGCTTAATATCAGTTTCTGAAAGAGCGCTTTTGCGCTCTTTTTTATTTTCATCGTTCAAGTTATTGGAATTATTCCATCAAAAATATTCAATAATCATGCCATGTCCTGCCACTGTTCGTGTGTGACCGATGTTATATGATGTGAACAGCATATTATTTATTCGAAATAACGGGACACACGTATTATGAAAAAGATTGGATTTTTGTCTTTTGGCCACTGGACACCCTCACCGCAGTCGGGGACACGTTCTGCTGCTGACGTTCTGTTGCAATCTATCGATCTGGCCGTTGCGGCAGAAGAACTCGGTGCCGACGGCGCTTATTTTCGAGTACACCATTTCGCACGTCAGCTAAGCTCACCTTTCCCGCTGCTCGCCGCAGTGGGTGCGAGAACGAAACGCATAGAAATCGGTACGGGCGTTATCGACATGCGCTATGAAAATCCGCTGTATATGGCGGAAGATGCCAGCTCCGCCGATCTTATCTCCGGTGGTCGTTTGCAGCTTGGTATTAGCCGGGGTTCGCCTGAACAGGTTATAGACGGGTGGCGCTATTTCGGCTATCAGCCAGCCGAAGGGGAAACGGAGGCCGATATGGCACGTCGCCATACTACGGCATTCCTGGAGGTGCTCAAAGGTGAGGGTTTTGCCGAACCCAATCCGCAACCAATGTTCCCAAACCCCCCCGGATTGTTGCGCCTTGAGCCACATTCTGAGGGGCTGCGCGAACGTATTTGGTGGGGAGCAGGCTCTAATTCTACCGCGGCATGGGCCGCCAAGCTGGGCATGAATCTGCAATGTTCTACGCTAAAAGATGACGAAACCGGCGAACCTTTCCACGTTCAACAGGCCCGCCAGATCCGCGCCTATCGTGCTGCGTGGAAGGAAAGCGGCCACACCCGTGCTCCGCGCGTGTCGGTAAGTCGCAGTATTTTTGCCTTGGTCAACGACTTGGATCGGGCCTATTTTGGAAGAAGCGGTCAGGAAGGCGATAAAATTGGCTTCCTTGAAGAGAATAATCGGTCTATTTTCGGTCGCAGCTACGCCGCAGAACCTGAAAAACTGATTGCGCAGCTTAAAGAGGATCAGGCGATTGCCGAAGCGGATACGCTGTTGCTCACGGTACCTAATCAGCTGGGCGTTGATTATAACGCACATGTTATCGAGTCTATTCTTACTCATGTTGCGCCCGCTCTCGGCTGGCGCTGATTTGCCCTAGAACGATAAATACCGCTCAGAAAAGCCCGGTCTAAAAAACCGGGCTTTTAACGTTAAAGGCAACCTACCAATGCAGCGGTCTTCTTATCCAAACGTTATTATTCCGACTTAATATTTTAAAATAAGCGTAAGGGAATAGTAATGAAAACGTAATGGCCAGACAGAATGAGGCAATTAATAATGCTCCTCCATCCCAAAGTGGATAGAAATAAGCAAATGTTAGAGAGGATAAGATCAGCAAAATAGTGCGTAGAAACAGAATTCGTTTCTTTTGCGTTCTATTAATATGCGCCTTCATCATTTCTGCGCCACATTTCATGCAATGGCACGGGTCTTCTTCGCTTAATTCATTATGACAAAAAGGACATACCTTGAGGTCTGGAGTTAATGCATTGCCCATATAATGTTACCAAATTGTTGTGTTATGTAGTAAATAGTTAAAATAATATTCAAGCTAAGATAAATGAAAAAGGAGGTTGTAGGAGGACTTTTTCATGACATAGGAATATTACTAAGCCTTGCCTGTAAATGTTCAACGTGCATTTTATAATCAGTGCTTAAGCACGCTATCATAACCATTGTTCTAGCTCATTTCACTCTAAACATAGTGTAACTATATAAATAC
>NZ_MRWD01000111.1 GCF_002093625.1 Rouxiella silvae | reverse complement strand
GATATAAATATTGCTGTACGAATTAGAAGTTAACGAAAATGATTAAAAATAAATTTATAACCACAGTGATAGTCACTGTTGTTCTTTATGGTGCATGGGAAATTTCACGTCCTGTAGAGATTGTTGCCGTTCACAATGGGCGCGTTTTACTGGTAAGGAATTTTCCTTATTTCAATTTTTTGCAAGTGGAGTGGTGGGAGAGTAATAAAGAGAAAATTCATGATAAGTATGGGATCCCTATGGTCGATGATGAAGGGAGTTACAATGTTGCGATTCAGGGATTTGGTGATGGTTATAAAATAAAAACTGATCATGAAGGCGATCTGCTTTGTTTTAATGACATGGAAGAGCCGGCAAACTGTATAGAGAAAAATCCGCTTATGGGTTTACGGAGTGTCAGAGGAGGAGAAGCAGATTATCGATAATCTGGAAATTGCCCGATGAACGCCATCAGGCGTTTTTGCTGATGCCTGTATCTTGGCAAGTGTATCGATGAGTTTTAGAGCAGATAATGACGTCATACCGTCCGTCATCTTTTTGAAATCATAGAATGAAAGAGTCGCATGCCGATTGTTGTTGAGGGAATATGTACAACGGCAGGTTGCAACATGCATTTTTGATATTATCGCTGCGGCTAATTTTGCTGCTATAAATGATTATTATTGCAATTAAATCAAGAGATGAGCTTTGACTACCAGCACAATATTTCTCAGAGATTGGAGGCCACTGCTCCTCCTCGTACTGTTGTTCAACACATCAATTCTTTATGCGCAGGCTGCGGCACCCGTTATCAGTGGTCCTGGTCGGGCTCTCACCGTCGTGACGCCGGTGACGGACTGCGCCGAGTTGGCGGACGTCGATTTATCTTCAATTGGCGGCGCAGGCAGTAAAGTGATGTCGGTGCGCGAAGTGGTGAAAGGCGACGTTTTCTGCGAAGTCAAAGGGCTACTGAAGCCAAGCATTAATTTTACGGTGCTGTTGCCTATCAACAACTGGGGGCAACGTTATCTGCAGGTTGGTTGCGGCGGGCTTTGTGGTCGCGTTCAACTACAGCTTGACGGCGCAGCGGGCTGTACTCCACTTAACAACAGCGGTTTTGTCATTGCGGCGACGGACATGGGGCACGTTACAGGCGAGGCGGATTTTGGTAAAGATCCGCAGAAAAGGCGCGACTTCGCTTACCGCAGCGTGCATCTCACCAGCGTGGCGACTAAAAAACTGATCTCGGCCTATTACGGGCGCCCTGCGACATACTCCTACTTCAGCGGATGCTCGGACGGTGGACGTGAGGCAATGGTCGAAGCGCAGCGCTATCCCAACGACTTCAACGGGATTATTGCGGGTGCACCGGTCACCACTTTTCAGGTGCACAAGGCGCTCGATCACGGCTGGAACGCGGTCTCTAACACCGACGCCAGTGGTAACGCCATTATAACCGCCAGACAACTTCCGATGATCCATCAGGCGGTGCTTGAACAGTGCGACGCTGAGGACGGTCAGAAAGACGGTCTGATTTCCGACCCGCAAAACTGTCATTTTGATCCCTCGGTTTTAAGCTGTGCCGACTTGTCCGCCGATAATATCGCAGGTCTGGACTGCCTATCGGAAGAGCAAATCAGTACGCTGCGCAAAATCTATGCGGGTCCGCGCGACAGCAATAGCGGGTTACGGCTAACTCCAGGCGGGCCCTTGCCGGGTTCTGAGCTTGCCTGGGCGGGCCTGTTTGTGCCTAAAAAGACCGGCGACCTTAACTTCAGTCAGGCGGTAGCGCTATCGACCTTGAAGTATCTGAATTTTGTGAAGAACCCACCCGCGAGCTATTCGCTTAAAGACTTGAAATTTAATCAACAAACGCTGACTGATTTAACTCGCCTTCATCCGCTTTTTGATGCGACTAATCCGAACCTTCAGCCGTTTTATGCCGCCGGAGGCAAGCTGATTATATGGCACGGCTGGGCCGATCCGAGTATTTCGCCGCTTAACTCGTTGGCTTATCATCAGGCACTGGCGCAGACCATGGGCGCGATAACCCGTGAAAAATTTGAACGTCTTTATATGCTTCCTGGTGTCTACCACTGCTCAACGGGTGAAGGCCCGAGTCAGGTTGATTTTCTATCGCCGATGCTTGACTGGGTTGAACTAGGTAAAGCGCCTGACAGCGTGGTCTCTTATCAGGTTGAGCCAGGCCAAAAGAGCAAATTGGTCACCAAGGTGCTGCAGGGTGACATGAAACTTGAGTATGTTGCCGACGGTGCTGCCTCGCGTCCGCTTTACCCGTATCCGGATTACGCGGTTTACAGGGGTAAAGGTGACGTTAGAAAAGCGGAGAATTATATGCGCAAGCGCCTGGCGAATGTGCCACAAAACTATCCGTGGCTGGGGGAGGGCATGTTTAAGCCTTATACTTTTGCTGACTGATATTGATAGCCAGATATGAAAAGCAAAAATTCTGACCGCGTGTAACGCTATTTGGGTCAGCGTCTTTGTCTCCGCCAGCGGTGCCGTTGATGTTTTGAACAGTCGCTGTGAAAGTGTTCACTTACCGGCAACCCCAGAGAATATAAGGCCGTCATAATGCAGTTGTGACAGAATTTGTCACAAATCCTCCGCGTAAATCAGAGTGCGCGGAGGATTATCCTCCCTTATAATTCGCCAGCAGTATTCGCCGCCCCATTAATGACAACCTTTTTAGATACAGAGCAATGCATGTGAAAATCCGTCTTTTGGTATTGAGCTTTTTAGCCCTGAATGCAAGCATGATAATGCCTGTTGACGCACTGGCTGCCAGCAAGTCTCAGCCGGTTGTCTCTCCTCTTGTACAAATCGCTTCCGGCAGTGCCATGGTGGTTGATCTTAAAACCCATGAAGTGATTTATTCCCGCGATCCCGATCAGGTCAGGCCAATTGCCTCCCTGACGAAATTGATGACGGCGATGGTGACGCTCGATGCCAAGCAGCCTCTCGATGAAGTGATCTCGGTTGATATCCACAACACCCCTGAAATGCGCGGCGTATTTTCCCGCGTGAAAGTGAACAGTGAAATTACCCGTCGCCAGATGATCCAACTGGCGCTGATGTCTTCAGAAAACCGTGCGGCTGCCAGTCTGGCGGCGCACTATCCGGGAGGCTATGACGCATTTATTCGTGCGATGAATGCGAAGGCCAAAGCATTGGGCATGACTCACACCCACTATGTAGAACCGACCGGTCTTTCAATTCATAACGTATCAACCGCCCGTGATTTGACGCGGCTGTTAATGGCGTCGCGACTTTATCCGCTGATGGGTGAACTGAGCACTACGCAGGAGAAAACGGCGGTCTTTAGTCATCCTGCCTATGCGCTGCCGTTTAGAAATACCAATCATCTGATTATGAATCCCAAATGGAGCATTCAACTGACCAAGACCGGCTATACCGATGAAGCTGGCCATTGTCTGGCGATGCGTACGGTAATAAACGGTAAGCCGGTTACGTTGGTGGTGCTCGACGCGTTTGGCAAGTTTACGGCCTTTGCCGACGCGGCGCGTTTACGCACCTGGATGGAAACGGGTAAAAGTGTTCCGGTGCCACAAATTGCAAAAGTTTATCGCAAAGAGAAAGATCAGCAGCGCACCGAGCCGAGTGAAGAGCAGGCCACGGATTAATTTGAAGAACAGCGCAATTTGATTGGATAGCCCATCCGGCTTAAGGCCGCGGATGGGCTATTGATTTGCTATTGAAGTAAATAGTGCGCGGAGGCCTAAAATATAAGCTTGAAGACGCCAGTGATAGTCAACAAACCGACAATAAAGATAATGGCGATTGCCCATAAAATGATTTTCATATTCTCTCCTTAAGTAGGTACGCCTCAGAATAAAGAACGCTAATTCAACGATATTCTTAGTTCAAGTATAGCCCCTGTCTGAAAAAATACTTTTTACTCACCCCTCATCGTTTTCAAGCGCGGCGCAGGCAACGGCTGCGGCAACTTCCAGCGGGGAGGAACCGACGGGCAGCAGGCGGCTACTCATCGAAGCCCCCGATGGTCAGCGCGTAGGCGGTGCAAAATGACGCCTGCGTTTTGTCGAGCTCAAGGTCGGCGGCAGGTCATTGTCATTATGTACATGACAGATAGGTGATGAGCTAACACAGAGATAACATGATTTGAGGGTATGACACTGGGATATGTTTTAATGTCATAACGTTAGTTACCGGCATATCGCTATACCCCGGATGCGATAAAGAAAAGCCATGAGGGATTCAACGTCAGCCTGTCGCGCGGTGGGAGGGGCGCAAAGATGAAATACTGGAGTGGATGCTTTATGGGTGTTTGTGCCGGCAGCGGCCGTGAAATATATTCATGAACTGTAGGGTGATTTGTAGCAGAGAGAAAGGAATGACAATCCCTGCCACTGGAGGCGAGTCTTACTGATAGCCGACTTCCGGCGCGCACTAGGAAATCATTCTTTTATGACGAATCTCGATAATGATATTATTTTCAGCTAAGGCAGATAACATATTATCGATATTTTTCATGTTTGACTCGTCCAGATTTGCGTCCCATTCGTCCAAGAGAATGATTCGCGAATCGCTGTTTAACAGTGACGCCATTTGATATAACTGTTTTTGGCCGGTTGACCCCGAGTTAGTATCTTTACCAACCTGTATATTAGGACCAAAAAATAGTGTATCAGGATGTTTGCTTTTTATATATTTAATAAGTGAGGACTTTCCAGCACCATTACTCCCTGAGATCAGGTACCGGCCTGTAGTATTCTTTGTTTCCAGGCCAAGCTCCATGAAGGCATGTGCATTAATTATTCGTCCGCTTGCTACCTCAATGACTGAAACTTTTTCATTATCTATATTGGATAAATAATCATATCCAGTAAGGCTTGATGAAAAAGCGTCCAATTTTTGGATTTTATTTTTCAATAACATAATTTGACTCGTACTCATACTTGCCGCATGGATATTTTGAAAAAGCTGTAACGTCCTGGGTAATACAGCCACCATCGCGCCAATGGCTAAAGAGTTGTTCAGCACCTGATAGTATGAAAAC
>NZ_MRWD01000110.1 GCF_002093625.1 Rouxiella silvae | reverse complement strand
AACTGCCAGGCATCAAATAAAGCACAGAACCTCAGCGAAAGCTGGGGTTTTTTGCTAATTGGCGTTTGTAAAAGGGCGAAAAGCCGGGTCAAGTGCTACGAAAATCGGGCCCCTGTCTGACGACAGGGGCCTTTTTGCGTTTGGAAGTGGCTGTATCATGTAATGGTTGCTGAAATTTTCATCATTATTTTCATTCTTTGGATTTCAGAGTTCGGAAAAAGCGGTGAAAAACAGTCGCGTCAGCCCGCACAGGATCGGGTAAACTAAGGATAATTAAGCCACGAATGAGTAACACGCGTTATGTCGAGTCACGACACATCACTGAAAAATCTTAATACCTTCGCTATTGAAGCGCAGGCGTCAAAAATTATCACCGCAACGCGTAATGAGCATCTGACCGAAGCCTGGCATTTGACCAAGGAAAATCGTCAGCCTATGCTGCTGCTTGGCGAAGGAAGTAACGTCCTATTCCTGGAAAATTTTGCCGGTATTGTGGTGGTAAATCGCCTAAAAGGCATCGAAATAACACAAACAAACAATGAATGGCTGCTCCACGTTGGGGCGGGTGAAAACTGGCATCAGCTAGTCTGTCATACTTTGGAAAATAACATCGGTGGTTTAGAAAATCTGGCGTTAATACCGGGATGTGTCGGCTCTGCGCCAATACAGAACATTGGCGCCTACGGAATTGAGCTGCAAAGCCTCTGCAATTACGTTGATTTGCTTAACCTTGATAACGGTGAAGTGCTGCGTCTGTCAGCTATCGATTGCCTATTCGGCTATCGTGAAAGTATTTTTAAACATGCTTATCGCGAGGGCTATGCCATTGTCGCCGTAGGATTACATTTGCCTAAAGAGTGGCATCCTAAGCTGACCTATGGTGATTTGACTCGAATGAGTCCAGCAACGGTCACGCCAAAGCAAATATTTGATTCGGTATGTGCCATGCGCCGCAGCAAATTACCTGACCCTGCTAAAACAGGTAATGCGGGCAGCTTCTATAAGAATCCCATTGTTGATGCCGAAAGAGCGGAGACATTGCGTATCGATTACCCAAATATGCCGATTTACCCACAGGATGACGGTAAAGTGAAGCTTGCTGCAGGCTGGTTAGTAGAAAATGCAGGCTTGAAAGGGTTTAAAATAGGGGGAGCCTCGGTACATCAGCAGCAGGCTTTGGTACTGATTAATCGAGATAATGCTACCAGTCAGGACGTTGTTGCACTCGCGCGCCACGTTCGCCAGCAGGTTGCAGACAAGTTTTCCGTATGGTTGGAGCCCGAAGTGCGATTTATCTCCGCTCAGGGCGAAGTTAACGCAGTCGAGGCTTTATCATGAAAGATATCACCGTACCGCTGCGCCTGATTTCTACTCTGTCCAACGGTGAGTTTCATTCCGGTGAACAGCTTGGAACCGAACTGGGTATGAGCAGAGCTGCCATTAATAAACATATTCAAACCGTACGAGAGTGGGGATTAGATATCTTCACTGTGCCGGGTAAGGGCTACAGACTACCGGCACCGATACAGCTGCTGAACAGCGATAAAATCCTCGCGGCTTTGCCAGAAGGGAAGGTAGACGTCCTTCCCGTTATCGATTCAACTAATCAATATTTGATGGACCGCATTAACCAACTGAAATCAGGAGATGCCTGCGTAGCTGAATATCAGCAGGCTGGCAGAGGGCGACGTGGCCGCAAGTGGTTTTCACCCTTTGGCTCTAATCTCTATCTTTCAATGTATTGGAAATTAGATCAGGGTCCAGCAGCAGCAATGGGGTTAAGTCTGGTTATTGGTATTGTGATGGCGGAAGTGATGCAACGCTTGGGGGCTGCCGACGTCAGAGTTAAATGGCCAAACGATCTCTACCTGAAAGACCGTAAGCTCGCGGGTATTCTGGTCGAATTGACGGGTAAAACCGGCGATGCGGCACATTTGGTCATCGGCGCCGGTATTAACCTTCGTATGCGTGAACCGGCGGCTGATGTCATCAATCAAGGGTGGATTAACCTGCAGGAAGCCGGTATTAATATCGATCGCAATGAGTTGACGGTCACTTTACTGAAAGACCTGCGGGCGGCGTTGCGTCAGTTCGAATTGGATGGGCTTTCACCGTTTATTGCACGTTGGCGCAGTATTGATAATTTCCTCGATCGCCCGGTTAAATTGCTGATTGGCGATAAGGAAATACACGGTATTGAACGTGGTATCGATCCGCAGGGCGCACTATTGCTCGAAATTGATGGGGAAATTAAAACCTTTATTGGCGGTGAAATATCCTTGCGCGGCCTCTAAGAGTCTATGATTTTATAATTAATGGGTAAGAGGGGAGACAATCACGTCTCCCCTCTTTATTTTAGACATTACTTTCTCAACCGGACATTTTCCACGGCATGATTAGCGCTTTTCGTCATAATTAGGCTGGCGCGCTCGCGAGTAGGTAAGATATTTTCCTTTAAATTCAGTCCATTAATTTCTTTCCATAGGCCGGTGGCAATTTGAACAGCTTCGGCTTCAGGCAGTTTTGAATAATGGTGAAAATAAGAGTCAGGATCTGAAAATGCACCCTGACGGAATTTCAAAAAGCGATTGATATACCAGCTTTGTAATAAGTCTTCTGGCGCATCGACATAAATAGAAAAATCGACAAAGTCCGAAACAAATACACGGTGCGGATCGTGAGGATAATCCATTCCGCTTTGTAAAACGTTAAGACCTTCTAGTATGAGTATATCGGGCTGATTAATAACTTTATTGCCGTCGGGGATAACGTCATAAATTAAATGTGAATAGACTGGCGCACTGACGTTTTTAGCACCCGATTTAACTTCGGATACAAACTTCACCAGTTGATGGATATCGTAAGACTGTGGGAAGCCCTTTTTTTTCATGATCCCGCGCTCATTGAGCGTTTTATTGGGATAGAGGAAACCGTCGGTCGTAATCAACTCTACGCTGCGATGCTCAGGCCATCGGCTTAACAGGGCCTGAAGCAGACGTGCAGTCGTGCTTTTACCCACGGCAACGCTGCCGGCAATACCAATCACATAAGGGATTTTTTGCCCATCGGTTCCTAAAAACTGCTCAAGAACCGCCTGGCGGCGCAGGTTGGAGCTGATATAGAAATTTAGCAGGCGCGAAAGCGGCAGGTAGATCTGTGCAACTTCTTCAAGAGACAGGTCCTCGTTGATACCTTTCAGTTTCATAATTTCCGCTTCTTTGAGCGTTAATGGCACTGAATCGCGTAGGGCTGCCCACTGAGTCCTGTCGAACTGTAGATAGGGGGTTGCCAAAGATAAGTCTCTTTTCTTCATAAGTTAAAGTCTGCCTGTTAGCGCAGGTCAGGAAAGGCGCTGCACGCCAACTCCAGACAGTAAACCAGCTGGCTATTATAGACAGCTTGCTTTCAGGCGTAGACATTTTTCTTATTTACTTATCGATTTCTTTGATTGAGTTAAAACATTTTTGAAAAAAATGAACAAGAAAAATGGGGTTATAGATGTATAACCCATTGTTAAATAGTTGTTAATTTCAGAGGTGTATTAATTTATCGACTGCAAGGGGAGCGGGGCGTCAGGTATTAATCGCTTATAATAAAGCCTGTCGAGATGAGGAGATGAATAGGATCCAGGCATTTCGGTCGATTTTTTACCAGAGCACCGATAGCCCTGCGCACGATAAAAGGCCTCTGCGGCGCTCCCTGCCTGTATATCGAGTGACAACAGACCTCGGCGCAGGCTGAAAGCGGTATTCTCCAGTTCCCGCATAAGCTGCTTCGCCACACCCTGCCTTCTGGCTGCTGTATCCACTACCAGTGTCGATACAGTGCCGCATTGCCGCAAAGTATCACTTGCCGCTAACTCAAGCTGTACAGTTCCTATCAGACCTTGCGCACTGCGAGCAATCCATAATAATCGCTGATGCTTCGACATGGCTTCACGCAGATCATGGAAAAATGCCTCACTGACCGCAGGGGAGTCTTCGTGGCAAAGGAGCCCCGGTAGACTTCCCGCTTGGCCATCGCAAAACAGCTCAGCCAGCTCTTCACGGTATATTGGTAATGTTGCAGCATTGAGCAGGACAATTTTCATATTCGCTTCTCCAAAGACGGATGTGGGAGTATGGGATATCAGGAATGAGTGCTCATTCGTCTCTTACTAATAGACAAAGCAATAAGCGCGCCAACTAAAAAACCTCGGATAACAGGTAACGTTGCTCCTGTTGGGCAATGGATTGATATAAAAGTGTGCGTGAGATCACTTTTCTGGTGCAAAGGACGTGGGGTGAACTTTTCGCGGGAAGAAAAAAATCGCCACTTTTCTCGTTTTTTCGAATCGAGTCAAAATGAAAACGCAAAGGGGATGTGTAAAATTACGGCTCAACTGGCTGCTCTTTAAGCAATAAACAGGCTAAAATGGGCCTGAAAGCACTATTTTGAGTAAAACATGACCTAACGAACAATTATCTCAATTTTTTTGTTGCATGACCCGCCAAGTCCCCCTAGAATGCGCAGCACTTGATGCCGGCTTAGCTCAGTTGGTAGAGCAACTGACTTGTAATCAGTAGGTCACCAGTTCGATTCCGGTAGCCGGCACCATCAAGTACTTAACACAATTAGGTGGGGTTCCCGAGCGGCCAAAGGGAGCAGACTGTAAATCTGCCGTCATCGACTTCGAAGGTTCGAATCCTTCCCCCACCACCATCTTCCTTTGCGAGGTAGAAACGGCAGTAGCCGAATCGACCAGCCAGCAGAGTGAAAGATGACAGTTTACAACCTTGAGTCTCCTGGCATTCAGTTAAATGAAACAGCACGGGTCTTGAGGTGAAGGTGCGGAATTAAGTGTTTCATCGCCTTGTCCCCACCTTGATGTTCTTCAGAAAAATCAGGTAGCCGGGTTCTAGGATGCGGGCATCGTATAATGGCTATTACCTCAGCCTTCCAAGCTGATGATGTGGGTTCGATTCCCACTGCCCGCTCCAACTAACTAGATGTGCTGATATAGCTCAGTTGGTAGAGCGCACCCTTGGTAAGGGTGAGGTCGGCAGTTCGAATCTGCCTATCAGCACCACTTCTGAATTCCTCCCCCCTGATTTTCTTCTGAAACTTAATTCAAACAAGCAATTGCTTGGTTGATGTGGTGATACCACCGATCTAACCGTGTCTCAGAGGGACAATCGATGTCTAAAGAAAAGTTTGAACGTTCTAAACCGCACGTCAACGTTGGTACTATCGGCCACGTTGACCACGGTAAAACTACCCTGACAGCTGCTATCACCACC
>NZ_MRWD01000109.1:3564-5335 GCF_002093625.1 Rouxiella silvae | reverse complement strand
CACTGCTCTTTAACAATTTATCAGACAATCTGTGTGGGCACTCACAAGACGATATCAGCCACTTCGGTGGCAACAGAATATCAAGGCAGCAATGCCAAGTCTTAGAGTGACCAAGCAGTAATTCATTATGAATGATGTGAAGTAACTTTGAGCACCGCTGAACTTGTTTCAGCAAATCGAACTTTTAATTGAAGAGTTTGATCATGGCTCAGATTGAACGCTGGCGGCAGGCCTAACACATGCAAGTCGAGCGGTAGCACGGGAGAGCTTGCTCTCTGGGTGACGAGCGGCGGACGGGTGAGTAATGTCTGGGAAACTGCCTGATGGAGGGGGATAACTACTGGAAACGGTAGCTAATACCGCATGATGTCGCAAGACCAAAGTGGGGGACCTTCGGGCCTCACGCCATCGGATGTGCCCAGATGGGATTAGCTAGTAGGTGGGGTAATGGCTCACCTAGGCGACGATCCCTAGCTGGTCTGAGAGGATGACCAGCCACACTGGAACTGAGACACGGTCCAGACTCCTACGGGAGGCAGCAGTGGGGAATATTGCACAATGGGCGCAAGCCTGATGCAGCCATGCCGCGTGTGTGAAGAAGGCCTTAGGGTTGTAAAGCACTTTCAGCGAGGAGGAAGGCGTTGCAGTTAATAACTGCAACGATTGACGTTACTCGCAGAAGAAGCACCGGCTAACTCCGTGCCAGCAGCCGCGGTAATACGGAGGGTGCAAGCGTTAATCGGAATTACTGGGCGTAAAGCGCACGCAGGCGGTTTGTTAAGTCAGATGTGAAATCCCCGAGCTTAACTTGGGAACTGCATTTGAAACTGGCAAGCTAGAGTCTTGTAGAGGGGGGTAGAATTCCAGGTGTAGCGGTGAAATGCGTAGAGATCTGGAGGAATACCGGTGGCGAAGGCGGCCCCCTGGACAAAGACTGACGCTCAGGTGCGAAAGCGTGGGGAGCAAACAGGATTAGATACCCTGGTAGTCCACGCTGTAAACGATGTCGACTTGGAGGTTGTGCCCTTGAGGCGTGGCTTCCGGAGCTAACGCGTTAAGTCGACCGCCTGGGGAGTACGGCCGCAAGGTTAAAACTCAAATGAATTGACGGGGGCCCGCACAAGCGGTGGAGCATGTGGTTTAATTCGATGCAACGCGAAGAACCTTACCTACTCTTGACATCCACGGAATTCGCTAGAGATAGCTTAGTGCCTTCGGGAACCGTGAGACAGGTGCTGCATGGCTGTCGTCAGCTCGTGTTGTGAAATGTTGGGTTAAGTCCCGCAACGAGCGCAACCCTTATCCTTTGTTGCCAGCACGTAATGGTGGGAACTCAAAGGAGACTGCCGGTGATAAACCGGAGGAAGGTGGGGATGACGTCAAGTCATCATGGCCCTTACGAGTAGGGCTACACACGTGCTACAATGGCATATACAAAGAGAAGCAAACTCGCGAGAGCAAGCGGACCTCATAAAGTATGTCGTAGTCCGGATTGGAGTCTGCAACTCGACTCCATGAAGTCGGAATCGCTAGTAATCGTAGATCAGAATGCTACGGTGAATACGTTCCCGGGCCTTGTACACACCGCCCGTCACACCATGGGAGTGGGTTGCAAAAGAAGTAGGTAGCTTAACCTTCGGGAGGGCGCTTACCACTTTGTGATTCATGACTGGGGTGAAGTCGTAACAAGGTAACCGTAGGGGAACCTGCGGTTGGATCACCTCCTTACCTAAAGATACGCATTGTGCAGTGTCCACACAGATTGTCTGAT
>NZ_MRWD01000109.1:0-3114 GCF_002093625.1 Rouxiella silvae | reverse complement strand
TTTGCTCTTTAACAATCTGGAACAAGCTGAAAAATTGAAACGATACAGCTGAACATAACTCTCCGTAGAAGTACTGAGTTATGGGCGCCTGTATTAGAGTCTCTCAAATAATTGCAGCACGAACGTGGTCGCTCTTTATTGATTAAAGAAGACACCTTCGGGTTGTGAGGTTAAGCGACTAAGCGTACACGGTGGATGCCTAGGCAGTCAGAGGCGATGAAGGGCGTGCTAATCTGCGAAAAGCGTCGGTAAGGTGATATGAACCGTTATACCCGACGATACCCGAATGGGGAAACCCAATGTGATACGTCACATTATCGCATGGTGAATACATAGCCATGCGAGGCGAACCGGGGGAACTGAAACATCTAAGTACCCCGAGGAAAAGAAATCAACCGAGATTCCCCCAGTAGCGGCGAGCGAACGGGGAACAGCCCAGAACCTGAATCAGTTTATGTGTTAGTGGAAGCGTCTGGAAGGTCGCACAGTATAGGGTGATAGTCCCGTACACAAAAATGCATAGATTGTGAGTTCGATGAGTAGGGCGGGACACGTGACATCCTGTCTGAATATGGGGGGACCATCCTCCAAGGCTAAATACTCCTGACTGACCGATAGTGAACCAGTACCGTGAGGGAAAGGCGAAAAGAACCCCGGCGAGGGGAGTGAAATAGAACCTGAAACCGTGTACGTACAAGCAGTGGGAGCCTACTTTGTTGGGTGACTGCGTACCTTTTGTATAATGGGTCAGCGACTTATATTTTGTAGCAAGGTTAACCGTATAGGGGAGCCGTAGGGAAACCGAGTCTTAACTGGGCGTCAAGTTGCAAGGTATAGACCCGAAACCCGGTGATCTAGCCATGGGCAGGTTGAAGGTTGGGTAACACTAACTGGAGGACCGAACCGACTAATGTTGAAAAATTAGCGGATGACTTGTGGCTGGGGGTGAAAGGCCAATCAAACCGGGAGATAGCTGGTTCTCCCCGAAAGCTATTTAGGTAGCGCCTCGTGAACTCATCTTCGGGGGTAGAGCACTGTTTCGACTAGGGGTCCATCCCGGATTACCAACTCGATGCAAACTACGAATACCGAAGAATGTTATCACGGGAGACACACGGCGGGTGCTAACGTCCGTCGTGAAGAGGGAAACAACCCAGACCGCCAGCTAAGGTCCCAAAGTCATGGTTAAGTGGGAAACGATGTGGGAAGGCATAGACAGCCAGGATGTTGGCTTAGAAGCAGCCATCATTTAAAGAAAGCGTAATAGCTCACTGGTCGAGTCGGCCTGCGCGGAAGATGTAACGGGGCTAAACCATGCACCGAAGCTGCGGCAGCGACGCTTAGGCGTTGTTGGGTAGGGGAGCGTTCTGTAAGCCGTTGAAGGTGGTCTGTGAGGGCTGCTGGAGGTATCAGAAGTGCGAATGCTGACATAAGTAACGATAATGCGGGTGAAAAACCCGCACGCCGGAAGACCAAGGGTTCCTGTCCAACGTTAATCGGGGCAGGGTGAGTCGACCCCTAAGGCGAGGCCGAAAGGCGTAGTCGATGGGAAACAGGTTAATATTCCTGTACTTGGTGTTACTGCGAAGGGGGGACGGAGAGGGCTAGGCTAGCCGGGCGACGGTTGTCCCGGTTTAAGCGTGTAGGGGGTGTGACTTGGTAAATCCGGTTACATATCAACCCTGAGGCGTGATGACGAGTCACTACGGTGATGAAGTAGTTGATGCCGCACTTCCAGGAAAAGCCTCTAAGCATCAGGTAACATTAAATCGTACCCCAAACCGACACAGGTGGTCAGGTAGAGAATACTCAGGCGCTTGAGAGAACTCGGGTGAAGGAACTAGGCAAAATGGTGCCGTAACTTCGGGAGAAGGCACGCTGTCGCTAGGTGGAGGAACTTGCTTCCCGAGCTGAAGACAGTCGAAGATACCAGCTGGCTGCAACTGTTTAATAAAAACACAGCACTGTGCAAACACGAAAGTGGACGTATACGGTGTGACGCCTGCCCGGTGCCGGAAGGTTAATTGATGGGGTTATCCGCAAGGAGAAGCTCTTGATCGAAGCCCCGGTAAACGGCGGCCGTAACTATAACGGTCCTAAGGTAGCGAAATTCCTTGTCGGGTAAGTTCCGACCTGCACGAATGGCGTAATGATGGCCAGGCTGTCTCCACCCGAGACTCAGTGAAATTGAACTCGCTGTGAAGATGCAGTGTACCCGCGGCAAGACGGAAAGACCCCGTGAACCTTTACTATAGCTTGACACTGAACATTGAGCCTTGATGTGTAGGATAGGTGGGAGGCTTTGAAGCGTGGACGCCAGTCTGCGTGGAGCCAACCTTGAAATACCACCCTTTAATGTTTGATGTTCTAACTCGGCCCCATAATCTGGGGTGAGGACAGTGTCTGGTGGGTAGTTTGACTGGGGCGGTCTCCTCCTAAAGAGTAACGGAGGAGCACGAAGGTTAGCTAATCACGGTCGGACATCGTGAGGTTAGTGCAATGGCATAAGCTAGCTTGACTGCGAGAGTGACGGCTCGAGCAGGTACGAAAGTAGGTCATAGTGATCCGGTGGTTCTGAATGGAAGGGCCATCGCTCAACGGATAAAAGGTACTCCGGGGATAACAGGCTGATACCGCCCAAGAGTTCATATCGACGGCGGTGTTTGGCACCTCGATGTCGGCTCATCACATCCTGGGGCTGAAGTAGGTCCCAAGGGTACGGCTGTTCGCCGTTTAAAGTGGTACGCGAGCTGGGTTTAGAACGTCGTGAGACAGTTCGGTCCCTATCTGCCGTGGGCGTTGGAAGATTGAGAGGGGCTGCTCCTAGTACGAGAGGACCGGAGTGGACGCATCACTGGTGTTCGGGTTGTCATGCCAATGGCATTGCCCGGTAGCTAAATGCGGAAAAGATAAGCGCTGAAAGCATCTAAGCGCGAAACTTGCCTCGAGATGAGTCTTCCCTGGGGCTTTAAGCCCCCTGAAGGGACGTTTAAGACTAAGACGTTGATAGGCTGGGTGTGTAAGTGCAGCGATGCATTGAGCTAACCAGTACTAATGACCCGTGAGGCTTAACCTTACAACACCGAAGGTGTTTTAGAGAGACACAAAGACTTA
>NZ_MRWD01000108.1 GCF_002093625.1 Rouxiella silvae | reverse complement strand
CGCTGGGCTTGCAACCAATAATCCATTGAAGAAAAAAAACTGAAACCCTAAAAAATGAAAAAAAACATACATATATTTTTACAATCGGTTTGTTTAATTGCAAACATTGCTTTGATATTCCCGCAAAAATCATCTGCCACCATCAACACCCCCCAAATCATAAAAAGTGCCGTATCCAAAGATTGCATCAGTTGGCGGGTCAGTGGGATGTGTTACTGGTTGAAGTGCACCCCATTCGGCTGTGTGACCCTAACCTCAATGAAGGTGACTCACTTTCTTCCTCAAGCAGTAGTTTCGACCTATGTCGGGCCGGGCGGTAATCCGTGGCAGGAGATGGCATTTGTCAGCCAGACTGCAGGCGGACTTGAAAGCTCAATCGTCGGTTCATTAACCGGTGTCACAGCCGGCGGCGGAAATGCTGCTGAAGCAAAAGTTCAGGGCAAACGACGTTCCAGCCTAAAATTCAAATATGCCGACGCCATTGGCCACCCGTCGACTTCGATAATAGGCGGGAGTGTCGCAGGCTACTCATGCTCTAGCTCGGCAAAGCCGCTGGTCCCCTACTTCTTAAGCACGTTAGATTCTTTTGCCTGGCGTACCGGCTTGCCTGAGTCGCTCTATCCCGAGGCCTTAATGCCCGGGCTTCGAGAATTAGGAACACAGATTTCAGCAAATATGTGGGGAAACATTTACCCCCGTTCGGGCTTTGTCACCCAGACAGATGACGATAAAGCCTCAGCCGTTATTGCGCAACGTGTCGCAGATATCATCACTCGAACCGGGCAACCCCACGTCTATCAATCTATAAAAGACTTACCCCGACCTGGCTATTGGCCACCTGACTCAGTCACCGAAAATACCGGCAAACAAAATCATAAATGGCAGCGGCTCTCTCCGAAACTAAGCAATTCCTGCGCCGCGTTCCCCGATGGAAATCATCCGGCGGCCGTCAATGGCAATCAGGCCTACGCCCTTTGGCAACCGTACAGTTGCTGCGAAAGAATGGGTCAGACTTTACTACGAAGTGTTGACTACAAGGCCCCTCAATAATGAACCATAAAGTCTTCATCAAATACTGCATTAGGGGCCTACTAGCAATGGCCTTTATCTCTACAAACTCTCGTGCCGAGCTCAGCCTTCCTCAAATAAACGACAGCGCGATGGGCTATGGAAAAGACGTTACGGGTGCGGTCTCGGATAAGCTTTATTACACGCTCGGCGGTGGCTCAGTGATTTCCCAGCCAGGAACACGCAGCAATATGCGCACAATCGGTGTCGATCTTGGCTGGAACAGCGACATGATGTGCGGCAACTTCGACTTAAAAACCACGGTAGGTAATCAGCTCAATGGGATAACCGACGGATTTAAGGATCTCATGGGCGAAGTAATTCAGGGTGCAACAGGGGCGGTGGCCAGTTTGCCTGCAATGCTAATCCAGCGAGCCAACCCAGGGCTTTACGATGCACTGACCAATGGACTCTTACAGGCGAACGTCGGTTTCGATAAGGCGCAGCTCAGTTGCCAAAATATGGCCAAAAAGTTGGCAAATTTTACCGACTCAAGTTCATGGAGCCAGTCGGCGGCGATTGAGGAATATAAGCAGTTGGTCAATAGCGGTGATGCTGATGCAATTCGCATAGATAATGCGGGTCAGAAGGTTTCTGGTAAATCAGGTAATAACTGGGTAGGTGGTCAGCAGCGCGGCGGCAAAGGACAAGCGGCGATCCGTCCAACACACGACATGGCAGCTGCGGGCTACAACATGATGAACGGCCTTCCCGTTCTGAGCTCTTCCCCCGTCCCCGCCAGCAGCTGCGACGGGTCTGCGTGCAACAAATTTAGCAGTTCTCTTGATGCGGGTAGGACAATCGTTCAGGTACTCGGCGATCGCTCAATGCGAACCTGTACTAACTCTTCAGAATGTACCAGCGGAGGCGACGACCAACAGCCAGGGACAACCGTCGCGGGTACCGGCTTTGTACCAATGTTTGAGAAAGCTGTAAAAACAAACATCGAAGAATTGGTAAAACTGGTCAATGGCACGGTTAAACCCAATGCCGAGAATCTAGGGAAACTCAAAACAGGCAGTCTCACCGTGACTGCCGGCGTAATTAAATCTCTACAGCGCGACCCAGACAATGCGGCACTCACTGCACGCCTTGCGAGCGAATTAGCTCTCGCGGAAACGGTCGAAATTGCCCTGCTCATGCGTCAATTGTTGATCACGGGTATGTCTGAGCCGAACGTGGCCGCTCAACCTATGGCTCTTGATGAAGGTGACCGTCGTATATCTGCGTTAGACCGCGAGATCAATGCAATCCGAACCGGCATGAAATTAAAGCGTGAGCTGTCGAGGAATTCGATCCTAACCATCATCGAACGTGAAAATGGGCGCGTAAATGCCAATCCACAGACTCAAAGTGAGGACAGCACAGATTTACATTTTAATCAGCTCGGCCTCCCATCGTCAGAGAACGGCAAGGATAACCACTGATGAGTCTCAAGAGACCGAAGTTTCAAGGGACAATTACTGCCCTTCTATCTCTATCCATCATTCTGCTCATTATGCTGGCCATTGCTCACCTAGGTATACAGTATCCTGCAGAATTAACCTCATTGAAAAAGTGGATAGGAATAAACCGCAGCGGATTTCTACTTTGGAGAGCAACACTGTATCTCACATTGATATGGGGACTTTGGAAGGTCTGGCATTCACCGAATTTTAAAGCCAAGCCTGTTCTGTTAAGAATGTCGGCGACGAGCCTGCTGTTTATTGTGATTTGTGAATATGTACTATTGGCAAATACACGGCTTCTCGCATGACCACTAACAGCTATCTGGAATACTTCCTGACCCTGCTGGGATGGGTAATAAATAATGGCATATGGGACATCCTATTAAGCACTGGCTTATTTGTTACCCCATTGGCTTTCAGAATTATTGGTATCTGGATAAAGGTCCGTGAAGAGGGAGAGGACGAGGGTAACAAAGGCTTGCTCTCACTCCCGCGCATTGAGAATGCGCTCTATGGCGCATTCTTTGTAATGATTGCCTGCTGCGTGCCGTTGATAAGCGTTAATCTCGAAACACTTAAATACGATGCTTCCAGGGCGGAGATCTGCGGTACTTGGACGCCCAAGCCACCCGAAGAGAGCGGCTACTCATTCATTGTCTCCAGCTTAAATAATCAAACAGCAGCTGCTCCCGTTTGGTGGATACTGATCCACAAACTATCAAAAGGGATAACTCAGGCGGCGGTCGCTACCATTCCCTGCCGCCCGGATCTGCGCCAACTCCGTTTCGAGGTTCAACATACGCGCATTGGCAATAAAGCACTTGCCGCCGAGCTTCAGGACTTCGCCAACGACTGCTACGCATTAGCGCTTTATTCCTGGAAACGTGACGATCAAGGTCAAACAACGGATAAGAGCCTGTTGCGGGATATTGAGTGGCCGGGCAGCACGACGTTTTTGAACAACTATTACTCGGGGCTTCAGTCAAAGACGCCCCGCAACGCATTTCGTTGGAACATTTCGCGCGACAGTGGCCGGCCCAATACCGGCAATGGAGGTTATCCAACGTGTCAGGAGTGGTGGAACACAGATGATACGGGGCTTAAGGCGCGGATCAAATCACAGGCCGATCTTGGCATGTGGTTACGGATGTCAGCAGCACTCAAAATGATGGGCAAGGATACGGCCGAGTATCAGGAAGCGATATTGCGCCGGCTTGTAAGCCCAGTCAGCCTGACTGTGGCACAAGGTGGGCACGCCTACGCGGGTTACGGCGGGAATGCAGATTTTACACTGGATAACACAGTGACGCGCCTGGCGGCCGTAGGAGGAAATGCCCTCGGTAGTCTTATTGCCTTTCCAGCTTTCGATGCGCTACGTCAGGCACTACCGATGGTTCAGGGCATTTTGCTCATGGCACTCTATGTAATGTTGCCATTGATTGTGATGTTTGCATCCTATGAGTATAAAACAGTGATCACCGTAACTTTCATCATGTTTGCCCTTAACTTTCTCACCTTCTGGTGGGAACTTGCACGATGGCTAGACAGTTGGCTGCTTGAGGCACTCTACAGCTCTGATACTCACAGTCGTTTCAACGTAGCAGGATTCCAAAATACCTCAGATGACCTAATCATGAGCCTGGTGCTCGGTGCTATGTTTGTAGTCCTTCCGGCATTCTGGATGGGCGCCCTTTCATGGGCAGGGATTTCTACTGGCGGCGTGATTGAAAAGGCGATGGCGTCAGGGAGTAAAAAGGCTGAAGAAACCGGCGGCAAGGCCGTGGAATCAGGGATTAAGGCGGCGCGGCTGTAAAGATTTCAAGGGAATAATCAATACTAGTGGTCGTCATCAACGCTGTAAGGCTCTGGGTCGTAAAGCTTGCCGGTTGGCTCTGTGGCAGATTGCTCTGGCTCTCTTGTGAATACCTTGGTTATCCACTTATCCCACAACAAAGTAACCAGAAGAAGAATTGCGCCCCAAAGGCAAATTATTTGCTTTTTGAATACTGTAAATTGAATATTTTTCACTTTACCATCCCATGTAAAATACGACCCTTGCATCCCATTAAACTGTCTATACTGCTTAGGCTACACCTCATAGTATATAAAACAAGTCAGTTATTTTTTCATTAAATCTGGGAGTTAATAGATGTCAGAGTCAATAAAACAGATTGAACCCTTTTCAAACGGCTTCACGCCAGAAGACGACATATTCAACCGTAAACCTTTTTATGATCAAGTGATGAGAGTGATTAAACATGCACCTGAAGAGCAACTGGTGCTTGCATTGGATGATAACTGGGGAAATGGAAAGACAACGTTTGTTGAGATGATGAAGTCTCAAATTGAAAAGGACGAGAGCGAACACTTTAATGTCGTATATTTTAACTCTTTTGAAAGCGACTATTCTACAGATCCGTTTATAGCACTAACAGCTGAGATATATGCACTTATCAAAAGAGATGAAAATACGTTAAAAAGCTTTGGTAGAAAGTTTTTAGATGTTTCCACGAAAGTGGGTGCAGCTTTGCTTTCCAGTGGTGTAAAAGTTGTTATTAATGCAGCTACAGCAGGTTTAGCAGATGGTGGAAATATTGCTAAAATAGGGAAAGAAGTGATCGACAAAGCCACTGAAAGCACTGAGGCTTATATTGAAAATAAAATTACATCTTTGGGTGAAGAAAAGAAAGATATTGAGTATTTCAAAACCACCTTAGAAGAGATTCACACTGAATCAAAAAAGAAAACAATTTTTATCATTGATGAACTAGACCGAGCAAGACCAGACTACTCATTAGACTTACTTGAAAAAGTAAAACATTTATTTTCTGTAAGAGGTGTTATTTTTTATTTAGTAATGAATCGAAGCCAGTTTGAGAAAAGTATTGAACAGCGTTATGGTCAGATCGACTCAAGGACTTATCTCAATAAATTTGTAAATTAATGGACAAACATCCCCAAAATCAAAGCTGATCCTTACAAAGAAAA
>NZ_MRWD01000010.1 GCF_002093625.1 Rouxiella silvae | reverse complement strand
CCCCACGCCGGGCCAAACCCTCGCCCCCACCGTGGATCATAAGGGCCTCCGTATCCCCAACCCCAAGGTCCCATCGGCTGAGGTGGCATCACTACTTCTTTCACTTCTCTCCAGCGTTTATAACCGTTTACGTTGAGCGTGACAAACCGATAAGGGGCATTGCCAATGGTGCCATTTTCAGCACCCGTAATCGGCCCCACTACCGTTACCAATTGATTGCGGAAATCGACTGGGTCGAGGAAACCGTTGTAGTAAGCCACAATACGTCCAATTGAAGGCTCACCCAACACAGGCGCTGCACTTGAATCCAGTGGTACCGCGGCGATTTCGAGTCGCGTACGATTTTTATCATTAGCCACTGAGACAACACGGCCACCAAAACGCGCTTCCTGGCCAACATAAATTTGCGGTGCGCCCTGCACGGCCACCAGGTTCATCTGCGGCGTTTCAGTGGTGCCGCGAATTGAATCCGGCACCGTAACACAGCCGGAAAGCAGCAAAACGCTGAGGCCAACCGCCAAGGCGAGACTTTTTTTGCTTGCGAACATCTTACGCATGGTAAATACCCCTGGGTACATTATCTATTTTGACCACGATTTCATGCACAAGTTGCCGATACTTATCGACCAGGAAGCTTTTTCCACGTCACCTCATTACGCAGGTAAGTCGGCTCAGCCTCTGCGGCATTGACCCTCACTCCCCTTTCCCACGCAGCCAGCGCGAGAGGTAACATATCTTCCGCCTGTGGCAGCAACATATTACCGTTAACAAGTTCAACGGCTGTTGAACCTATTAGCTGAGGATAGGTTTGCCATCCAGTACCTGCTGTCGCCCAGCGGCCCTGTAGCAAGGCCTCGTGCTCAAGCAACTGTTCCGGTTTTAATACCGCTTCAGTGGTTTCACCCTCCCAAACACCGGATGATTGACGGGTATATTTGCCCCAGTAAACCTCACCCATGCGTGCATCAATAGCCGTCAACACTTGCTCTGCACCGGTTTGGCGGTATGCGCCCTGCGCCATTGTTTGAAGGGTGGAGATGGGCAGCAGAGGCAATTCGGCGCCAAACGCCAGCCCCTGAGCGATGCCAATGCCGATGCGCACGCCGGTGAAGCTGCCCGGACCGCGTCCGAAGGCCAGCGCATCCAGCTGATTAAGCGTCAGCCCAGCCTCTGCCAGAATCTGTTGAACCATGGGAAGAATACGTTGAGTATGCTCTCGGGCGCAGAGTTCAAAATAAGCCAGCGTTTCGCCATTTTCGGCTGACGTTGCCGTGTTGTACAACGCAACAGAACAGGCTTCGGTTGCCGTATCAATTGCTAAAATTCGCGTGGACATGCCAAACCTCAGGCGGGAAATAAAAAAATAACATTGAGATACCCAAAGATTTCAACGCAGTGAGTATCGCGCAATCATAGCATATCAGCTCTTCTGCAAAAAACTGATTGCCTGCTCAAGAGAGCGGGTTCGCGGCGTCGGCGGCAGGCTATTAAGGAAAACTTCGCCATAGGGGCGCATCACTAACCGGTTGTCACAAATGACCATTACGCCGCGGTCATCGGTGTCGCGTATTAAACGCCCTACGCCCTGTTTGAGCGTAATGACCGCGTCGGGAAGCTGCACCTCGTTGAAAGGATCGCCGCCGCGTAACCGGCAGTCCTCAATGCGCGCTTTAAGCAAAGGATCATCGGGTGAGGTGAAGGGTAATTTATCGATAATCACCAGCGACAGTGTTTCTCCACGCACGTCGACGCCCTCCCAGAAACTGCTGGTTGCCACCAAGAGTGCGTTTCCAGCCTCGACAAACTGCGCTAAAAGCTGCCCTTTGCTGGTTTCTCCCTGAACCAGCACCGGCAGCGTCATACTGGCGCGAAACTCTTCGGCCAACTCACGCATCATGAGATGTGAGGTGCAGAGGAAGAAACAACGGCCTTCATTGGCCTCGATCAAGGGGCGCAGCATTCTCGCCAGCTGGCGTGATCCCCCCCGCTCGTTGGGCGAAGGCAGATAACGCGGCACGCACAGCAACGCCTGATTGGCAAAGTCGAACGGGCTGGCCAGCAGCAATGTCTCTGCGCCTTCTAGGCCCAGCCGCTGGGTGAAATGCTCAAGCTTTTCATTCACCGACAGCGTTGCCGAGGTAAACACCCAAGCTCCGGGCTTGTCGTCCATCAGCTCGCGAAATTTGTCGGTAACCGAAAGTGGCGTCAGAGCGAGGGTAAAATGACGCGAGTTGCACTCGTACCAATAGCTGTAGCCAGGCACGTTGACATCTTTAAGGCGTTTTAGACGATTGCGGTAGAGCGTGGCGCGCTCGAAGGCGGCATCGAGTAGCGCAGAGCGGCCAAGTGAAAGTTTCATCACGTCATAGCAAAGTTCGAGGGCATCGTCGAGCAGCAGCAGCGCGCGCTGAATACCTTGGTCGGCCAACACGTCTCGCAGGTTGCCGCGAAAACCAGGTTCGCCTAGCGCCAATCGGAAATCTTGAGCACTTTGTGCCAACCTATCGGCACTTTTCTGCAACTGCGCAGAGTCGCGCACTTCAGTTCGGTAGGCAATAGTGATGTCTTTGGACAGGTCGAGCAGTTGACGGCTTGAAAGCTGCTGTCCGAAATATTGGCTAGCAATGTCAGGTATTTGGTGTGCTTCGTCGAAGATCATCACATCTGCGGTGGGAATGAGTTCGCCAAAGCCGCTCTCTTTAACCACCATGTCGGCCATAAAGAGGTGATGATTGACCACCACCACGTCGGCGTCCATTGCCTTGCGCCGTGCCTTTACCACGAAACACTCTTTGTACATCGGGCAGTCGCTGCCGAGGCAGTTGTCGTTGGTGCTGGTAACCAGCGGCCAGACGTAGCTGTCTTCAGCCACCACGTTACAGGTGCTGATATCACCCTCTTCCGTCTTCGCCGACCAGCTGCGCAAATGTGCCAAATCGCTGAGTGACTGACTGGCCAATTCCCCTCCGGTCATTGACTGTTGGTCGAGGCGTTCAAGACAGAGATAGTTAGAGCGGCCTTTTAGCAGCGCCAACTTACCTTTAAATTTCAGCGCGCTGGCCACTTTGGGCAGGTCGCGGGAATAGAGCTGATCCTGTAACGCTTTCGAGCCAGTCGAGATAATGACCTTTTTACCCGAACGCAGTGCAGGTGCCAAATAGGCGTAAGTTTTGCCGGTCCCAGTGCCTGCTTCGACCACCAGTCCCTGCTTGTTTTTTATCGCCAGAGCAACGGCATTCGCCATCAGACGCTGTGGTTCACGGGGTTTAAAGCCCTCAATTTTCTGCGCCAGGGCGCCGTCTGTTGCGAAATCGTCTATCACGCTAAACCCACAGTAGTAGAATCAGCGCTGATTATGCCAATCCTTGCCCTCGCGTACCACCACCATCTGTCAGTCCATTGTCGGCCATTGATGTGATACCCTGTTGCCCATCATTAAAACAGCGACTTTCAGGAGCACTCTTTATGTCAATTCAACGCATTAGACCCGAGCCACGTATGTCAGACATCGTTGTCCACAATGGCACGGTTTATTACACTAGCGTGCCGGAAAATCTGGATGCCAACGCCAAAGATCAAACTGCGGAAACGCTGGCAATCATCGACGCCGCGCTGGTAGAAGTGGGGTCTCACAAGAGCAAAATTCTCGACGCGACTATTTTTCTGGTCGACGGCGCTGATTTCGCGGCGATGAACGAAGCCTGGGACGCATGGGTTTCACCGGGCAATGCACCTGTGCGCTGCACCGTGCAGGCCAATCTGATGAATCCGAAGTACAAAGTTGAAATCAAAGTGATTGCCGCGCTTTAATAAATCGGCTAACGATTCACTGCCTACGGGTTAAAAAAAGCCTCCACAACGTCGTTGGGAGGCTTTTTCAATTATTGTCACGAATGATGTGCGAGCATTAAAACACGTTAGGCTTTTGCACCCGCAACGGCTTCACGCGCCAGTTCAGTAATACGCGCGTAGTCGCCACTTTCCAGCGCATCAGCAGGCACTAACCACGAACCACCGATACACAGCACGCTTTTAAGCGCCAGATAGTCGCGATAGTTGCCCGGCGTAATGCCGCCGGTTGGGCAGAAACGAACCTGTGGGAATGGACCGGCGATAGCTTGCAGCGCCTTAACGCCACCGTTGGCCTCAGCCGGGAAGAATTTAAACTCACGCAGGCCAGCATCTAGGCCTAACATCAGCTCCGAAACAGTGCTTATTCCAGGAATAAGCGGGATCGGACCGGCGTTGGCCGCTTTCAATAAAGGCTCGGTCAAGCCCGGGCTGATGGCAAATTGCGCACCCGCTGCTGTCACTTCGGCCAGTTGCTCAGGATTAAGTACGGTTCCCGCACCAATAATGGCCTCAGGAACCTCTTTGGCAATCGCCCTAATCGCATCAATGGCGCAGGCCGTGCGCAACGTCACCTCAAGCACGCGAACGCCTCCGGCCACCAGTGCTTTTGCCAGCGGTACCGCATGCTCCAGCTTGTTGATAACGATGACCGGAACAACCGGACCTGAGGTCAGGATCTGTTCTGCGCTTGTTTTCCAACTCTTCATCTTTGTCTCCATTCGTGCCCGCTATGCGGTCCAGTAAACCTCGACCGGCGTCTGTTGTTGATTTAATACTGCCCTCACAGGCATCTCATTCTGATCGGTGCCTTTTGCCGCACGTTCGTAAACGTCACGTTTGGCCTCACCGGCCAACAATACATAGATTCGCCGACTGTCGAGCAATACTGGCAACGTCAGCGTCATGCGCTCGAGCGGTGCCGTAAGCGGCGTGATAGCCACGCAGCGTCGGGTAGAATGCAGGTCCAGCGCCTGAACAAGATTGGCGCTGCCTGGAAAAAGAGAAGCGGTATGGCCGTCATCGCCCATACCCAAAAGCGTAATATCCGCAGGCAATACCAAAGCGGCTAGCGCTTTTTCAGCCTGAATCTCACCTTCTGCTGCCGTAACGGCGTCATTTTTAAGCGCAATAAAGGTGGCCTTCGCCACCTCGCCCTGCAGCAAACTGTTGCGTACCAGCTTTTCGTTGCTCGACCCATTGTCGGTAGCGACCCAGCGCTCATCGGCAAGCGTTATCACCACCCGACTCCAGTCCAGCTCCTGCCTTGCAAGCTGCCTGAACAGCTCGAGCGGCGTTCTGCCGCCCGAGATAATCAGACTTGCCTGACCGCGGTCCGCAATGCCCTGGCGCAATGCATCTGCAATTTTGCCGGATAAGTTTTGGTTTAGCGCCGCCGCACCGGAAAACTCGACGAAATTGGCCATGTGTTGCCCCTTAATACAGACGTACCGTTAAAAGACGGTGGATTAGCCGAACTCGTTCCATGAACGGCCATCACGGGTAATCATTGCCACCGAGGCAACGGGTCCCCACGTTCCCGCCTGATAAGGCTTAGGCGCTTCGTTTTCTGCAGACCAGGCATCCATGATGCCATCAACCCATTTCCAGGCTTCTTCGACTTCGTCACGACGTACGAACAGCGCCTGGATACCACGCATGGTTTCCAGCAGCAGACGCTCGTAAGCATCGGCAATGTGTTGCTCGTTGAAGGTTTCAGAGAAGCTCAGGTCAAGCTTGGTCGTTTGCAGACGGTGTTTGTGCTCGAGACCCGGCACTTTGTTCAGTACTTCAATCTCGATACCTTCGTCCGGTTGCAGGCGAATGGTCAATTTGTTTTGCGGCAGCTGCTGGTAAGAGTCGCTAAACAGGTTCAGAGCCGGGCTCTTGAAGTAAACCACGACTTCTGAACACTTAGTCGGCAAACGCTTACCCGTGCGCAGGTAGAATGGCACGCCCGCCCACTGCCAGTTGTCGATGTCTACGCGAATAGAGACGAAACTTTCCGTGTTGCTGTTTTTATTTGCGCCCTCTTCTTCGAGGTAGCCTGGCACTTTTTTGCCCTGAACAAAACCTGCGGTATATTGACCACGCACGGTCGTTTCGCGCACGTTGGACTGGTCAATACGACGCAGCGAACGCAGCACTTTAACTTTTTCATCGCGAATACGATCGGTAGACAAATCAGCCGGCGGCGACATGGCAATCATGGTCAGAATCTGCAACAGGTGGTTCTGGATCATGTCGCGCATCTGGCCCGCTTTGTCGAAATAGCCCCAACGGCCTTCGATGCCCACTTCTTCGGCCACGGTAATCTGCACGTGGTCAATGGTGCGGTTGTCCCAGTTAGTGGCAAACAGGTTGTTGGCAAAACGCAGCGCCAACAGGTTCAACACCGTCTCTTTACCTAAGTAGTGGTCGATACGGTAAACCTGAGTTTCGTTGAAATACTCTGCCACGCCGTCGTTAATTTCCTGAGATGATTTCAGGTCAGTACCGAGCGGTTTTTCCATCACAACGCGCGCAGGCTCTTTGTTTAGCCCAGCCTCACCCAAACCTTTACAGATCGCGGAAAAAGTACTCGGCGGCATCGCAAAGTAGTTAATGGTGGTGCGCTTACTGGTGTCGAGCATTTTGCCCAGACGGGTGAAATGCTTGAGATCGTTAACATCGAGATTACAAAATTCCAGGCGAGCACTGAGTTTTTCCCACAGTTCCGGGTCCAGCTTCTCTTTCATAAAGGTGGTCAATGCTTCTTTTACCACTTCGGTATAAGCAGCTTTGTCCCACTCGGCGCGGCCAACGCCAATGATTTTTGTGTCGTCGTGAATGTGTCCAGCTTTTTCGAGCTGATACAGGGAAGGCAACAGCTTACGGCGTGCAAGGTCGCCTTTAGCACCGAAAATTACCAGGTCACACGCCTGGGCTGGTTGGTTTACCGCCATGTTCTTCTCCTTAGAGCAGGATAACCTTATCTTTCAAAATGCAGCATCAACGCTGCCTGCATCCCGAATGCGATGGGTTAGATTGTAATTTTATTTCAACAGATATCGCGTTTCAGCAACAATGTACTCTGATCGGGCAAGGGCAGTAAACCAAGATCTAAGGCATTAATAAATGATTAAAAAACCACATAATTTGTCATGTTTGTTAAATCGGCTAACCTGTAAGCAGGAGTCGCTGTAATTTTATGACAAATTTGAACATTAATTACCATATTGAAACTTAGACCTGGCTCATATTCTGGATAAAAAAGCTTGGTTTTCACCAGATTGTCTCTGCCACCTCGTTCAGCGTCGTAGTATATTTTCATCAAACTGACATGATTTCTCCTTTTCGTTGAAATCGATGAAACCTATTGAGTGGTCACCCATGAATACGCTGGAAAAAATCCTCAGCTTTTTGGATATCCTCAGCAAATCAGAAAGAAAAGTTGCTGAAGTCATCCTTGCTTCGCCCCAGACTGCCATCCATTCCAGTATCGCAACGCTGGCAAAAATGGCTGATGTGAGTGAACCCACGGTCAATCGCTTTTGTCGTCGCCTTGAAACCAAGGGCTTTCCAGACTTCAAACTGCAGCTTGCCCAAAGTCTGGCTAACGGAACACCTTACGTAAACCGCAACGTTGAAGAAACCGACAGCGTTGAGGCCTATAGCACGAAAATTTTTGAATCCACGATGGCCAGCCTGGAGCAGGTTAAAAATACGCTTGATATCACCGCAGTGAATCGCGCGGTCGATTTGCTCACCCAGGCAAAAAAAATCTCGTTCTTCGGCCTTGGAGCCTCTGCGGCCGTCGCCCACGACGCGATGAACAAGTTTTTTCGCTTTAACATCCCGGTCATCTATTTCGATGATATCGTAATGCAGCGAATGAGCTGTATGAATTCGGGCGAAGGTGACGTTGTTGTGCTGATTTCTCACACCGGCCGCACGAAAAACTTAGTCGAACTGGCTCATCTTGCCCGCGATAACGACGCAACGGTCATTGCCATTACCTCAAAAGACACACCGCTGGCACAGGAGGCAACGCTTTCTATTCTGTTGGACGTGCCTGAAGACACAGACGTTTATATGCCGATGATCTCTCGTTTGGCACAGTTAACGCTGATTGACGTGCTTGCCACCGGATTTACACTGCGTCGCGGTGCGAAATTTAGAGATAACCTGAAGCGCGTCAAAGAATCATTGAGAGATTCACGGTTTGATAAAGGGGTTTATGCACCTCCGAGATTTGAATAAATCCCTGCGGTAACGGATTTTTTTATCTCGCCATATTTGTTACGATGTTGTTAATTTTAGGGATCTGGCCGCCGTAGGATCGCGTTTTATTACCCCCCAGCGCGCAGCCAGATAAAATTGCCGGGATAACAGTCGGTCGGCCCCAAGGCTGCCGTGATAACGACAGGTCGTGTCACCAACGGGTGAAACAATTTTGTATTAAAATTACAATCATCACCCTTTATCGTGTTGTCCAGGTTTTTAGCAGCAACAATGCTTCACAAGTCAACGGAGTAATGCATGTCCAGACGGCTCAGAAGAACCAAAATTGTCACCACTCTCGGCCCTGCAACGGATCGCGATAATAATTTGGAAAAGATTATTGCCGCCGGTGCCAACGTTGTTCGCCTTAACTTCTCTCATGGTACCGCTGAAGACCACCAGCTCCGCGCAGACAAAGTGCGTGAAATCGCGGCAAAACTGGGGCGCCACGTGGCCATCCTCGGTGATTTGCAAGGTCCAAAAATTCGCGTTTCCACCTTTAAAGAAGGCAAGGTCTTCCTCAACATTGGCGATAAGTTCCTGCTTGACGCCAACATGAGCAAAGGTGAAGGCGACAAAGAAAAAGTCGGCATCGATTACAAAGGCCTTCCTGACGATGTGGTACCCGGCGATATTCTACTGTTGGACGACGGACGGGTACAGCTCAAGGTCATTGAAGTTCAAGGCTCTAAAATTTTCACCGAAGTGACGATTGGCGGCCCTCTTTCCAATAATAAAGGCATTAACAAGCTCGGCGGCGGACTCTCTGCCGAAGCCCTGACTGAAAAAGACAAAGCCGATATTCTTATTGCCGCAAAAATTGGTGTCGACTTTTTGGCCGTGTCCTTCCCACGCACCGGCGAAGACCTTAACTATGCGCGCCGTCTGGCACGTGACGCAGGCTGCCATGCCAAAATTGTCTCGAAGGTCGAACGTGCCGAAGCCGTGGCCTCTGACGCCGCGATGGACGATATCATTCTGGCCTCTGACGTGGTGATGGTGGCGCGTGGTGATTTGGGCGTTGAAATCGGCGACCCGGAATTGGTGGGTATTCAGAAAAAACTGATCCGCCGCGCACGCACGCTTAACCGCGCAGTGATCACCGCAACCCAGATGATGGAGTCGATGATCACTAACCCGATGCCGACCCGCGCCGAAGTGATGGACGTGGCGAACGCCGTGCTCGATGGTACCGACGCCGTGATGCTCTCGGCAGAAACTGCCGCAGGCCAATATCCGGCTGAAACTGTGGCGGCGATGGCGCGCGTTTGCGTAGGTGCAGAAAAAATCCCAAGCATTAACGTCTCCAAGCACCGCCTCGACGTTGAATTCGATAATATTGAAGATACCATTGCGATGTCATCAATGTACGCGGCAAACCATCTTAAAGGGGTTACCGCAATAATCTCTATGACAGAATCAGGCAGAACGCCACTGGTGATGTCTCGAATTAGCTCAGGACTGCCTATTTTCGCGATGTCTCGCCATGAGCACACGTTGAATCTTACAGCACTTTATCGCGGCGTGACGCCGGTGTTCTTCGACAGCAACAACGACGGCGTCGCTGCCGCGGTGGATGCGGTTAACCTGCTGCGTGACAAGGGATACCTGCTTTCAGGTGACCTGGTTATCGTCACTCAGGGTGACGTGATGAGCACGACCGGCACCACCAACACCAGCCGCGTACTGACGGTAGAATAACCCCACGCGTCCTCAGTAACGAAAAAACCGGCCTTGGCCGGTTTTTTTATTGAAGCAACGGGTCACGCGTATTCACATCACCTCTACTTGGGATAAAGCTCGTCGCGCGTGTACGGCTCTTGTTCGCCAGGCTTGCGGGTTTTAAGCAGCTTGAGTATCCAAGTATATTGCTCAGGGTTTGGCGCGACCAAATGCTCGACCTCTTCATTCATGCGTCGCGCTATGGTGACATCATCGCCGGTATCCAAGCCTGCCATCGGGGCGCGAACGTGAATGTTCAGGCAGTGATTTTTTGCGTCATATGCGGGGAAAAGCGGCACGATTTCAGCGCGGCAGACCTTCATCAGGCGTCCTAATGCCGGCAGCGTCGCCTTATAGGTCGCAAAGAAGTCAACGAATTCGCTGTGTTCGGCACCGTGATCCTGATCTGGCAAATAGTAGCCCCAATACCCGTTTCGCACTGAGCTCACAAAGGGTTTGATGCCTTTGCTGCGCGCGTGCAGGCGTCCACCAAAACGGCGGCGCACTGAATTCCAGAAATAATCCGTTAACGCATTTTTCTGATGATGGAACATCGCTGCCATAGGATGCCCGTCCGCTGCCATCAGCATCGCAGGAATGTCTACCGCCCAACCGTGCGGCACCAGGAAAATAATATTTCTCCCCTCACCCGCAAGTTGGTCAACAATCTCTTTATTATGCCATTTAACACGCTTGTGAATCTGCGGATTATCCCCACGCAGCGCCAGCTCTGCCATCATCACCATAGACTGAGGGGCAGCGGCAAACATGTCGTCGATAATCTTTTCACGGCGGGCTTCAGGAAGTTCAGGCATGCAATAAAGCAAATTAATTTGCGCACGACGACGAGCCCCTTTTGCCAGCTTACCGGCCAGACGCCCAAGGCCACCGAGTATCGGGTCACGCACAGGTGCTGGAACGTAAGCCATTGCCGCCATTGCGCCCACACCCAGCCACACGCCCCAGTAGCGTGGAAGGTAGAAGGATTTTTGAAACTGCGGGATAAACTCGTCGTTCGTTTTTGTTTCTGGTTGCATGCGTTAACTCGTAAACTTTTATACTAATTATATAATCCAATCGCCCAATGATAGGTGCAGTGAATTATTTTGCAATGAATAGTGTCGCCCGGCTTACGCAGGCGACACTCTTTAAGCAGAAGAAAACCTCTAGATTTTCAGCTGAGGCATAACCTCACGCACAGTCGCTAAATAGTCTCTGAGGTCTTTACCACTCAGACCTTCTGAACGTGGCAGCTTGGCGGTTAGCGGATTGACAGCAATGTTGTTAATCCATACTTCGAAATGCAGATGCGGACCGGTTGAACGTCCGGTGTTGCCCGACAACGCTATTCGGTCACCGCGCTTAATCTTTTGCCCAGGCTTAACCAACGCTTTACGCAGGTGCATATAGCGCGTCATATACTGCCTACCGTGGCGGATAGCAACATAGTTACCCGCAGCGCCGCCGCCGTTAACCACCACAACCTCGCCATCGCCGACGGCCAGAACCGGCGTTCCGATGGGTACGGCAAAATCTACCCCTCGATGCGGCGCTATACGACCGGTAACGGGATTCATACGACGCGGATTAAAGTTGGATGAAACTCGATACTGCTTAAGGGTCGGAAAGCGCAGGAACCCACGCGCCAGTCCGCTGCCCGACCGGTCATAAAACTTACCGTCATCGGCGCGAATAGCATAATAATCTTTACCGCCGCTGCGCAAGTGCACGCCTGACAGTTCACTCTGCTGGCTTTTTCCGTCGAGCATTTCGCGCGACATCAGTACCGAAAACTGGTCCCCTTTACGTAACTTTTTGAAGTCCATCTGCCACTGTAGGGCTTTGACCACCGCACCAATTTCAGCATTACTCAAGCCCGCATCTTTTGCGCTGCTGACAAAACTGCCGTCTAGCGTGCCTTTTAATACTTTGTCCTGCCATTCCCCTTTCAGAGTTTGGGTCGAGGCTTTAAAACCGCTGCCGCTTTTGTCGTAAGTCACTGTTTCTCGCCGCGATTTTTCCCACGTTACACGCTGTAATTCGCCGTCATCATTGACTGTCCACGACAGCTGCTGACCAATTTTCAAATTACGCAGTTCGGTATTTTGCGCGGCCAACGCAGAGATATCCGACATATCAATGCCGTACTGATTTAGAATACTGCTGAGTGTATCACCGGTTGAAACGACGTACTCATGTACGCCCGTTTCATTTTCGGTTTTATCATCCAATTCGTCTTTGGGAATGTCCGTGGCGGGAGGGGAATCGTTATCATCTATGGGTTCACTCGCCTCAGGCAGCAAAGAGCGCACCTGTTGCGTGTCGAGCAGAACTTGCTTTGAGATAGGTTTACTCTGGTAAGAGTCTTGATCTGTATGATATACAAATGGTTTCCAGACGGCAACGGCGAGGGTTACGACAGTCAATGACCCCAGCATAACGCGATGAGGTCGTGGAAGATTGTTATATGCCAGAGCAATAGATCGGGCCAATAGCTGCACTTAATACGGTCCTTATAGGCTTACTTCAGGCAGCTCACGTACTGAGAAGTCAGATGTGACAGAAAGTCCACATAACTGTCCTTGGTCAGTGCGATGCCGCTCCCCAACGGATCCAATGTGCCCATACGCACTTTTGTTCCTTGGGCAACGGCATTAATTACGGCCGGCCTGAATTGTGGCTCAGCAAAAACGCATACCGCTTTTTGCTCAACCAACTGTGTTCGAATTTGATGTAATCGCTGTGCTCCAGGTTGGATTTCGGGATTAACGGTAAAATAGCCTAACGGCGACAGTCCGTAATGTTTTTCAAAGTAGCCATATGCGTCGTGAAAAACAAAATATCCCTTACCCTGAACAGGTTGCAGCATCTTACCAAGCTTTACGTCAGTTTTTGTCAATTCATCCTCAAACTGACGCAAGTTGGCGTCTAGTTGGTCCTTCTTTTGCGGCATTAGTTCCAATAATTTTGCGTGAATTGCGATTGCGGTCAATTTTGCAATCTCCGGTGAGAGCCAGAGGTGCATGTTGTACTGCTCATCTTTATGGTTGTCGCCAGACTCATTAGTGTCGCGAATGCCGTGTTCGTGAGATTTTTCGTCCTGACGGGTTAAAAGCAGCGCTTTAACCTCGGGTATCGCCGACACGTCTACCACCCGATTAGGGGGCAATTGTGCGACCGACTTGCTCATAAATGTTTCCAGGCCTGGCCCAATCCACACCACTAAATCTGCGCTGCGTATTTGCTGAAGGCCTGAGGGGCGAAGTGCATAATCATGGGGTGACACACCGTCAGGTAATAAAACTTCTGTCGGGGTTATTCCCTCGGCAATCGCTGCAGAGATAAAGCCCAATGGACGCAAAGAGGTTAATACGGCAGCCTGGGCAGTGGTTACCAGACTCGCGCTCAGGAGCACGGCGGCAAAGGCGGCGTGAGCCAGTAGGGATTTTGCAGAACGCGGTGATGATTTAATTTTCATGGTGTTGTTAACCGCCGCTGATTTTGTCAGTTTCATTAATTCCTCTGGTTTAAGATGGTCTGTTGTAGGCCTGTTTATTTTTATCGTTAGTCGGCCCGGTTTATTGCTCGGTTTGCCCTGTTCGCTAAAGGCGAGCAAGCAGATTATCGGCAAATAAAGTGTCAGACAATACGCAGTTTTTCGACGACATACATGGTTATTTTCTAAAAAACGCAATATTATAACATTCGAATTGTTCTGCAAGACGTAACTGAAATGTCCACTCTCGCTTCGCTACAAAATATTTCTGTCACATTCGGTACTCGCCGCGTGCTCTCTGATGTCTCACTTTCGCTACAGGCAGGCAAGATTCTGACCCTAATTGGGCCGAACGGCGCGGGTAAATCTACGCTGGTACGCGTCGTGTTGGGATTGGTTGCACCCACCAGCGGCACTCGCTTTCAGATACCGGGCTTGAAAATCGGCTATGTACCGCAAAAAATCCATCTAGATGCCACGCTTCCGCTGACCGTTGCGCGCTTTATGCGCCTCAAGCCTGGCGTAAAACGTGAAGATATTTTACCCGCGCTTAAACGCGTGCAGGCAGCCCACCTGATTGATCAACCGATGCAAGGGCTGTCGGGGGGTGAAAATCAGCGCGTGCTTTTAGCCCGCGCGCTGCTCAATTCACCGCAGCTGCTGGTGCTTGATGAGCCGACGCAGGGCGTTGACGTCAATGGCCAGGTTGCGCTTTACGATTTAATCGACCGCCTACGCCATGAATTGGGTTGTGCAGTGATGATGGTCTCACACGACTTGCATCTGGTGATGGCAAAAACCGACGAGGTGCTTTGTCTTAATCAGCACATTTGCTGCTCCGGCTCCCCGGAAGTGGTCTCGTCGCATCCTGAATTTATTGCCATGTTCGGCAATCGTGGCGCAGAGCAGTTGGCAATTTATCGCCATCATCACAACCATCGACATGATTTACAGGGAAAAATAGTTTTGCGCAATACTGGAGGTCGCGATCAATGATTGAGCTGTTACTGCCGGGATGGCTGGCAGGTATTTTGTTGGCGGGCGCGGCGGGTCCACTTGGATCGTTCGTGGTCTGGCGGAGAATGTCTTATTTTGGCGATACACTGGCGCATGCCTCACTGCTGGGTGTGGCTTTCGGCCTGCTGCTAAACGTGAACCCTTTCTATGCGGTTATTGTCGTCACCCTGCTTCTGGCACTGCTGTTGGTCGTGCTGGAGCGCAAACCACACCTGGCGGTCGATACCCTGCTGGGCATCATGGCACACAGCGCGCTGTCGCTAGGATTGGTGGTGGTCAGTTTGATGTCGGGCGTGCGGGTAGATTTGATGGCCTATCTTTTTGGCGACCTGCTTTCCGTCACGCTGAGCGATATCTGGCTCATTGGGGCGGGTGTTGCGCTGGTGGTTGCCGTGCTGTGCTGGCAATGGCGTAATCTGCTTTCAATGACCATTAGTCCGGAGCTGGCGCACGTTGACGGCGTAAATCTCCAGCGCTCACGCATTATTCTTATGCTGGTCACTGCGCTCACGATTGGTCTGGCCATGAAGTTTGTCGGCGCGTTAATCATCACGTCGTTGCTTATCATTCCGGCCGCAACGGCACGTCGCTTTGCCAAAACGCCAGAGCAGATGGCCTATGTCGCGATATGGGTAGGAATGATTGCGGTAACAGGCGGACTGGGGCTGTCGGCATTTTACGACACTCCGGCAGGACCTTCGGTGGTGCTTTGTGCAGCGGTGATGTTTATGGGAAGTTTATTTAAAAAGCAAATTGCCTAAAGTCGTGTCAACGTTCCCCACTCTACGCCTCCCCCAATTAGGGAGGCGATCAAAGTCGAGCTGGCGTGCTGTTGCTACTCTGGTCTCGACATTCCAAAATGTTTATAGGCGTGATGAGTCGCCATTCTTCCGCGCGGGGTACGCTGAATGAAGCCTTGCTGGATAAGGAAGGGTTCAATCACATCTTCGATGGTTTCGCGCTCTTCGCCAATTGCAGCCGCGAGATTGTCTAGCCCGACGGGTCCCCCCATAAACTTGTCGATAATCGCCAGCAGCAGCTTTCGGTCCATGTAGTCAAAACCTTCGGCATCGACGTCGAGCATATCCAGCGCGCCGTTGGCCGTGTCACCGTTAATCGTACCGTCGCCTTTAACCTCGGCAAAATCACGCACCCGTCGCAGCAAACGGTTGGCAATGCGCGGTGTGCCACGGGAACGGCGGGCAATTTGATGCGCGCCCTCTTCTGACAGCTCTAGCCCCAGACACGTCGCACTCCGGCCAACGATGTGCTGCAAATCGGCAACCTGATAAAACTCAAGGCGCTGCACGATGCCAAAACGGTCACGCAGTGGCGAAGTCAATGAGCCCGCGCGCGTTGTTGCCCCCACCAGCGTGAACGGCGGCAAATCGAGTTTGATAGAACGCGCCGCAGGACCTTCTCCGATCATAATATCCAGCTGATAGTCTTCCATCGCCGGATACAGTACCTCTTCTACTACTGGAGACAGGCGGTGAATTTCATCGATAAAAAGGACATCGTGCGGTTCAAGATTGGTTAGCATCGCCGCAAGATCACCGGCTTTTTCAAGCACGGGTCCAGAAGTCGTGCGTAGATTTACGCCCATTTCGTTAGCGACAATATTGGCCAGCGTGGTTTTACCGAGCCCGGGAGGGCCAAAAATCAGCAGGTGATCCAGCGCGTCTCCGCGCTGTTTAGCCGCCTGAATGAAGATCTCCATTTGCGAACGCACGTGAGGCTGCCCGACATATTCGGACAACCTTTTAGGGCGTATCGCTCTGTCGATAACTTCTTCTTCACTAATAACGCCAGAAGAAATAAGACGGTCAGCTTCTATCATCTGTTACCTCACAGAGCCGCGCGCAGCGCTTCTCTAATCAATGTTTCGCACTCTGCACCCGGTTTCGCCACTTTACTGATCATCCGGCTGGCTTCAGGCGGCTTATAGCCCAGCGAGATAAGTGCAGCAACGGCTTCACCTTCTGCATCAGACTCCTTCGCCTTGGATGCGGCAGCCGGCAGGCTAATATCCGTTGGGCTGTTGAACAGGTCACCGTTGAGGCCTTTAAAACGGTCCTTCATTTCTACTACCAGGCGCTCAGCGGTCTTTTTACCGACGCCTGGCAGTTTAATTAGACTGGTGATTTCTTCTTTCTCTACCGCACTCACAAACTGCTGAGCGGACATACCCGAAAGAATGGCCAGCGCCAGCTTGGGCCCTACGCCGTTAACTTTAATCAACTCGCGAAACAGCGCACGCTCCTGCTTGTCATTAAAACCGTACAGCAGCTGCGCGTCCTCACGAACGATAAACTGAGTGAAAACAATCGCTTCCTGACCAAGTTCAGGCAGTTCATAAAAACAGGTCATCGGCATATGTACTTCATAACCCACGCCGTTGGTTTCCAACAGCACCAGCGGTGGCTGTTTTTCCAGAATAACGCCTCTGAGACGACCTATCACTTTTACCTTCCTTTGCCGATTAGCCCGCGAGCAACGCCCGCAGAGTGACTGAAATTTTTATCGTTTATATCATAGAAAAGAGCTGGATAGATATCCAGTCTTAATTATCGCATTCTGCCACGCGCCATCTGGAGTTTATCGGTACTCAGACGAAGCGCATTTTGGCTCATGTGACAATGTGTAATGGCAATGGCCAACGCATCGGCGGCATCAGATTGAGGATTGGCCGGCAGCTTGAGCAGTGAGCGCACCATGTGCTGCACCTGACTTTTTTCGGCGGCTCCGGTACCGACCACCGTTTGTTTAACCTGGCGTGCAGCGTACTCAAATACCGGCAAATCCAGATTGACCGCCGCCACAATCGCCGCGCCGCGCGCCTGACCCAGCTTGAGTGCCGAGTCCGGGTTTTTAGCCATAAACACGGACTCAATGGCAAAAAAGTCCGGTTGAAATTGAGTGATGATTTCGGTCACACCCGCATAAATAAGCTTTAAGCGCCCCGGCATATCGGTCACTACCGTGCGAATGCATCCGCTGCCCAAATAGCTGAGCTGCCTGCCCTCTTGGCGAATAATGCCATAGCCTGTTACGCGTGAACCGGGGTCAATCCCCAGAATTATAGCCATAGCTTATTGATACCTTCTCTTGGGATAACCCTTAACCCGTCGACTGTCTTTTGTAAAAACACAGTTTCCTGCGTCATAAAAGGGGTGTTCTGCTGGCAAGTTTGTCTGGAATTGAGATAAAAAACAAACCGGACTGAGGATGTCCGTCAAGCCAGCCGGAAAACGCGAGCCTGTCGCGCCTCCGGCTGAGGAGTAGATTACAGTGTTTCCGCAATCTCGTCGGAGATTTCACCGTTGTGGTAAACCTCCTGTACATCATCACAGTCTTCAAGCATGTCGATAAGACGCAACAGCTTAGGCGCGGTGTCGGCATCCATGTCGGTTTTGGTTGCCGGGATCATGGTCACTTCGGCCTGATCGGCTACAAAACCAGCTGCGGCCAGTGCATCTTTCACATCACCCATGCTTTCCCAAGCGGTGTACACGTCGATAGCGCCGTCGTCAAAGGTCTGAACGTCGTCGGCACCGGCTTCCAGCGCCGCTTCCATAATAACGTCTTCATCCTGACCCGGTGCAAAGGTGATCACGCCGGTTTTAGTAAACAGGTAAGCCACCGAGCCGTCGGTACCGAGGTTGCCGCCGGTTTTGTTAAAGGCGTGACGAACTTCAGCAACGGTACGGTTGCGGTTATCACTCAGGCATTCAACCATAACGGCAGTGCCGCCTGGGCCGTAGCCTTCATAGATGATGGTTTCCATGTTGCTGTCATCATCACCGCCCACGCCGCGTGCAATCGCACGGTTCAGGGTGTCGCGCGTCATGTTGTTGGACAGCGCTTTGTCGATAGCCGCACGAAGACGTGGGTTGGCACCCGGATCGCCACCGCCCAGCTTCGCCGCTGTTACCAGCTCACGAATAATTTTGGTGAAAATTTTACCGCGTTTTGAGTCTTGTGCTGCTTTGCGGTGTTTGGTGTTGGCCCACTTACTGTGACCTGCCATAAAAAATCTCCATAAGCCTTAACCAGGCTGAACTCATTTAGATAATCGACAGTCTTGTACGCTGAATCTTGAACGTTTCGTGTAAAGACCTAATAAATAACAAATTCTTCAATCGCCTGCTGGTTGCTCGGTGACTTGGTAAACGCGGCCGCTGCCGCCTTGTCGAGCCATCGATAGGCATGATGCTCAGTCAGAACAATGTCACGCTCTTCGGGCAATGCCAGGCAGAACCAGTGCTCTTTATTCCAGGTCACGCCCGGAGCATAGCGATGGCGCAGGTGCGCAAACAGTTCAAACTCAACGCAGCGCTCGCAGTTCTGCAAGACCAGATTTTCGCCGGCAATATCGATGCCAACCTCCTCCAGAACCTCACGCTGCGCGGTTTGTGCGGGGGATTCACCGTCTTCCAGACTGCCGGTAACTGACTGCCAGAATTCGGTGTCATCACGCCGCTGGAGCATCAGCACCCGGCCGTTGTTGCTGGCATAGATGACAACCAGTATCGACTCAGGACGCTTATAGCTCATTACTCATTCTCTAGATTTGCGTCAGGTGCCGTTTTTTTAGCAATGACGCTAATGCCCAGCTCAATCAGTGATGCAGGGTTGGCAAAGTTTGGTGCTTCCGTCATCAGACACGCCGCTGCCGTGGTTTTCGGGAAGGCAATAACGTCGCGAATGTTGTCGGTACCGGTCAACAGCATGACCAGACGGTCAAGACCAAACGCCAAGCCTGCGTGCGGTGGAGCACCGTATTTCAAGGCATCGAGCAGGAAGCCGAACTTCTCGCGCTGCTCTTGCTCGGTAATGCCCAAGATGCTGAATACTGCCTGCTGCATTTCACCACGGTGAATACGCACCGAACCGCCGCCCACTTCATAACCGTTAATCACCATGTCGTAAGCATTGGCAATCGCCGACGTCGGGTTAGACGCCAACTCCTGCGCATTCATCTCTTTAGGCGCAGTAAACGGATGGTGCATGGCAGTCAGGCCGCCTTCATCGGTATCTTCAAACATCGGGAAGTCGACAACCCACAGCGGGGCCCACGCGGATTCATCAGTAATTTTCAAATCACGGCCGATTTTCAGACGCAGCGCGCCAATCGCATCGGTAACAATTTTAGCACTGGCCGCGCCGAAGAAGATCATGTCGCCGTCCTGTGCCTGAGTACGCTCAATCAGCGCGCTCAGCAGTTCGGCGTTCAGGAATTTAGCCACTGGGCTTTGAATACCGTCGAGACCTTTTTCCACTTCATTAACTTTGATGTAAGCCAGACCTTTCGCGCCATAAATCTCGATGAACTTGGCGTATTCGTCGATTTGCTTACGGCTCAGTTGGGCGGCGCCAGGAACGCGCAGTGCGGCAACGCGGCCTTTAGGGTCATTGGCCGGATCGGCAAAGACTTTGAACTCGATAGTTTTGAACAGGTCAGCAACGTCGACCAGTTCCATCGGATTACGCAGATCCGGTTTATCGGAACCATAGCGACGCATGGCTTCTGCAAAGGTCATAATCGGGAAATCGCCCAGATCCACACCTTTAACCTCAAGCCACAGCTCACGTGCCAGCTTCTCCATAATTTCACGCACCTGTTCGGCGGTCATGAAAGAGGTTTCAACGTCGATCTGGGTGAATTCAGGCTGACGGTCTGCACGCAAGTCCTCATCACGGAAGCACTTAACGATTTGATAGTAGCGATCGAAGCCCGACATCATTAACAGTTGTTTAAACAGCTGTGGGGACTGCGGCAGCGCATAGAACTTGCCTTTGTGTACGCGGCTCGGCACTAAATAGTCACGTGCGCCTTCTGGCGTAGCCTTAGTCAGCATCGGCGTTTCGATGTCGAGGAAGTCGTGGCTGTCCATGAAGCGGCGCACCAGGCTGGTGATGCGTGCGCGAGTTTTCAGGCGGTTAGCCATGTCGGGACGACGCAGGTCAAGATAGCGGTATTTCAGACGCGCTTCTTCGGTATTGGTCTGGTTGGAGTCCAGCGGCAGTGGCTCAGAACGGTTAATGATGTTCAACTGGCTGGCAAACACTTCCACTTCACCGGTGGCCATGTCTTTATTAAACTGGCTTTCAGGACGCGCGCGAACGGTACCGGTCAACTGCACGCAAAACTCATTACGCAGTTCTGATGCCAATTCGTACGCCGTGCTTTGATCGGGATCGAAAAATACCTGCACGATGCCTTCACGGTCGCGCAAATCGATGAAGATCAAACCACCCAGATCGCGACGGCGGTTAACCCAACCGCACAAAGTCACTTCCTGGCCAACGTTGGACGAATTTAGCTTGCCACAATATTCAGTACGCATAACGGTATCCCTTTGATCTCACGGCCTGTGAGAATCGGAGTAATATGGGTCGAAAAAAGGCGGTCATTATAAAGGAATTTCGCGCAGACGATAAGAGCGAACACGCAGTAGATGCAGCCGAAATTCGCTCAGGCGCCTTCTCACACATAATTTAACAAATTTCCTAACATCTCCCCTAGCTGGTTGACATAAACTCTCAAGGAATTCTTAGTACCCTAAGTAACTGCCATCGCCAGGACGCAGTGCAGGTACGTGGGTTTCTCCTTCTATAAATTTGCGAGTCTCTTCTTATGTCTTTGAAACTTGATCCTAAAACAACCGCTCTGGTCGTCATCGATTTGCAAAAAGGCATTTTGCCGTATGCCGGTGGCCCACACTCCGCACAGCAAGTATTGGACAAAGCCACGGAGCTAAAAACTCGCTTTAACACCCTGGGTGCACCAGTGTTCATGGTACGCGTGGGTTGGTCAGCCACCTTCGATGAAGCGCTGAAACAGCCGGTTGATGCTTCTGCTCCGGCTGCTAGCCTGCCTGATAACTGGTGGGAATTCCCTGAGCAACTTAACGTAACTGACAAAGACCTCCAGGTTGTTAAACGCCAATGGGGCGCATTCTACGGCACCGATTTGGAGCTGCAACTGCGTCGTCGCGGCATCAAAACCGTTGTGCTGTGCGGTATCTCCACTAATATCGGTGTTGAGTCTACCGCACGTAATGCCTGGGAACTGGGCTTTGAATTAGTGATTGCTGAAGACGCGTGCAGCGCGCACAACAACGATCATCATCAGTCAAGCGTGCAGTTTATTTTCCCGCGCATCAGTCGCGTTCGCTCCACTGAAGAGGTACTTGCTGCCATCGCCGAGTAAGGTTACCCTGCTTGATGTCAGCCAACGCCGCCTCCGGGCGGCGTTTTATTTTGTTAGTTTCCGTTAAAAGGACAGTCAACAGGACGGTATCCGCATGTATATTGGGCTTCCTCAGTGGCATCACAGCGCATGGAACAGTATTGGCCTGCACGATCTCGCCGACTATGCGCGCTATTTTAACTGTGTTGAAGGCAATACGACGTTTTACGCGCTGCCAAAGCCTGAAATCGTGATGCGCTGGCGCGATATGACCCACGATGACTTCCGCTTTTGTTTTAAATTTCCCTCGACCATCAGCCACAAAGCCGCACTGCAGAACTGCCAGCAGGAGCTCGACGCTTTTTATCAATGTCTCACGCCGCTTGAAAATCGCATTGGCCAACTTTGGCTACAGCTGCCTGCCACCTTTGCTCCCCGTGACCTCGACCGTCTGTGGCAGTTTCTTGATGCGTTACCCAAAGGCTTTGACTACGGTGTTGAAGTACGCAACCCGCTGTTTTTCAACAAAGGCGAAGAGGAGCGCGCGCTGAATCATGGCCTGCATCAGCGCGGCATAAACCGCACACTGCTCGACAGCCGTCCGGTACATCACGCTACCAGCGTTACTGAAGCGGTGCTTGAGGCGAAAAGAAAAAAACCTCAGTTGCCAGTGCATGCGGTGGTGACCGCTACGCGGCCGATTGTGCGTTTTATCGGCGGCGATAATTTAGCGGTTAATCAGCAGTGGTTTACGCAATGGATTAAAAAACTGGTCGACTGGCAGCAGCAGGGTCACGCCCCCTATCTGTTTATTCACTCTCCAGACTGTAGCGATGCCCCGCAGCAGGCTCAGGCGCTGTGGCGAACGCTGCGCCAACATTTACCCGCGCTAGGGCCTGAACCCGATTGGCCAGAGCAGGACTCCTTATTTTAACCGCCCCACCGTAACCTGCGCTGAGGGGCATTTTTTTCGGGTATCCGCGGGACGGAATCTGATAAACTCCGCCCCCATAACAGCAAATCCGGTTTTTTTGCTCCCCTTTTTACTTTTTTTTGGTCTGACTCGGCACTATGACTAACCAAGATAAACTTTTTTCTGCTCCGATAGATAAACTCGGCGACTGGACCTTTGACGAACGCGTCGCGGAAGTCTTCCCTGATATGATCCAGCGTTCAGTGCCGGGCTATTCAAATATTATTTCGATGATTGGCATGCTGGCAGAGCGTTTTGTTAAGCCAAACAGCAAGGTCTACGATCTCGGCTGTTCGCTGGGTGCCGCTACGCTTTCAATGCGTCGCAACATTACCGTGCCGGGCTGTGAAATCATCGCGGTGGATAATTCTCCAGCCATGGTCGAACGCTGCCGCCGTCATATTGACGCCTTTCGCGCCGACACACCGGTTAGCGTGATTGAGGCCGATATTCTCGACGTTGAGTTAAAAGATGCTTCGATGGTGGTGCTCAACTTTACGCTACAATTCTTGCAACCTGCCGACCGCCAGCGCTTGTTAAATCAGGTTTATCAGGGTATGCGTCCGGGTGCCGCCTTGGTGCTGTCTGAAAAGTTCAGCTTTAGCGACGCCGACGTGGGCGAACTGCTGTTCAGCATGCACCATGATTTTAAGCGTGCCAACGGTTACAGCGAGCTCGAAATCAGTCAAAAGCGCAGCATGCTGGAGAACGTCATGCTGACCGACTCCGTGGATACACACAAAACCCGTCTGCATCAGGCCGGATTTGAACACGCGGAAGTGTGGTTCCAATGCTTCAACTTCGGCTCTTTGATTGCCATTAAAGCGGGAGAATCGGCGTGATCGAGTTTGGTGATTTTTATCGCGCTATTGCCAAAGGGCCACTCAGCCCGTGGTTGAATACCCTGCCCTCACAGCTTACCGCTTGGCAAAAAGAGTCGCTTCACGGCAAGTTCAAAATGTGGTTCAACGCCGTAGACCGCCTGCCGTTGCTAAAGCCGGAGCGCCTGGATCTGCTGCACAGCGTGACCGCCAATACGCTGTCGCCGCTGCCGAAAGGCCAGCGTGAAGGCATGGAAAATCTGCTGCGCAATTTAATGCCGTGGCGTAAAGGCCCGTTTTCCCTGTATGACATTGAAATAGAAACCGAATGGCGTTCAGACTGGAAGTGGGATCGCGTTCTGCCGCACATCTCCTCTCTGGCTGGACGCACTGTGCTGGACGTCGGATGCGGAAGCGGATACCACATGTGGCGCATGATTGGTGCAGGCGCGCATTTTGCCGTCGGCATTGACCCTATGCAGCTTTTTTTATGCCAGTTTGAGGCGGTGCGTAAACTGCTGGGCGGCGATCAGCGTGCGCATTTACTGCCGCTGGGTATAGAACAGCTTCCTGAGCTCAATGCGTTTGACACACTATTTTCAATGGGCGTGCTGTATCACCGGCGCTCACCGCTAGACCATCTGCTGCAGTTAAAAAATCAGCTGGTTAGCGGCGGCGAGCTGGTGCTAGAAACCATTGTAATTGAAGGCGACAGTCATCAAGTGTTGGTACCGGGCGATCGCTATGCCCAAATGAATAATATCTACTTTATTCCCTCCGCCGAGGCGTTGAAGGGCTGGCTCATCAAGTGCGGTTTCGTCAATGTACGTATTGCCGACGTGAGCCTCACCACCACAGAGGAACAGCATCGCACTTCCTGGATGACCAGCGAGTCGCTTGCCGAATTCCTCGACCCGAATGACAGCACTAAAACAGTGGAAGGTTATCCTGCGCCACGTCGAGCCTTGCTGATTGCAAATAAGCCCTAACCTCTCCCGCTCCTTTACGTCGACGATGCCCTCGTGTTAAGGGAGCGGAAAATAAAACGTCAGCTTTGCCATTCATCGCAATTCGATAAATAAAATCCTATTCATTTAATTGAGGATGAATAATGAAAACGCTAAATCTGTTGCTGGCTTTCACCGCGCTTACGGCGGGTCAGGTTTATGCCCAGCAGGCTCCCGTCGCAGCGGGCTGTAATCGGGATAACAGCAATGCAGCTTCGCAGGTCATTTCATGCTACCGCCAGCAGCTGGCGGCAATGCCTTTAAACTACGCCTTGGTCAGCACCGAGATGTTTGAGAATGTCGAAATCAGGAAATATCAGATGATTTCACAGTCCTGGTCGCCAGATAGTTTAGTCAGTCCTGCTCAGTGGAAAGAGGATGTGACGATAGGTATTCCCCGCTCTCCCAAGTCACCCAAGGCGCTGATTGCCGTCGATATAAGCGACGATAGCCTGTTAAAAGTGGTACAGCAAACGAATACCATTGTCATTTCATTGAAAACCATCCCAACCCGTGATTTAGTTTATCAACAAGATAATAAACCGCTGGAAGAAGACGACAGCATCGCGCGAACTTGGAAATTATATGCCGAGCATCCGGCTAAAAGACAACAGCTTCCACTGCAGATTCCGATGACGGCGACCATTTCTCAAACCATTAGGCTGGCTAAAAAAGAGCTCGTGAGATGGCATATTGACGAGTTTATCGTGGCTGGGGCCTCTAAACGCGGATGGGCAACTTGGTTAACGGCAATTTCCGACCCGAACGTTGTCGCTGTCGTGCCTTTTGTGATTGACGTCCTTAATACAAAGTCGGCAATCTTGAACATGTATAAAACCTACGGTGGGAACTGGCCGATTGCTTTCGCGCCCTATTATAATCAAGGCATAGACCGCTTAGTTAACAATCCTGACTTTCTGAAAATGCTAAACATTATCGATCCGATGCAATATGTCGGAACGCAGGCGCAATCAGGATTAGCGATCCCCAAATATATTGTTAATGCCAGCGGCGATGATTTTTTCCCACCGGATAATTCCCGTTTCTATTATGAAAAATTGCCTGGTATCAAGTCGCTGCGCATCGCACCAAATACCGGTCATATCGGGATCCAGGATTATATTCAGCAGTCACTGATTGCCTTTATCAATCGCCTGCAGGACGGCAGACCGTTGCCCGTTATTACCACTGCGCCTTACAGACAGAGTAATAGTCAGAACCTCACAGTACACTTCTCGGAAAAGCCGCAAAAAGTACTGCGCTGGACGGCGACTAATTCTTCAGCGAGAGATTTTCGCTTCGCCTGCGGTATAACCTACGCGCCCACGCCACTCACCGTTAAAGCCGGCAATAACGTCAGTACCTCCTTGAATTATAACGGCCCCGGATGGCAGGCAACGTTTGTCGAAGCCACTTTTACGGACGGCTATGTTGCGACCACTCAGGTCTATATTACGCCGGACAGCCAATATCCGAAGGTGGCACCGCCATCAAATGACGCCGGTTGCCAGACGTTGCCAGGTCGTTGATTTTTTGTCCACTTTTCATAGGATTTTGCTTAAAAAGGCGCAATTAGAGACTTTATTGGCAAGAAAAAAACTAAGTGGATTTTTGTCTGCTAACCTTATTTAACGACCAATAAGGAGAGTTCAAATATGTTTAATCAAACTGAAGATAAAGTAAAACAAGTAGCCGGTGCAGCGCAGGAAGCCTTTGGTGATGTTACTGACTCCCCTGAGCATCAGGCAAAAGGCGCAGCGCGTAAATATGCTTCTCAAGCCAGCTATGCCGCTAAAGATGCAGTGTCGACCGCAGTCGATCAGGTAAAAGAAAATCCATTTGCCGGTGTTGCGGTTGCAGGTGCTGTCGGTATTGTGATTGGTTACCTGTTAGGCCGGAAGTAAAGTGGTATAAATCTCTGGACGGCTGTGTGAAATTTATTCACCTGTATTGATCTACTGCAAATTAAGGTTATTATGCCAACCGCATAATATTTACACACAGCCGTTCTAAAAAAGATAACTAACAGCACCACTCTTATTGAGCCATCAGCGCAAGTTGATGGCTCTTTTACTACATATGCAGCAATAATTTGTTCCAGTCGTCTTGATCCTCTTAACAGCCTGACAAACTTCGTCTGTTGCGAAATGCACCGCCGATTGAGTATGCTATTTACGATAGGGATTAAGACAGGGGTTTGAAATGACACATGAAATAGCAGCATTACGCGTGGCAGCCTCTAACATTTTACATACTGTTGAGTCAGCCAACGGCATTCCCTCTTTGGAACAAGTCGCACAAGAAGTCATCGGCTTTGTTGCCAACGGTCATCTTCGTGCTCTGATAGACAAGTCGGAAAAACTCAGCGTAATGAACGCCGCATTAACCGCTGAACGTGATCGTTGGGCCGAGGTGTGTAAACGCGCTGAAGCCGCAGAGGCAGAACTGGCGCTGTTAAAAAGCACCCCCACACCTGTCGCATGGACCGACGAGGAAGAGTTGGTAGAAATGCGTTCCGGCACCTGTGGAACCATGTTTAATGGCGATCACATTGACAGGTCCCACGGTCAATGGTTTCCACTCTACCTGCATACTCAGGCAAAGCCCGTTGTCATTTTACCCCAAAGACATTCCCACGATGAAATCCACAGTGATAGAAAGTGCTTTGATTGCGATGAAATCATTGCCGCGGTAATGGCGTCTGGCTGTGTCGTAAAAGACAACTGAGATTATCTTTATCAATTTGCCCTTATACTGAAAGCCCCGCAGCATGTGGCTGGGGGCTTTCTATGACTTAAGGATTAACCTGCTTTAATACCGAATACGCCCGCTGAACCCCGCCGTTAACACGACACTGCCTCTTATTTGCATCGCATCTTCTGTCTCGGGGTTATCCAGTCGAGTCAGTAAACTGTCAGCCCACCACTGATTATCGTGCCTGTTTATTTCAGCGAGCAGATGGGCATGGCGTTTTTTCCTTTCGGCAAGCGGCAGTTTCAGCGCCGAATTTAACGCATCGGCAATTGCATTAGGATCGTAAGGGTTTACGATAATGGCGCCTTTCATCGATTCAGTACCGCCTGCGAACTGTGACAAAATCAGCACGCCGGGGTTATCAGAGTCTTGAGACGCGACGTACATTCGCGCCATTAAACTCATGCCCGCCATCAACGGCGTCACTAACGCCACGCGTGATGCTCGATAAATCCCGCATAATTCTTCCTGGCTAAAATCCTGGCTGATAAAGCTGACTGCGTGAGTGTCTGTAAGCCCTTTCAGCTCATCTTTCAAAGCACTTTCCAGCGATTGCGTTGTCATTGAAGGCGTAGTCAGTTGAAGCAACGTGGTGGATTTTGCATATTCGGGATGCATCTTTAGTAAAATATCCATTCCGCGGATTCGATTGGGAAATCCTGTAATATCATCAAGATGTCCTCCGCTGAGAATAATATTTACTGGAAGTGTCTCCTTGCACTGCCTTTCCATAAAGCGACAGCTATTGCTTTCTTTCAGGCAGACCGACACGCTGGTATCAATCCCGACGGGGAAAACACCGGTGGAAATTATCCTGCCATGAATGCGGAAAGTGGTTTGGCTAAGGTGCTCAATCCTGAACTCTGTTTCCACCCACAACAGGAAATTATTCATGTCCTGCACCGTTTGAAAACCTATCAGGTCACAGCAAAGCAGTGAGCCAATCAGACTATGCCAATCAGGTATAGCCTCGAAGGATTGCCCAGCCGGAAAGGATTGGTGAAAACAGAAACCAATGCGATTGGTCAGGCCAGTATCGCGAATAAACTTGATGCTGGGGATGAGGTGGTAATCCTGTATCCAGATAGCATCGTCAGGCATGGCGTATTCAGTTACGGCTCTTGCATAGGTCTCGTTAAGTTTAAGATACTGTTTGAAACCTTCAGCAGTAAAACGCGCAAGATCTGGGCGCTGGTGAAAAACGGGCCATAATCCCTGATAAACGTACCCGTGATAACCCTCTTCGCACTCTTCTTGAGTGAGAGGAAATGTTAGCGTGTCATATTTGTTGCCGACGCGAAATGACAGTGGGTGCAGCGCATCTGGGTCATCCTCAACCACATCGCCATTCCAACTCACCCAAATCCCGCCACGCTGGGACATAATCCCGTCGTAGATTGAAGAAAGTACTGAATGCTGATGCAAATTATGAGAAACCAGAATTAAACCTGACATAGTTTTTACCTGATAAGGGTTGCTTTCAATGGGAGTCAACATTCGCCTGCGGCACCTGTAAACAACAGAGCACGGTAGTGCATTCATGCGTAGCGGGATGGGCAAGACAGCAGTCTACCAGCCAAGAGCCGAGGCCGATGTAGCGGTATTCAGGCGCTACATAAACGTCGCTAATGACGGCGATATCGGCCAAATCTGTGATTATTCGCGCAAATCCAATCTGCCTGTCGTTTCTGTATAAACCGAAACAAAGACTGTTGTGCACTCTTATCTCAACGTTACGAACGTCACTAGAGACTGTGCCTTGAGTACAAGGCAACGCCTTCTGGATGAAACTGATATTCAGCAGTTTTTTATCGGTATTGACACAAAATGCACCTCGATACCATCTACGAGGAGAGAGCATTTTTATACGCTGCTGTTCAATCAATGCCTTGGGTGTGCCGCTGTGTGTAACAGACTCAGTGTCGATAAAGCGATGATTTTTCATTGCCATATTCTCTGGTTTATAAGCCGATATCCTTAACTCAGCTAATTAAACCGACTGGCATGTTAAAAAAGCGTAAAAATCGCGGGGAGTTATATAAAAATTGTGCAGGTGCGGAGTCATTCAGCGCGTCCGATAACGCACTATCAGCCCATACTGGCTTCAATATTAATATCAATCTTAATCGGGTCTGCCACCAGCAATAAATAACTGTCCATACCAAATGCTGAGCGAGAAATAGTGGTGTTGGCATGCAGGGTCATATCCCCTCTTTGCGCATTTGGATGAACATCTGGAACGATCTCGGCCTCCAGTATCACCGCGCGCTGGATATTTTTAATCTGTAGAGAACCCAAAACCCGATAGTGACCGCCGCCGATGTCAATGACTCTGGTGCTGCTAAAGTGGGCGAGAGGAAAGTGTGCTTCATCGAAAAAAGTGCCACTTTTGAGTTCGTTGGTCAGCAAAATATTCTGGGCATTTAGTGAATAGATGGGGATATTAACGACGATCTTGTCTTCAAAATCCTTATGACTATCAAGGGTAATGGCACCGGTGATGTGTGTAATCTGCGCATGAGAAATAGCACTCCCGGCGAGTGTCCAGAAAACCTCGACGGAGGTTTTCTGGGTATTAATCGCATACTGAACTGGGTTGGCAAATGCCATAGCGGAATAGGCGATAGATAAGGCTAAAAAGGTCGATACACGCAGCATACGAGACTCCCCAAGCGGATGTCTGATGTTAACGTTTGAGTCGACGATTTTATTCGAGGATTTTTTAGCTATGCGCTACTTTGGCCGGCGTTGGCGGCACAGGCAGAATAATTTCAGAGGCTATTTTCCACTCTTTACCTACCCTGAGCCAGTTATGTATCAGTAAAAAAGGCTTAGGCGTGCCGTCTTGGCCAGCATATGACACGGTGATCGTCACAGGGTCGTATGATTGCGCCACGTTTCTGGTTATGCCCACCACCCGAAATTTATGTAAGTCTGGCGTCAATACCACGGGACCGGAATGTGCAATAGCAGACAGTTTTTTATCGATGGCCTCATTGCCCCAAACGGCAGCCCAATTTCCCTCGGCGGGATCGGCGCTTTTTGCCACTAGCATGGCCGATGGCGACTGCCAGAACATCTCGTGAATTGCTTTAATATCGTGCTTATTGGCCAAGTCTGACAAATGGATAAAGTTATTCCTTATCTCCTCTCTGGTGTGATCGGATAAGGTATCGCGCTCTGCTGCTGTAGCATTATGGGTTGTTATCATCGTGGTGAGCATCACAATTAAACCAGCAACTAACTTTTTCATGCTTATGATCCTGATTAGAATGCAAAGTAATAAAGAGTGTCTTAATCAATTTACAGACGCTGTTCATCCCCCTGCCAAGACTTGACAGCTTCAGGCTACGGGGAATATCTTATTTATGACCGATCGTCTTACATTGGTCAACGAAATTATGACCGATCGTTCAATGTTTCTGGGTAAAGGATAACTAAGCATGACAACGCACATCGCCTCGCGGCGAGGACCAAAACCTAACCCATTGATTAAAGAAACGTTGATTAAGGCTGGACTCAATATACTCCACACAGAGGGCTACGCCGCAGCGGGTGTCCAGAGCATTGTCGAAAATGCAGGAGTGCCGAAAGGGACTTTCTATAATCATTTCTCTAGCAAAGAGCTGTTCAGCGCAGACGTCATAGATGAATACTTCGCCCTCAGCGAAAAGCGGCTTATCTCTTTTCTAAATAAAACGGATCAACCCGCGCGGGCTCGTTTGGCGTCATACTTCGACGATCGCATTCAAGCGTTGGCGGCAGGTGGTTTACTACGAGGTTGCCTGATAGGTAATCTCACGGCAGAAGTTGCCGATCACAGCGAATTAATACGTGAAAAACTCGCCGAGCATATGAACAGCTGGAGCCAATACTTTGCTGATTGTATTCGTGCGGCGCAGTCGGCAGGTGAAATGCGAAATACCACTGACGCACAGGTGTTGGGTCGTTTTATTCTCAACGGCTGGGAAGGCGCACTGCTGCGTATGCGGGCAGATAAAAGTATTGAACCGCTGCTTGAATTCAAAATGATAATTTTTGGGTCGCTGTTGGTTTAATTCTCCAGGTCATGACTCAGCATGTGTATCACCCTGCTGAGTCATGTTTTATTAAGGCTAATAGTATCAGCAGCAACTCACTACCAGACGTAGCGCACGCCGGTTAATTTCTCGCTCAATTCCCACAAACCTTTCGCAGCAGCAGGGTCTGCCGCCCAAGAGCTGACACCGACTTCAGCCCCGTCCTCAGCGGCGAATGCGGCAATGTTAACATCCTCGCAGTAGACGCCGCCCTTGCCGGCCAGGATGGGATCTATCGCGCACCATACCGACGTCGCTGCGCCCTGCTCGACCGTTTTGAAACCTGCCTCTTCGGTGGTTTTTAGTTCACCGTTTTCTTTGATTGCGCCAACGCGTTCGAAGTCACTCCTGTCCAAGTGCCGAGTCAGTCCGGTAAAGATAGCGCCCGGATGCAGTGAGAAAGCGCGAATGTTGTGCTTCTCGCCGAGTGTATCGAGTTCCAGTGCAAACAGGGCGTTGGCCGTTTTAGATTGACCGTAGGCCAACCATTTGTCATACGGGCGCTGATTAAAATTAGGATCGACTCTATCAACAACGCTGAAGCGGTGACCCCGCGAAGAGACTGAGACCACCCGTGCACCGTTAGCTTTCTTCAACGCAGGGAGTAAGCGTGCGGTCAGTTGATAATGCCCCAGATGGTTGGTGGAAAATTGCCCTTCATTGCCTCGCGCATCACGTTTCAGCGGGGAAGCCATCACGCCTGCGCTGTTAATCAAAATATGCAGCGCTCGCCCGGTCTGTACAAAGCGATCGGCAAAGGCATCAATCGAAGCGGGGTCCATAAGATCTAAAAAGTCAGTCTCAACGTTGGGGATCCCCTTTAGAGCATGCTGCGCTTTTTCCATATCACGAGTAGGTACTCTCACCTGCGCACCGGCTTCGGCCAGAACGCGCACCGTTTCCAATCCTATACCTGAATAACCCCCGGTTACGATGATATTAATTCCCGCCAGGTTGCGCTGGCCCAACACGTCGCTGGCCGTTGAATGTTTGTCGAATCCAGAATGAAGGGGTTGTTGTTGAGTGGTCATAAAGTCAGTTCCAATGTGGTTAAATCGTAAGATAACCCCGGGGTCATCGGGTAGCCGACAACCCATAATGAGGGATATTTATCAGACTTTGAATGCACTAACGTCCGTAGTATTGTCGAGATCGTCTGATTTCTTTGATAATCGCCACATCAGACAGACTTTATGATGTTATTCTTGCAGTAAGAATATCGGGTAGACTCTGCGCATGATGGCGAGATACCAGAACACTACGGAGCCGTGAAATGGACCCACTTTCAGACGTACTCTCCCAGCTTAATGCTGATAAAGCCTATGTTGTAGGGTTGCGCACCGGTGGAGATTGGGGCATGCATTTTCCACCGCCGGCAAACATCAAATTTAACGCCGTAGTGGAAGGCAGTTGCTGGTTGACGGTCGAAGGCGAGCCTGCACCGATTTATTTGCGGCCGGGCGACTGTTTTATTTTGACTCGCCCACGGGCTTTTATCCTGGCGAGCTCATTGGATAGGATCACTGAAAATGCGGTAGAGTTGTTTCGAAACGCGGTGAAAGGTGTATTGCAATACGGATCTGAGCAGGATTTCTTTATGATTGGCGGACGATTTAACTATGGGCAGGAGGCGCGTTTGTTGCTTGATAGCCTCCCCGCAGTAGCAGTGGTCAATGCTCATACTGATTCTGCGCCGATTTTGCGTTGGGCATTGGCATTGCTGGTGCAAGAATTGTCCAACGCTTCGCCCGGCGGTGCAATGATGGCGCAGCAGTTGGGGAATATTATGCTCATTCAAGTCCTGCGGCAGTATCTGGGGGTTGAACAAGACAGCCCCGCAGGATGGCTATTTGCGCTTTCAGACCCGAGGGTTAATAGCGCATTGGAAGCTATGCATGCCGAACCGGCTAAACGCTGGAGCGTTCAGCAACTGGCGGATATCGCAGGGGTATCGCGCTCGACTTTTGCCTTAAGTTTCAAGCAAAAGGTCGGCTTTGGGCCATTAGAATATTTACTGCGCTGGCGTATGCAGCTCGCTAGCCGACGTTTAGCACTAGGAAACGTAACAGTTTCAGCCGTGGCGCAATCCTTAGGCTATGATTCAGACAGCGCTTTTAGCAATGCCTTTAAGCGAATAATGCATTGCTCACCGCGACAGTATCGGGAACGTCAGCGCGAACACGCCCCTTCACGCAGTTAAACTCATGCAGAGAACACTCACTATGATGAAAACCCTGATTTTTTCAGCCATGTTAGCCGCATGCTATACGTCGAATGCATTGGCCGATACCACAGTCACTGACGCCCCCGCGTTTAAGACGTTTCACATCGGCAAGATTGAGGTGACGGCGCTGCACGACAAATCATCCCTCTTGCCTAATGATGGAAAAATTCTCGGTGTTGACGTGGGTGAAAAGCCAGTGGCGGACGTTTTGGCAGCTGCGGGAGCTCCTACGGGTAAAATTAAGCTGGATGTTGACGCCTTGTTTGTTAAAGACGGCAATAAAAATATTCTCATTGATACGGGGCTGGGACCCAGTGCACAAGGCCTGCTGGTGCAAAGTCTCATCAAATCTGGCCATACGCCAGAACAGATAACCGATGTGTTAATAACCCACGTCCATCGCGATCATATCGGTGGTCTGGTGACCGCAGACGGCAAACAGACTTTCCCTAACGCGGTGGTGAAAATCTCTTCACCTGACTGGGCATGGCTACAAACCATGCCCAAAATGGCCGCGTTGGTCAACGTTATCAAACCTCAGGTCAAGACCTTTACACCGGGCGATACCGTCATGCCCGATATTCAGTCCGTTCCTTTACAGGGCCATACACCCGGCCATGTTGGCTACCAAATTACCTCTGGTAAGGCGCGTATTTTCAATATTGCCGACTCTGCCCACAGCGCTATTATTTCGCTCGCCAAACCTGAATGGGCGATAAGCTTTGACAACGACCGGGCAGAAGGTATTGCAAACCGCAAAACTGTGCTGAAAGAAGTCGCGGCGGATCGTGAATTGATTTTTGCCCCCCACTTTCCGTTCCCTGGCATTGGCTATATCGTGCCTAAAGACGCGCATTACGTCTTTCAACCTGCTGTAGATTAAGGTGGTTTATAGCCATTTAACAGACAATTAGCAGCATATAATTTGGGAAGGAACAAACGAGTTTGTTAAGACTACAGAACTGATACAAACTGATGACTGTAACAACGGCTTATGCTTGGTAACGGTTTATTTATCCAGGCAGAACCGCTACCCGTCTACAGTACGGTAATTTGCATGCTTTCAAGTAACCTGCTCATGTCTTCATCCAGGCTGCCGTCAATCAATAAAGTGCTGGCCATATTCAGGTCACCAATAGCAAACGCAGAGGCTGAATTAATTTTTTCAGGTGAAGCCATTACCACTGTTTCAGCGGCTCTTTCAGAAAGTGCTTTTTTCACGCAGGCCTCTTCATAATGACCTGTCGTAAATCCGGCTCGCTTGTGTACACCTGTTACGCCCATAAAAAAGAGATCGGCATTGATTCTGCGGATGGATTCAATCATTGCTGCACCCGTGGTGACCACGGAGTGCTTATATAATTGACCGCCGATAACTATCACATCAACCAGAGGAAAATCTATCAGTCCGACTGCGATTGTAGGACTGTGGGTGACTACGGTAAAAGCCAAGTCTTTAGGTAACAGCTTGATCAATTCCTCAGAGGTTGTGCCTCCGTCAACAATAACAATATATCCTGGTTGAATAAGCGTTATCGCCTTCTGCGCAATAATTTTCTTTGACGGTATCTGCACACTTTTTCTTACTTGAAACGGTGCAATCGCAGCAGAGACGGTTAAGGCCCCACCGTGAACTCGCTGAAGAAGTCCCTCAGCCGCTAACTCCCTCAAATCACGACGAATTGAGTCTTCTGATATAGCAAATCTCTGACTCAACTCCCGGGATAAAACCTGTTTCTCGCGCGCTAAAATTTCCAAAATAAGCTGCTTTCTCTGGCTCGATAACATTTCTGACACCTTTCACGATTAATCTTGATATTGCACGATTGTGCATGATAGCGTGTTTATTGTCATCCTAAAGGAGCAAAAACATGCACAAAGAACAGCAAAAAGTCCGACATATCAGAGAACAACTATTGTCGGATAGCTGGTATACGCTCAAAAAATACACCTTTGAACTTTTACGCCGAGACGGCAGCTGGCAGGAACAGAGCCGAGAAGCATACGATCGCGGAAATGGCGCAGTCATCCTGCTATATAACAAAGCCAAGCAAACCGTCGTGCTGACCCGACAATTCCGCCTTCCCGTTTATATCAATGGCCACAGCGGTTTCCTGATAGAGGCAGCTGCCGGTTTATTGGATAACGCTTCTCCCGAGAAACGAATTATTGCAGAAGCGCAAGAAGAGACGGGCTTAAAAGTCACCGCCGTCGAAAAAGTATTTGAAGCTTATATGAGCCCAGGATCGGTCACGGAAAAGCTGTTCTTTTTTATTGCTGAGTACGCAGAGCACAATCGCAGCGGTACCGGTGGAGGACTGGCTGACGAAGGCGAAGATATTGAAGTATTGGAATGGTCTTTTGAGCAGGCACTGTCCGCAGTCAGGAATGGCGAAATTCAGGATGCAAAAACAATTATGTTGCTACAGCATTTGGCTATAAACCAAATTTTACAGGTGAATTCATGAAAAGAATGCTCATATTGATAGCCGGTCCAGTCAGAAGCGGTACGCAAGGTGATGAGGTATTAATCAAAAAAAAATCTTCTTAAAATGGAACAAATTGCGCTCGACGTTTATGAAAAAGGCCATACCCCGATAATAGGTGAATGGCTGGCATTGCCTCTAGCCGGCGTTGCCGGTTCACAGAAAATAGGTGACGAAATCAGCGAGGCATTTTTATATCCCGTTGCTCATCGTTTACTTCAGCACTGTGATGCAATCTTGCGTATTCCCGGCCCATCACAGGGCGCCGATAATGATGTTCGCATAGGAAAAGAGCAAGGGCTGAGGTTTTACACTGAGCTTCAACAGATCCCCTCAATAAATAATTAAACCGCACAGGCATTTTGAAAATTAGTCTGCTTTTATATTAATGAATGAACTCATTTATATGCCAGTACAAGCTTCCTGCACTGGCGATGTTAGATATAAAGGCAATATAGGTCTACCGGCTTACCGCCTCCACGTTTAACGTCTCCGATATGCGAATTTTTTTAAGCAATGAGTACAAAAATAGCGGTTGAATATTGCAGCCAAGTTGCAAGATTAGGCACAATCAAGAAAGTGCTAAAGATGGCAAGTCCCATACTCATAAAGGCATAAATGACCCGCGGATTTCCAAGGAGGTTAAGCAATGAGACGCCCGTCTGTGGCCGTTGATTTTTATCGTCGAGAGGGTGGGTCATATTGGGTAATAACGCCCATACGGCAATGAGTGTTATCACGCCACACAAACTCACGACAAAGAAGGGGGGTGCTCCAGCTGTACCAGAGTGCCAGCTTCAACCCAAAGGGTACACCGCCAATGGCAGTGACTGAGAAAGCGCCCATAACAATAGCCATTGCTCGCCCTCGCTGTGCAGTAGGTACCTGATCAGTCACGATTGCCAGCGCAATGGACGTTGCAGGCCCTGCAAATAGGCCAGCAAACAGGCGAGCGATGAAGAGACTTTGCATATCCCAGGCAAATCAACATAATAACGTCGATAACGTCGATAACGTCAGTCCAAGCAGAGCGACAATCGTGACGTGTTTACAATCAAAGTTATGACCTGTCCTGATATAGGTTGACACTTTTTAGCCTAGTAACGCCTGATCAACTTCATCGGGCGTTTTGGATTTTAGCGACTGGTGAGGTCGCTCTCTGTTGTAAATCTCTATCGATTCTTTCACCCTCTTTCTTGCCTGCTCCAGATCTGCACGACGTGACAGTAAAAACTCCGTTTTCAGTATCCCGTTGACCCTTTCGGCTAAGGCATTCTGATAACAATCATAGCCATCTGTCATAGAACAGATTAGCCCATGTCTTGCATGGACTGATTGGTAACTGGCTGAACAATATTGTATTCCACGGTCTGAATAATGGATCAAGGGCTCAGTCGTTTTTCTCGTCTTTAAGGCTTGTTCCAAGGCCTGCACAACATTCTCAGTACGCAGATCGCTGTGCACGAGTAACCTGCATTTCTTTAGCAGCGAGAACAGTCGGTCTCGTCCAATATATAAACCACTCTCTCCTTGTTTATTAATCAGATAAAGAAGCTTCCGTGTCCCAATACGCGCTTGACGCATTCTTATTGTTTTAACAAAATCAACAATCTGTGCTTCACGCACCCGCTGTTTACTGGCCCGTGTTTTGTGCTGATACCAGGCCTGTCGGCTATGCCCCAGGAACAAGCAAACCCGGATAATCGTTATTTTTTTGGCTTGGTTTTGCGCGAGGACTTGTCGAGCCGCTTTTTTATAACGCTGATCCCATAGTCATTTTTCAGCACGTTAACAACAGCATCAAGGAACTCAGCTTTCTAGGCAACCAGGTCAGAACGGTAGAACGTCCCTGAATACCATAGCGCAATCGGGCCTGTTTGTAGGTAATTTCGCCTTTTTCCACCTGCTCAACCACGGCAATTTTAAAAGACAAAGGATAGTCACGTTGTGTGCGTTTAAACTCAGCCATTATCACGTTCTCCGCATTTAAGTCGAAAACGTGTCAACGCTATTCAGGATGGGTCATATTTTAAATAAAAAAAGCCCCGCCAAAATGACGGGGCCTGGTACTTGCGCAGGGCGACGCAAAAGGGTCCTGGGACCCGGTAAATCTTTATCGATTTGACCCGGTCAGCACTACAGGGAACCTTGTCCCCCTACGCCGTACGGCTGACCGAATCGTCAAATTCCAACGCATTTTTCATTGCTGCCACGATATCGCCATCTACGCAATAACGACTGAACTCATCAAAATCGGTATCGGAACTCATCGACACACCCGCTTTACGATAGCGCATGGACGAAAAGACCTGACGTCCCGCCGAGCTGTGCAGCTCTTTCAAACCAATATCAACAAACTTTTGCAGATTGGTTAAACGCACGCCCGCGCCTGCCATAATAATTGGACCACGCGTCAGGCTGTTTAGTTCACGCAGCATTGAAATGCCGACTTCGGCATTTTGCTGTTGCCCTGATGTCAGAATGCGCGCCACGCCAAGCTGAGTCAATTGCTCAAGCGCAACCTTAGGGTTTAGACACATATCAAACGCGCGGTGGAAAGTTACCGCCATATCACCGCAAAGCGCCATCACTTCCCACATGCGCGGCATATCAATATGCCCTTCGGCGTCGAGCATGCCGACCACTACCCCAGGGAACCCGAGGTCACGGATGCAGGCAATATCACTTTTAAGAACGTCAAATTCGCTTTGGCTGTAGCAAAAATCACCGCCTCGCGGACGAACAATAGGATGAACGGGAATATTCACCTTTTCTCTGGCCAGCTTTAATGTTCCATAGCTTGGCGTAATGCCGCCGTCGGCCTGACTCGCGCAAAGTTCGACGCGATCGGCTCCGGCAAGCTCTGCCGTTAACGCACAGTCCACGCTATAACAACACACTTCTAACTTAGTCATGTGGTCTCTCCTGATTACGGCCCTATGCTACAACACTTGTTTGTAGGGGGCTATGTCGCGTAGGCTCAAGCATGAGCATCCTGCCCAACTGCCTGCTTAGGAAAGCTAACTATGACATTCAATTTTGATCAATGGGTCGACCGCAGTCACAGCGATAGCCTTAAGTGGAACAAATTTCGTGATGCTGACGTTATCCCGCTTTGGGTCGCTGATACGGATTTTGTGTCGCCCCCCAGCGTGATTGAGGCCCTGCAAAAGCGCGTGGCCGAAGGCGTTTTTGGCTATGGTGAACCGCCGGAAGAACTTATAGGGCTTTTAGTTCAGCGCCTAAGTGATAAATATGACTGGGCTATCCGACCTGAGTGGATAGTTTGGCTGCCGGGATTGGTGTGTGGGCTCAACCTCGCGGTGCGCGCATTTACTACGCGGGAACAAAGCAGCATCATGCCGTCCCCTATTTATCCCCCTTTTATGCAGGCGGCCGAGTCGCAAGGCAGACGTTATAAAACGGTAAAAGTTACACAACAACAACAGCGCTGGGTGGCGGACTTCTCTCAACTTCAGGCGAGTCTGGACGGCAGTGAGAAGTTAATGATGATCTGCAATCCTTATAATCCTGGCGGTACTGTTTATCGGCGTAAAGAACTGCTGGCCCAGCAGGCTTTTGCCCTGCGTAATGACCTTATTGTTTGCTCGGACGAAATCCACTGTGATTTGTTGCTCGAACCAGGGCTGAAGCATGTTCCTTTTGCCTCACTTAATGAAGACGCGGCGAATCGAAGCATCACGCTGCTAGCTCCTTCAAAAACATTCAATCTTGCGGGCCTAGGGGCCTCATTGGCAATTATTCCCAATGAACGACTGCGCAAAAAGTTCGCACAAACTGGCCAAGGAATAGTGCCTCAGGTGAATATTCTTGCCTACGTCGCAGCCACGGCGGCCTATCGTGACGGAGATGAGTGGCTAGCTGAACAGCTGGCGTATTTACGTGGCAACCGCGAGCTGGTAACGGCACGGATTAACGCGATGCCCGGCCTGAAAATGCTGCCGATTGAAGGCACCTATCTGGGCTGGATTGATGCCACTCAGGCGCAGCTCGACTCCCCGTATCGCTTCTTTTTAAGCGCCGGCGTGGGTTTTTCTGATGGTAAGGATTTTGGTAACCCGAACTTTGTCAGGATAAATCTGGGCTGCCAGCGAGCTTTGCTTGAAAAAGCACTGGATCGCATGGAAAACGCGCTGGCAAACCGCTTGCGCTAGTCTCGCTCGCTGGCCACTATTTCGCGCAGACTGTGCGGATGAAACTTGATAGTAAGAGTGCCGTCGGTAATCGCCAACGTCGGGTTTGCCAGTCTTTCATGCTCGCCCTTGGGTGAGCTTTGTTTCAGTTTGATCCCCGGAGCCACCAGCGCTTCATCGGCCAACTGAGCAAGCGCACGCGCATAAAAGCCTTCCACTCCGCCGCTTAACACCAGCTCGACGTGTTCCCAGCCTTCATGCGGGTAACGTTTATCCCCCGGATAAGGCAGCTCTATCAGGTCTATTTGCCAAGGGCCGACGCGTAATGGCTGCGGCAGGTCAAACAGGCAAATGGGGCGGCCGTTGATTTCAGTTTCATTAAGCAAAGAACCACACTGGCTAAACCCTTTGCGCCATCGGTCGGCGGTAGTGTTTTGGTGACAGCGAACTGAAATATGATCGGCGTGAAAATCTGCCAGATTAAGCTGTAACTTTTCGGCAAAGGTGGCCAAAAGTTGATTAAAACGCGGCAAATCTGCCACCAGGTCTTCCAACTCCGGCACGTTGTTTATTGTTGTCATGTTTTTTCCTCTCTCGGTGGCCTGGGGCGCTTAATTTACACAACCAACGCGCCTGTTGCCAGTTTCGCCCCCCCTAAAATTCCATGAATAGCGTGAAAGAAGGAGGGGATATTCCCACGCACAATACTGACTCAAGTTGGCGAATATGTTATAAATGCGCATCATTAAAGTCAGGAGTAGTCGATGGGACAATAAGTGCTCAACGTCTGCTCATGCCAGTCAATCAAGATGGCACCGTTACGGTGTTATATGTTTAGTCATTTAAGGTAATCCGGTGAATATACAGGCCCTTCTTTCAGAAAAAATTTGCCAGGCACTCGTTGCCGCTGGTGCCCCGACGGACAGCGAAGCACAGGTTCGCCAGTCTGCAAAAGCACAGTTTGGTGACTATCAGGCCAATGGCGTGATGTCCGTTGCTAAAAAATTAGCAATGCCGCCACGACAACTGGCAGAAAAAGTAGTGGCGCTGTTGGACCTGGCCGGTATCGCTTGCAAAGTTGAAATCGCAGGCCCGGGTTTTATTAATATTTTTCTCGACAGCGGCTTCGTTGCCGCCAACGCCGATGCCGCGCTGGCCGATGCTAAGCTGGGTATTTCGCCGGTTGAGCAGCAGACGATCGTTATCGACTATTCTGCGCCGAACGTCGCCAAAGAGATGCACGTGGGCCACATTCGCTCGACCATTATTGGTGACGCGGCCGCGCGTACCAATGAACTGTTGGGCCATAAAGTTATTCGCGCTAACCACGTCGGCGACTGGGGCACGCAGTTTGGTATGCTGATTGCCTACCTCGAAAAAGTGCAAAACGAAAACGCCGGGGAGATGAAGCTTTCTGACCTCGAAGAGTTCTATCGCGCCGCCAAGAAAAACTATGACGAAGACGAAGAGTTTGCCCTTCGCGCGCGTGCCTACGTGGTCAAACTTCAGGGCGGTGACGAATACCTGCTGCAGATGTGGCGCAAGCTGGTTGACGTGACTATGGCACAAAATCAGATTACCTACGATCGCATGAACGTTACGCTCAGCCGTGATGACGTGATGGGTGAAAGCCTGTACAACAGCATGCTGCCAGGCATTGTTTCCGACCTACAGGATAAAGGTCTGGCGGTCGACAGCGATGGCGCGGTGGTTGTTTATCTGGACGAATATAAAAATAAAGACGGCGACCCGATGGGCGTCATCATACGTAAAAAGGACGGGGGTTACCTTTACACCACCACCGATATTGCCTGCGCAAAATATCGCTATGAAACGCTCGGCGCGGACCGCGTGCTTTACTACATCGACTCTCGTCAGCACCAGCATCTGATGCAAGCCTGGACCATCGTGCGTAAAGCGGGCTATGTGCCAGACTCCGTGACCCTTGAACACCATGCGTTTGGTATGATGCTGGGCAAAGACGGCAAACCGTTTAAAACCCGTGCAGGCGGAACCATCAAACTTTCTGATTTGCTGGACGAAGCCATCGTTCGCGCCCGTGAGCTTATTTTGGTCAAGAATCCCGATATGCCGCACGACGAACTTGAAAGCCTGGTTAACGCGGTCGGTATTGGTGCAATTAAATACGCCGACCTGTCAAAGAGCCGCACCACTGACTACATCTTTGACTGGGACAACATGCTGGCGTTTGAAGGCAACACGGCTCCGTATATGCAATATGCCTATACCCGGGTGGCATCAATCTTTAAACGTGCAGAAATCGACGTAAACACTCTGACTCAACCAATGGTACTCACGGAAGATCGTGAAACCGCGCTGGCAACACGCCTGCTACAGTTTGAAGAAGTGTTAACCAGCGTCGCCCGTGAAGGCACGCCGCACACAATGTGTGCCTACCTTTACGACGTTGCCGGTCTGTTCTCCGGTTTCTACGAAGACTGCCCTATCCTCAACGCCGAAGATGAAAGCGTGCGTAACAGCCGTCTGAAGCTAGCGCTGCTGACTCAAAGAACCCTGAAAACCGGCCTTGATACCTTGGGTATTGAAACCGTAGAGCGCATGTAACCTCGGCGTTATGAAGTAAAGAAAAGGCCGCGAAAGCGGCCTTTTTTATGCGTTTGACGTAAGCGGAAAGCTAACTTCGCGCGTAATCTTTAATTTTGAAGCCCAGCAGCCCCAGCACGCCGAAATAGACCACCACGCCCACCACCACTACCGCAGCAAGACGCAACAGTCGCATGGTCATGCCGCCTACCGACCAGTCGGGCATCACATACATCATGCCCACCAACGCTGCGGCCATAGCGATAACGGCAATAATCAATCGGATTAAGAAACTTCTCCAGCCCGGCTGCGGTTGGAAAATATCCTGCTTGCGCAGTTGCCAGTAAAGCAGTGAGGCATTCAGACAGGCGGCGAGGCCGATTGAAAGCGAGAGGCCAGCATGTTTAAGCGGGCCAATAAAGGCCAGATTCATTACCTGCGTCATAATCAGGGTGATGATAGCGATTTTTACCGGCGTTTTAATGTCCTGACGCGAGTAGAAGCCCGGTGCCAACACTTTCACGACAATAAGCCCCATCAATCCAACCGAATAAGCCACCAGCGCGCGCTGGGTCATCGAGGCATCGAAAGCGCTAAACTTGCCGTACTGGAACAGCGCAACGGTCAATGGCTTAGCCAGAATTCCTAACGCCACCGAGCTCGGCAGCGCCAGCAGGAAGCACAGACGCAGACCCCAGTCCATCAGGCGATTATATTCTTTGTGGTTACCGCTGGAGAAACTGCGCGCCAGCGAAGGCAATAAAATGGTGCCCAAGGCGACGCCCAGTACGCCGGAAGGAAACTCCATCAAGCGATCAGCGTAGTACATCCACGACACGGAGCCGGAAACCAGAAACGAGGCAAAAATCGTGTTAATGATCAGTGAAATCTGGCTTACCGATACGCCAAGGATAGCCGGTCCCATCTGGCGCATCACCCGCCATACGCCCGCATCTTTGAGATTCAAACGCGGCAACACCAGCATGCCAATTTTTTTCAGGTGCGGTAGTTGATAGCCAAGCTGCAACACGCCACCCGCGACCACCGCCCACGCCAGCGCCATCACTGGCGGATGGAAATACGGTGCGGCAAAGAGTGCAAATAGGATCATGCTGACGTTAAGGAAGGTGGGCGCAAAGGCTGGAATAGAGAAACGGTTCCAGGTATTGAGAATAGCCCCCGCCAGCGACGCGAGTGAAATCAGCAAAATATAGGGAAACGTTACGCGCAGCAGTGAGGTCGTGAGCGCAAATTTGTCTGGCGTGTCGGCAAAACCGGGGGCGGTGATGTAAATAACCCAGGGCGCGGCCAGCATGCCGGCAATCGTCACCAGTGCCAGCACCAGAGTGAGTAGACCGGACACAAAGGCTATAAAGGTGCGGGTCGCCTCTTCGCCCTGCTGACTTTTATACTCGGCTAAAATAGGGACAAAGGCCTGAGAAAAAGCACCTTCGGCAAAAATACGGCGCAGTAGGTTAGGTAATTTAAAGGCAACGAAAAAGGCATCGGTTACCATTCCTGCCCCAAATACTCGGGCAACTATCGCATCACGGGCAAAACCCAGCACGCGTGAAAACATCGTCATTGAACTGACGGCAGCTAGAGACTTCAGTAGATTCATGTGACTTATTCTTGTGGCCGGCAAACCCGTCAACGAGGCACCGGCAAGGTTCGGAAGTGCGTATAGTCTACGTATCAAAAATACAATAGCTACAGGCAGTTGTTATAACTTGTTTCCCCTGCACAATTATCAGACTAATCGTTGTTCCTGCAGTAATTGTTCGATAATTCTTTGTGCAACAATCGCCTGCTCGCCGCTGGTTTCAGGGGACGTTTGATGGGTAACACAATCGATAAAGTGCCGCACCGCGCCTTCGAAACCGCGCTGTGCCAGCGTAGTCTGCCATCCGGCGATCGGTTGCTCACTGATGCCGTTCGCCTGCTCCTGCTGCCACTGGCGCATCTCGTTTACCTGATACCATCCCCCGTCGCTCACAGCCTGAACCGACTCGCGCTGAGTTCCGGCGCGGCGGTGCATTGAGGTGGTAATTCGCCAATCGCCGCCGCTAAACTGGTGTTCGGCGTAAATCAGCTGATTGTCGGTATTACAGTTAATTTGTCCACCCAACCGCTTAACATTATCGCCAGCCAGCCATAGTGCGGTATCCACCACGTGCAGATAATCGTCCAACAGCGTAAACGCCAGGTCATTCGGCCCTACGCTATCAGCACGGTGTTTATCGAGGCGTATCGATACAGGTGCGTTCGCATGCTGAGTCAGTTGCTGCTTTAGCTGTACGTAGAGGGGAGCAAAGCGGCGATTAAAGCCCACCATCAGCGCCTTACCGCGACGATGAGCCAGCTCGATAAGCTGTTCGGCCTGCGACAACGTGGCGGCCAGAGGCTTATCAACGTAAACGTGAACGCCAGCATTAAGCAACTGACTCACTACGTTAAAATGCGACTCGGTGCTGCTGTGAACAAATACCGCGTCACTGTCTCCCGCCAAGGCATCGAGCTGTGAATAACATCTGAAACGATAACTGTCGCACACCGCCTGGGCTTTAGCCTGATTGGGGGAAAAGCCCCCCGCCAGCGTCCAGCCGTTAGCCTGGGCCAAGATCGGCAGATAGGCTTTTTGTGCAATACCGCCGAGCCCGACGACGCCAATACGAAGTTTACTCATAGTCTCTCCCTAGTCAGCGAGCCTTTCAAGCAGATCGGCGAGGCGCTGCTTCAGCACGTTGACCTCGGTTTCAAGCACGGCAACCCGTTCGGCCAATGCGTCACGCGCCGCACTGGCAGACGAGCCGGCAGGAATAAACGGTTCGTCATCGGGGGCGGCATCGCTGACGTCACCGCTAAACAGATGCATGTAGCGGCTTTCGCGCTTGCCCGGCTCACGCGCCAATCGCACGCAAAAGGGGCCGTCTTCGCGACTGGCCATCTCGTTAAGGGTGCGCTCAACGTCGGTGACATCGGCAAAATCATGCAGCCGATGGGTACGTGTGCGTAACTCTCCCGGCGTTTGCGCACCGCGCAGCAGCAGCGTGGCGGCGAGGGCCACTTCTGCAGGCGAAAATTTAAGATTCCCAAACTCGGAATTACAAAAACGATGTTCGTACTTCATGGTACGACTGCCGCTGACGGAGCGAATGAGGTGTTTACGCAGCAGTAAATCCAGCGTTTGTTGAACCTCTGACTCGCTGAGGTCCATCACGGGTTCACGATTGGTCTTTTGATTACAGGCGGTAGTGAGGCCGTTAAGGCTGAGCGGATACTGCTCCGGCGTAGTGACGTGCTTTTCTAACATACAGCCAATGACACGCGCTTCTTTGGCGCTAAATTCGAATTTCATGATGCTCTCGTTCCTTATCTCGGTGGCAGCCATTGATTGTCCGTTAAGGCCATCAAAACGTGGTCCTGCCATTTCCCATCAATCAGCAAAAAGTCCTTCGCATAGCCTTCACGCTCAAAGCCCAAACGCTCGAGCAGGTCACCGCTGCGATGGTTATGTGGCATGTAGTTCGCCATAATGCGATGCATTTTCTGCTGACGCTGCATGTAACGAATTAGCGACTGTAGCGCTTCGTGCATCAATCCCTGCCCCTGCCATTGCTGTCCGAGGGAATAGCCCAGAAAGCAGGCGTGGAAGGATCCGCGCAGTACGTTGCTAAAATTTGCCACGCCGCGGACCTGATTCTCATCGGAGTCGAGCAGAATAAAATAGTAGGCCGTTCCCTGTTTTTGCATCTCGTTAATCAGGCCAAGTCGCGCCTGCCAACCGGAAGGATAACAGTGGCTTTCATCCCTGATGGGTTCCCACGGCTTTAAAAACGCGCGGTTTTCCGCATAATAATCCGCAAGACGATGCGCGTCGCGTTCATAGACTAAACGCAGTACCATTCGGTCTGTAGTAAGCCTCACTTTTGGTGCTGCTGATCGATAGCCAAACATCCCTTCCCTCCACGTTATGTGCGGCTCGATAAGAACATTTCATAGGAAATAGTCGTCTTTCTTCCCGCTTGTCCAAAACCACCCGCACTGCCCCTCACTGCATCATAGCCGAGACCTGTACTCTATATTGAGTTAGCCGAAAATTTATTCAGTAGTTTCAGTCACTGGTCTCTGATTTTGCCAGTCTACTCGCCTATTGACGATAAAAAAATATTATCTATAGCGCCCTATCTAATTGCCTGTTTCGGGTTCAGACTGGTGTGGATTCTTTTTCTCGGCATCTTCCGGAATGGATGCCAATATTTGGTCAGGGTGACACATGTCTCTGGTATCGCAAGCGCGCAGCTTGGGAAAGTTTTTCTTACTGTTTGACAACGCTTTAGTCATATTAGGGTTCTTTGTCGTCTTCCCGCTTATCTCAATTCGCTTCGTTGACCAACTCGGTTGGGCCGCGATGGCAGTGGGCTTGGCGCTAGGGCTAAGACAGCTCACGCAGCAGGGATTAGGGATTTTTGGCGGTGCCATCGCCGACCGTTTTGGCGCCAAGCCAATGATTATCACCGGCATGCTGCTGCGTGCGTCGGGATTTGCCACCATGGCGCTGGCAGACAGCCCGTGGATATTGGTGTGTTCTTGCATTTTATCCGGCCTCGGCGGCACATTATTCGATCCACCGCGCACCGCATTGGTCATCAAGCTGATTCGTCCCCGTGAACGCAGCCGATTCTTCTCGCTGTTAATGATGCAAGACAGCGCGGGGGCGGTGATTGGCGCGCTGATCGGCAGTTGGCTGCTGCAGTATAATTTTCATTTCGTATGCTGGGTGGGTGCGGGGATCTTCGTGCTCGCGGCGCTGTTTAACGCCATTTTCCTGCCTGCCTATCGCATTTCTGCCGGACGCGCGCCAATGCGTGAAGGCATGATGCGCGTTCTGCGCGACAAACGCTTTATCAGCTACGTATTAACGCTGACCGGCTACTACATGCTCACCGTACAGGTGATGCTGATGTTGCCCATCGCGGTGAATGACATGGCCGGAACGCCAACGGCGGTAAAATGGATGTACGCTATTGAAGCGGCACTGTCTCTAACCCTGCTTTATCCGATTGCGCGTTGGAGTGAAACGCGTTTCAGCCTCGAAAAACGCCTGATGTGCGGCCTGCTAATTATGACCCTGAGTTTAATTCCCGTGGGCATGGTGAGCGGAATTAATCCTCTGCTGCTGCTGATTGGCTTCTTCTATATCGGGGCAATTATTGCCGAGCCCGCCCGCGAAACGCTGAGTGCCTCCTTGGCCGATGCACGAGCACGCGGCAGCTATATGGGCTTTAGTCGTCTCGGGCTGGCCATCGGCGGTGTGATAGGTTATACCGGCGGTGGATGGATGTACGACACGGGTCGCGCGTTGCAACTTCCTCAATTACCCTGGTTTTTACTGGGTATTGTCGGGCTAATCACTCTCGCCGGTCTCTATTGGCAGTTTTATCTGCGTCGTATCGAACCCGCGATGCTTAGCGGAAATCAGCTTCCCTAGGTGCCGTCCTAAAACCTGTTCGGTGGTTTGATCTCAGCACCAATCTTCACCATACTCATTAACTGACACGCCTCTGGTCACTGAAAACCTAACGGCTGAGGCCACGCCTCGGCCGGTACAAAAGGAGCGACGTACTATGAAGTTATATGTTTATGAACACTGCCCCTACTGCGTGAAAGCGCGCATGATTTTTGGGCTTAAAAATCTTCCGGTTGAAGTAAAAGCGCTGCTCAATGACGACGAGAAAACGCCAACGTCGATGGTCGGTCAAAAGATGGTCCCCATCTTGCAGAAACAAGATGGCAGCTTTATGCCAGAGAGCCTCGACATAGTAAAATATGTTGATAACTTAGACCGCAAACCTCTGCTCACCGGCCCACTCAGCGCCGCAGTCGAAACCTGGCTGCGTCATGTCTCTGAATATACACAAAAACTGCTGATTCCCCGCTTTGCCAGCGCGCCTTTTGAAGAGTTCGCAACCCCGCAGGCTCGTCAGTACTTCAGTGACAAAAAGCAGGCAAAAATGGGCGATTTCAAAGAGCATTTGCAGCATTCGACGGGACTCGTCAAGAAAATCAATCAGGACCTGCGTGAGTTGGACAAACTCATCAAGGAGCCTAATGCAGTGAACGGTGAGCTTTCAGAGGACGATATTCACCTGTTCCCGGTACTGCGCTCATTGTCGATTGTTAAAGGCGTCGAACTGCCGACTCGCGTACAGGCCTATCGTGACAACATGGCCAAGCAAACACAGATAAACTTGCTGACCAGCATCGCCAGCTAGCGCAATGTTTGCACAAGGACTGCGCTTTCGGTGCGGTCCTTGGTATTCACCTCCCTGATTATTTCCCTCGTCATTTAAAAAGCAGGCATACTAGGCGCCTTCTACCTGTCAATTGAGGAAGTCATGAGAAAGTTATTTTTAGGGGCCGCTGCCCTGATTTTTACCGGCCTACTTGCCGGATGTAATCACCTCACCCAATACTCGCTGAGCGAGCAGGAAGTTAATGATTACCTGCACAAACACAATGACTTCCAGAAACAGCTTGGCGTGCCCGGGCTAGTAGACGCACGCATTACGTTAACCAATTTGAGCAGCCAGATTGGCCGAGCGGAGCCTGGAAAAGTCACCCTAACCGGCGATGCCGATATTGATGTCAACTCGCTGTTCGGCGCGCAAAAGGCCAACATGACGCTCACGTTGAAGGCGACGCCAAGCTTTAACAAAGACGAAGGCGCGATTTACCTGAAAGATATGGAAGTTGTCGACTACACCGTTAAACCGGAAAAAATGCAGTCGGTTATCAAAGGTCTGATGCCTTACCTGAATCAGTCGTTGAAATCATACTTTGATCAGAAACCGGCCTACGTGCTGAGCAGCGATCGCAGTAAAGGTGAAGCGATGGCCAAAAAGTTGGCCAAAGGAATTGAAGTGAAGCCGGGCGAACTGGTGATCCCGTTTACTGATTAAAAGAAAACGCCTGAGTCTGTAATCATACAAGTTTGCACATCACCTCAGGCGTTTTTTACCCTCCTCTTTTCAGAAAGTCAGGGCTTACTGCTCGTCTTCTTCACCGTCTTCAATATCTTCAGGCAGTGCTTCTTCAAGCTCATCCCGCATGGCAGTGATGGCTTCACGGCTGATTTCAGACAGCGTGCGGTAAAAACCACTGGTTGCGTGGGCTTCTACCTTCCCCAGAAACTTTCCACACCACGGCAACATGTACTCATCAAACAGCGCAATTTGCGCCGCCGCTTCATCCTGCTGTGACTGGTCTTCAAGCCAGGAAGCGGCGAGCAACATTGCGCCAAAGTGGTCGGCCGGGGCTTCGCTCAATGGCATACCGCGTTGCTTGAGGAAAGTGCGCACTTCCTGCTCTGAATCGCCTTCCACATAGCTGCTGCGAAATGGAGAGACGGCGGATTCATTGCCCACGAACAGGTGATTAAACTCGGCGGCCAGCGCCTGCGGATCAGCGCTTTGCTGCAGGCGAAGCAGCAAGGCGTCCTGCTCCAGCGGCCAATGTTCGCGAAGCTTACCCTGCTGAATCAGGCCAAACAGTGGCACCAACAGCGGGTCTTGTGGCTGACGGTAAAACAGGGTGCCCAGCACGCGGCAGACAATCGAAAACTCATTCATAGTAAAACCCTGACTATGGTTGGCAACGTAAAAGTTGGCAAAGCAAAAATTTGCGTGACAATGTCACAGTTCGCTGAATTCTGCAATTGCCGGGCGACCGCGTCTTTGCAGAAAGTCCAGGAACCGGCGCGGACTGACGTTCAGAATACGATCTTCAGGAAAACCGACTTCCTTAATTATACGCTCACAGTGTTCAAAACCCCCCAAAGAATAGGCAATATGCGAATCTGATCCCAGGGCTAGCCAGCCACCGGCTTCTTTCACCGCCGCCACAATCGCCCGACAGTTTGGCTCACTGCCCTTGCGTGAATGGGTAAACGATGAATTATTCAGCTCTAGCGCCACGTCGTATTTCGCTGCCGCTGCGGCAATTGCAGGAATATCGACGGGGTATTTCGGGTTGCCCGGATGGCTGATAATATGCACTTCCCCCCCGGCCATGGCGGCAATCATCGCCTGCGTGTGAGTTTCTTTATCCACCGGCGGCATCACCGGCTCGTGGAATCCGGCAATCACAAAATCCACCGCCGTCAGCATAGGCCCTGTACAGTCGATATCGCCGTCTATATTTTTAATGTTGGACTCGATACTGCGCAAAATACCCACGCCGTCTATCACGCGTGGCCAAACTTGCATGTTCATAAAGTGCCAATAGTGAGGCGCATCGGCCATATCGGGGCCGTGATCGGTGATAGCAAACAGCTTGATGCCCTTTTGCTGAGCCTCATCAATATAGTCGTGCAAGGTGCTGTAGGCGTGAGTACTGGCAACGGTATGCATATGTAAGTCAACGGGAAACATAGCTCTGCTCCTGAAATAATCAGGCCGTCGCAGTGTAAGCAGCGACGGCGTTAATGGTCTGTCAGACACCTTCTGGCAAACGTTGAAGATGAGTTTGCCGCGAAAGTTAATATCCTAGCGTGCGGTCAACCAATCCTATCGGCTCACGCCCTGATTCAATGGCCCGGATATTGGCAACAATATTGTCCATGGCTTCTTCAGGCAACGTGTCGGCACCGATATGAGGCGTAATGCTAACACGCGGATGTGACCAAAATGGGTGCATGCGCTGCATCGGTTCTTCAACAAAAACGTCTAACGTCGCGGCAGCAATTTGGCCGCCGTCGAGCGCCTTAAGCAGGTCACCTTCAACCAGATGCATACCCCTACCGAGATTAATCAGATAGGCACCGCTGCACAGTTGAGAAAATAGATTTTTATTAAGGATGCCCGCGGTCTGAGGCGTGTTTGGCAGCAGATTAATCAACAGTTTGCAGCCTTTGGCAAAATCAGCCAGCCGATCATCGCCGTAAAAACTTTCAACGCCCGGCAGTGATTTTGGTGTGCGGCTCCAGCTGCGAACCTTGAATTTAAGTTCGGTTAATTTTTGCGCCACCGCACTTCCCAGCACCCCTGCGCCAAGGATGCCAATCGTAAACTCGCTGTGCTGATGCGCCGGAAGCGGTCGCCACTGTTTCTGCTGCTGAAAAAGCTGATATTCATCCATACGGCGGAAATAGCGCAGAACGCTAGCCAATGCATATTCCTGCATTTGCAGCGCCATGCCGGTGTCTTCGAGTCGGATAAGCGGTACGCCCGCGGGCAGCGTGCCGGGGTGACGCAGCTCTTGAGTGAGAATAGCGTCAACGCCTGCGCCCATCACAAAGATACCTTTTAGATCGATGCGCGGCGCCAGCATCTCCTGCGGCGGATGCCACACCAGCGCGTAGTCGGCAGGGTCCTGATCTCCACGGTGCCAGGCGCGAACCTTGGCGTCAGACAGTCGCTGATTGATGCCCTCAATCCATGACTTTGAATCAAATGTAGGGTGGTAGAAAATTATATTCATCTTGGTGCCTCCTTAGCCCTGTTAGATTTCATCTAAAATCACCAGGATGCAACCTTTGCTTGCAAAAAATTGCTTAAAAAAAAGGCCCTGAGAGTCAGGGCCTGAGCGTGCAATTTTCGCGTAGGTTACGCGGGAACCCGTTGAATTAAACGACGTAGCAGCGGAATAAGCAGCATCAGCACCACGCCGGTTGCCACCGAACCCCACCCTAAAACGTTGAATACTTCACTGTAGCCGGGATTAGTCAGCACTGGCGTACTGCCGGTATTGGCCGGCATCAGCCCCGAAACGTAGCTGGCCAGCACGGATGCTACCCCAGTCACCATCATCCAGCAGCCCATCATTACGCCCTGATAACGCGCCGGAGCAAGTTTGCCAATCATCGCGTAGCCGATGGGGGAAATCATCAGCTCACCCACACTCTGGAACACATAGCTGATCACTATCCATTTAAAGGCCATCAGGCCATCACTGCCGGCAAAGTGAATACCCAACGGCAGTACCAGCATGCCAATGCCGATGCAGAACAAAGCCCCTGAGAACTGCAGCGGAATATCAATACGCCAACCGCGCTGGCGAAGACGTTTGAACCACAGCGCCATCAGCGGGCCGCCCACGACGATGACCACGGTATTAATGTCTTGGATCCACTGCGGCGCTACGCGAAAACCATAAACATTAAGGTTGATGTTGTTTTCCGAGAACAGCATCAGTCCCATCGGGGCGAGCTGATACAGCGTCCAAAATACCAGAGAACCCGCAGCCAGTAGCAGATAAGCCACCATGCGGCTTTTCTCATCCTGCTGACGATGACGGGTGGTGACTACGCCCATAATAATAAATATTACGATACCCAACGCCACCACGAAATAGCTGCTGAAGGCTGCGTGCGTCAGCATGATGCGAATAATCGGCACCAGCACCACCAAAATGGCGATACCTATCAGCATGCGCTGTTTAAACTGGCGAGAGGTAGCCTGCTTAAGCGGTGTATTGATATCTTTTAGGATACTCCAACGTGACAGGGTCACTAAAATGGCAACTGCATTACCTAAGGTGGCAAACATAAACAGTGCGCGATAGTTGTCACTGAGTTGGAAATAACCTGCAACCGCAAAACCGATAAAGAAGCCAAGATTCATTCCGGCGTAGTTCCACAGGAAGGCGGACTCGCGGCGGTCGTCTTCTGGCGCAAAGCGCTGAGTCAGCATCATGTTAAGGCAGGTGACGTTTAGCCCGCTGCCGGTCAGGAACATCGCCAACCCCCAGTAGAGTCCACTCACGCCCGCGACAGCTATCAGTGCACAACCGATAACCTGCAGCACCATCCCGAGTACGAACAAGTTACGGTTACTCAGATAACGGCCGCCGAGGTAGCCACCAAACATGTGCAGGCCATAGTTGAAGGCACCAAAAACGCCCATAATGGCGTTGGCATCGTTTTCGCTAAAGCCTAGGCGCTTGGTGGCATACAGCACCAGCGTGGAATAAAGAACTGCAAACCCTAGGGTCGAGAAGGTTTGAATGAAAAATAGTGCGCCGGAACCCGCCGGTATCACCGAGCGATGATGTGATGTATTTTCTAGCTGACTCAAAAAGAACCCCTGTGCTGCCTTGTTAAAAGCTTATTGATGAGCTTGGTAAATAAGAACGTGATAATAAACGTGCTCAAAAACTCGGCGGATTTTTATGCTCTGGTTTTCAAGCCGACCCATGTTATACCGCTGCGTTGATGCAAATTCACAGCATTTATTGCGAAAAATCATTTCAAAGCGTTAGGCGTTGCTTTTATCTTCAAAACGGGCATCAGCTGTCGCGGTAAGCGTTAATGAATAAAAACAGCGTGGATTTACAATAGCGATAACCGGTTTTTTTGTTCTATAAATCAGCAAATTGCTTTTAATTTCGCTAATCAGAGCACAACGGTAAAAAGTCTGTTGACGCTGGCTGAAGATTTCCCTACATTAGCGACCGTTGAGCAGCACAGCGTGTTGGCTCGACTTACGGTGAGGTGTCTGAGTGGCTGAAGGAGCACGCCTGGAAAGTGTGTATACGCTAACGCGTATCGAGGGTTCGAACCCCTCTCTCACCGCCAAATTCATGTTAAAGGGTCCAGATGAAAATCTGGGCCCTTTTTCGTTTTGTGGGGAAATGACTCAGCGATGGCAAAGGCGTTTATTCCGCTCGCACTGCGCATAATGCGACATAAGCGTTCGTTTTTTAAACTTATTGTCGAACTCATAATCATACGCGTAGCATTCGGGAAATAATCCTTGACCCAAAAGGCTTGTCTCCCTATAGTACCGCCCCGTTGCACTGCACAGCGGCGTAACGAAACGGTGAGGTGTCTGAGTGGCTGAAGGAGCACGCCTGGAAAGTGTGTATACGCTAACGCGTATCGAGGGTTCGAACCCCTCTCTCACCGCCATCTTATAGAAAACGGCCCTGATGAAAATCAGGGCCTTTTTCTTTTTTGTTACCGCAAGAATCGCTTTAGTATTTTACGTTAAAGATTCGGTTTGCCTCGATGCTATTCGCCTCAAGAGAAAGTACAGCGGGTAAGTTGTCCGTTTTCCCCTCTATCCAATCATGAATTCGTGAAAAGTTTTCCTCAAATTCCTTATAGTTGCGATGTTTATGCTTGTCATCAGCATTAAACACCCGTGTCAGGCTTAACATGGAATGTTCCGTATCGGTGACCAAAACAATCAGCATCTGTTTCGCTAGTCCGGCAGCCACTGATTTGCCTAACGACTGGAACTCATCGCAGGAGAGCGTTTCTGACTGATAACGCTCTACGTCAATTCTAGAAGGCTTCACTGGCTTTCCTTCAGCTGATATCACGTCGCCAAACAAAAGAGGTGCAGCATTGAAGCGGCTAAATTCTCGTAGCTGTTTAATCGCCATAAGCATGTCGTGCGTAAAGCTTGAGATATCGAGTAATGACGATGTTACCGCATGAATGCTGCATTCCTTCTTGGAGCCTGCGGCTGCGGCTGCGAGAATGGTCTTGTTAACACTAAAGCGATAATCATCGAACTGATTTTTAAACAACAGTACCGATTCGTTATCTAGAGCAATATTATTAAAACGGCTAAGTCTTTCACAAAGATCTTCAGGCGAAGTTATAGCGGCATGCGGGAAATTATCGTGGGTGATTTTATCCCGCGAAATAGTGTTTGTAATTTGGGATTTATCAATCTTGTCATCCCCCTGAGAGCCATAAATAAAGGCCTTACTTTGCAATGTCAAAGCGGGTATGCTTCTCATTTTTCATTCCTTTGAGTATTTCAAATAACCTATCTAGTTAATATCCAATACTAGCTGCATGCAGAAGAGAAACTGTCGAAAACCGATAAAACCTTCTGTTTTCTGGTATAGAAAAGCCATTAAAAAAGGCGACCCACAGGCCGCCTTCAATGTTTTGAATCTGCGCGGGATTACTTGCTCGTGTCCAGAGCCGCGAAACTTTTTACCAGGTCGTCGATAGCTTTCATCTGCACCAGGAAAGGCTCAAGCTTCTCGAGCGGCAGTGCTGAAGGACCGTCACATTTCGCATTGGCAGGGTCTTCGTGTGCCTCGATAAACAGACCGGCAATTCCCACCGCCATGCCAGCACGCGCCAGCTCTGCAACCTGTGCACGGCGGCCACCTGAGGCTGCACCAAACGGGTCACGGGTCTGCAACGCGTGGGTCACGTCGAAGATAACCGGATGTCCGCCAGTGGCGTTAATCATGACGTTCATGCCGAGCATATCAACAACCAGGTTGTCATAGCCGAAGTTGCTGCCGCGATCGCAAAGAATAACCTGATCGTTGCCGCCTTCTTTAAATTTATCAACGATGTTACCCATTTGACCTGGGCTGACGAACTGTGGTTTTTTAACGTTAATGACCGCGCCGGTTTTCGCCATCGCTTCAACCAAGTCGGTCTGACGTGCCAGAAATGCAGGTAGCTGAATGACATCCACCACGTCCGCGACCGGCTGTGCCTGCCAGCTTTCGTGAACGTCGGTAATGATTTTCACGCCAAACGCCGCTTTCAGGTCCTGGAAAATCTTCATTCCTTCATCCAGGCCCGGGCCGCGATAAGAGTGAATTGAAGAACGGTTGGCCTTATCAAAAGAGGCTTTGAAAACATAAGGAATGCCGAGTTTGTCAGTCACTTTAACGTAGTGCTCACAGACGCGCATCGCCATGTCACGTGATTCCAGCACGTTCATGCCGCCAAACAACACAAACGGCAAATCGTTTGCTACGTTGATGTCCTTAATGCTAACCACTTTATGTTTCATGCTTTGGCCTTAATCTATTGTAAAGTAATGGTACAAAAGTCGATGTTACCGCCGCTTAGGCTGTTAATGTAACGTTATCTGTTTTTGTTCAATTGAGTGAATTTGGATTTTTATCACTTCTGAAATCGGATCTTCAGGGCACTGCTCGACGAAGTAATTGAGGTCGGAAATCGCCACATGATTACAGTCAAGCTGTGCATAAATCAGCCCGCGATCGCGAATTTCATAAGGATCGTCGGGATCAAACTCAAGAACCGCTTCGCTGGCACTTAGCGCCAGTTCCATCTGCTTTTCTTCCATTAGCGCGGCTTTAAGCGTATCCAGCATTTTACGAATAATCATTGTGTGGTCGGCTTCTTCGAGGTCATCATCCTCAATGACCGCGCTTACGCCGAGATTACCTTTGAGCCACACTTCCAAAATATGTTCACTCAGGGTTTCGCCGTTGAGCGGATTCACCAGCCACATCTCTTCATCGAGCCAGTCGGCACGCAGAATAAGCTGAGTCGGAAAAATTACCGGCATTAGCGGCAGCTCAAGCGCGTGGGCAATATGCAGGAAAATTACGCCCAGTGAAACCGGCGTACCCTGACGTGAGGCCAGAACCTTATCTATCCACATTGCATCGGACAGGCGATAAACGCCCCCAGCTCCGCCAAAACCCCAGGTGCGATAAAATAACTCAATCAAAACTTCAAGCTGCTGATCCTGACTCAGGTCTTCAGGTACTTTGCTTCGGGCTTCTTCAACCAGAACCTGCAACTGACGATTTACGTCATCGGCTTTAAAATCAAAGCGAATTGCCTGCGTTACCAGGATGACACCTGCGCTTAGTGGCGCTTCGTTAAATTCAAAATCAGCAATAGCGCTCATAGTTATCCCATTAGCAGCGGTACTTTTGTCATAGCCAGCTTAACAATCAAATACAAACAACCCAAGGCCAGAATAAAAGCCACCCAACGCGTCTTTTGACTGCGCGAACCGTTTTTGCCTGACCCCAGAGCCATAAATCCAAGAGCGATATAGATGATAACGCCAAAAAGCTTTTCGGTCAGCCATGAACCTTGTGAGGAAAATGGATAAAAATGGGTAATAATCACCAGCCAGATGCCGCTTATCAGCATAAAAGTGTCGATAATGTGCGGCACTATTTTCACCCAGCGTTTCTGCGCAATCGGTGAGTTTGCCCATTTCCAAAAAAATCGCAGAATAAACAGAACGATACTGACAGTAATTACAACGATATGGAAATTTTTCACCCAAATATATGACGACATTACTGCTTCCTTGTTATCAGGTTAACCTTGAGGCTCAATCACTGTGGACATTTCCCCCTGCTCGTTCATTCCGGCGCAGGAGATAAGGGCCTCAGCGTCAAACAGACGGCGGCGAACCAGGCCATTGTCCAAACGTCACTCGGTCATTATCGCCATAATCTTTTATGGTCTCGATTGCCGTAAAACCGGCAGTCATTAAGAGAGCCCTCACCGACTCACCCTGCTGCCAGCCGTGCTCCAACAACAACCAGCCCTGCGGATTAAGAAACGCCGGGGCGTGAGTGACAATATAGTCAATGTCCGCTAGCCCTTTATTGTCGGCAATCAACGCGGTGGCGGGTTCAAAGCGAACATCGCCCTCATCAAGATGCGGATCGGTTGCGTCTATGTAAGGAGGATTGCTGACAATGAGCTGAAAGATGCGGCCACTTACCGGTGTAAACCAGCTGCCCTGCAAGAATTCTGCATTGGGGATCGCCAGTTTATGGCCGTTATACTGCGCCAGCGCCACGGCCTCAGGCTGGAGATCCACGCCGGTGAACTCGCAGTCTGGACGCTCGCTGGCCAATGCCAACGCAATAGCACCGGTTCCCGTACCTAAATCCAATGCGCAAGCAGGTGTGCTGCCAAGGTGCAACAGGGCCTGTTCAACCAGACATTCTGTATCAGGACGAGGGATGAGTGTGGCGGGGGAAACGGACAGCGACAGTGACCAGAACTCGCGTTCACCGACCAAATAGGCGACGGGTTCGCCCTTCTCGCGTCGGCTCAGCAATGACTCAAGCTGTCGCTGCTGCGGGTCGGTGAGCACTGTTTCACCAAACGCCATAATGTAGGTTCTTGCACGGCCAGTAACGTGCCCAAGCAAGATTTCAGCATCTCGCTTAGGGCTGTCGCTGGCCGCCAGACGACCAATAGCTTGGGTCAGCCAGCGGGTAAAGTCCATTATTCCTGCTCGGACAACGCGGCGAGCTGGTCGGCCTGATATTCCTGCACAATCGGTTGGATAAGCATATCGAGCTTACCTTCCATCACTTCATCAAGACGATAAATTGTCAGGTTGATGCGGTGGTCGGTGACCCTTCCCTGCGGGAAGTTGTAGGTGCGGTTACGGTCAGAACGGTCGCCACTGCCCAGTAGGTTACGACGTGTGGACGCCTCTTCGAGCTGACGCTTTGCCACTTCTGCCGCACGAATGCGCGCACCCAACACGGACAATGCCTTAGCTTTGTTTTTGTGCTGAGAACGTTCATCCTGACATTCCACGACAATACCGGTTGGCAAGTGGGTAATACGGATTGCAGAGTCGGTGGTGTTTACGTGCTGACCGCCTGCGCCGGATGAGCGGAAGGTGTCAATGCGCAGGTCACCGGCGTTAATTTCCGGCATTTCTGCTTCTGGCACTTCTGGCATAACCGCCACGGTGCAGGCCGAGGTGTGAATACGGCCCTGCGACTCAGTTTCAGGCACGCGCTGAACGCGATGTCCGCCCGATTCGAATTTGAACTGACCATAGACGCCGTCGCCGCTGACTTTGGCAATTACTTCTTTATAGCCGCCGTGCTCGCCGTCGTTGGCGCTGATAATTTCTACACGCCAGCGGCGCGTTTCGGCGTAACGACTGTACATGCGGAACAGATCGCCGGCGAATATCGCCGCTTCGTCGCCGCCGGTTCCTGCACGAACTTCAAGGAAGCAGCCGCGTTCGTCGTCGGGATCTTTAGGTAACAGCAGCAGTTGCAGTTCTTGCTCAAGCTCTTCGAGTTTGTTCTGGCACTGTTTGATTTCATCCTGCGCCATTTCACGCATTTCGGGATCGTCGAGCATCTCCTGTGCGGCGGCCAAGTCTTCCTGCGCCTGACGCCAGGTCAGAAAACAGGCGGAAACGTCGCTCAACTGAGCGTATTCGCGGGAAAGATTGCGGAATTTGTCCTGATCGGCAATCACGGCAGCATCGCCGAGCATAGCCTCAACTTCTTCATGGCGCTCTTGTAACACTTCCAGTTTGGCAACAATAGAAGGCTTCATGCGTAGTGTTTAACCCTGTGATAATAAAAACTGAACCCGACATCCATCCAGACGCAGGTGTGTTGGCCGCCTTTCGGTACTCGACCTTTTGGGTAGTTTACTGATCTAACCCGAGACTATCGCGTAAAATTTGCAAACGCTCAACATCGCCATCGCTGGCTGCCTGCTGAAGTGACCGGGTAGGTGCATGGATGAGGCGGTTGGTGAGTTTATGGGCCAGGTCGTGAATAACGCTTTGCACATCAGCGCCCTGAGCAATTGCCGCTAGGGCTTTTGCTTCCATATCGGCGCGCACGAGGTCGGCGCGGGAGCGATAATCACGAATAATTTCAACCGCGCCCTGAGAACGCAGCCAGGCCATAAAATTAGAGCTTTCCTGCTCGACGATAGATTCGGCCTGAACCGCGGCCGCCTTACGTTGGGCAAGATTATTTTGAATAATACTGTGCAGGTCATCAACGCTATAGAGGTAGGCGTTGGCCAGTTTGCCGACTTCAGGCTCGATATCGCGCGGAACGGCAATATCAACCATCAGCATAGGCTGGTTGCGGCGCGCCTTGAGCGCACGCTCGACCATGCCCTTGCCGATTATAGGCAGCGGACTGGCGGTAGAGCTGATAATAATGTCGGCCTCGGCCAGGCGCGAATCAATGTCCTGCAGCGAAACCACTTCCGCTCCAACCTCATCGGCCAGCAGCTGTGCGCGCTCACGCGTGCGGTTGGCAATCATCATATGACGCACTTTATGCTCACGCAGATGACGCGCTACCAGTTCGATAGTTTCGCCCGCGCCAACCAGCAGCACGTTGACTTCAGACAGGGACTCAAAGATTTGACGCGCCAGCGTACAGGCAGCAAATGCGACGGAAACGGCGCTGGCACCAATGTCTGTTTCAGTGCGCACGCGTTTGGCGACCGAGAAAGATTTTTGGAATAAACGCTCAAGTTCGCCGGACACGGCCTGGCCGTGCTGTGATTCTGCAAAAGCTTTTTTAACCTGCCCCAGAATCTGCGGTTCACCGAGAACCAGCGAATCGAGACCGCTGGCAACGCGCATCAGGTGACTGACGGCGGCATTATCCTGATGCCAGTAAAGGCTCTTTTTGACGTCATCGGCACTCAGATGATGGTAATCACATAACCACGACACCAGTTGCTCATGCACTCCCCCTTTACCCTGCAGTTGCTCCTGCTGCTCGACGCTGAGATAAAGCTCGGTGCGGTTACAGGTAGACAACACGACGCCTCCCTGCACCAGCGGTTGCTGAAGCAGACTTGAGAGCGCCTGTTCGATAGTGTCTGGCGAAAACGTAATCTTTTCACGCAGAGATATCGGGGCGGTTTTGTGGTTAATGCCTAATGCAAGTAGGGTCATGGGAGCGATAGTCGAATTGAGACTTTTCTTTGTATGGGTTTACGTCTGAGGCGCATTCTACAAGATGCGCGAGATCAATTAAAGCCACACCGCACTATCTGTCCGGTTTTTATAAAAAGCTGTGATTAAAGGCACTTGGCAACGGAGAGTGATTATCATTTACAACATTTACACCCCCACAAACAGACAAAGCTGATTACAATTACCGACTGTTAAAGCCACGATGACTGCCTCACCATCGCGTGATTTTTCAAACTCAAGGATGACGGGCTTATGCTAAACTGCCTGCGTCTGCTACACGATTTTAATGAAAGGACCCGACTCGTTATGCCAATGCATAAAGTAAACCTGCTCCGCCTGCTCCCTCTCGCCAGTCTGGTGCTGACCGCCTGTACGACCTTCTCGCCGACCACCGGGCCGTCAACCAGTCCAACGTCCCCCGAGTGGCGTCAGCACGAACAGCAGGTTAAGCAGCTCGAGCATTATCAAACACGCGGTGCCTTTGCTTATATCTCTGATAAACAGAAAGTTTATGCGCGCTTCTTCTGGCAGCAATACTCCCCACAAAGCTACCGCCTGCTGTTGACCAATCCACTTGGCAGCACAGAAATGGAGCTAAAAGTGCAAAACGGCGTTGCACAGCTGACCAACAATCAGGGCAAACAGTACACCAGCGACAATCCTGACGACATGATTCAAAAACTGACCGGGATGTCGATTCCGCTGGTCAACCTGCGTCAGTGGATGCTAGGCCTGCCGGGTGACAGCAGCGACTTCAGCCTCGACAGTCAATATCGCCTGCGTCAGGTTAATTACAAACAGCAGGGCCTGAACGGCAGCGTTACCTATCAAAGTTACGACACCACCACGACACCTTCGTTGCCTAACCGCCTCGAGATGGCTCAAGGGTCGCAGAGAATTAAACTGAAAATGGACAGTTGGACATTAAACTGAGATGACGCAAATCTGGCCATCTCCGGCTAAACTCAATTTGTTCCTCTATATCACCGGTCAGCGTGCCAACGGTTACCATGACCTGCAAACGCTGTTTCAGTTTATTGACTACGGCGACAGCTTGGCCTTTACGCCGCGTGATGACAATAAAATTACGCTCATCCCCTCGATTGAGGGTGTGCCTGATGAACAGAACCTCATTGTTCGGGCAGCGAAACTGTTACAGCAGCATGCGTCTGCTGCCTGTGGGGCAGATATCGTCCTCGATAAACGTTTACCCATGGGCGGCGGTCTGGGCGGTGGGTCATCTAATGCCGCCACGACGCTGATTGCGCTGAACATGCTGTGGAACTGTGGACTTAGCGACCACCAGCTTGCCGAACTAGGGATAAGTTTGGGCGCCGACGTGCCGGTGTTCGTGATGGGTCACTCGGCATTTGCCGAAGGCATCGGTGAGGTGTTAAAACCGGTTTCACCCGCAGAAAAATGGTATCTTGTTGCTCATCCCGGCGTCAGCATTCCAACGCCGGCAATTTTTGGCGATCCTGAATTGATTCGTAATACGCCAAAGCGCTCGATTGATGTGCTATTGCACACAGATTACAGCAATGATTGTGAACCGATTGCAAGAAAACGTTTTTACGAGGTTGAACAGCTGGTTTCATGGCTGCTAGAATACGCGCCGTCGCGCCTCACTGGTACAGGTGCCTGTGTGTTTGCCGAATTCGACACAGAGGCGTCCGCCCGCGAGGTGCTGAGTAAAGCTCCGGCATGGATCAACGGTTTTGTTGCCCAAGGCGTTAACGTTTCGCCTCTGCATAAAACCCGCGCCGAGCTGATGAGAGCCGCAGCCAAAGCGTAGACAATCACAGTTTCCCGTTATTGTGTCTGTTCTTTGCCAGCCTCTTGGAATTTTTAGATTTAATCTGTATACCCAACAGACTTCCCCGCGCAGGGGGCAACGCCTGCAAGGGGAAAGAAGAAAGGTAAGATGTACGTATGTATATTGCTGTGGTTTCGCTCACCGCCCGGTGGAGCCATGTGCCGTATCTTCTCTGGACGCAAGCCTGAGGTTCTTCTCGTGCCTGATATGAAGCTTTTTGCTGGTAACGCCATCCCGGAACTAGCACAACGAATTGCCAACCGTTTATACACCAGCCTAGGTGACGCCGCCGTTAGTCGTTTCAGCGACGGCGAAGTAAGTGTGCAAATTAACGAAAATGTACGTGGCGGAGATATTTTCATTATCCAATCCACCTGCGCGCCTACTAATGACAACCTGATGGAATTAGTGGTGATGGTGGATGCACTCCGGCGCGCGTCTGCCGGTCGCATCACGGCAGTTATCCCCTACTTCGGTTATGCACGTCAGGATCGCCGCGTGCGTTCAGCGCGTGTTCCGATCACCGCCAAAGTTGTTGCAGACTTTCTTTCCAGCGTTGGCGTTGACCGCGTATTAACCGTTGATTTGCATGCAGAGCAAATTCAGGGCTTCTTCGATGTCCCGGTTGATAACGTGTTTGGTAGCCCAATCCTGCTCGAAGATATGTTGCAACAAAACCTGGAAAACCCAATCGTGGTTTCTCCAGACATCGGCGGCGTAGTGCGCGCCCGTGCCGTTGCCAAGTTGCTCAATGATACCGACATGGCCATCATCGACAAACGTCGCCCACGCGCAAACGTTTCGCAAGTAATGCATATCATCGGTGACGTTACCGGCCGTGACTGTATTCTGGTTGATGACATGATCGACACTGGCGGTACACTGTGTAAAGCCGCAGAAGCGCTGAAAGAACGCGGTGCTAAACGCGTCTTCGCTTATGCTACTCACCCAATCTTCTCCGGCAATGCGGTAGAAAACATCAAACACTCCGTGCTTGATGAAGTGATTGTTTGCGATACCATTCCGCTGTCAGCTGAAATTCGCGCCCTGAAAAACGTTCGTACTCTGACCCTGTCCGGCATGTTGGCTGAAGCCATCCGCCGTATCAGCAATGAAGAATCGATTTCAGCGATGTTCGAGCATTAATCACTGTTTCCACCCGGTGAGTGATTAATAACAAAAAGCCCCAGCGAAGGTTTAGCTGGGGCTTTTTAGTTTGTCAGTGCTGAAATCAGGGTTTAAGACACTACGTTTATCAATGCTTATGGTTTATGAATGCTTATGGCCCTTACGGCAGCGGGCATCATAATGACGCACCCAATAGTAACGGTCGGCTACGCCTTCGCGCCCGCCGATTCTGGCCCCGGTCAGCCACAGTAGCGCGCCGATAAAAATGCACATAATGGCGCCGTGAGCAAAGAACTGTGGTAAACCGAGATTCGGCAGCTGGTTGAGGATTGAGTATCCTACTCCGCCAATCATGGTCACTAATCCCAATCCCATTAACACATTGCCGCATACTGTTGCGTTTTTACGTTTCATACGTCGCCTCCGGTAATCCGTTGGGTTTCTTTGCGTCAGTGCAAAGCGTGAACTTCATCCTGTACAAATTATAGTCCGGCAAGAAGCAACAGGTTGCGGGGACGATCACAGTGTGGAGATGCAAAATGACAAATCTTTACGCTTCTTACTATTTATCTGATTGAAAATCTAATAGTTATTAATTGTAACTAATAGATTCTGAACTAATTAACGCTTAATTTCTTCTGTGGTTTGGCACGACGGCAAAGCACGGGTAAACTATCGGCCAGATTATTCCTTCAAGAAGCGAAACGAGCGTGAGCAGCATTAAATTAATCGTTGGCCTGGCGAATCCAGGCGCCGAATATGCCCAGACCCGCCACAATGCCGGCGCATGGTATGTCGATTTATTGGCGCGTCAGCATAACCAACAGTTAAAGGAAGAGAGTAAATTCTTCGGCTATACGGCGCGTTTGTCACTCAATGGGCAAGACGTTCGCCTGCTGGTTCCTACGACTTTTATGAACCTGAGTGGCAAAGCTGTGATTGCTATGGCGAACTTCTACCGCGTCGAACCTGACGAAATACTGGTTGCACACGACGAGCTGGATATTCCACCCGGCGTGGCAAAAATCAAGCTTGGCGGTGGAAACGGCGGTCACAATGGGCTGAAAGATATTCAGAACAGGCTGGGCAATAATCCAAATTTCTATCGTCTGCGCATTGGGATCGGTCATCCCGGCGATCGCAATAAAGTCGTGGGATTTGTTCTCGGCAAGCCCCCTACCAGCGAACAAAAGCTGATTGATGCCGCTATCGACGAGTCGCTGCGCTGTACCGATATTTTGATGAAAGATGGGTTGTTGAAGGCGATGAACAGACTGCACACCTTCAAGGCGGAAGTCTAAAATTCTTTGATTCCTTCCTCGTCGGGGGAAGGTTAGGATGGGAGAGCAGCGACTCCACTCTCCCCTCTGATTATTAAGGAATTACGTCCGTACTTTAAATGTCTCTTTACCGACTAATTTATCCTCAGTCTGGTAATCATCTTCCGCAATGTAATAATCTGGATCGTCAAGTTCGTGACTGCAGAACGGCCCCGCTTTGGCCAACAGCCTCACACAGTCGGCACTCAGATGACGGAGTCTGATGGTTTTGCCCGCCTCAAGATAACGCGTGGTAATTTTGTCAATCGCCTCTACGCCACTTGAATCCATGACGCGAGTGGAAGAAAAGTCCAGCACCACATTTTGTGGATCGCTTTCAGGCGTAAACAGTTCGGCAAAGGCCGCAGTAGAGCCAAAGAACAGGGGGCCTTCGAGTTTATACACTCCCCACTCCCCCTTCTGCTGACGACTGCGAACCCTAATACGCGCGTGCTGCCAGGCAAAGACTAGCGCAGAAATAATCACGCCGCTGATAACCGCCACCGCTAAATCGGTAAAAATAGTGATCAGGGTCACCGCTACCATCACCAGCGCATCCGACTTTGGCATACGGCGAAGGCGACGAAACGAGCTCCACTCAAAAGTGTTGTAACATACCACCAGCATAATACCCGCCAGTGCGGCTACGGGAATAAGCCCGATATATTCCGCCAGACTTACCACGAACAAAATCAGCAAAATCGCCCCGACCGTACCTGAAATACGGCCACGTCCACCTGAGGTGAAGTTAATAATCGACTGACCTATCATCGCGCAACCGGCGAAACATCCAAACAGACCACAAATTGTATTCCCTGCGCCCTGAGCAATGCTTTCACGATTACCATTGCCTTTTTTGCCACCCATTTCATCGAGCACCGTCATGGTAAGCAGCGATTCAATCAGCCCCACCAAGGCAATCACCACGGCGTAAGGCAACACCACTTTCAGCATATCCAGCGTGAACGGTGCGGTAGGAAGCGCAAAGCTTGGCAACGTTCCTGAAATATCGGCCAGGTCGCCAACGCGCAGCGTTTGCAGATGAAACCCGATAGCTACGGCTGAAACAATAATCAGCGCAGCAAGCGAGGAAGGGATAACGCGCGTGATTTTAGGAAAGACCACCACGACCGCTACGGCCAGCAGCACCAGCGCATACATCAACAGCCCCTGCCCAGCAATCATGTGCAACTGCGCCAGCATAATCACAATCGCCAGCCCGTTAACAAAGCCGTGGATCGCCGGCAAAGGCACCAGGCGAATGAATTTACCCAAACGGAAAACGCCAATCGCGATTTGAATCAATCCGGCAAAAAGCGTTGCCCACAACACGTATCCCATCCCGTGCTGCGCCGCGAGACTCATCAGCACCACCACAATCGAGCCCGCGGCGCCAGAAACCATTCCTGGTTTACCGCCAAACAGCGCCGTCACAATGCCGATAATAAAGGCCGTGTGTAGCCCGACAATGGGGGATAAACCGGCAACCAGCGAGAATCCCACCGCTTCAGGGATCATTGAAACTGCCACCACAAAGCCAGCCAGAACGTCATTTTTAACGTTCGCCGCCCTGAAGTTTTTCAGAGTTAACATCAAAAAAGTCCACTATCTTAGGTTAAAAGTTAGGTCAAAAGAGTGCAGCCCAAGCCGGTGCAGCTGACCAGCGGGCGATAAATCAGGGCGAATACCCTTAATATGTGGGTAAAAACTCAGGGTGGACTAAGCAAGAAGTACATCCGGCGTCGCTCTTATTAGTTAATTTTTAAAACAGTATCGGTAAATCATGCGATCGAGGCAACAATTAATGCCCGAAACGTTGTGGTAAAGCGCCATAATCCGCCTGTTTTAGGCCTTAAAAAAGATGCGGATCGAGTTAAGCACTCAAACTGTGTATAATGAGCGGAATTATGGTCATTACCTCAGGCAGATTAACTTAACTTCCTGATTATTAAGATATTAAGGTGATATAAACATGGGATTCAAATGCGGTATCGTCGGCCTGCCGAACGTCGGTAAATCAACTCTTTTTAATGCGCTGACCAAAGCGGGTATCGAAGCGGCCAATTTCCCGTTCTGTACTATCGAGCCTAATACCGGTGTTGTGCCAATGCCTGATCCACGTCTCGACAAACTGTCTGAGATTGTTAAACCACAGCGCGTTGTTCCTACTACCATGGAATTCGTTGATATCGCGGGCCTGGTAAAAGGCGCGTCAAAAGGCGAAGGCCTGGGTAACCAGTTCCTGACCAACATTCGCGAAACCGAAGCCATCGGCCACGTGGTGCGTTGTTTTGAAAATGACAACATCATTCACGTAAACAACAAAGTCGACCCGGTTGATGACATCGACGTTATCAATACCGAACTGGCCCTTTCCGACCTTGAAACCTGCGAACGCGCGATTCATCGCGTACAGAAAAAAGCCAAGGGCGGCGATAAAGACGCTAAAGCTGAACTGGCCGCGTTGGAAAAATGCCTGCCGCAGCTTGAGCAAGCCGGTATGCTGCGCGCGCTAGACCTCAGCGATGAAGACCGAGCGGCCATTCGCTACCTGAGCTTCCTGACGCTGAAACCTACCATGTATATCGCCAATGTAAACGAAGACGGTTACGAAAATAACCCGTATCTCGATAAAGTTCGCGCTATCGCTGATGCCGAAGGTTCTGTCGTGGTTGCCGTGTGTGCCGCCGTTGAATCTGACATCGCCGAGCTGGAAGACGAAGACCGCGCCGAATTTATGGCTGAGATGGGTCTGGAAGAACCAGGTCTGAACCGTGTGATCCGCGCTGGTTACGAACTGCTGAGCCTGCAAACCTATTTCACCGCAGGCGTAAAAGAAGTGCGTGCATGGACTATTCCTGTCGGCGCGACTGCACCACAGGCTGCCGGTAAGATCCACACCGACTTCGAGAAAGGATTTATTCGCGCACAAACTATCGGTTTTGACGACTTTGTGACCTTCAAGGGAGAGCAAGGCGCTAAAGAAGCCGGTAAAATGCGTTCAGAGGGTAAAGACTACATCGTTAAAGACGGCGACGTGATGAACTTCCTTTTTAACGTTTAAATTTTATAAACGTGAAGTTTTCCGCGTCGGAAATGCTCTGTAGATGACTTTTCTGACCCAAAACCCCCTGTCCACGAACAGGGGGTTTTGTTATGCGCGTTTAAAGCATTGCCGTTTAAAAAGTGACTCCCAACGTTTCGCCCTTCAACACATTCAACCCGTTGTCGATAATGAGGTGATATTGGAGAAGACTCGTGTTTGCAGGCGCAAATGTGGGTAAAGGCAGCTTAGACGTGCCATTTCGTAGGTAGTTATTGCCGAGTCGACAATAATCACTCATACCCATGCTCACTCCCCCTGACAGGTTAATGCCCTGAAGATCTTGCCAAGCCGCATAGCGTTTTAAAGCGCTAACTGAATCAGGCAATGGCTAACTCACGAGAAAACGGGCATGAAGCAAGCTACATCTGTGTAGCTGAATGATGAGACTCTCTAAATTCACCCAAAATCTGCCGGTTACCAGAGTGAAGCCGTTTATTCCTGATTATGAATGGATCAAATACGGGCAACTCATGTTCAAAACATGGATAAAATTTCTTTTTTAATGCGATTAAAAAGGTCTTTACATGTCTGCGGTTGATGAGTATTACAGAAGCGGGGTAAAGCCTCGCTTCTGTAATACACGTGTGAATGATAATGATTGAATAAATGACAATATTTGAGTCCACAACCTCATAATTCTTTAATTATTGGACGTCACTCACTTCTCAATTCTATTTCTTGTACTGCTCATCAGTGACCTTTTCCATCCACGTAACCGGGCTACCGTTCAGTGATTCAGCAATCGCTATATGTGTCATCGCGTTCTCGGGAGAGGCGCCGTGCCAGTGTTTAATCCCCGCGGGGATCCAGATAACATCACCTGGATTCATCTCAAGAATTTCTTCCCCCTCTTCCTGAAGCCAACCGCGTCCGAAAGTAATAATCAGCGTTTGCCCCAACGGATGAGTATGCCAAGCCGTGCGCGCACCGGGCTCGAAACTGACAGTCGCTCCACCGATTCGCGCTTCACCGCTGCCGCTAAAAGGTGAGTCGATGCGTACTTTACCGGTGAAATAATGATCAGGACCTGCCTGCGAAGCCGCTGTACCGTTAGTTGTGATTTTTACGTGCATGTTACTCTCCGTTTCTGCAAAGACGAGTGGGCTTAACATAGAAAAGACAAAGGCGAGGCAGCAAGAATGCGCTTAAGGCTTCGCTTCTCTAAATATTTACAATACTCGAAGAGACTCACAATGATTAGTACAAATTTAAGGAAAAACATATGAGTAAAATTCATAAGTTATAATAATTTCTATAACATTGGACACTTATCCGCAAGCGCGTGTTGCCTCTATGATGCCGCCAATAAAGTCAGTACCAACCGAATTTTGCGCATCCGACCCTGTGCCGGTACTGATTGCCAATGGCAATCACCCAGAATCAATGCCAGAGAGGTCATTAGGGAAGATCAAGGGAGCGCAGTCAGTCTGCGGGACGGTTTGTTTTCTTGCGCTCAGGCCAGCGTCAGATTAAACGGTTGATCATCCAATAATTGCTGGATATCTGTATTCAACCCTTTATCCGTAATAATGTCGGTCATTTCAGTCAGCGGAGAAACGCAAAATAGTGAGTAAGCGCCGTATTTACTGCTGTCAGCGAGCAGGACACGACGACGAGCATTTTTTGCAAGGTCCTGCTTTAGCCCCGCTTTTTCTTCCGTTGGCGTGGTGATCCCTTTGTCCAGGCTCCACGAATTACAGCTGATAAATGCGATATCCGGATAGATGCTCCTGAGCAACTTTCTGCCATGTTCACCCACGCAGGATTGACTGCTGTCGTCTATGCGCCCGCCGATGATGGTTACTTCAATTTGCTTGAACTCGGATAAAAACAGCGCAATTCGCAAATCCGCAGTGATCACCCGCAGCGGAAAATGTGTCAGGTTACGCGCCAGTTCGAGCATGGTGGTGCCTGCGTCTAACACGACGGCATCACCCGGTTTAACCATTGAAGCCGCAACTTCGGCAATAGCCTGCTTTTCTTGCAGGCTTAGTTGGAGTTTCTCATTGGTCGTTGGCTGGTTGGGAATAAAGCGATTAAGCGTAACCCCCCCGTGACTGCGGCTAATAACGCCCTGTTCATCCAATTTAATCAGGTCGCGGCGAATGGTTGCCGGGGATGCCGAAATAGCGGCAACCAGCTGTTCAACGGTGACCAAGTTATGACTTTTCAGAAAGTCCATAATCTGATCGAGGCGGCTTTGTCCGGTCAACGTAATTCCTTTTTCCCTGCGCTGCTGACGTAAGATTACGCCAGCTGAACGGCTAACTGAATTGATATCGCCATGCTCTCAGACTTGGCTTTTCCTGTCCACGCAATATCAAACGCAGTGCCATGATCTGCTGATGTTCGGATGAACGGCAACCCAGCAGTGATATTTACACCGTCATAAAACCCCATCAGCTTCAAGGGGATATGGCCCTGATCATGATACATTGCCACCACAATGTCGTACATGCCTTCATAGGTTTGAAGGAATACGGTATCCGGCGGGCATGGGCCAACGACGTTAAGTCCTTGAGCTTTCATTTTTTCGACAGATGGCCCGACAATGTTGATCTCTTCATCGCCGAACAGACCATTTTCACCGGCATGAGGATTCACACCGGCTACGGCAATGCGTGGGTTCTCGTAGCCGACGCGACGCAGGAAAGTATCGGCCATTCGAATAACCGTTTCGACGCGATCTTGATTCAGCGTATCGAGAAACTTGCGCAGTGCGATATGAGTCGTCACATGAATGACTTTAAGTTTTTCAGTAAAAAGCACCATGGCGTAGTCGCGACTGTGAGTCAGTTTCGCCAGTAACTCCGTGTGCCCCGGATAAATATGCCCGGCAGAATGCAATGCTTCTTTGTTAAGTGGTGCGGTCGCCACTCCCTGAACCTCTCCAGCCATGGCCAGCTCTGTTGCACGTTTCACACAGCGGTATGCCAAATCGCCCGCCTCTTTCTGCACTTTTCCAGGCACCAGCGCCTCAGGATGGGCCAGTGGCTCATCAATGACATTGATGACGCCTGGCGCAAAATGTGCCTGTGAAACCTCATTAATAATCCGTAACTCGGCCGCAGGGGTTATCCCCAATGCGAGGATACGGCGAAACGTAGCGGCACAGCCGACCACGACCGCTTTTGTCCCTGACAACTCACCTTCAGCTAGCGCTTTAAGGATGATTTCAGGGCCAATCCCTGCCGGATCACCCATAGTTACTGCAATAATTTTAGTCACTCAACTTCTCCTCAAAAAAGCGTAAAACTTCAAGTAGTGTATTTTCATGGCCGAATCCACCCGCTTTAGTCATCACGGGTAGACATTCAATCTGACTCTCTTGCAGATATCCCCAAGGTACGCAGCCTGCTATCTGGCCTTTAATCTCAAACCCTTTGGCCCCCAGTGCGCGCGCGACGGCCAGGGCTATGTCACCGCCGGACAAATAAACGCCGCTCGGCTGTGTTTTAATTGTTTGAAAAACGTATTGAATAAGCTGCCCGATAAATGTGGCAATGCTGTTCCCCATTTGCAGGCGACTGATTTGATTTTGCTGGCAAAATTGAGCAACGTACTGCCTCTGATCTGTGTTTTGACAAGTACTGACAATGCAGTGCCTTCCCTTCTCGATAGCGCTGCAAATCTGCATAGAGAGTGGGGTCAACAGTTCCGTCGCTCTGTCTGTAAAGAGCGTAAGAACGTCAATATTAATGAGCTCGGCCGAACGGTGCTGTAAAGCAAAAGCAATCTGTCCCGCGGCCGCTTCACTCATTGAGCCGACTACGGCCAGCACGGGAGCTGGCCTGCGCACCTCAAAAGGGGGGGATGTCTTAATTTCGTTCAAACAATGGCTGGCCAACGCCTGACTTAAACCGGAAGCGCCAACCAGCAGCGGTCTGAATGGCAGAGTCTCCGCCGCTCGGACAAGGCATGCCAAGTCTTCTGACGTTTGGCTGTCAACAATCACAATGCGAATACCCGCATCCACCAGCGCGGTAAGTTGGGTCTGAAAGTCATTTGCACGAAGCGCATTAAGTGAAACATGATGCTGACGCAGTGCCGTTTGCTCTGCGAAACGCATGCCTACGTTTGCCGTTTTCACCGGTGTTTTGGGGTCGGTACCAAATTCGGTGTCTGTTAGCAGGCAACCCTTGACATAACAGAGTCCCTCGATAACCACTCGGCCCAACTCAGGTACCGCCGTGGCAACTATTGCCAGCGGGCAATCAAGCGCTATCAAAGCAGCTTCTGTTTCTGCGCCAGGGTTTCCACGAAGCGTAGAATCCATTTTTTTGAACACCCAGCGGTGGCTCGTAAATGTCGGCAAAGCCTTCTCAATAGCCATTGTCACGCTTTTTGCCGCCTCAGCTGCGCTTAATGCGCGGCTGTCGGTGCTGTAAATTAATGCTCGCCCTGCCCCTTCTCTGCGGGTGCAATCGGTCAGATCAAACCGCACGCAAACGACCATCCCATGCTCAACCAATGCCACTCCGGTGTCGTTGGCACCGGTAAAATCGTCGGCGATAGCCAAAATTTGCGTTGGCGCTCGCAGGTCGGTGGTTGTCACTTTTTTGGCCATCGTGGCTCCGTGATGAATAAGTCAGGTTTGTTTGCTGAATATGATTATATTCAATCATGATTGATTATATGTGAGCAACTTCAAATTATTCAACTTCAATTTCGCCTATAAATTGCCCTGACGATGTGAGGAGTATCGACCTTTAATGATTGAGCTCACTCTTACCAAGACTTAATGACGGGAAATGCAAGCATGAATATAGACAGCACAATCATCAGTGGTTATCAGTCGTTGCATGACATCGGCTATTTACTGGCTGGAAAACATCAGGTCGTGCTGGTTAGCGATAAAAATATTATTGGGCTGGCACCGGTGCAATCGCTGCTTGCTCAGTTGAACAACGCCGGCTGCGGCGTGAGCATAATCGACAGCGTCCCTCCAGAGCCGAGCCAACATGACGTTGCTACTATCCTTGAAACGCTAAACAAGCAGCGCGTCGATCTGGTTATCGGTGTGGGTGGCGGTAGCGTACTGGATGTGGCCAAACTGCTGTCGCTGCTGTGCGCGGGGGATGTAAAAGTCACATTAAACGGCCTGTTGGCGGGTGAGAAACCTCAGCGCCGCACAACCTCTCTGCTCATTCCGACCACCGCCGGCACCGGTTCAGAAGCCACACCGAATGCCATTCTGGCAATCCCAGAAAAAGAAACCAAAATCGGCATTATTACACCGCTCATGCTGCCCGATTACGTGGCACTGGTGCCAGAACTGACGACCAGCATGCCCGCGCGGATCGCGGCCTCAACCGGCATCGACGCGCTGTGCCATTTATTCGAATGTTTCACGTCAGTGATAGCCAATCCGGTCAGTGACAATTACGCGCTGGTAGGAATGAAAAAGTTATTCGCCAGCATCGAAAAATCCGTTGCTGAACCGGAAAATCTTGAAGCTCGCTTGAATATGCTTTGGGCATCTTATTATGGCGGTGCATCGATTGCCCACGCGGGCACACATCTGGTACACGCTATGTCATACCCGCTCGGCGGGAAATATCATATTCCTCACGGCGTCGCTAACGCCATTCTGCTGGTACCCTGTATGGCATTTATCAGACCTGCCGCCGTGAGTAAATTTGCCCAGGCTTACGACTTAATCCCTGATGCTGACCTGCTGTTGGGTGAAGAGGACAAATCCCACGCCTTGGTGGAATATTTTGACGCACTCGTTCACCGCCTGGACTTACCGGTCAAATTAAGCCAGTTGTCCATCACACCTGATGACATTGCTTATTTGTCGCAAGGGGCAATAGAGGTACAACGTTTAATTAAAAATGTGCCCATGCAGATTGAGAAAAAACACCTAGAAGAGATTTATCAGAGTATTCGCTAACACTTTATTTCGTTTCTAATTACACCGACGTGAAGAGAATAAGATGAATAATATTACCGGAGTCTATACCGCGATAGTGACCCCTTTCTCCCCGAGTGGGGAGATCGACGGCGTCGCATTGCGCGAGCAGGTGAAACGTCAACAACAGGCTGGAAATAACATTTTCTGTAATGGCACCAACGGCGAATTTTTTATGCTCAATGAGCATGAGAAGACTCGGGTTACTGAAATATGTCTTGAAGCGGCGGGAGGTGATACCGGCGTCATGTCGCACGTCGGTGAGATTTCAACCTCCGCCACAGTCCGCTTAGGCAAACATATCGAGAAGCTCGGCGTACGCGCCGTGTCGGTTATTACCCCGTGGTTTGCGACGCTGCGCCCGCAGGAACTGATTGCACATTTTCGCGCGGTTGCCGATGCTCTGACCGTCCCAGTCTATCTCTATAACATTCCTGCGCGAACCGGGAATACGTTAACGCCTGAAATTGTGCGGGAGTTGGCCGAACATCCCAATATTAAAGGAATTAAGGACAGCGCCGGTTCGTGGGAAAGCCTGCAAGGGTTCCATGAAGTCAGTCAGCAATTTAGCGATTTTAGCGTGCTGACCGGACCTGACTCGCTTATTTATCGTGGGTTTACTGAAGGCAGCATCGGCTGCATCTCCGGGATTGCTAATATTATTCCAGCACAGGTGAATGCGGTTTATCGGCATTTGCAGGAAAAAAATGCCGCAGCGGCTGAAGCCGTTCAGGCAGACATCAACCAGATCCGTACCCTGCTCTACGGTATTGCTTTTTCACCGGCCGTCGTTAAAAAAGCCGTGAATTTGCTCGGCTATAACGTGGGTGAAAGCCGGTATCCGGTGGACTTCACGCAGGACGATACGAATAAGATCCTGGCCGTTATTAAAGATTTTAATTTGCGCGGTTAACCGCGCCTTACCTTCTGTCTCAACTCTACACCTGCGTATGAAAATGTGCAGGCGGGGTCCCCCTACGCGCTGTGTGAGGAAAAAATGAAAGAATTTAGCTCATCAGATACGTTTATCATTATTGGCATCGTATTAGCCTACATCCTGTTCACTACTTGGTTAACCTATCGATTACGAAGTAAAAATACCGGTGATTTCATGGAGGGATCGCGTGCGATGCCGGCCTTTATCGTCGGCGTACTGCTGATGTCAGAATATATTGGTGCAAAATCCACTATCGGCACGGCGCAGGCTGCGTTTGAAGGGGGATTTGCCGCCTCTTGGTCAATCCTTGGCGCAGCCATCGGCTTCCCCATCTTTGGTCTGCTGCTGGTGAAACGTATTTATAATACCGGGAAAATTACCATCTCCGGGGCGATTGCCGAGAAGTACGGCAACACCACTAAAAACATCATTTCGATCATCATGATTTATGCGCTGTTGCTCGTAAACGTAGGTAACTACGTCAGCGGTGCAGCGGCGATTTCTACCGTTCTGAAGGTTAATCTCCCGGTCGCGGCATTTATTACTGCCGTAGTCAGTACATTTTACTTCGCGTTCGGGGGGATGAAGGGCATGGCGTGGGTCACTATGTTGCACAGCGCCATTAAGTATATCGGCGTCCTGATTATTCTGGGTATCGCCCTGCATATGACCGGAGGTGTCATGCCGATGGTGAAAGAAATGCCTGACTTCTATTGGACCTGGGACGGCAGCATTGGCGCCAGCACTATTTTTGCGTGGCTGATCGGGACCATCGGCTCTATTTTTTGTACCCAGTTTGTCATTCAGGCTATTTCTTCCACCAAAAGCGCAGAATCAGCGAAGCGGGCGACGTGGGTTGCATTCTTTTTCTGCATTCCCATTGCGCTAGCCATTGGCATGATTGGTGTAGCGGCGAAATTCCTGCATCCAGAAATGAACAGTCTGTACGCGTTGCCCATCTTTATCCAGGACATGAATCCTTGGCTGGCAGGCCTGGTGACCACGTCTCTGGTGGCCTCGATTTTCGTCAGTGTCAGTACCGTTGCACTGGCTATAGCCTCGCTTATTGTGAAAGATTTTTATGTGCCATACCGCAATCCAACGCCCGAGCGCGAATTTAAAATGACCCGCTGGCTCTCATTGCTCATTGGTTTTCTGCCACTGATCTTCGTGCTGTTGGTCCCTGAGGTACTCAAGCTTTCTTTCTTCACCCGAGCTATCCGCCTGTCGATTTCCGTCGTCGCCGTCATGGCCTTTTACCTGCCGTTCTTTAAAAGTGCGCGCGGCGCTAATGTGGGCCTGATTGGAGCCTGTGTCGTGACCTCTGTGTGGTACCTGCTTGGCGATCCGTTCGGGATCAACAACATGTACATTGCGCTGGTCACTCCAGCGATCATTATGGTGATTGACCGCTTGATCCCTCAGCGTGCCGTGAAGAGCAAAAATTCGCAGATTATTCCAAAATCAGGAGCATTAAGATGACCCTTGAAACGTTAAGCGTCGACAGCATCGGATTGATTTATCCCGTAGAAAATGACGCAACACGTAGCGACGCCATGCTGCCGTCCGACTGTCCACAAAACCATGCCGCGAATCTGCTGCCTTTGCCCGACGGTAGCCTGTTATGTGCCTGGTTTGGGGGTACGCAGGAGGGAGTAGCCGATATCTCCATCTATATGTCGCGTCTTGACAACGGTGCACGCGCGTGGAGTCAACCCGTAAAACTGTCTGAAGATACCAGCCGCTCAGAACAAAATCCGCTGCTGTTTCTCGCCCCTGACAACGTTCTTTGGCTAATGTATACCGCGCAAAAATCGGGAAATCAGGAAACCGCCATTGTCCGCTTTCGACAGTCACAGGATTTGGGAAAAAGTTGGGGCGAAATAGGTACCCTGCTCGATCAACCCGGCACGTTTATTCGTCAGCCGATTACGGTGTTAGCAACGGGAGAGTGGTTACTCCCCGTTTTCTATTGCCGCACAAAGCCGGGGGAAAAATGGGTCGGTAACAACGACGACAGTGCCGTAAAAATATCCGCCGATAAAGGAAAAACCTGGCGAGATGTTCACGTGCCGGAAAGCACAGGTTGCGTGCATATGAATATCACCCCCTTGCTTGATGGAAGTCTGTTGGCATTGTACCGGAGTCGCTGGGCGGATTTTATCTATCAGAGCCGCTCCCATGACGGCGGTAACAGTTGGACGTCGCCACAACCCACTGAGCTGCCGAACAACAACTCATCCATTCAGGTGACCACCCTTTTCAACGGCCATTTGGCGCTAGTATTCAATAAAATGAGTGCCGCGGATGCCAGTGAGCGTCGTGCATCACTTTATGATGAAATCGAAGATGATGAAGGAGATGAACGCGCTGAGGCGACGGTAGAACCCGGCAAGCGAAGTGCTTTTTGGGGCGCTCCGCGTGCGCCGATGACACTCGCCATTTCCGAAGATGGCGGTCTCACATGGCCTCATCAGCGTAATCTAGAAACGGGTGACGGATATTGCATGACCAATAATTCTCAGCAAAAGCTGAACCGTGAATTTTCCTATCCAAGCATCAAACAGGGGCCAAATGGCGAACTGCACATTGCTTTTACCTATTATCGACAGGCCATTAAATACGTATGCGTAGATGAATCTTGGGTGAAAGGCTGAAACTTATTTTGCCCGCCTTACGCGGGCTATTTCATCAGGAGCATGAGCATGATTATAGGAAATCTACACTCACTGGAAATGGCTACCCTACCCAATGCCCTACTACAAATCCTGACATTGCCGGCATGTTCGCTTCAGGCACTTCACGCACGAGAGGATGGACGATTCCAACCTGTGGGAGCAGCCTGGTTTTGCAATATTGCTCATGCGAATACTTCACCAGCGCACGAGCGGCACACTGAGTTCCACCAGCAATGGTTAGACATTCAGGTGGTGCTGGAAGGGGAGGAAATTATTGGTTTCGATACCCGCAGCGTTGTCGGTCAGCATGCTGTAGAGCGAAAACCGGATTTATTTATCCTTGAAAATCCATGCTTATCCAACCAAATTTTGCTGCGTAGCGGTGACTTTGTGACTTTCGCCCCAGGTGAACCGCACCGTGCATTATGCTGCAATCAGCGTCCAGCGGTGGTACGTAAAGCGGTGTTCAAAATTCCATTTTCTACCATGAAAGGCTAAGCCATGAATGATACCCCCCAAAAACATGCGCTGGTAACGGGATGCAGTTCTGGAATCGGTGAAAAGATATGCCAGACATTGTTGGCTGAGGGATGGAAGGTGACCGGGTTAGCGCGTCGCGAAATGCTTGCCCCGCCCCCCCATTTCACTAGCCTGTCTGTGGATATAACCGATACCGTCAAGCTGTCTGACATACTCGAAGCGCTGCCGCCCATGGATGCCGTTATCCATGCCGCCGGTATAATGAAAGCCGCGCGCCTGGGTACGTTGGATTTTCAAGCGAGTGAAATGTTGTGGAAACTTCATATTGGCGTTGCCGAAGTACTGGCCGATCGTTTGGTGAATAAAATGCCGGACGGTGGGAGAATAGTGCTGCTCGGCAGTCGAACATCTTCAGGCATTGCGGGACGTAGCCAGTACGTGGCCACTAAGTCAGCGATGATTGGCATGGCCAGAAGCTGGGCTGCCGAATTGGCGCCGCGGGGTATCACGGTAAATATTGTGGCACCGGGTGCAACTCAAACACCGATGCTAGATACCCCTGAGCGGCAGAGTTCTCCGCCTAAATTACCCCCTATTGGCCGTTTTATTCAGCCACAGGAAGTTGCCTCTTTGGTCAGTTATTTACTGTCGCCGTCTGCTGCGGCTATTACTGGCCAGCAATTGGTTATTTGTGGTGGCGCATCATTATGAAATGACTGGCTTGCTGGATCCGGTCGAACATATCATTATCACAAGGGCCACGCGCTGACGGGGCTGGTGTCGGAGCCGTGCTGAAGGCTCCGCTTTTTAAATAGTTCGTGATGCCCTTCGCAAAAAATAATTTTCGCTGTTGCTGACCAGATAGCCTTATGGCGATACTCCAGACGCAACGGGTTCATGCCGGTTGCCAACGCATTTTTATTGAGGCGTGTTACTGCTCAGGCAGGCAAGACCAAAATAAGAATGCACTTCTTCTCAGGGGAGGTGCATTTTCATTTTGGTCTTTTTTTTTGCTTTTTTTCACCAGGGAAAACATATGGACTACACACAGCTGGGTATTGAGATTTTGACGCACGTGGGAGGCAAACAGAACGTCAATAAACTAACGCATTGCGCCACACGTTTACGGATGGAGTTTAACGATGACGCCAAGGTCAATGCAAAAGTTATCGAAGCGTTGCCGGGCGTGATAAGCGTGGTCGAGCGCGGGGGGCAATTCCAGATTGTGGTGGGTAACAACGTGCAGCAAACCTTCCGCGCGATGCAAAAAGAGATAGGCGATCTCAGCGGGCAAACCGGCATGCAGCAAAAGCAGAAAACCAAAGGCGGAATTATTTCGCAAATCATCAGCGTGATTTCGACCACTTTCACGCCGGTTATTCCGGCCATTACCGGCGCGGGGATGATCAAAGCGTTGTTGGCGATTTTAAAACTGACCGGCGTAATAAGCGCCGCCAGCCCGACCTATCACTTGCTGGATACCCTTTCTGACGCGGCTTTTTTTTTCCTGCCGGTGCTGCTGGCGTACGGTGCCTCGATCAAATTTGAATGTAATCCGATTCTGGCCATGACGATCGCGGGTGCGCTATTGCATCCTAATCTGGCGCAGATGAGGGCGGCGGGCACGGCGATTGATTTTATCGGGATCCCGGTACGTCTGGCTGATTATGCCGGTTCAGTGTTGCCGATTATTTTCACCGTCTGGCTGATGTCGTATATCGAGCGTTTTGCCGAGAAAGTCTCACCGAGTATGATCAAGTTCTTCACCAAACCAATGATTATCTTACTGGTTACTGCGCCGCTGGCACTGGTGGTGGTCGGACCGTTTGGTATTTTCCTCAATGACGTGGTGGCCAGCGGTGCAGCGGCCATCGATGGTAAAGCTAGCTGGCTGATCCCGATGTTGATGGGGGGATTGCAGCCGTTCCTGGTGATCACCGGCACCGCGTGGGCAATGACTCCGATTGCTACCGGACAGCTCACCAGGAATGGTTTTGAGATGATTAACGGGCCGGGCATGCTGGCTTCCAACATTGCTCAGGGCGCGGCGACGCTGTGCGTGGCGTTTCGCACTAAGAATAAAAATCTCCGTCAGCTAGCCTCTTCGGCCGGTTTTACCGCCCTGCTCGGCATAACTGAACCCTCGTTGTATGGCGTGACGCTGAAACTGCGCAGACCGCTCATTGCGGCGATGATCGGCGGCGGATGTGCCGGTATTTATGCCGGGTTGAGTGGGCTGGTTCGCTACGCGTTTGTCTCGCCAGGGCTGGCAGCATTACCGGCATTTATCGGCGAAAACCCGATGAACATCGTCCATGCGCTGATTACCTGCGCGATCGCTATCGTTGTGACGTTTGCGTTGACCTGGATTTTAGGCTTTGACGATCCGGTGGATGACGTGGCAGACCAGCAGGATGCGACACCGATACGCGCCGCACAACAACCGATAGCTAGCCCGCTCGCCGGTGAGTTAGTGGCACTGGATCAGGTGAATGATGATGTCTTTTCACAAGGACTTTTAGGACAAGGTATCGCAATTATCCCTCACGAAGGGCTGTTGCGCGCACCGGTTGATGGTGAAGTGGTGACGTTTCTGCCCTCCCGACACGCTGTCGGGATACGCGGCGAAAAGGGTGTGGAAATTTTGATGCATATCGGCATTGATACCGTCAATTTGGCCGGTCAGCATTTTACCTCTGAGATTCAGGTGGGGGATCGCGTCAAAGTGGGTGATGAACTGGTGCGTTTTGATATTGCCGCCATCACCGCATTGGGCTACGAGATCATCACACCGATACTGGTGGTTAACAGTGAAGAATATCCGCAACTGATGTGCCGCAACCCGGGGAACGTCGCTTTTGGTGAGCAGATCATCACGCTGAACGATGATAAGGAGAACGCATGATTTTTCAGACACTGGAAGGGTTTCCAAAAGATTTTTTGTGGGGCGCGTCGACGTCGGCTTATCAGGTAGAAGGGGCATGGAATGAAGACGGTAAAAGTCCGTCGGTTGTTGACATGCTGATTCATCCTGAAGAGACCGCCGATTTTACTGTTGCCAGCGATCACTACCACCGTTTTCGCGAAGACGTTGCTCTCTTCGCTGAACTGGGCCTGAAGGCCTACCGTTTCTCGGTTGCCTGGACGCGTATCCTGCCGGCGGGCACCGGCGAGGTAAATCAGGCTGGGCTGGCATTTTATCAGCAACTGATTGACGAGTTACTGCTCCACGGTATTGAGCCGGTGGTGACGCTCTATCATTTCGATCTGCCGTACGTGCTCGAACAAAAAGGAGGATGGGCGAACAGAGAGACGATCGATGCGTTTGTGGAGTACGCCGACGTTTTATTCACCGCCTTTGGCGGCAAAATAAAATACTGGCTGACCATCAATGAACAAAATACGCTGATTCTGCACCCAGGCGCGATCGGGTTGCCTAAGGGGGGCGAGTTACCGCCGAAGAAGGTGTTGTACCAACAAAATCATCATATGATGGTTGCGCAAGCCAGAGTGATGGCGCGTTGTCATCAGCGCTGTCCTGCGGGGAAAATCGGCCCCGCCATTAACACAACGTCGATGTATCAGGAAACCTGCCATCCGCTGGATGCCCTCGCTGCCCATAACTGGGAAACCCTGCGTTGCTGGAGTTTTCTTGATGTCGCGGTTCATGGTCGTTACAACGCGCTTGCATGGCGCTATCTCGAAGATCGCGATTTGGCGCCGGTGATGGAACCCGAGGACGCATTGCTCCTTTTGCAAGGGAAGCCGGATTATGTGGCGATCAACTACTATTCAACGGCGACCCTCGCCGCCAGCCGCGGTGATGCTTCAGACATCAGCGCGCGGGCGGGCGACCAACAAATTATGCTGGGAGAACCGGGCGTCTATCGCGCCGCAGAAAATCCGTTTGTGGCTAAAACGCAGTATGGCTGGGTGATCGATCCCGTGGGGTTGCGTCTGACATTGCGCAAAACCTGCGAGCGCTATCACCTGCCTATTTTGATTACGGAAAATGGCATTGGCGCGCCGGATACCTTGCTGCCGGATGGGTCAATCAATGATGATTACCGCATTGAATTTATGCGTCAGCATGTTGAGCAGATGCAGCTTGCGATCAACGATGGTGTTGAGCTTCTTGGATATTGCCCGTGGGCCGCTATCGATGTAGTCAGTACGCATCAGGGCTACGCCAAGCGTTACGGATTTATCTACGTGAACCGGGGTGAAAAGGACTTGATGGATCTGCGACGTATCAGAAAAAACAGCTTCGGCTGGTATCAGCGCTTAATCGCGTCAAATGGCGTACATCGCTAAATAAAAGAGGTTTATGGCTGAGAAGATGAAGGTCATTAAGGTACTCAATAATAGCCTGGTGCTATCAACGGATAGCGATAACAACGAAGTTATCGTCATGGGCAAGGGTATTGGCTTTGGCGACAAAGTGGGTGACGTTCTCGACCCGGCCAGCATCGAGAAAATTTATGCGGTACAAGATAATCAGAAAGGCCGTGAATATCTTCGTCTGATAGAGGATACGCCGGAAGCGCATATTGAGATTGTGCAGATGATCCTCGGCCTGGCGAATGCCGGGCTGAAAGGAGGCGTTAACGAACAAATCTTTTTCACACTGGTCGATCATATCAGTTTCGCCATTGAGCGTTATCACAAGGGCATCAGCATCCAGAACCGATTGTTGTTCGAGGTGAAGCGTTTCTACCCCCATGAATTCACCGTGGCCCTGCAGGCGCTGGCGTATATCAATCAGCGCCTGAATATCCAGCTTCCGGAAGAAGAGGCGGCTAATATCGCCTTTCATCTGGTCAACGGCCAAACCGATGTGCAAAACATGGAACATACACTGCTGGCGGTGAAAATGCTGAAGGATATTTTCAATATTATTCAGTATCACTTTCGCATCAGCATCGACACAGACTCGCTCAATTACGCCCGCTTTCTGGTTCACATGCAGTTCTTCATCCAGCGGATGGTGGAAAAAAAGCAGGTGGTTTCCAAGGATGATTTCATCTTCTCGCAGGTCATCCGGGAATATCCCCACGTTTACCGCTGCGCGCTGCTGATCCGCGATTACATTAAAAACCTGCTGGAAATGGTGATGTCCAACGATGAGTTGCTGTATCTGGTGATTCATCTGACGCGTATTACAGAGAAAGAAGAGTGAATACATATGAAATAATGAATATGTTGTTGACTCAACACTGACAAGAAGCGACACTTGCTTTAATCCTTTACTCAGGAATTCTCATGCCGCAACTTCTGCCCCTGCAACTTTTCAAAAATCTGTCTGACGATACGCGACTGAGCCTGGTGCTGCTACTGCGCGAGAAAGGTGAGCTCTGCGTCTGTGAGCTTTCATCCACCCTGAAAGAAACGCAGCCCAAAATATCCCGGCACCTTGCCCTGCTGAGAGAAAGCGGTCTCCTTCTCGACAGGCGTGACGGCAAATGGATCCATTATCGTCTGTCACCACACATGCCTGCGTGGGCAGCGGTAGTCATTGAGCAGGCTTACCTGTGTCAGCGGGATGACATTCTTAAGCTCAGCCAGCAAGCCGAACGCGACAACGGCACTCCCTACGGCAAGCCTGTCTGTATTTAAAATTTTGCCTTAACACATTCGTTTAAACAAATATGTTATGCCTCAATTTTCATCATCCCGGTTTTGCGGCAGTTATCTTTAAGGAGAAACGGTTATGTTTCTGGCGATCGCGATATTTGTCCTGACGTTGGTTTTGGTCATCTGGCAACCCCGCCTGCGGGACGTCCCGTAATACCCTGGCGTTAATCCGCAACAGCGGCTTCGAACCGGCAGTCATTCTGTATCTGGAAACGCCGCCGACCCGCGATGAGTTAAAAAAACTGATTGCGGATATGGGGATCAGCGTGGGCAAACTCCTTCGCAAAAATACCGAGCCCTATACGCAGCTGGGGCTGGCGGAAGGCCGGTTCAGCGATGACAAGCTGCTGGACGCCATGTTGGCTCATCCGATCCTGATCAATCGCCCGATGGTGGTGACTTCGCTTGGCACCAGGCTCTGTCGCCCGTCAGAAGTGGTTCTGGTTATTCTGCCGGACCCGCAGCGGGGGGCGTTTGCCAAAGAGGACGGTGAAGGGGTAATTGACGAGCGCGGCCATCGCGTCAGCCAATATTAATGAATCGGACTAATAAACCCTAGCTGATTACCCCACCTAATCCAATAAAACAGTTTGCGTTATGCTTTCCTACATAACAACGGAAGGATAACGTCATGCAAACTGTAAAACTGAACAACGGTATTGAAATGCCCCTACTGGGTTTTGGTGTATTCCAAATGACGGATGCTACGGAATGCGAGAGAGCCGTTATTGATGCCATCGAAACGGGATATCGCCTGATCGATACTGCAGCCTCTTACCAGAACGAAACCCAGGTCGGGAACGCACTGAAGCAGAGCGGTATCGCACGTAGGCATCATTTTCACACCGCTTGCTCGTGATGAACTTAATGGCCCACGCGGACCGGGATACAGAAAAATGCTCGAGGGCAGCGCCGTCGGACGCGGCGGGACACCTGATGAAGTGGGCAACGTGGGTGCTCTACTGATGGGGGAAGAAGGTGCCTTTATTACGGGCAGCGATTTCCTGATGGACGGGGGCGTTACGGCAGAATATTGGTTTGGTGACCGCTCAGAAAATTAACACCGCTGCAGATTATTGTATTAATAACGTGTATTCATGACAGTAAACGCCAATATATTTAGATTTATTTATTTGCTCAAGTCTCTTATCGAGAGGAGACGTGATATTTTTCCTGGCCTATTAATGCCCCAAACACAGCCAATGTCATGGGCCTCAATGAATACTGTAGGAAAAGCCTTGAGCAGAAAATTTGACTTTAAGACGGTGATTGACCGCCGTTCACGCTTGTCCACTAAATGGTTGGAGGTCAATGAATTTACCGACAGCCTGTCTGGACCGGTGATCCCACTGTGGATTGCCGATATGGATTTCAAATCCCCGCCCGTGGTGGTCGACGCCCTGCAGCAGGCGGTTGAGCACGGCATTTTTGGCTACAGCGAGTGGCCAGCGGACTTTTTTGCACTCTTTTGCGGCTGGCAGGAGGTTCGTCACGGCTGGAGAATCGACCCACAATGGGTGCTGCCCTGTGAGTCGGTTATTAGCGCGATGGATATTGCCATTCGAGCCAATAGTCAGCCCGATGACGAGGTGATTATCTTCTCACCCGGGTTCAGCACGTTTAATCGTATTATCAAGCATACCGGCCGCCGCGTTATTGACGTGCCGTTAGTTGAAAATGAACGCAGCTATTCACTGGATATCGCCCGCCTCCACGCCGCAATTACGTCGCGTAGCCGAATATTGATCCTGTGTAATCCGCACAACCCGATTGGCAAAGTTTGGCGGTCAGAAGAATTAAGGCAGATTGCCGAGCTTTGTCAGCACCACAGATTATTACTCCTGTCCGATGATGTGCATCAGGACCTGATTATCGGCGATACGCCCTACACGCCGGTCGCCAGCCTCGATCCACAGTTTGCTGATTTAACCATTACCTTTACATCCCCCTGTAAGCCTTTCAATCTCAGCGGTTTACCGATTACCCATCTGGTGATTAAAAATGCCGAAATCAGAAAAAAGCTGAGTGATGAGTTAGAAGAGTTAAGCGTTCATCAGCCGAATATGCTGGGGATGATTGCCTGCGATGCTGCCTATCGTCATGGAGCGCCCTGGCTTGATGCGCTGATTGAAACACTACGCGGTAACTATGCGCTGCTTGAAAAAGGGCTGCAAGATATCGCCAACGTGACCTTATTCCACACCGAGGGCACCTATCTGGCGTGGCTGGATTTCAGAAAAAGCGGTTTAACGCATGCTCAATTGCAGCAACGTCTGATTAAAGATGCGGGTTTGCTACCCAACAGCGGACTTAAATTTGGGACTAACGGCGAGGGTTTTATGCGTCTTAATTTTGCCCTGCCGCAGTCTGAGTTGGTCAAGGTTATTGACCGTTTGGCGCGCTGTTTTAGCCGCAGCCATTAGCGGCCTTAAATTCCCTGAACGCGCGTAATATCGGGCTGCTGCGCCTTCGTTTTTTTGTTCATCCATTTCCCGGCAACTGCCGCCAGCGTAGCGCACAGCAGGTAATAGATAAGCCCAATGAATAGGAAAATCTCCGCCGGATAGATTTGCACGCGGTTATTGACCTGGCCGGCAACGGTGGTCAGCTCCGGGACATTGACGATAAACGCAAGTGAGGTGTCTTTTAGCAGCGAAATCAGCAACCCAAGATAGGATGGCAACAGGTTCGACAATGCCTGCGGTAATAGCAATACCCACAGTATCTGCCACTGGCTGAAACCCGATGCTAATCCCGCCTCGCTCTGTCCGGCAGGCAAAGACTCTAGTCCGGACAGCGTCGAATGCATCACCGCTGCTGAGGTGAACCACGCCAGCGCTAATATCACCGTCAGCGTACCGGGGATGGCGCTGCCAAACACCACCGGCATCAGGAAGTAGAGCCAAAAAATAACAAAAATAAGAGGAATACCGCGAATAAAGTCAGCCCAGATAAATAGCGCACGCCGCGTCCAGCCGCCAAACCGCCACGCCAGTGCGGCCATCGCAACGCCCAAAACCAGCGAAAGAGCACCCGCAGATATCGCCATAATCAGCGTCAGCAATACGCCGCCCGGATCGCCGTCGGCCACTCTCCCCCACAGCAGATAGGTGAAATTGTCGTGCAGTACCGAATAATCAAACGCCATGACCTTCTCCCTGCGCTTTCACCGCAGCCAACAGTAGCGGCTGGCGCTTATTTGGCCGACGTGGGCCGAGCGCCATCATTAGCCAACCCATCACCAAACCGAGCAGCAGATAGAGCACGGTGCCGACGGCAAACCCTTCCAGTGCATGGGCGTTATAGCTCTCAATCTGGCTAATCTGGTAGGTGAGTTCAGAGAAACCAATACCTGTCGCCAGCGACGAAAGCTTCATTAGATTGAGATACTGCCCGGCTATCGGCTGCCAGGCGTTAATCAGCCCCTGCGGCAACAACACGTGGCGCAGCATCGCCCAGCGGCTAAACCCCTGAGACATCGCCGCTTCGGTCTGCCCGTGAGGCACTGAATTGAGTCCGGCCTGTACCTCTTCGAGCAAAAATGCCGCGCTAAAGAGCGCCAGCCCCCAGCCGGCGCAGAGAAATTCTGGCGTCAGCCATGAAACATTAACCGGTAGAACTGCCCAAAGATGCACGTCGCCGATGTATAACCTCAGCCCCTGCGGCAGCGCACCGTAAGCGGCGAAGTACCAGAACAACAGCTGCACCAGCAAGGGTGTATTGCGAAAAATAGAAACATACACCGCCACCACACTGCGCCCAACGCGCCCCGGCGCTAAACGCAGCGCCAGCAGCAACAGCGTCAGTAAAGTCGCCAGTGCGCTGCCCGCAATGGTCACGTAAAGCGTGGTGAGAAAGCCGGAGATGATCCACTGCAGCGGCTGACCGGTTAATACCCCGGCCCAATCCAGATGCCACGTCATCAAAGCTCCCTCCCGGTTGCCGCCTGTAATGGGAACAAGACTTTTTGCAAGAAACGCTGTGCACGTGGGTGCACCGGACGGGTGAAAAAACTCTCCGGATCCGCCTGCTCGAGAATTTCCCCGCCGTCCATAAAAACGACACGATCAGCAATCTCACGAGCAAAACTCATCTCGTGGGTGACCACAATCATGGTGATGCCACTGTGCGCCAGCGCTTGCATCACCTGCAGGACTTCGCCGATCATCTCTGGGTCAAGTGCCGAGGTCGGCTCATCAAAAAGGATAATTTTCGGGTCGGTCACCAGCGCTCGGGCGATCGCCACCCGCTGCTGCTGACCACCGGAAAGCTGCGAAGGAAAGTGATGTGCACGGTCCGCCAGCCCTACGCGCTCCAGCAGTTCGCTGGCCTTTTGGCGCGCCTGTACCGGCTTCCAGCCGTGTACTTTCACCAGCGCCAGACTAACGTTGTCCAGCGCATCAAGATGGGCATAGAGATTGAACTGCTGAAATACGAAACCGATGTGGGTGCGTAATTCACGCAGCGCTTTGCCGCTCAGCCCAGATGTCGGCTGAGTGTGAACCAGGATCTCGCCGCTGGTCAGCGTCTCAAGATGATTAATCATACGGATCAGCGTGGATTTCCCCGAACCAGACGGGCCACACACCGCGACCACTTCACCGGCGGTAACGCGCAAATCGACATTGCGGATCACCTGATGCGGGCCAAACGATTTACTGACCTGACGAAACTCAACCGCGACCGGTTTGCCGTCAGGCTGTGGATACGAAAAAACCGCAGACGAGTCTGCGGTTGTTGAAGAAGGTTGCTGCATTAGCTGCCTGCCTGATTATTTTGCTTCGATCTTAAACAAACGCGGTTGGGGTGATTTAGTTTGTGGTCCAAACCAGACATTATAAATTTTGGTGGCTTCACCCGTTTTTTCCAGACTCAGCAACTCATCGTTTACCGCTTTCAGCAGGCTGGTTTCACCTTTTTTAACACCCACGCCGATCTCTTCTTTGCTCAACAATTCAGGCAATACTTTGTATTTTGCTTTGTCCGGCGCACCATCGAGCAAACCGGCCAAAATGGTGCTGTCCTGAGTGATGGCCTGTACGTTGCCGCTACGGAGGGCAGAAAGCGCCAGCGGAATATCGTCATACGCTAACACGCGCGACTGAGGGAAGCGGGTATGCAACTCCTGTTCGCCGGTGGTGCCCTTCACTGCACCGATGCGCGCCGTAGCGTAAGCATCCAGTTTGTCAGGTGAAGCTGCCGGGACCAAAAATTGCTGACCGGTCACGAAATAAGGTACCGAGAAGTCCACCACTTTGGCACGTTCTGGCGTGATAGTAATATCGGCAACGATAATGTCAGCCTTGCCAGACTGCAGCAGTGGAATACGGTTAGCAGGATTGGTCGGCACCAATTTGAGCTTCACGCCAAGGGATTTGGCAAGCGCTTTAGCGAAGTCTACATCGTAGCCCACAATGTCATGAGTTTTAGCATCGACTGAACCGAACGGCGGATTTGAGTCAAAGGTAGCTACGTTGATAACACCCGCTTTTTTAATATCCTCCAATTGGTCAGCATGGGCGGCGAAGGTGGTGACACCGCTCAGTACCAGCAGCGTCAGCGCGGAAAGGGAGGACAAAGAACGTGCGTTAATAGCCATGTGTTTTCCTTATAAGACACCGCCAAATTGGCAGAAATTGTTAACCGCAGACCCTGCGCCAGCGGGCATTTTTATCTTGTAAAGCAGAGGATTACACAGGCTATAAAACTGCACTACGAACAAAAACTCATATCAATAGCTGCATACTATATAAGCAAAACTTATTAACAAAGAATTAACCTTCTAAAAAATATCAACTCAATACGTTGAGGTAAATTTCTCAAAACTGGCCACCAGACTGTCGATGAAAACGCGGGTCCGTGATGGCATTAAGCGTCTTCCGGGGAAAACGGCCCAAACCGGCACGCCCGGACATTCCCAATCCTCAAGTACTCTAACCAATTCTCCACTCGCCAGAAAAGGATGGGCAAAATGTGTCGTTACGCTGGTTATCCCCGCGCCAAGACGCGCCAGATTAATTAACACGTTCGGTGAGTTAGCGACTGCACGCACCGGGGGGCTTCCCTCCCAAGACTCTCTGCCTTGAGTGAGTTTCCAGGGCGCTATTTCCCCTACGCGGGTGCGCAGTCTCAGTACGGCGCGCGCCATTAACTCCTCGGGATGGTGAATAGCCCCATGCTTATTGATAAATGAAGGAGCCGCATAGAGCGCCACTCGAAAGGTGCTTAGCTGCCTGGCCACCAGCGTTGAATCGTTTTGCAGGTCGCCCATCCGCAACGCAACATCATAACTTTCACCAATAATATCCACGCGCTGCTGAGAGGAATCGATATCCAGCGTCACGTCTGGATACCTCTCGATAAAGTCCGCTAACAGTGCACCAATCATATTTTGAGAGAAATCGCCGGGCAGAGATATGCGTAACTGCCCGGAAGGCTTTGCCTGCCGGTGCTCGGTGAGGGCCAGCATGGCTTCCATTTCGGCTGAAATTTGCTGCGCATGACGCAGGACAGCCTTCCCGTATTCGGTGATGACCATCTTGCGCGTAGTCCTTATCAGCAACCTTTCACCGAGCTGATTCTCCAGCGTGGAAATACGCCTCGACACCGTTGAATTTGGAATATCAAGACGTTCGGCGGCCCCTGAAAAGCTTCCTTCCTCAACCACGTAGGTAAACAACACCATGTCTGCCGGATCGAATCTCATCATTATGCCATTTTTGGGAATATGTTATCCATTTATGCAGTTTATGCCCATTAACGAAGGAGTTAAAGTGCGTTCAGCGCCGAGTCCGCAGCGAGGCATTTAGCATCATTGTCGGCGCTCAGTTACCGAATCTAAGAACAAGTTTGAAAGTCGTGTTGAGAAAGTCTTAGGTCTTTGTTTTAAGGCCTGAGAAAAACGATGACACTTGATCGCATTAAATCAATTGCTTAAATAAACAGGAATATAAAATGCGCTATTTTTCCATTGCCAAATACAGTGATGCCACACTGCTCGTCACGCGCATACTGCTGATGCTTTTATTTGTTATTTTCGGCTATGAAAAACTGGTCGGATTCAGTGGGACAATCACTTATATGAGTTCAACCGGCTCCCCGTTTCCAACGTTATCGGCCATTGTGGCGGTCGTGCTCGAGTTTTTTGTCGGTATTGCCCTAATCTTGGGTTTTTACACCCGACCACTGGCGCTGATTATGGCCGCCTATACGGTGGTCACAGCGTTAATTGGTCACCCTTTCTGGACCATGACTGGCGCAGCGCATTATGCGAATGAGATTAACTTTTACAAGAATGTGGCGATTGTCGGCGGCTTAATTTTGCTGGCGCTTATTGGCCCGGGAAAATATTCCCTCGACCGCAAATAGATTGGAATACGTTGATTCTGTTGTTTGTGGTTGGGTTGACGTTATGACGTTTTGAGTGATGTTTCACACAACATTCGACAACGCTTAAAGGCCATGAATGCCACATTCAGGGCCTTTTTCATTCCTCAATGCGGCGTTTTATCGTATCGATACCGCAAGATTAATTCCCGTCGCCCTGCTCTCAAATGTTTGCCAACGCCGGTTTTTGCATCACACGCGTTATGCTAATGATCGCCGCGCTTACCGCCAATGTACCTGCCAGCATGAGAGAGGCGTAAGTTCCATGGGTTAAAAACAGGTTAAACATCAGTGCAACCAGTGCTGCACCCACAGTTTGCCCCAGTACGCGCGCCGTGCCTAACAGCCCGCTGGCTCCCCCGCTCCTGTTGCTCGGCGCCGATGAAACGATGGTGTGGTTGTTGGGAGACTGGAATAAACCAAAACCTGCGCCGCACAGGAGCATGCGCCAAACAATATTTAAATGTGCAGGGTCTGGTGGCAGCAGCGCTAAAGCAAACAGGCCGCTAGAAAATATAAGCAAGCCTATTCCACCCAGCACGCCAGAATGATAGCGCCCCACCAAACGGCCAGAAAAAGGCGCCATCAACATCGTCGCCAATGGCCAAGCGGTCATTAATAACCCGGTAGAACCGGCATCCAGGCGCAGGGAGTTCTGCAAGAAAAACGGCAGAGAAACAAACGCCAGCGTATAGGCGGCAAAAGAACACATTGACGTGCACAGGGACAAGCTAAAAATAGGAATACGCAGTAAATCTAGCGGTAAAAGAGGCAGCGGACGGGAGAGTTCTCGACGAATATAAAACCCACCGATAATAATTAAGCTGACTACCTCAGCCAATATCAAATGATGATTAACCCCCTGAGCATAGCCGCTGATAGCACTAATAAATAAACCAAACGTTAGCGCATTCAGCAGGCTGCTAATAAAATCAAACCGTCGCCCAGGGTTTTTAAGCGGATTTTCCGGCAAATATTTGAACCCCATACACAGTGCAATTATTCCAATTGGCAAGTTAATGGCAAATAGCCAAGGCCAGGAAGCGATTGAGAGTATGATCCCCGCCACGGTAGGGCCTGCAGAGGCCGAAACAGAAACGATAATAGCGCCAGTCGCTATTCCACGCGCCAGCAGTTTTTTCGGGTAGATGATTTTAATCATTGCCATATTGACACTCAGAATGGCAGCCGCTCCAAAGCCTTGTAAGATTCTGGCGACGGTAAGCGAGAGCAGTGAATCTGACATTGCGCAGCCCAGCGACGTAAAACTAAAGACCAGTAGCCCAATCTGATAAACCCGTTTATAGCCAAAGATTTCCCCCAGTGAAGCGAGCGACAGCAATGACACGGTGATAGCGAGCTGATAAGCATTGACTATCCATATCGATGACGCGGCACTGGCATTGAAGTCGCGAGCAATGGTGGGTAGCGCCACATTGGCTAGCGAACTGTCTAATACCGGCACGGTAATACCCAGCGCCAGGGTCAAAATAGCCCCTAATCGCTGTGGGTTAGGAAGTCCATCTTCAAGCACGTTTTTCATAAATTAATGTCAAATTTTGCCAATCGCATGAGAAACATCAGTCTGTATAGTGACCCCTTCAAATGACGCCGGAGAAGCAACGGCGGTCAACGCGTCAGCGGAACAAGCCTTTTTTCAATCAGTCTTGCAAACAACGTTGCGCCCACGGGCAAAATAGCATCGTCGATGATGAATCCCGGATTATGCACCGGCTTCTCTCCGCTATGGCCCAGCGTAAAGAAAGCGCCCGGCGCATGCTTGAGCATATCGGCAAAATCTTCACTGCCCATGCTCGGTTTTGAGATGTTCGACACGCGGCTATTTCCCAACACCTCACGCCCTACTTCACTGACAAATTCCGCAGCCTCTGCATCATTGCTCAGCACAGAGAAAACGTCTCGAATGTCGACCTCGGCCGTGAGGTTGTGAGCCGCCGCGGTATTAGACGAAATTTCACGAATACGCTTACGTATTGCCTCACGAACGCTGTCAGAAAATGCCCGTACGGTGCCAGAAAGAACTGCACTTTCGGGGATAACGTTGTAGGCAGAACCTGCCTCAATGCGCGTAATTGACACCACGGTAGGATCTGAGGGAGAAATATTGCGACTGACTATGGTTTGCAGTGCCTGAATCAGCGCGCCCACGGCGGGAATAGGATCATAAGCAGCATCGGGGTGCGCGGCGTGGGCACCTTTGCCCTTTAGGCGAATGTCGAAGAAATCGGCCCCCGCCAATGACACCCCGGCAGAAACGCGAAGCAAATTAGGTTGTGAATAGGCCGCTGGCGCGTTGTGCAGGCCGTAAATTTCATCCATTGGAAAATCGCGGAACAGACCATCGGCAATCATGGCTCTTGCGCCACCCAGCCCCTCTTCCGCCGGCTGAAAGACAAAAATGACCGTACCAGAAAAATCACGTGTCTGGGCAAGATAACGGGCCGCGCCAAGCAGAATGGTGGTGTGCGCATCGTGACCACAGCCGTGAAACTTGCCGGGGTAAACCGAGGAAAACGGTAATCCTGTGTCTTCGTGCATGGGTAACGCATCCATATCGGCGCGCAGTCCCACTGTGCGTTTATTATCGGTATGCTTGCCCCGAAGCCTGCCAATAACCCCCGTGCCACCATAACCACGAATGACCTCTATTCCCCATGATGCCAGCTTTTCGGCTACAATTGCCGAGGTTCTCACCTCTTCAAAACCAATTTCTGGGTGTTGATGAATATCATGGCGAATGGAAATCAGTTCAGGAAGATAGCTGGCAATTAAGGGAATAATTTGAGGCGCAACGTTTTCAAGAGTTTCATCAATGAATTTCATGTTTTTCCTTAAGGATAAATTGAGCGTTTACTCAAAAATAATAACGGCTCTTATCAATAACACTCAGGGTTTACTACCCCATTTTGCGAATGTGATTACTTTACCCATAAAAGTATTTTACAAACCAGAACTTTCAAAAAAATTAAGTCAATTCGTCGTCATATCCATTATATCGATAATCTATTAAGAAATTAAGATAAACAAACAGTGAATTTGAGCACAAAATGGAGAACGAATTAAAATAAACATGAAATAACAGGACGCCCAATTACGCACTCTTTGTCCTCACAACTTATCCACTGCGGTGACGGCCCGTTTTTGGCGGATGCCGATGAGGTAAAGTGCGCATCCCAACGCGGCAAATAGCATAAGGAAATAGAATATCGCCGAGGGCCGAGCGAGATGGCTATCAAGTAAATAGCCAAACAGTATTGCGTTCGCGCCTCCGCCTAACATCGAAATATTCTGTACGCCAAAGTAAGCGCCTTTCATATCGTCTCTGGCAATCGCGTCGATAAACAGAAATTCGGAGGGAACAATAATCACCTCACCCAGAGAAAACAACACGGTGGCGATAATCCAGAATATAGTCAGCTCCGATACCTGATAAAACAACAAGCCGCATATCAACAAACCGCTGCCAATCATTACGCTGAACACCATATTCTTATGGGTTATTCTTTTCCCTATTACGTATTGCAGCATAATAACGGTCGCGGCATTAATGCTCACGATCAGCGTAATCAACCTTAGCGCCTCCGACTCACTGACCACATACCCTAAATACTGCGATAAATAAGTGGCGAATCGCGCATATACCAATGCGCTAAACAGGCCTCCGAGCACAAAAAGTTGCAGCCGATTATCCGTCGCCAACACTTTAAAAGTCTGCTTCAGGCTGGTTTTAGGACCGCGTTGCGGACGAACTACCCGCAGATGCGCATGATAGCGACGATAGAACATCAGGAGGATCAGCAACGAAATGAAACTCAATCCTCCCGAAAGCCACATCGGTGCACGAACGGCAAACTGGCTGATGGTGATGCCCAGAATCGGCGCACTGCAAAAGGCAATATTAATGAGCGTATAACTTATAGAATACGCCGCGCCGCGCTGTTCAGCGGGCAATAAACCGGTCAAAAGTGACTTGACCGAAAGGTGCATCGTTGTGAAGGCCACCTCAATAATGACCAGCAGAATAAACACCTGAGTAAATTGGCGAGAAGCAGGCAGCACGGCATAGACCAGTACAGAGATCAAAATAGCCAACAGCAGCGCGCGCAAGGGGGTAAATCTGTCGACCAAGATGCCGCAATAGACTCCCGCCAGCGTGGCTACCACCAAACTGCCACCCAGCGCGTAGCCTGTCAGTAGCGGATTAAAGCCTAGCGAATGAGAGAGATAAATCGGGAAAAAGGTGAAGGTCAGCGCCCGGCTAAAATGTAAAATAAAATCCAGGATAAACAGCGGTCTTAAAAAAGAATTTCTAATCATATTGCAACAACTCCTTGTGACCAAACTGTGCCGATGCCGCATCAATAGCCCCCGCCAGATCAACAGGATGCCCCAATGCTTCAAGGGATTCGCCAAGCGCATTGACCAGGCGGAGTACGTTTGCAGGACGGCATTGCTCACCCATTTGTCCAATACGTAGTAGCGGAGATCCAAAAGAGGCAGAAATTTCAACATGGTGCTGCTGCAGCAGATGGTCGATTAACGCCGCTGAAGAGAGCCAAAGCGGCAGATGAAATCCAACCACCGCATCCAGCCGAGTTGCAACCGGTGCCGCCAACGTCAGTCCAAATTTCACGATTGCCTTTTGTACCCCCTGCGAACTCCGCCGATGGCGCTCAATACGCAGAGGAAGCGTCTCTTCGTTTAGAAGCCGCAGCGCCTCATGCAGAGCAAAAATACCGTTCACCGGTGCGGTGTAGTGATATCGATGGTGATGCCAAAACTCCTTCGCCAGCAATGCGTCATAGCACCACTGAGTCGGGATAAAGTTGCGCTGAACCACGCTCTCCCACGCCTCGGGCGAGAAGGCAATCAGCGACACTCCGGGGATCGACGACAGCCCCTTTTGCCCACCGCAAAACACCACGTCCAACTGCCAGTTATCCATCAATACTTCGGTTGTTCCGAGCGTGCACACCGTATCAACCACCACCAGCGCGCGGTGCTTCTTACACAGCGCAGCAATTGAAGACAGCTCGGGATTGAGAGTCGTAGACGATGTTTCGCCGTGAACCAGCGTGACCACGTCAAAATCTTGCTGTTCAAGCAGTGCGCGAAGCCTGTCCAACGGGAACGCATCCTTGCCGTCGAACTCAAAGAGTATCACCGAGGCTTTATGCCGTTGTGCCATCTCGAACATGCGCAAACCAAAATGCCCGGAGCTAATTGCCAGCACACGTGAGCCGCGATGAACCAGATTACCGATTGCCATTTCCGCCGCCGCGGAGCCGGGCCCGGAAAGGCCAAAAACCCAAGGGGTAATCGTCTGAAAGGCATAGCGCGCCATCGCCTTAAGTTGCTCAACCACCCCATCCATCCTTTCTCCGAGGTGGCTGGCAATGTGCGTATTCGCCTGTCTTACGGACGGGGGTTGTGGAACGGGCCCCGCCCCCATCAACAAGGTTTCATGAGGAAAAAAACTGCTCCCCAACGCTGGGAATTTTTTTGCAGGGATCATGCGACCTCCTCGGGACGAGAAAAACGCAGGTCCTCTACCAAACGAATTTTTCCGCTGACCGGATGACGCGCAAGTTGTTCGACCTGCACGACCCTGACGCGAAAATCCAGCAGCTCGATTGACACGCCGTCACCCGGGCGCAGGGAGGGTAAGGCTGCCTGCAAATTTTGCTCAAGCGCCTGTGTATCCAACGGCTGGGGAGCCTCAATGCTTACCTGCAACGTTTCCTGATGCCCCTTTTGACTAATGGTCAGCTGCAGCTGACCAATACCAGCCTCAGACAACACATCTGCAACCTGTTGATAATAAATCGCTTTACGACCATTAAGAATGATTAGACCATCGCTACGCCCCAAAAACTCGAGTACTCGACCGCCATCCCGCTGCGGGACAATGCGCCCAACGTCACCGATTTTGTAGCGAATAAGTGGGTATTCAAATTTTTGCCAATTGGTCAGTAAAATATGCCCACGCTCGCCGTCGGCCACGGGGTTTCCGTGGTCATCAGCTATTTCAACATAGTTATAATCATCAACCAGATAATGCTCGACGCCCTGCAATGGCGGAGACTGGTAGCCAATCTGCGCACCGTCATTGGCCGCCAGAATACTGTGAAACGTCTTAATACCCAGCATCTCGATTAACGCTTCTTTACGGTGTTCAGGCCATAGCGCCCCACCATAAATGACTTTTTCAATGCGGAACTGTGGGTCGATTTGTTTTGCCTGCGAAAGCAGCGTGTCGAGCAGGCTGGGGATGCCAATAATAGTATTGATATCAAACGTCTGATATAAGTAAACCAACTCTTGTGGCGTAATATTCTGACCTACTGTGTAGGCCTCCACCGGCATCAGCGCCAGCTCCTGAGAAGAGGTCAGCATGCCACCATACATATGGCCGCCGTAAAGCGTATTAACCACTCGGTCACCCGCCACCAGCCCGATGTCATAAAGGGTTTGTACCGCTTCATGGATCATGCTTTGCCAGTCATCGCGCGAGTAAGGAATATAGCGCGTCTTGCCGCCGCTAGACCCTGACACTAGCACCTCGCCGGAAGGCGGTGCCTGAGACGCCATTGCTCTACCATACGGCGGCGAGCCCTGTTCCAGCGCCTGCTTGGTCAACACCGGCAATTGGTGCAGCTCTGCCACTGTTTGCGGCTGTGCAACCTGCTGGTAATGAGGTAGCCGTTGGGTCTTATAGAGTAGGAAACGCAGCCGACTGTCGAGCCGCTGGCGACGTTCGTCGGGACTTAATTGACGGCGAGCTTCACTTAGGGAAACGCCTGCGTGATGCACTTTTACAATCAGCGGTGCGCTCCAGGCATCCAGTAAATCCACCGACAGTGCATAAGGCGCGCTGGCTCCCGGAGCAACCTGATAGCGGATCCCAGCTTTCCCCTGCACGCTGGCGTGGGTCTGTTCGGGAATAAAAATGACCGGCGTAGAGTCTTGCGGCGCATGGGTCAGCGCAAGATTGAACGGCGCAAACGTCTTCAGTCGAGATGCTCTTTCAATTATTTGCTGCCAAAATGGTTCAAAACCGCTGGCCAGAGAGACCTGATTACCGGTCAGCCACGCGAGCAGCACTCCGCGCACCTCACCTTCCAGACTGGCGCTTTTCAAGGTTACAGACCCGAGCGGCAACAATTCGGTTACCTCGTTGGTGTAGGGATAATAGACCCACGGAAGTGCATGCACATTTCCTAGCCTTATTTGCACCACCTGCTCTAACGCCGTTGCATCCAGCAGCGCCCTGATCTGCTCAGCCTGCCTGGCCGTGAGGGGATCCGCCCACTCGGCGTGTTGTTGTAAATCGTCGAACAGCGCCGCCAGCGTGATAATACGATCGGTCAAAAATTGCATGATGTCACCCTGCTAAAGTTATTGGATAAATTGTGTTTTTCGGTGAACTCAGTGAGTCGAAATTTCCGTTAAACATCGCTGCAGGAAGAGTTGTAATTGGTGTGGCGTCTCTGCGCGAGCAATCAGTGACAGAGGCAGAAGGTCTTCGTTATAGGTAAGAATATCGGCCTGTGCGCCTGTACGTTGAAAACTGACCAGATGAGGGCTGCCCAATATTCCCTCAGGGATATTCAGCGTTTGCGCGTCGAGCGAGTGATGAGCTGGATAGAGCAAAAATCCAAAATAGTGCGTTGAAGCCGGCTGTTGACGAGGCAAAGGCAGTGCAAGGTAATCGCTTATTTCCACCGAAGGCAGATGCACGCCGGTTCTTGAGCGGTGGGTCTCTACGATACGGGCACCGCCGAGGCGATTGGCAGCCTCAAGAAATATGCATGTTTCTCCATCGTAAAATGCCTCGATGTGAAAGCAACCGCGCACTATTCCAAGTGCGGCAATCACTTCATCGATGAACCGGCGAAACGTATCGTTTAGCACCACCTGGAAAGATCCCACTGGCACACCGGCGAGGTACTTCAACGGTGAATTGATGTAGCGACTGGCCAGCAGGTGCTGAACCTCCCCTGCGATAACCACGCCGTCAAAATGATAAAGCGGTGCATCGATAAACTCTTCAAGCTCGTAGTTGTTCCATCCCGTTTTATCCTCAACATACTCCACCGCTGCCGCAAAGCTTTCATGCAGGGTGATCCCCTGACTCGAAGCCCCGTCACGCGGCTTACTGATCGTTTTCCCCCTCCAGCCTCCCTGGATAACTTGCTCTGGAGCATCAATAAAACGCGGGTAACGCAGTGTGCCCCGAGCAGCAATCCGCTGCTTCATTTTTACCTTGTCTCGAACCACTTCGATTTGCTCATAGGACGGTCCGGCCAGCCCCAGTTCTGCGCGAATATGGCAAGCCTCAAGGATGCCATATTCCGACAGGGCAAGCAGTGAGGAGTAGTCATCACTTGGACTCACCCGAGCCAGCACTTCAGACACCAGATTCTTTTCCGCCGCGGGCGGGAGCACTATTTTTTGATAACGCAACGCCTCAGGCAGGTCACTCAGATGCTTCGCTAATCCGATATAGGTGACCTGATGCTGCTGGTGATCGATGACATGGTCATAGCGCATCTTTTTGAAAGGGGCCTGGTGCAAAATCAGTATTTTCATCGAGTCACCTCAAACAGGGAAATTCCCCAGCTGAATCCCATCGCACTGGTAGCCATCGCCAGCATGTCGCCCTTTTGCAATCGTTGCGTTTTCAGCAGTTGGCGCAGCGCTATCCAGTTATCACCGCCGCCCAGATGACCGTTGGCATGATAGTTAAATACACTGCGTTCACTGGGCAATGCCAGTCGCGTAAGCAAGGCGTTATGGACATTGATATCGCCCTGATTAATGAGCAAAAATCTAATATCGAGCAAATTCAGACTCGTTTTCGACAGGCTGCGGTCAAGTAATTGGCTGAGCATCTCCACATACACCTGCAGCAGGCCTTTACGGGTATAGTTTTTACGCGCAAACACCCGCCCCTGGCGATACTCCCCCTGATACATATCGCACCATGTCGGGTCAGTCTGCATATCGCAGGCCGACAGAGTAAGCAAAGGACGTTCGACGCCAACCAGCAGCGCCGTCGCGCTATCGCCAAAATTAAACAAGGCACGAGATGCGGAGTCAGCATGGTCTATCAAACCACTTAACCGATCGCAGATAATCACCAGCGCCGTTTTCTCGGGATTGGCATTAACCCAGCCGGTAGCAATGGCAATACCCGTTGCCCCCGCATTACAGAAGTTAACGACTTCAAAACAGTGCGCCTGAGTCGCACCTAACTGTTCTGCGACTTTGGCGGCGGGAGACCAAAAAGGCTTATCCCACACGCCGGAGCCGCAGTAGATAATCCAGTCCAGCTGCGATGCAGCCACATTCTTCTGATCCAGCACCCTCCGCGCAGCCTCGGTCGCATACTCCCAATCGCTTTTGTCGGTGTCGAATACAGAGAGAAAAGGAGCAGGAAGAATTTCCTCCAGCTCTTTAGCGTCCACACCCGACAGCCGTGCAATATCCTGCCGGGACACGTTGCCCGGCGGGATGACGGTTTCAAACGCGATAATGCCTGCGCGCGTCATTATTTCACCGCCACTCGGTGAACTGTTCTTGACTGATTATCTTCGACGTCGGTCACTGCATGGTAGGCCGTCTCGGTTTTCCACAGCAGCAGGTCGCCCTTAGTCCACTTATGTCGATAGCCATGACCAGGATCGGTGACTAACGCTTCGACTAAATTGAGAAACTCCTGGTTTTCATTGGCATCAAAACCAATAACGTAGTCGAGATAGTCTTTAGCACCGTATAAATACGGTAGTTTGGTATAGGGATCGATTTTCACCAGTGGATGAGTGACGGGAGGATGGAGTTCATCGGCCTTTTTCATTAATTCGGTAATAGAATATCCGGCGTGCTCTGGGCGGATTTTAAAACGTTTCCTGACCGTATGAACCGCATCACGTCCGGCAATTTTGTCTTTCCAATGCGGTGAGAGCCTGTCATAAACATTCCCCGCGCTGGAAAAAAGCGTGTCCCCGCTCCATTGCGGAATATTGATACCGTGCAACAGCGTGTAGGTCGTCGGATTATCGGTATAAGACGAATCCTGATGCCAGAAATTACCCACTCTCGGCACACCGTAAGCCTTACCGTTAACCACCTCATTGGAGGAGATCATTATCTCCGGGTGTTCAGGGTGACGATATTGACTCATTACAAAGGGTACTGGTTCCCCGATTACACGTGCCAGTTCAACCTGTTCCCCAGGGGAAATATCGAGCCCTTTAAAAATAAGCAGTTCATTTTCGTGTAATGCATGCAGTACGCGGTCGCGAACTTCAGGTACACGAATATCGCGAATAGAAACATCATGAATTTCTGCACCGATATAATTGCTAACTTTTTCAATTCTCATTTTTAATTCCTCAGGAAAGATCGAGTGCGCTTTTTAAGGCGGAGGCAAAACGCTCTATCTGCTCAAGTGAATGATCCGGCGTCACGGTCACGCGAAAACGCTCTTGTCCGCGCGGTACGGAAGGATAATTAATGGGTTGCACATAAATTTTAAACTGCTTGAGAAGCTTATCGGAGACGGCTTTTATTCTGGCTAATCCAGGAATAATAATGGGCAGGATATGGCTTTCTGCATCAATAAAATCAATCTGGTGCCGACGCAGTGCTGCTTTCAAATGGCGCACGTTTAGAAATAATTTCTTTCGCCTGCCGGGGGCGGCTACTACCTTATTGATGCTGGTCAGCGTAGCCTCCAGTAATGCCGGTGGCAGTGATGTAGTGAAGATAAAACCGGGAGCAAGGCTGCGGATGCAGTCAACCGCATCTCTGTCGCCGACAATAAACCCGCCCGTGGTGCCTATAGCCTTACCAAACCCACCCTGAATAAAGTCAATATCTCTAACCTGTAGCGCTTCAATTAATCCTAATCCGCGCTCACCTAATACGCCGAAAGAATGTGTTTCATCGATAAAGGTTAAGGCATTATATTTCTTGGCCAAGCGTACAATCTCTTCGACGGGTGCGAAATCACCGTCCATGGAATAAATAGACTCAAACACAATAATCTTAGGCCGTTCAAAAGGCTCAAGAGAAAGCCCAATCTCTAGATGTTTTAAATCATTATGTTTGAATATATACTTCTCGACCTTACTCTTTTTAAGCCCCTCAATAATAGAGCGGTGATTCAGTTCATCGGAGTAAACCTTAATGTTATCAAATAGCCCGACCAGAACACCTAAACTTTCCGTATTGGCTAAATATCCATTATTAAAAACCAGAGCACTCTCTCGCTGATAAAGATCGGCCAATCTCTTTTCCAGAGCTACGTGCGCCAGGGTGTTCCCCGAGATATTACGTGACCCCCCAGAACCCGCACCATACCGGCTCAGTGAAGCCTTAAAATCATTAATAACTTGCTGATCCTGCCCCATTCCCAGATAGTCGTTACTGCACCAGACTTCAATCTTTTCATTCTGATAATCGGCCAGAGGAAAATGGCCGGCGCTGCGAGAGAACTCAAGGAAGTGACGATATGCTTCCGTAGATTTCAAATACTGCAACGTATGGAAAAAAGTATCATTATAAATATCTTTATTCCCTACCTCTATTATCGACATAACTCACCTCTGCTATAAAATACAGTCATTGATAAAGCACACCCTTAACAG
>NZ_MRWD01000107.1 GCF_002093625.1 Rouxiella silvae | reverse complement strand
GTTTATTAGCAAGAGGAGTTACGTCGCGTGGAGTATATAAAATAGTTATGAGCGAATAATAATAAAAATAGCTTTTGTACCGTACGTAAATAACAGTTAGACGTAACGTTTAGGCTTGGCTTTAATGAAAATAACCTGCGGTAAATATCCCCGCAGGTTAACGAGCGAGTGATTAGAAATCGTAAGTCGCCGAAAGCTTGAACTCACGCGGATCGCCCTGAGTCAGATAACCCCCGGTGGCCGACGCCCAATATTTCTCGTTGGTGACATTTTCTAGCGTTGCACGCCAGGTTAACGTGCTGTCTTTAACCGGCATAACGTAGCGCAGGCCGAGGTCAAGACGCGTCCAGGCATCAACCTTTAGGGTGTTTTCTTCGTTGGCATACTGTGGTCCGGTGCGGATAACCTTGCCGGTTGCCGTGAGGCCGCTCATGCCCGGCAGGTCCCATTCTCCTCCCACCACCCACTGATAGCGCGGAACGCCCACGGCGTCGTTGCCGTTGTAAGCGCCGTCCTGCGTTTTAGTCATGTCCGGGTCCATAAAGGTGGCACTGCCGTTGACGCGAACGCCCAGCAGCGGTTCACCGAACAGATTCAATTCAACGCCGCGGTTGCGCACTTCGCCATAGTTACCGTAGGTATAGGTATTATTGCCATTGCGGGTGTACATACCGACCGGTTTGGTTATCTCGAAGAACGCCAACGAGGTGGCTACGCGACCAAAATCTGCCTTAACACCCACTTCGTTTTGCTTGGAGGTTTCAATGCCTGAAACCTGGCCGCCGTTAGTCACCAATACGCTGTTGTAAGTGGTGCCGGCGGTTTCACCCGACTGCAACGCCTCAATGTGGTTGGCATAAAACGAAACGTGCTCCCACGGCTTGACGACCAGACCAAAGGCTGGTGTGACTTTGGTTTGGTCGAAACTTGAGCTGGCGGCGCCGGTGTAGTCATAGTTCATGACCATCACATTTTGACGGCGTAAACCGGCGATCAACTGTAGCCGATTATCAAGCATTGAGAGGGTGTCTGAAAGCATCACGCCTTCGGAACGCGTGCGGTTAGTGACGCCCGGACCTGACATATCACCACCGGTATATAGCGTGCCCGGTTGCTGATTTACAGAAACTGGGTCATAGATATTGCTGATAATTGAGCTGCTGCTCAGCGTGTAGGCGCTGCGCACTTTGCGATAAAGTGAGCTTACGCCGAAGTTCACGCTGTGGCTGATAAAGCCGGTATCAAACTTGCCGCGAATACCGGCCTGACCGGAAACGCTGTCCGAGCGATAAGGCACCGTCATGCGGCTGGACGATGAGTCACCGCTGTTGTCAGTGAGCGTCGGCGAGCTGTAGATACCGTCTTCATGGTCATGATTCGCCCCACCCGCGGCGTATACGGTCCAATTATCGGTGAGATCATACTCGGCTTTCAACAGGCCAAACTCATTGGTCATGTCAGTATAGGCCCACTGCTGGCCGTAGTTACTGGTCGATTTTGGCGCAGAAGGAATTTCAGTGGCGGAGCCGAGATAAACCACTGGGCGGCCGCCGTGAATGGTTTGCTTAGTAACGCCGAAATCAAACGAGGTGCGAAATCGATCGCCACGATAGTCCAGGCCAATCGACCCCATGGTAAGACGTTTTTTCTCATTATCGATGGCGGTATCACCTTCACGATGCACCATGTTCACGCGCACGCCAAACTGATTGTTATCCCCGAAGCGACGCCCCAAATCTAGCGAGCCGCCGGTTTGTGAAGAGGAGCCATAATCAACGGAAACGCGGTTAATAGGGGCATCTGTTGCATGTTTAGGTTCAACGTTAACACTGCCGCCGACGCCCGTTCCGCCAGGAGGAACGCCGTTCATAAAGGCGCTTGAGCCTTTGAGCAATTCCACCCTTTCGGCCAGCTCCAGCGGCACTATCTGGCGGGGAAGAATGCCGTACACCCCGCCGTAGGACACGTCATCGCCGTCAAGCGGGAAGCCGCGAATGACAAAGGTCTCCGCATAATTACCATAGCCATTGGCGGTTTGCACCGAGGCGTCATTGCTCAGCACGTCACCCAAGGTACGGCTCTGCTGGTCCTGCATCAGTTTAGAGGTATAGCTCACCACGCTAAAAGGCACATTTTGCGCGTTCTGCTCACCTAAAAAACCCAGACGTCCGCCGTTGGCAAAACCGCCATCGAGGTAGGCTGGAAGCAGTTGGTCTCCGCCAGAAGTAAACTGCTGGGGTACGGCGGTGACGGTGAGGGTATCGCCGCTTTTCGCGCTGGTCGAACCGGCGCCGGTGGCGGTACTCGCGGCGGCCAATAGCGGCATACTGACCAAAGCAAGTGCAGCTGAAATTGAGACGGATAGCAGCTTCTGTGGCGTCGAAAGCGCCCGCTTAGCCGGTTTTTGCGCGTGCATACGTTTCCCTGAAATAAAAGATAATGAGAATGGTTATTAGATCGATTCACATTATGAGCAGGAGGTATGCAATTGCAACCCTAGGGAATACGGGGGTTTGACTGTTTTGTGTAAAAGTTCAATTCATAAAGTAAAAAAAAGCCTTTCTCGTAAGAAAGGCATTATTTGCACGGCAGATGAGGGCTTTTAAGTGAGGGTAATACCCGACAACGGGGCGTCAATGCCTAATAAAAATCTTACCTGATTGACTAATTCGCTCATGCAGTCATCCCGCATGCCGTAATTTTTTAACTCTTGTTCAAGCGAGAAAAGATATTGCGCATTCGTGCCCAGTGGGCCGCTGGCTTTAGCGATGAGTGGCGCGATAACCTGATAGCTAGTGTCGGCTTCAAACAGCGAATGCAGCGGGTTCATAATAAACACTAACGCAGTCACCGTTCTACCGTCCGTCAGTTCAAGGTCGCACCAGGTCGGATTATAGCAGCCGGTGAGCATCTCACGCTTCCACAACAGCTCAAGGTCTTCACGCAGTTTTTCTTCCGGCAGGCGGAATGCCAGGCCGGTGGTGCTGCCGCCCTCTTTCAACGCCAGCATACGACCTGGCTGAGCCTGTGTGCCTCGACCCGCGGTTAAACGAAGGCAAAAAGCGCGATGGAAACCGTTAAGGGTGGCAGGACAAGACTCTTCGGAGTCGAAGATAGGATTCCACATCAAAGAACCGTAGCCGAATATCCACACCGGGCTGTTGTCCGGTCTTCTCGCCAAGGTACAGTCGAGCGAGGCCGAGCGCTGTTCTGAGGTCAATAACATTGACTCATCGATGCTGCCGAATGCTGTTTTACAGTCTGCGTTACGCAGAAAATCTCGGGTTAACACCATTCATCACCTCCACTCATTAACCTTGCCATAACTTTTTAAGCGTCTTCTCCCTCACTGAGGATCTATCGAGATAGGAAATTTCTTTATGCCCATACATAAATCAGGCTGATTGAATAAACCATATTCGTTTCTTACTCAGCAATCAAGAATGAGTTTGATCACAAAATGAAAATAAACCATAAAAGTGTAAAAAAAGGCACATTAAGTTGAAATAAAAGCCCTCGACGCTTTTTTAATGCCGAGGGTAATCAGAATAAGATGAGATTAATTGGTGTTTTGCATTTGCTGGGTGAGCAACGTACGCAAAGGTACACTGCTTTTGATTATCGGGGATTTGATAACGATATAGCTGAAATACTTGTCGATACCAATATTCTTATCAAGTAAAGATTCTATGACTTCCTGATAGTGTTCAATACTGCGGGTGATGAAACGCAGCAGATAATCATAACCGCCGGTAATCAGATGGCACTCGATAAGCTCGTCATATTCGCGGATACAGTTCTCGAACTTTGAAAACTCTTCTCGACGATGCCCTTGCAAAGTGACTTCGGTAAACACGGTAACGGAGTCGGTGATTTTAGGCAGGTTAACGTGTGCCTCATAGCCAGTAATGTACCCCGCGCTTTCAAGGCGCTTCACGCGCTGCAAGCAAGGACTTGGGGAGAGGCCTACCGTATCGGCCAAGTTAACGTTACTGATTCGACCGTCTTTTTGCAGTTGAACCAGTATATTTATGTCGATACGATCAAGTTTTAAAAAGCCGTTCATAGCACCTCACTGTCTTCTTGAGCGTCGACCGGGAATAAAGAGCAGGATTCCCTCTGCGCCTGATTCGACCCTGAAATTACATTTAATCCATGATTAATACACTAGGGTATATCATGATTTTATGTCTCAATACCAGAGCCAGACACAGAGAGTTATTACGCCGATTATTTAATCAAAGTTTATGAAATAGTTAGAAAAAATCAGTCAAGACGGCCGGTTCCGCGCGCCAGTGCAATATCAAAGATATGCATCGCCTCTTCCAACTGCGCATCGGTGGTGACCAGCGGCGCGAGGAAGCGAATAGTGTTGCGATACAGGCCGCATTTAATCAGCAACAGTCCAGCATCGCAGGCGCAGTGGAGGATCTTTTCCGTCAAGGCTGCGTCTGGCTTACCGGTGTCATAGTCGACAATTTCAACCGCCTGCATAAAACCCACACCGCGGACTTCGCCGATACAGGCATACTTCTCCGCTAATTGACGCAGTCGGGCCTCAAGTTGTTGGCCCAGTTTTACCGAACGTTCAAGCAAGCGCTCGTTTTCCAGGACATCAAGTACGGCAAGCGCGGCAGCACAGGCCAAAGCGTTACCGCCATATGTGCCACCGAGGCCGCCCGGCGTCGGTGAGTCCATGATTTCTGCTTTGCCCACCACGCCTGAAATAGGCAGGCCACCGCCGAGGCTTTTGGCCACGGTAATCAGGTCAGGGGTGATATTAGAGTGCTGAAAACCAAACATTTTTCCCGTACGACCAAAGCCGGTTTGCACTTCATCGCAAATCAATAAAATGCCGTGCTTGTGGGTTAAGTCACGCAGTGCCTGCATAAAGGCTTTTGGCGCAGGCAAGAATCCACCGTCGCCCTGCACCGGCTCAATCATGATTGCCGCCACGCGGTCGGGCAAGGTTTGCGTGGCAAACAGTTTATCTAATGCGTTAAGCGAATCTTCGGGAGTAATACCGTGAAACGCATTCGGATAAGGAATGCGATAAATATCACCGGGGAAAGGCCCGAAGTTTTGTTTATAAGGCTGACTCATGCCGGTAAGCGCACAACCTAATAAGGTTCTGCCGTGAAAAGCACCGTCAAATACGATAACGCCGGAGCGATCAGTAAAGGAACGCGCAATTTTGATGGCATTTTCTACCGCCTCGGCGCCGGAAGTGAACAGCACAGATTTATAATGCTCGCCCTTCCCTACCACTTTATTCAGTCGTTTTGCCAACTCGATATAAGGAGGGTAAGCGACAACCTGAAAGCAGGCGTGTGAGACATTTTCTAATTGACGCTGCACGGCTTTAACCACTTCAGGATGGTTATGCCCAACGTTTAATACCCCGATACCACCGACAAAATCAAGATAACGCCGACCGTCGTCACCCCAGACCTCAGAACCTTTAGCCTTCGTTACCACCAGAGTGTGTGCCGTGACTATGCCCCGCGGCACGTGCTCTTCACGCAGCGCAAGCCAGTCGATATCATCTTCAGTGATAGATTGGGTGTTTAATACATTGTGCATGGTTTACCTCATCAATTAATTCGGGCGCTGTCGGAATTTGATTCAGTATCTCAATACACAGGTTTATTTCGTGCCGTAATGCCGGTTCAGAAAAAATATCATGCGGAAATGGGGCATTGGTAACGCAGTTCTTTCTTCAGCATCTCAATGTTTTTTCGGAGACGCCTTTCCCCCACCCTAACCCTCCCCCAAACGGGGGAGGTGATAAAGGCGATAAAGCACAAACGCCACAACACCTGAGCACCGGTTTCTGGTTTAGCCCCTTTCCCCCGCTCTCCTCAACGGGTGAAGGCAGGGATGGAGGAGCAGCGGCTGAAGCGTCTGGCTATTTCTTCAGAACCTAAGTCACCGTCGTCCCCCCTAACCCTCCCCCAAACGGGGGCGGTGATAAGGGCGATAAAGCACAAAAGCCACAACACGTGACCACTGATTTTGATTTAGCCCCTTCCCTCGCTCTTTTCAGCGGGGGAAGGCAGGGATGGGGGAGCAGCCGCTCAAGAGTCTGGCTATTTATCGAGAACCTGAGTCACCTAACCCCCACCTAACCTCCCCCAAACGGGGGCGGTGATAAGGGCGATAAAGCACAAAAGCCACAACACGTGACCACTGATTTTGATTTA
>NZ_MRWD01000106.1 GCF_002093625.1 Rouxiella silvae | reverse complement strand
ACTCTCGATAGGGGCTAAATAATGGCTCTGGTTTATTACATTATTAATCGAAATTAATGAGGTTTAAATTATGAATGAGACTTCGAACTCTCTGAACCTGAATATCTCTGAAGATATTTCCTCTGAACTTGTGGAGTTTTTTGAGCAACAAGCCGCGGTTGGCATTGGTGGTGGCTTAGGAGGCCATAACGCAAACAACGATCTGATTACCTACGACGATTAATTAATATTGAGCAAAATATACTGCTCTGTTGAATATTACAGAGCAGTTTTAATACAGGAGATGGTATGTACAAACTCAGTTCAAGTATGAGGATTCGTACTGCGGAAGAGTCTCTGGTGCTTGCGCGACAAGTAGCCAGAACAATGGGGGTGACAAGGGTAACAGATATCACCTGGCTCGATAAAATTGGTATGCCTGTGTATGCAGGAATTAGACCTTATGCTGCCCGTGGGTCGCTGAATGTACACAATGGAAAAGGGCTTCTGGCCAGTGAAGCAAAAATTGGCGCGTTCATGGAGTCTATAGAGTTCTCTCTGGCCGAAGGTAAAAAGCATCAACACCGCATCAAAAAATGCCAGCTCAAGGATGTTCAGGCTTCTCTACCGCCAGGCCTGCCATTCTCCGCCTTTGGTACGAAACTGGGTATAACTTTCTCGCAGGATGAAGAAGTTAACTGCGTTGAAGCCACCGATATCATCAGCGGATTAACCGCATTAATTCCCGCAGAGCTCATTTTTCACCCAGTTAATCTCGAAGGTCAGCGCTCGTTTTATGGTGGTACAACAACAAATGGTCTTTGCTCAGGGAATTCCCTGATAGAGGCCGTAGTTCACGGAGTATGCGAAGTCCTTGAGCGTGATGTTAAATCGTTTGACAGCCTTTATCATCACTCAGCTCTTGTGGATATTTCAACAGAGCCAGAAGTGGTTAGACTGCTGCGTCAGAAAGTCGAGGCTGCCGGTTTGCTGTTAGCGCTACGTAAAACAACCAATATCTGGAAATTGCCATTCTACTCTGCCTTTGTTCTCGAGCCTGATATCGACAGTCCGATTTCTGTCGCGGATGGCTATGGTTTGCATCCCGATGCAGAAATTGCAGCAACCCGGGCGATAACTGAGGCAGCACAGAGCCGGCTAACCCATATTCACGGCGGACGGGATGATATTGTCAAAAGAATTAACTTTTATCAGGCTAATTCGAAGTTAAATGAACAAGAAATTGTCAGTGACCTTCGAAGTACGATACTGAGCAGTGATCGTATAACTTCCTTCCTCGATGAAGAAGAGTTCTTTTCTCCACCGGATACTCTGGATGCTCTTTGGCTGGGTATTAAAACCCGAATGGCGGATCAGGACATACATCATTGTTTTGTATACGAACTCAGTCCACCAGGTTTTCCATTCAGTGTGGCGCGTGTGGTTGTGCCATATGCTGAGTTTATCGAAAGCGAGATGCAGAGAGTTGGACCACGCTTCTTGGAAGCTTTCCGTCGCAAAAAGCTACGTTTTGGGTGTAAAGATGCATAACGATACTCTATTCCTTTATATCGGCCCCACATCTTACAACCTAGAGCTGAGTGACTTTATCCCGCCTCGCACCCAGGTGTTACCTCCGGTAAGACGTGGAGACATTCAACAGCTTATCGAGCAGGAATTACCGTCTATCATTGTTATCGTGGATGGAACCTATCACGACTTTCCCGCGGTGTCCCATGTCGAGATCAAAAATGCGCTGAGTCTCGGCTGGCAGGTCTGAGGACTGAGCTCAATGGGGGCCATCAGGGCCGCAGAGATGCACGCATTGGGAATGCAGGGCTATGGTTCTGTTTTTCAGCAGTTCGTTGAGAATGAAGATTTACCGGACGATTATGTTGCCTTGGTGCATAGCACAGAAACACCTTGGTTTCCGGTAAGCGAACCTCTTGTCCACTTGGAATCATTGCTAAATGATGCTGTCGATTTATCAATTCTAACGCCTGAAATATGCCGTCAGATAATGGAAGAACTGACGAATATGTGGTTTGGCGATCGTACAGTCAGCTACCTGAAAAAAAGATCTCACGTTCTGATGAATGGTCAAAATCAGGCTCTTTGCGACCTGTTCAGCCAGATGGATAAATATCGGCTAAAAAGTCGTGATGTAGTGAGTTTTTTCCGTGAACAGCCATTTCTGACCACCAGGAGTTCCCATGAATACCCCGTCAATTAGCCTTATCGACAAAATATGTGGCGTGCCAATGATCTCTGGCTCCTTTAATGCACAAATTCTGATTACTTTAACAGCGCATTATCGTCATATTGCGCTGAATGTTTTTACGCGGATTGCTGATTACCTCAGTCCGGATGTAATTGAAGCCCCAGTGCAACACAGGAATGCTGCACTGGGAATTGAATATCCGGAATATGCCATGCTTTCTGCGCAAGAAGAACTCGCGGTTAACGAAGCCATTAGAGCGATTATTACCATTGTCCCCGAATGGGAGATCTACTTCTCATTGCCGGTCAATTACAGAAAACTCAGTGCGGGGAAAAATATGGTCAGTCTGACCAATCATCATATCCCGCAAGTGATTTTTTTAGGTGATAAAGCTTTCAAGAGTGAACACTGGCTAGCCGAAGTCCTGATCCATGAAAATGCACATGTCTGGTTGGGGATGCTTTGTGAAATGAACCATTTTTATGAGGCTACCCAGGAAAAATATTACACGTTGCCCTCCGGAACCAAAAACAAAGATGCCCGAGGGGTCATTTTTGCTTCGCATTTTGCCGCCTGCACGCTTGTGTATTACAGGAGAAAGAAAACCAACGGTTGCATTTCTTCAGAGGAAGCTGAACGACTTTTCTTTCTGGAGAAATACTACGCAGGATGCATGACTCAGTTAATGGAAATGAAGGAGTTGACCGAGACAGGCAAGGGCATCGTAAGGATGATGGGGGAGGAAATACATTATGGCTAAATTAATTCTGCCGAGGCAGTTGATGCAGTACACCACGCTGACAGATGAATTTGTCTGTCCGGCTCTGACGCTCGGGCAAGCTCTGGAGTCTCTTGTGCAAAGCTATCCCATGCTGAAAACCCAGATCTTTAACAACGACAGCACGGTGAGAAATTTCGTAAACATCTTTGTTAATGACGAGATGATTGACGATTTAACAATGCCGGTGCAGGAAAACTCGCGAATTCAAATCATTGCCGCTGTAGCTGGAGGCTAAAATGCAACACTCATTATCTACTGATGAAAAGGAATACTACTTAAGGCATTTCTCATTGCCCGGTTTTAACGAACAGACGCAGTTGAAGCTGAAAGCTGCCCGGGTCCTCGTTATTGGGAGCGGTGGTCTTGGCGCTCCTTGTCTACAGTACCTCGCCGGTGCCGGTATTGGCCATATTGGGATTGCCGATCACGATACGATTAGCTGTAGTAACCTCCCACGTCAGGTGCTGTTCAGTCATAGAAATATCGGGGAGAGTAAAGCAGAAAAGGCTGGTGAACGTATCAGCGCGCTGAACCCCTTTATTTCCATTGAGATTTTTCCGGAAAAAGTCAGCAGGGAGAATGCTAGAACTCTTGTCCGGCGGTTCGACATTGTTGTTGATTGCACGGATAATTTTGATGCGAAATATCTGCTCAATGACATCTGTGGCGAACTAAAAACCCCTTTGGTCTATGCCTCTATTTTTCAGTACGAAGGACAGCTGGCGGTTTTCCATTATCCTGGAAAGGATCAGGAAGTGCTTAGCTATCGAGATCTATTTCCCGAGCCACCGCAAGCCGAATTACGAGAAAACTGCAGTGATGCTGGCGTTCTTGGTGTATTACCCGGCGTTCTCGGTACTTTGCAGGCTGGAGAGGTCCTGAAACTGGTCACAGGCCTAGGTGAGGTTCTCAGTGACAGAGTCATGACATGGGATGCTCTTAATAACCGCACCTCCCAGCTGCGGTTAAAGCCTCGCCGGAATATCACGTCTGCGGTAAAAAACAATCCACCAGAGTCTTCTGAGAATATTGATTTATCCCTTTTACTGGAGATGAAGATACGCCGGCCTGAAATGCTGTTATTGGATGTCAGGGAGTCAGCAGAGCGGGAATTCTTTTCTATAGGAGGTCTGCACATCCCTTTACGGGAGCTCCCGGATCATATTGATATGCTTCCTCGCGATCACCCCATCGTCTGTTACTGTAAATCTGGTAGCCGCAGCCTCCGGGCGGCATTGTTTCTCCAGGACCAGGGTTTCAGAGAGGCTTTTAGCCTGAAAGGCGGGGTAATGGGGCTCACACAGGCTGAAAAACTACGATTACAGAACATGGATGCTTTACATGATGACTGATCGCTTTCAAAGCCTCGGACCCGTTTTTTTTCTGCTGCAGACCGGTACCTCTCTCAGCCAGATTTCCGGGCATATCTTTCGCCTAGCTCTGGCATGGTGGTGTCTGCAGGAAACTAATTCTGCTGTTGCATTTTCATCACTGATTGCCTTTTCAGTGGCTGCGGAGGTATATCTCAAGCCATTTCTTGCCTCACTTGGCGATCAGTTCAACAGGGTTAAATTCATATTCATCTGCCAGATAATCATTCTGGCGATAATGTCGCTGTTCTGCCTTGCCGGCGTTGGCGGGGAGTTTCATCTGGCTGCTGTAACCGTGGGTCTTATCAGTATGAGTGCGGTCATTGCAGTCAGAGAACCCACGATTATGGGACTTATTCCGGATCTGGTTGGAGAAGGATATGTATCCATGGCAATTTCCCGTCGCTCAGCCATCAACTCGGTAATTATGCTGACGGGACCTGTAATTGCAGCAACACTGATATCTTTTGTCAGTATTGGATTTGCACTGTTTACTGCAGCCCTTCTTCAGAGCTCGTCAGCACTGACATTTCTTCGACTTATGGGAAAAGGATCTCTGACCGCATCGGCAATCTGTGAGCATGAAAGCTGGTTCAGTAAAACGCGTGGCGGATTCACGGCTATGTATCGTGTAAAGCCAGAACTGCATATTGCTATTATTTCTGCCTTGATCAATTTCACTATGTTTCCCTTTTTTTCTGTCACGATTCCTTACTGGATCAGTACTGAACTTCATCTGAGCGCTTCTTATCTAGGGGCATATGAATTTTCGTTTGCTCTCGGCCTGCTCACAGGCAGTCTGTACCTTAATACTCTGCTGCAGAGCTGCATTGGACGGTTCTGGAATGTTGTTACAGGGTTTCTACTCTTGGGTTGTAGTGTCATCGGTACCGTGCTGGCACCGACTATCTACCTTTCAATAGGACTCGCATTTTTTAGTGGTCTGGCATTTATTTTTATCAATGTGAACCTGAGTACCCTACGTGCCACGGCTACTCCAGGGAACTACCGGACACGGATGAGTGCGATGGCTGCATTCCTCTCAAGCCTTGCAAATCCCTTCGGTGTCATTATTGCAGGCTGGTATATGCACTGGCTCGGAGTCATTCCTTTCGCAGTTCTGTCTGGTATAGCAGTGATCCTAGTGGCGCCCATACTGTTATGGTCATGGCATCTTAAAAACGCCCTGTCGCTGGAAGAAGTGGAGATGCAGGGCTATTACGCAAAAACTTATCCAGACGCATTCACCGAGAGAGGTTGATATGACTCGAACTCCAGCACCTCCGACCCTGTCGTCTCTTCTGGGGGCTGATAATTACAGGGATTTACTGTCTCATTATTCACAAAAGACTCTTTACCGAACGCGGTTAGCCGAAACCGCTGCAGGAAGCATTTTGACCCTTGGCGATCTGCAGGACATTCTGAACACACGCCGATTGTCCTTCCCCCGTTGTCGCCTTGTCCAGGATGGAAAACCCTTAAATCCCGCAGGTTATCACGAGGAAGGGCCCACAGCTCTTGGTCAGCGCATCGTAAAAATTGCGCCCGAACGAGTTATGGAAGCGGTAAGTTCTGGTGTAACTCTGGCCATCGATTTCATCGAGGATTTATCTGCACAGGTTGGTCATCTTGCCGGTGCTATAGCCACGGAATTTCAGGAGCGAACAGGAGCTACTGCATTCTTCAGTACCGGAAGCAGCAAGGGATTTACTACTCACTGGGATAATAGTGAGACGCTGATTTTTCAGCTCAGCGGCAAAAAAAAATGGAATATATGGACACCCACGTTCAACTCTCCGGTCAGTGACAATAAACACGAATTGCCTCCCCCATCTTCGCCCCCCTCAGAAAGCCTGACACTGGAAGAAAATGACTTCCTGTACCTGCCCAGGGGCTACTGGCATGCCCCTGAGCCCTGCGGTAGCCATTCATTGCACATCTCATTTGCATTTCGGCCACGAAACGGCATCGATTTCACCAAATATCTTCTCCAGAAATTGGGAACAGAACTCAAATTTCGGGAGGATATTGATAAGTCTATTTCTGGTATGGCGCTTCAGGAATACGTTGACACATTGTATGAAACGCTTGAAAAGATAATGACACCCGAAAACCTCATATCGTTTCTGACTGAAAGTAGTCATCGGAAATTTATATCCACTCCGTTTTGTATTGAACAAATGATTGATTGCGGATTAAAACATGAAACAACGCATACTGATAAATAATGACAGTATAAGTGGTACTGTGCAGGCCTATAATACGATACACAGCAGTGTGAGTGATGGCACTCTGTTTCAGTCTTGTCTGAAACATGTCTTGGGAAAAGATTTTGTACAAAATGAGGGTCAGTTTTCTTTTGTTGGACATAATGCACTTAGATGGATAATTCAGAAGTTAAAGTTGAATAAAAATATTTGTATGGCCGCTGAAATAGGATGTGGTAGCTGTGCATT
>NZ_MRWD01000105.1 GCF_002093625.1 Rouxiella silvae | reverse complement strand
CTGTACTACAGTACAGATTTTTCAAGCTATTATTACACTCAACTGTGTTCTTGATTCTCTTTTTTTTCATCTCACCATAATAAACCGCATTAATCTGGGTGTTGCTTAATAAATACATCCAAAATTTATCAAATAATTTCTTTTCTGGCTTAAATTCAGAACACCAGAATTGATCTAAGGTTCCCTGATAAGTGATACCTTTAATATCATAAAGGGCATTACCCATTACCTTTAGCGGCTTGTTGTGTATAAGCGCTGATATTCCTGCCGTACTGTTTATCGTTATTACCGCTTTAGCATGTGTCAGCAACTCTGGCATAGGCAAATCATGCACATAAATTACGCGATGAGCAATATCGTATTTAATGCCTAACTGGTGAATCAGTGGCGAATAAAGTCGATGCCCGCGATCCATAGGATGGTGCTTAAATACTAAAAATTCTTCTGCCGGCGCATTATTGGCGAAGGAGTACATGACTTCGTTGATGTAGTCGCGGACATCCTTGTAAGGACTATGGTTAAGGATCTGACTGTCGTTGTACACCTGCAAAATAGCCAGGTAGTATTGTTGGTCCAATTCCGTTTGCAACTGTGGCAACACTTTGCGTTGCAGCATCGCATACCACTGTTTTCGCCAGGCTGCTCGAGCCCAGCATTGGGCCTCATACCAAGGGGAAAATGACTTGTGGTGGCGATATTTGATAAACTCATTGCGGTATCGCCACCCTGAAAGATAATAAGCCATCGCATGCCGTATTCGTAAGCCTGTAGAGGGTTTTAGCTTTACTGTCTTCGGCGGCTCCATTTTGGGCAATCGACGATAAAAATTCGGGTCGCGGGGCAGTCTGGAGTAAGCATTCACTCCGCCTTCTTCAAGGGTGATATAGTGTGGCCTTAAATAACCTTCTTCGAAAACCAGAAAGCGCACGCCTTTTGCCTTAGCCCAACCTTTTGCTACCTGATGCAATGGACGGCAATCACCAAAACATAGGATGGTATCAAAGTCATACTCTTGCCAAGTATCTTTTAACCATGTGGAAAAATTTGCTGGGGTATTCCTATAAACTCGATATTTGCGTTTGCTTAAATATTTCCTGTCTCCGCCATTAAAAACGACATTGACTGCCTCCCGCCCGAGTAACTCCAGCCTTTCAGCGAGATCGCTAAAGAAAGGACCCATAGGGCCCTGCAACAACAAATATTTTTTTCCTGCAAGCAATAGAGCAAGCGCCTTACTGTCCATGTTTTAAATAACTCCCTGTTATAAAAAATCAAATTTTTCTACTTTATGTTTTAAAAACCACGTGAATTAACAGGCGTAGTTTTTTGTAATAGCGCGTTATTCTTGCCGTTTTTACTTTTGTTAAAAGCATTTCAGGCCGAGGTGCAGCGGCGAGATAGTTGGCCGCCTGTTCTGCCATGATGGGTTGTCGGTTATTTGGGTCGATATAAGATGGATACGCGATTAGCGTTTGGTAAATGAGGTCGGTCAGGAGCAAGGTTCGCACACGCCGAGGGCAGACATACTCATCCTTTGTCAGTCCCCAACCGGCATAAAAAGGAATGCCATAGCAGAACACTTTCTTACCGTGTAGCAACGCCTCGAAGCCAGAAAGTGAGGTAAGCGTGTGTAATTCATCTATTGCCTGAATACATTGAATAATGTCTGCGTCCAGTGCCTGAAAGTCTGCCCAGCGGCCGATATCTTCAGGAGTGACATGGCCATGCCTATTTCTTGCCAATACGTCAGGATGAGGTTTGTAAATAATATAGGCATGCGGATTACGCTCTCGCACAGTGCGAAGAAGCTCACTGTTAGTTCGAATGTCTTTTGTACCCGTGAGTATTGAGGCATCATCTTCAACCTGACCCGGTACTAATAGAATTCGTTTACCTGAAGCTTCCACTGGCAGACTGAATGTTGCCCCCAGGTTATATTTACTGATCTTGTTGCTGACCAGATTCACACGCAGCGCATTTGCACGTTTTTGCTGGTATTTGGTCAACAGGCTATGGTTTAGCATCTGCTCAAGGTCACTGCTCCGCGTCGCATCGTAATAAATGCCACTTTTATCCAATACCAGTGAAAGCGGAGGGTGAAGATTTGATCCAAGCCCAGCTGAACGTAAGAAACCGTCCTCTATACGCCAAAGCGGCAGTTGTTTTTTATCCGCAACCGGCTGCCATTGCCGCTCTCCTTTTATTCCCCATACTACGCAAGCTGTGTCACTCAAAGAGCGTTTGGTGAAATTGACCTTATTGATTGACGTACGCACGAAAGGGGCGAGGATGCTGCGTTTCCACAGCGTGAGGCCTGGTGCCCACAGTTGCCCGGAGCGTTGTTGCTGATGACGTCGTTGCATGGTAAGCCAACTTATTACGTCAAATAGTGTGCCAGCGTGGCCGGTTACAGGATTTACATAACGGCTATATCTGAGGTAGGCAGCGCTGAACAAGTCTTCGAGACTGGCCACGCCGCGCCTTGTTGCAAGAGTGGTGGAGAGAGGATGACGGTCATCAGTTAATCCCCAACTGGCATACCACGGCTGACCAAATACGCTAACCGTTTTTCCCGCCAACAGTGCTTCAAATCCATAATGAGATGTCACTACATAGACGTGGCTGACTTGTCGGAGCAGTGAGTGAGGGCTGACGTCCTGTGATAACAATTTGATCCGCGAATCTCGGTCTGCCAGCGCTCGTATTCCAGTGAAGTAGCCCCTTTTTTTACCCTCCAAGACATCGGGATGGATTTTTATCCAGACCTCTGCATTAGGATGCTCGACCAACGCCGCGGTTAGCATGGCATCAAACTGTTCAGCCTTGGCATTACCGTGTATTACGGACATATCGCCATAAGTCTGATCGACAACCAGCACGGCTTCTTGATTTACGCTTTTTTCGCTTAAAGCCGGTGCCTGGTTATATTTCGACAAATCGTCTTCTACGATCATGCGCATGGCCTGCCGCGCATCGTCGTAAAAAGCCTGATTTTCTGATTGTTGCTGTATCAACATCTCAAGGCTGCTTGAACGATTAGCATCGTAATAAATACCCCGAGTATCGAGCACCACTGAAAGTGGGGGGCATCCGCTCACACCTAGCCCAAGAGAGCGTATAAAACCGTCCTCAAGATGCAGTACTGATAAACCGGATTTTTTTGCCAATTCCTTGGCTTTATCCCCAGTCGGACGATATCCCCATACCGCAATCTGAGTAATATCCTCCGGGATGGGGCATAAAAGTGATAGTTTTCGACATTCCTGCGGCAGAAAACACGCAAGATGCGGAATGCGATAGATACCGCCTGAGAAGATGCCTATCATTAAAATGTCAACACCACTTTTGCGGCCACGGCTAACTGATAAAGAATGGTAGAAATACCTTTTGTGACCTCGATACTTTTTGACTGGTATTTGGGCAAGACCATCAGCTCATCACCCGGTTGCAAACTTTTTACATCTTCTGCATCCAGTGCTTCACCGTTTTGTTTAATGAGTATGATTTTTGAATCACCTTTCTTCTGGGTTAACCCCCCCACTTTTTTGATGTAATCATTCGGACTTAATCCTTTTTGCCAACTCACAGCATTTGGGAAAAGTACGCCACCGTGGATCATCACGAGTGAGGTTTTTTCTGGAATATTAATGACATCGCCATCTTCTAGCAGAGTCTGCCCCAGATTGCCTTCGTTGAGTATGACTTCACCTTTTGGCACTGCTGCACGTGCTTTAGCCACAAAGCGACTCACCATCTGGGCTTCCTGCATGCGTAGTCGAGCTTCTTCATTTGTTAAGGATTGGGCAGAAAGTGAGGCCTCTTCGAGTTTTTGCAGCGAGACATTGAGCATCTCTTTTTGACGCACAGCCACGGAGCGGCGGTATAACTGAATCGAATTGATTTGCGACATGCTGTTGGTGCGTATGTTTGGCAATACTTGGCGCAGGGTTGCGCCGTAGGGCAGAACCATGGCATGTTCTCCGGAGTGTGCCCCTTCAATACGCACCTGAATTGTGCCGATATAACGATCGCTACTGACGAGTAACCGATCGCCATCTTCCAATATCCGGCCATGCGCTGAACTCAGCGGGTAGTATTCGCTGCGTTTCATACTGCCTTGCTCGCGGATGATGGTCATATGAGTTGCGCCGGGTTTCGGGCGCGCCCAACTCAGCGCCTCACTCAATGAAACTTTATTGCCTTTAAATTCAAAGTCATAGCGGTTGAAGACGTCGCCATCAATGCTAACAGTATGCTGGCGAGGTCCGACAACGATGGTGTCGCCGTCGGCAAACTGTGAAAGGCTGAGTTTCCCGTTAAGCAGGAAGTCATATAGATTGATGCGTGAACGCACACGATCGTTACGTTTAACCACAATATCAACATAACTTCCGCGTTCTGAATCGATGCCGCCCGCCTTACTTAAGTAAGACAACAGTGAATCTGATGCGATCCCACCGTATAAACCCGGATTATTGGCATAACCTGTGACAAAAACTTTAACGGGCTGTGCTTGTAATAACGAGGCATAGATATTCACATTGGCCTGGTAAACTCGTTTGACCTTGGCAGTCACAGTGCTGTTCAACTGGCTGTTTGTGATACCGGCTACTTTTAGTGGTCCGACATTAGGCAAGAAAATATTGCCTTGTGGATCAACGCTTAGCACTCCGTCGAATTTATAGGCACCCCATAGGCGTATCTGAATCTGGTCCCCTTGACTGATGACATAGCTGGGGTTGAAACCAATGCTGACGCCACTGTTCGCCGAAGTCGAGGTAAACAACTGTGCCCCAAACATACGGCTCACCACTGACGGCTCTGTTGGGATCGGGGTGTTATCAAATCCGTTATCAGTTGTTGATCCCGAGTTTTTTCCGGCCAGAAATGCAGGCAGGGGCGCGGCGCCGGTGAGGTCGGGATAGGTGTTAATCTCAACAGCTTCAGCCTGGATTAACTGGCACGCCATTAAAAATATAAAAGTTTTCAATAGTTTCATAACAAGCTCAATATTCGATTCGTTAGGCTAGAAATAGTCAAAAAGCGGCACAAACCGCGTCAGTCTTTATGGTCGTCAACAATGGCTAGCAGTAATTTGATGGTGCCGAATAACAGGCAACAAACCAGTAGGGTGCTGGCAATTAAATAAGGGATATTTGGAAACCGAGTTTCCTGAGGTACCTGAGGTGAACTGATTACCGAGAGTACTTTGAGCTTTCGTGCCGATTCTATGCGGGTTTTTTCAATGGATGTGAGTGCCAGTTTGTACATATCTGAATCAAAAGCGACCTGAGATTTTATCTCCTCAAAATCGACGGCCATGCTGTTCAGCTTGTGGCCTTCCGGGGCCGTGATTTTGCTTTTCTCCTGCTCAATCTGTTTACCTAAGGACGCAATGGCGTTTTTTGCACTGACCACCTGTGGCGCATCTTCGCGTAGGTAGGTCAATAGATTGCGCAGGTCGGCTTGCAGCTGAATTTGTTGCGATACCAGCATATTGACCAGTGTCACAGCCGCCAATGCCTGAGCTTTTGGGTCGAGCACATTGTTTTGGTTCTGAAACGCCAACATTCGCGCTTTGCTAATATTTAGACGCGCTTGTGCCTTATGCATCTCTTCCTCGGCAAAGGCCTGCTGCTCACGGGCAATTTTATGGGAAATTTCGTTAATGAATCGTTCAGACTCTTTCAACACAGCATGATTAAATTGCTGAGCGAACTCAGGAGTGAAGCCCTGTGTCCCAATCGTCATTAAACCCGTTTTATCATCATAGTTGGCCGTGACGCGCTGGAGATAATAGCTAAACAGTTCTTCACGCGTGACCTTATCCGACAGATGATTTAGGAAGTCGAGACCGCTGCTGCCAAAAGCCTGAAAAAAGTTCAGGTCATGATTCAGAATATTGAGCATGTCGGGGGAATTTATATATTTCTGCAAATACATCGCATCAGTGGCGGTACTTGACCCCGCAGCCCCCAGTAATAGCCCAACGCTGAGGCTGTTTCCATCAATGCTATTTGCGCTTTTTATCGCGATAGTGGATTCACTTAAATATCGAGGATGGCTGAATATCGTCAGGTAAATAATCAGCAATGCCATCGGTAAACCGACGATGATTTTTCCCAAATTTTGGTTGAGAGTATTGATACTCAAACAGGATGGCCGGTAAAAATTATTAATCCGGATGGATGAGTAGGCCGATTTTATTTTTTTAATAAACATTTAATATCATCATGACAAAGAGAGCGATGCCATTAGCGAGCTCTTATTAAAAAATACCGGGGACAGCGCTGAAGTCTCTATCAATAATCCACGGTGAGAATGAGTGTTAATCAAATATTCGAACTAGACCTGCAATATTATTCTTCCTGTCAGTTACCAATAGCACCGAAACTCTATTTTTTTGCATCAAAGTTTCAGCATCGGTCATCATGGTTTCCATAGGCAGAGTGAGTGGGGAAAGCGTCATCATGTCTCGCGCATAGGTATTATCAAGATGTACATTTTTTTCCATAAAGCGACGCAGATCACCGTCAGTAATAATTCCCGTTAACTTATTCTTTGAATCAGTTACTGCCACCATTCCTTGGCATCCACAGGTAATGGATGAAATAACCTCACGGAATGATGTTTCTTCCTTAACAGTAGGCACTAGTGTGTGCATCATATCGGCAACGCGTGTCAGCAATCTTCGTCCCAATGAACCTCCCGGGTGATATCTGGCAAAATCAGTGGGGAGGAAATTGCGCTGCTGCATTAGTGCGAGGGCTAACGCATCACCTATTGCCATGGTCAACGTTGTCGAGGTCGTGGGCGCTAGATTGTTTGGGCAGCTTTCACTGTCCATGAGTAATTCCAACGTGACATCCGCATGTTTTGCTAGCGTTGAACACCCTCGATTGGTGATAGCAATAATAGGGTTGCCAAATTGACGTAAAGATGGAATTAATTTAAGAATTTCGTCAGTTTCACCGCTGGTCGAAATCAACATCAGCAGGTCGCAGGGCGTGATCATACCGAGATCGCCATGAATGGCCTCTGCTGGGTGAATAAAGAAGCTAGGGGTGCCTGTAGAAGCAAGTGTGGCAGATATTTTACGGCTCACGATCCCTGACTTACCCATGCCGGACAGGATAACGTGCCCTCGACACTCAAATATAAGCCTTAGCGCTTTTTGGTAATGCTTGCTGTCAAGGCTTTTGGAAAGGTGCAGTAAAGCCTCACTTTGTCTTGATAGCATAATGCGTATAGAGTTAATCAACTCTGGCTGCCAAGATGTTTGCTGCACAGGCCCAATCCCTTTATTTGTTTCCACTTTATAGCCTTTCTTCCCTGTGGAGGTTAAATCACTAAACCCCACCTAGAATTATTTTTTGTTATTAACAACTATTGGCG
>NZ_MRWD01000104.1 GCF_002093625.1 Rouxiella silvae | reverse complement strand
TCTCCTTACTCCCTAAAATATCGACAAAATTGTATTTATTTATATAATAATCAGCAACTTTACTATTAATTGGAGACATTACCCTTATCCCGTGGCACCTAGCATCCCTCATGAAAAAAATCAAAGTATAGAGAGCGAAACGGAATGTATTACCATCCAGTACGGAGGTTTTTATTGCAAAGTTTTGTATCATTTCAACGTCTAAATAGTCTTGCTCAGCATTAATAACTTTTGAATATTGACACATACATGCTGCAGCGGGTTTATTGGATAAATCCAGTAGTTTAAAACAAAACTCCCAGGGTATCCATTTGTTTTTAGGCTGCTGGCGAGACATCGCCCTACACCAGTCTAAATCTGCAATAGTTAGTTTACTTACTCTGAAATTATATCCTGCTTTTTCGAATAAAAGGTTAGATACTTCAAGCGCATTATGTTCAATCTCTCGTAAGTTAATATCATTCAAATTTTCTCTTCCTTGAAATTATGCTTCTTATAAATATTTTTTAAATGAAGCCACTGTTACAGTGATAGCCATTCCGAGCAGAAGTGCAGCAGGCAATAGTAAAAGGTTTGGATAAATAGCGGATGGCCATGAAAGATAAACCATGCAAGGTATGTACATAGCAGGTTTAACCAGTCGCCGTGCATGGTGATAAACAAAACTTGATTCGTAGGCTGCGCCGTAGCGCCTGAGGTCACGTCTTCCTAATCCTTCGATAATTGCTACGATTATCACCAATAAAAATAACGGTATAGATAAAAACAGAATAATGACACGTACCATTGTAATAGTGACAATATACACGGTTGCTAACAGATACTGATATAAGTAACCGATTAATAATCCTATCCAAGTGTTTATTTGTTGAAATAATCCCTTATCAGGAGTTTTTGGGCTTTTATATTGCGAACTTAGCCAATCTAGAATTCCACTTTTTATAAACATCAATTCGTAAGCGTTATTCATCCAATTTACTGAGGTTGTTGAAGGCCGGAACAGCAACAGACTCAGGTTAAATTCCGTTGAAAGCCATTGCTTCTCTGTGAGCATGACTTGATAGCTTCTGGAAGCACCTCGTTCAGGCCATAAGAAGGTGATACAAGCATATTCAATCACCAGACTTAACAGCAATGATGACAAAAAAATACCTACTGCAGCCCAAGGCCATCCCCAAAGCAGGTTAAAGATAATGCCGTGTTTACGCGGCGGAAGGGGGCGTTGAGGTGTATTACTTTGTGCGGTCGTCACTGTTTCCTCCGACCCACCATGTCTCGCTCGAGTGATAATTTTGACGCATCTGTTCTGCTATCGCCGCCAGGCTTGAAGGCATAGCACTATCGCTAGCATCAACTGTTGGCAATGGCATCCTTATCTTCCATAACTGCCCGCCTTCAAGTAATGCAAAGGCTTGGCCCTTCGGCAGACAAATGATATCTGCAGGTTCCAGAAGAGGAGTTTTAACGGTCCCGACTCTGTCCTGAGTACTTGAGGTGAAGTCCTGGCCTAGTTCAACGTCGGAGATATCCGCATGCCCGGAAACCAGTGTTTTGGTGTAGATTTCTACTTGAGGGAGTTGAGTGGTAAGAAGTTCCGCCGTTTTGTTATCGCGCACTCGCAGCATTATTAAAGTATTAAAATTACCGATAACCTGAGCCGTTTTGGCCGCGCTGCCAATACGCGCCTCAATATCTGAAGACGTTTGCGTATAGGCGGTAACCTGCATTCCGGCCCCTCCGCCTTTATTAATTAGTGGGATAAACTCTGGCCCCATCAGCTCATTAAACTCATCGCAATGCAGATTAATCGGCTGTTTTTTCAGATTGTTTATCGGCAGACCTGCGTTAATACCATGCTTGTAGATATGACCAGCCACACTCACTAAATCGGCAAACATCGAGTTTCCCACTGCCGAGGCAACTTCGCTATCGGTTAAGGCATCCAAGCCGACATAGACTATTGATTGCTTTCGTATCGCCTGGTCCCAGTCGAAAATAGGTCGTGGATCTTCCATATCCAGATAATCCGGTGACAACAATGAAGCCGTTTTTCCGGTAGTCAGTTTCTCCAGAAGGGGGAGAAGTGAAGCGACTATTTTGTCGAAGTAGGTGCGGTCATAGCGAACCGCACTGCGCAGGCCATCCATGATCGGGTCGTAGAATTTTCTACCTTGTTCTGAACCGAGTGCCAGCTCGATAGACCAAATTCTCACGGCCTCTGCTTGCCCCTGCATGTTTCTCGGAACGTCTTTATCCCTGATAACCCGCATATTATTAGCAATCTGTTGCGTTAAAATCGCTTGCTGATTTATCACGATCCTATCGGCATACATAATATACAGCTCATTGATATTATTAACGTAACGCATGATTAACTGATAGTCAGGACGCTGACCCAAAGCCACCAGAGCTCTGGCTATAATGTTGACGAAACGCCAGGCAAACTCGCGAAAAGCTGCGCTGTTCCCTTCACCTGATAATTGCCCAGCAATACGGGAAGCGACTTCGGAAACACGTCCAAATCTGCCTACTGCATTGTAGCGCGCCGAAATTTGTGGCCATCCCAAATGGAAAATGTAGAGCTCTTTTTCTCGCCCTGAATGATGAGCTTCAGCCCAAACACGACACAGCAGGTCAGCATCTCCTTTAGGATCGAAAATGATAGTGGTCTCGCCGCGGCGAATATCTTGAGTGATAAGAAGCTCTGCAAGTCGGGTCTTGCCAACGCGAGTCGTTCCCATGATCAGGGTATGTCCGACACGTTCTCCAAGATCCATCGTGACATCTTCTTCCTTGAGTTCAATGCCGTGCAGTACTGGCTTCCCTCCGACCGGGGGTAACGGGCGAACCGGATTAAAAGGGGTGTCAGCACTGAGCAATTTGGTCAACCAAGGTTGATGATGTTCACATCTGTTTTCTATCCGCCGTGCTGCCTGATACAGCCAGGAGGGCATGACATAGCGCTCAACCTCGGGACGAAGCGTGTCCTGTAGCCGTTGAGTATGCTTTTGGGTCCAGCGAAAACCTTTGCCTAAAAAAAGACGTCTATTGCTTACAGGGATCTTACGGCTGGTTATTGCATATCGAGGGAGTCGACGCAGATTCTGTCGATATCGCAAGACCTTAAAACCCTGTTGTGCACGCAGTATAGAAAGCCATGCAAAACCTCCTGCTGTTACGTAACTCACCGAGGGAGACAAGGCGACGGCCCACGGCGCGACCACGCAGATATACGAAGCCAGTGCTGCCGCAATTGCCGTATTGAGTTCAACCGCGGGCCGCAGCATTGCTTCAATGACATAGCGATCACTCATGGGAGAGCTGCTGTGAAAGGGCCTTATCTGTCAGCACGACAGGATAATGAAAGAGCTGCAGTCGGCGAGATAATTCACTCCCCGACGCAGGCGATATGCGAACGCTCGGCGCGAGTTGTCGCAAGGCTTGAAGATCGTCGATATCTTTAATATTAACTGCCAGACCTTCCGCACGATGGCGTTTTAGCTGTAGCGCATTTTTCGTTAGCCATGCGACTGAAGTTGGATCATCGCCGAGGAGAAATAGCATGCCAATGCCAGGCAAATTTAATGGCCTGTCAGAGACGATTCCCGGCGTCATCTCCGGCGTGCTTACCGGCAACATAGCGGCCTCGGCATGGGCGTTAACATTTATGATTAACGTGGCGTCTCCTTGGGTTATTCCAGTGAAGAAAATCCCAATGCCGATAATCATGATTTTCTTCATTGCAGTCTCCGGGGTTCAACCCAGACAAAGTTCGCTTGGGGACGATAATAGACTTGATATGAAATAGCTTCACTATCAAGGGATTCCAGCCTTTGGGTGATAATTGTCTTATAGCGATTTGCCGGTTTGCCGCCGGCAGGATGGTGGTAACAACCCGATGCATCCATCCAACTGCCCGGTTTTAAGTCATAGCATTTGCGAAGAATTTGAGCCGCCGACTGGAGATTGGTATAGGGATCGAAAGCTTGCCAGGTAGACGTAAAGCGTTGGCCATTCCATCCGAGATTTACCTGAGCAATACCTACATCAATTCGTTTGAGAGGATGGTATTTAACGAATTTTTGAAGTGCTTTCCATGCTTCTAACCTTGTCGAATAACGGTAGCTCCTTCCTGCAACATTAATGCTCCACGGCCAAGGGCGTTCGCCCTGAGGTGATGATCTAGCCGATTCAGCTAAGGCGATGGCAAACAGCATTTCTGGAGGTACACGATTACCCCAGGCAATACGCCGATAAAGTTCGGGAACAGGCAGTGTTAGTTTATCTGCCGCGTTGAGTTCACCGAGCGCCATGAGGCATAAAATCGGCAGGCTTAGAAAGCGGTGATTTCCCATCCGCTCCCTCCGTGTTGAAGTGCGACTGGCATTATTCCTTTGCCATAACGTTGCCAGAGCCCGCGGTCGTGATTTAACGTGACATGCCGATCGCGAATACGCTTAACCGGTATTTCATGTTTTTGAGCCCATTCACGCAGAACGCTGTCATTGCCATGGCTATCGACTAGATAAATATCAACGGGTCTCTTACCCGACATTAGCAAGGTGACTCTGCTGTCGCATTGCCTGCAGTTCCGACCTTTTACGAAAAGAGCCACGCGCGTTGTTGAAGAGCTTTGTTGTGTCGTATCTTTGCCAATCCTCACCGGCTGAACGTTGGAATAGAGTCTTTTCCAGGCTGCAGATATTTCACGTTGAAAGCGCAGCTCTTTCTCGGTTCTCTCAAACTCTGTTTTGACCCATTTATCGGCGTATTGCTGGCGCTCTTCTTGTGTCCTTGCTTCAATTCCTAATGTTGAAAGCGGGTCCAGGCCGGGTGACTGAATACCTCGAGGTCCATCCATTAAATCTTCGTAGCGGAGTAAATCCTCCTCGCTAATACCCCATTTCAAAGCCTGAGTTCCGACCAGTTCTGATTCAGTGGATAGGGGAATGTTGGTGATCGACAAAGTCCCAGGATCATTTATAGATTTTGAGCTGGAGATGGCATCAGCACTTAACGCAAGGAGGGATAAGGCTACGTAAATTATTATTTTCATTGTCGTCTCATGGAACATGCAGCATTAGCTGACGGCTTTTGAACTTGAAAAAAGCCTGCTGATTGTTGATTTGGACTAGCTTCCAGCCTCTGCTGAACTCTCCCTCGCTCATAAGACGCACCTGTGATAAATCAGTGAGCCCGGAGGGAGCTACGGCGGCATATTTTCTGGCACCGCGGTGCTCAATGGCTATTAGGACGAAGGGGGGCTTTGCCCGAGGTGTTGCTTTTGATGCTGGCTGCGCGGATGGTTTATATGGAGAACGAGGTAAGTTGGTTGTCGAACTACGAAGGGTTGTGACCGCAGTAGTGATGGACACAAGGCTAAGCTTAAAATCATGTTGAGCTTGGCGGAGTTCTGCGACATCTGCAACCAACGCTGTATCAATGTGGGGCTGCTTGAGTCGCTCAGATATCTCTGCAGCAAGGCTGCGTGTCTGGTTCTCCAGTACGCCAATTCGCCCCTTCACTTGAACAACTTTCTCCTGTAGTTCACCGATCTCACTGGATACGACGGACGTTCTTTGTTGATTTTCGAGTAATGAGAGGCGCTTGCCATTTTGCGCAATCAATTTGTAGCTGATCCCGACCACAGTTAACAACGTTATGAATACCAAAAGTGGAAGTATGAAACCTTTATGGCGAGCCAAGAGGGTGACGGATGTGCTCATTGGTTGAAGAACCCTCCCTTAGGTTTTACAGCAAGAGCTGCTGACGGCAAACTGTAGCCATTGCGCAGGGTATGGCATACAACACGTTGCACCTCATCAATCTCGATGTTCCACGGGGAGCCAGAAATTAGCTGCAACCCAGTTAAGAGGCGCATTGGCCCTAACTGATATTGGACCGCGGGTAAAGGTTGAGGATACAGAATGGCTACAGCAGGCCCCATGGTGCAAAGCCTGTAACCGGAATATCGCAGCAAGTAATGAAGGGCATCCGCAACAGTGGGTTTTAAAGATGGTGAAATTCGAATATCGATAATCTGAGAAAGTGGGGTCCGCTGGCCAGCCATCGGGTCGATGCTGACTAAAAGGTATCGGTCATAGCGGGTAACTTCAGGCCTGATTAAGCTGGCAACCACTGGAGGGGGGGGAATGCTGGATGTGCCTATTTCCGGCTGAAGGGTGAGAGCCGAAGTTAAAGGTAGGGGAGTGGTAGAGGGTGAACACCCTGTTAATAGGGCAAGGACGACGGTTATCACGCAGAGATTGAATTCTACTTTCATTCGCGGCAAACCTGCATATATGAAGAATGTGACAATGTCTTGGTTTACCGCTAACGCCTCAATCAACAATTAAAATTTGGAGCACAAAAAAAAAGCCCCAAGAAGAGGGGCATAGGGTTTTAATCAAAATGAGTTTTCAGCGTAAGACTGCTGCACTACACCATTCTGTGGGAGGATTGAGTCAGGTTTCTCTGCCTTATAGATCATGTCCTGGCCTATCTTCAGCCAGTCGACTTTAACCAGTCTGGCTCGAAGGCTAACGCGCTGCTCCCCAGCATATTTCCCTGTTTTCAATGTGAAGATGTCAGTTGAGGGATGGCTAAAGGTGAAGCCAACCAAAACCTTTTTATCTTCATCGACTGCTTTCTGGCAGCGATTTATCAAGCTACTGGCCTCCTTACTGGCCACTGTTACGTCAAAACGAACATAATTTGGATTATCTGTTACTCCACTCAAAGCATTAATAACGCAGCTGAGAAAAGTACCACTCTGAGCATTTATCTGGCGAATGCTGCTCAAATAACCCAGCCCCTTAATATTGAGATTAAAATACTCACTTTTCGATGGTTGAGTGAGTGTGGAAGGTTGAATGTTTAAAGACATGATGATTTCTCCAGTAGAAAGATTTTTAAAAGAGAAATGCATCTACCCTTAAGGGAGGTGATTTCCCTTCAGGGCACAGAACTCAGTTCTTTATGGCTGATAGTATTGAGAAAACTACTTTATGTGATAGGCACTTTAAAAAATGTTAATTTGCAGTCGCTCAAGAGCGTTTCTTTCAGACTGCTGAAACATTGGTTTGTTGTTTAAGACAACGAGTAATCTAAATTATCATCGAAGAATCAAGATAAATAGTCATTGGATAAATCACAATCAGTTTAGGTAGATAGTTTTCATTAGATAAATTATGAATTAATGAACGAAATCTATTTATTGAATTTTCCTAAAAATGTTGCACGGTGCAACATTTTGATTTTTTATTAACGATAGGTGGGCTTAGTATTACTTTTTTTGATTATTATTCTTCACGCTATTCCCACGGAGGTGGGGCTAAAACTTCTCGATTTCCGTTGTGGCCTGGAGCACTTACAATTGATTTTTCTTCCATTTGCTCAATAATTTGAGCCGCTCGATTATAACCGATCCGAAATTGACGCTGTACTCCAGATATTGAAGCATGTCTTTTCTCAATGACATATTCCACAGCTTGGTCAAATAATGGGTCTAAATCATTAGCTTCTGGTTCTTTAGAACTATCAGGTATTACTGTAAGCATCCCTCTTAAGCGAACCATTCACTTTTAGAGATCTTCCGGCATACTGATTATGTCCCCTGAGGAGAT
>NZ_MRWD01000103.1 GCF_002093625.1 Rouxiella silvae | reverse complement strand
TATAATAATAAAGAACAAACCATGCATATACATACTAACTGGTGCTGTTCACATGTATTTTTTCCAATTAATATATACCGTAATTGGCCGAGAGAGATGCACTACCATGTGACAAGTAACCAATAACTGCGCTCAGAGCTCTAATTACTTTAGTAACCTTTTTCTTTAAACTGTTTTTTTCTTCAAAAAATATCGATCGTTATTAATTTAAATATCCATATTATAAAATATCCAAATTTCTCTTCACAGAGTGGGTTATTCAAGCATAAGCCAAAATTAAATTCTCCTTACAACACCGAACAAATTTTTATACGATTTTTTATATTTATATTCTTCTTTGCAGTTGCGAGAGAGACACTCCCCCGCAGGGCTGAGACAGCTTGCTGGCTCAGTTAAGAGTGGCTCCGGTCCCTTTAGGGACTCGCCCTGGTAATTGACCTTGCCCCTATTCCGGCGACTTTTAAGATTTGCAGGTTCAACAATACTTCAAACGACAGCAATAAATGGCTACCTCCATTTACAGGTCAGGACAAGAATATCTGAGGCGCGTAAGCGCCTCTGCTGTACCTGGCCTAGCATTTCGCCCTGACTTTTTTCCTAACTCGGTGTGCTCTTCTTTTTAAATAGTCTGTAATATTGCTTCCTCCTACCTTTACACAAAATCCCCCTTAAAAAGGGGGAGGATACTATTAGCTGGAAAAAACAAACCCACCAATCATGACAAACGAGTCAATAAATAGATCTCTGGCGAAAGATTCGTAATCGAAATAATTTGCGACCTGCTCAGGGCAACCCTCTAACAAACCAGTATCGGCAATATAAGAAGTTGCAAAATCAATCTCAGAATCAGATTCACTGTGATAACGACCGTGGAAAGCTTCATAATCACTGCAATTAAAATAGTCTGCGTAAGCTTTAAACGCATCTAAACACCCCTCTTTGCAAGCCTCTTTGCAAGCCTCTTTGCAAGCCTCGATGTAGGCCCAATTCAGACTAGACTCGCTTATAAACTTCGAAGGGATGTAGTCCCAATCCTGAAACATAAACTCCGGATCTTTTTCATCGCCATGCAGCTTAATGCAGTATGAAATGAACTCGTCTTTTGAATCGAAATTATTCAACTCAACCCAAGCTCCGGCAATTGAACCGTTGTTGTATTTGCTGTAAGTACCCACATAGATGCTCGGACAGTTATCTTGATTAAACATTTTTAATCCTCATACTTCGCCGAAACCGGCATAACCCCTTACGGGAACACGAAAGGTATTGCGCCTTCCATGAAAACAATAATACGCCCATATACGTCATTTATCAACTTATATCACTGTAATATAAGAAATTATTAAACTAGTTAGCTAAGGGTCGATTTACAATACTGATTGAGAGCGTTAAACGCTGCGCACACGTTTTTTGTTCAAGCATGTTGAATAATCATGATGTCAAGTACGAGACAGGGTGCAGTTGAGGTGAGTATGTGACGTTGCTGTTAATAGACACCCTAACTAAGGGATTGAGGGCACTCCAGTATGCTCAATATATAAAGACTGCGGGATATACCCCGCAGTGTATTTAACCGGCGGCCAGTACCATGTTAATCGGGCGATAGTGATGCTGTGCAGTGAGCATTCTGGCTTCCCAGCGATCATGCTGCGCCTGTACGTTTATAAAGAAGTCCTCCGGCATCTCAAACAGCGCGGCCAGTTCTGTAGCCTCTTCAACGCTAACGCGACGGGTTCCGTGGATAATCTGGCGCAAAACTTTTGGCGATATATTCAACGCCTTTGCAAGCTGCGCCTGCGTGTAGTCCATTGGCTTTAAAAATTCTTCAAGAATAATTTCACCAACGGAGGTCGGTTCAGCGGTTCTTGTGTCCATAGATCACCTATATGTATGAGCATCCAGATAAACGTCATGTGCGGCACCTTCACGCCATTGAAAAATTATCCGGTACTGTATGTTAACTCTTATGCTTGACCAGCCTTCCAGATTACCTGATAGCCTCTCATAATTATTGCTACGAGGGATGAAAAGAGCCCTTTCTTCGCTAGCAGCTTCAATCATGACCAGCTTTCGTCTAAGTGCCCCTTCGAGCAGTGCAGGTATAGATGCACCACGTTGATTATCTTTATAGAATCGGCATAAATCGCCGGTTTCGCCGTCCTTGAAGTTCTTTATCATCTCTACACCCGAAATTTAAGGGACGAAGTTATTATACCCGTAAAGGGGATAGCAAACAACCAAAAAGGGAAGTAACATTCCCAAAAAAGGCACATCATGGGAATTTTAAGTACCTATCTTTAAAACCTATTCGTTTTTTCATATTGAGTATCTCCCCTTACCTGAGGCGAGAAAATAACCTCCTCAACACTACAATCCAACGAATGTGAAATTTCTTCTAAATCTAATTCAGGTTTGTTGTTTTCACAATATATTTCCTAACCGTATATTTTAGGATTATATGAAATAATATTACCTCAACCGTAAGTTAAAATTTCATCGTCGGTAGTGATGAACATTACAATACAAATAGGTTGAAATAGACTAAACCTTTTAAGCCCCGCTATGTCCCTTATTTATTGCCCTTAATTTTCGCACGCCCTTCAATACAAAGGGTCGATTAGCTTTAATGCTTCATCTGTTTTAAAATTTGTTTCTTTAGGCTCGTTGCCGCTTTTGAATTTCTTAAGTGACATTTGATTTCTTCCGCTGTTTATTATTGTTTCTTTGAGTTTCGCCGCCGATAAGCGTAGTTACACTGTCTGATCAGTATGGGTGCAATAGCGGTGAGACATTGTTTGGGGGCATTTTTTCGCCCCCAAAGAATTTCGATGACGAGCTTGCGATCTATTGTTCCCATACCAGACGGTGTAATTTAAGCGGGCGGTGATACCATAGAAACAATGAGCAAAGGGATTGCAAATGGCACATTGACGACGGTAAATCGAGCAGAGCGAGAGACCGGCGACCTTTGCGGCCCTGGCTTGCCAGGAAGTGACGCTTGGTGGTTGGTCTTAGCCATATGACCCTAGCCGGAAGGCCGAAAACCCGCTTACGGGGTTTCGTGAAGCTTGGCGATTTATCGTCTAGCTGAATGGGGCAGACGACGACCGCCGGTCGGAGCCGAAGGGGGCCATGCTGTTAGCCCTTTTTGTGGCCTTATCTTGAAAATCTTTTAGAAAGATAAAAAATCTATTGGATAGCTTTCTGATTATGCTTCAAATCTAATAACGAGCTTTGTGTTAGAATCTCGCAGCAATTTCTCCCCCTTATCTGGCGTATCTTCAATCCGAGAAAGGTCAGCATCAGTATCGACTTCAAGATAAACACCAAACTTACTGCCCTGATCACGGCATAACCGGTAAATAAGTAACTGACGAGCATCAAGATTATAAAATTCCCGTCCATTGAGGTCTGCTATCTCGGCTTTGAGAGTATCACCGTTATTTTCACCTAGTTTTCCCTGGATATTACGGCTTGCGTGACGGATCTCATTAGGACAGATTTTCCCTTTATCGTTCATCGTTACATCCATTTAGTGTGTGATTTTAGGCATATAAGGTTCTGCCATTTTACGAACCTCATCCGCAAGGTGAGGAGGCAACCAGACAGAGACGGGTTCAAGTTCCTGAAGGTCGAAGACCTTCAGGATCTCTAGAACGCGGGCAACCGCTCCGCTGACTGCTTGCCTTGTCTTTTTCTTTTCACGCGCCACATCGGCAGCTCGGCGACCCTCAACTAACACAGCATATGCCGTATTAACGGTTGCCTGAGTAAGGCTTTCGAATGCAGGTAAAGCTCTTTCCCAGTCAGAAGGGGTAATACGCGTTCTATCCATTAAATTCCCTTAAAATTCTTGAAAACATTGAGATACTGTTGCCATTTAACATCGTATCCCCTAATTATAATAGCGAATAGTCACCGCATTAGCGCAGAAATCTACCTACAAAAACTCAGTAAAAATAGAATCATAGGTGGATCGGCATATAAAACATTTTTCTGTACGAAACATACTACGATTATTACAGCAATGCATAGACAAAAAAAAGCAACAAAAGCGGCATTCGCGATGCTTAAATCTATCCATCCTTACCATCAGATTCACTGCTCATATTTAGTATCACAACAAAAATAATTATCTTGTCGGGTATGTTCTCATGTCCAATTTTCCTTGAGCCAACCCTGATTTGTAATAAGGCTGACAGATAGCAACTAAATTAATATTAAATAGTAAACTATCAGGCTCACTTTGTAATTCTTCGACACTGTAAGTAACAGTCCTGTACATTGCATCGAACATGTCCTGTTAAAATCTAAATCTAACCCACGGGCTCTCAACAACCCGCGAATTAGATTACATTTTAAGCAGCTATCTCTATGGAGTCTGCTTTCAAATATTGAGAAAGGAAATCACCTAATACGCGGAAAGCCGCCCTGAAAGCGGGGTAGATAACCCCTTGCCCTAATGCTTCGTGGGCCGTGGTCACAGACATCTCAGGATTTAGTTTTGATAAAGGATAACCTTTCACCGCTGCGTGCTCTTTCACCGTAAGCAGACGTGATTTAGTGGGGTCGGTAGGATGTTTAATAAATGGCTCAGTTGAACGGCCTTTATTGTAATGACGTCCAATAGTCCCACACGTTTCTTCATTCCCGTCGAGCAACTGGCGCCTAAATCCTTTACCAGCCTCGATATCCCTCATCTCTTTTTCTGCCAGATAGTCGTAGTTTTTCCAAGCCGGTGAGTCGAGAGGAATATCTTCAAGAATATCGGACAACACTTCTGCTTTCATTGACCGATTCATTCTATGGCCAATCATTTCTTTCATCGGAAAGATATTGAAATCAAGGTTCTTTGAGACAGCAAAAACACACAACCGCTTTCTGTCCTCAATACTGCCAAAATCAACGCCAGATAAAGTCATTTCTACGACATCGTAGCCCATGTTGTCCAGAACAGAGCGGATCACGGCCATGCTTTCCGTATTGGCATATTCTGTGACGTTTTCGAGAGTGATAAGTGCGGGATTCAGCAATTCGATGCAACGCAATGTGTAGTAAAACATTGCGCCTGCATCCGGATGCTCTTCAGCAGTTTTATTTTTGTTTTTTGCCTTGCCTGATTTACTTGCGCCGGTGCAGGGAATACCTGCAATGAGAAGGTCAACCGGTTGTCTGTCAGTAATACGCGCAGCCTGTATTGGTGACTCGATGATGTAATGCGCCGAACTAAGCATGTGTGCATTTTTTTCTAATGCGGGGTCGAGGTATTTTGCTTCGCGTTCTACGATAACACTCAACTGAGTGCGAATACCGGCTTCTTCCAAGCCGTCGTGAGCCGCACAGTCAAGCATGCCGAAGCCGAAAAATAGTGAGCCGGTATCGAGTGCAGCACCTGTAGCCAGTTTTGCAAGTATGCGGTTTTCTCGTTCTAGTATCTGTGTATCGATGTGATGTTTGGTGATCACGATTTTGTCAGTGGTAACAACAATCCTGATCTGCTGTTCATGAGAGAAAATATTAGATAAATCTCCACAACGAGCACTGGTTATCTCAATCAGTGGGTAAGTCCGACCGCCTTTATTGCGGCGAGATACCGCAAAATTTCCGTGTTCTTCACGAGTAAGCTCAATTTTGCCACCCGAGATATGAATGTTATAGCGGTCATCGGGCGAATAACCACAGCGAGAGAGTTTTCCGCCCTCAAGCCAGATCCGCAAGTGCCCTTTAGACTCGCCAATTTTGGAGTTGATAATGGTTGTAGATGTCGCTTTCATAAACCCGCCTTAACAGCTTTCCACTGTTTGCGGAATGCACCTATTTTCCATCGAGGCACGATAAAATACAGCTCACGCTCTTCATCTTCCTCGGCAAGATCTCGACCGGTACAAAAGAAGCCCGCTTTTGTTAGTAATGTCGCAATGTCATCCATTTTGGATTCTGGACCGACGATAGCCATGATTACAAATTCAGAAGGGATTTCGGTATCAGCTGTAGAACGCTCATAACATTTCATGTATTTGTCCTTTGCAGTTCCTTGGAGCGGTTGCCGCCGCTGGTTCCAAGGCAGTTAACGAAATTGCTAACTGATGAACAAAGTATATCATCCCACGCCAAAATGTCCATATTATGACAACTCTATATTGACAAAATATGGACATAATTAGAGTTAATAGCGAGGGATTGAAGAGAATAAAATGAAGGTCAATAGCAGTGTTTGAATCGCCATGCTATTAACCTATAATCCGTTCTGTAATATCTCTGCTCCTTTGCAGAACCCGAAGCCCACGACTTTGCCGAGACGTGGGCTTCAATCTTTCTGAGCACTATTCACGATTAAAAATCCTATCCATCTGCAATCCTATAATTGAGTACCATGCTTCAACTTTCTTCCTGTCGGCTGTACTAATGCGAAGTTTTGGATCATAGGCTTTTAAGGCTGTTTGGAAGTCCTTCATCACAGTTATGCATTGTCTTGCCCATTCACCCTCAGCCGCGCTGCCGCTTGTGACTCGGGGTCGGTTAGGTAATCGAGGGCGCAACGGTTTTACAGGTGCTAACGCCTTGACGTTATGTTCTTTTTCATCGATATAGCTGAAAACGAATGACCTGACTTGTTTACCCTTTTTCTCCATTTCATAACTGACACTTAAGTTCGTGTGTGCATTGATCATGTCAATTGCAGGGTCCAGAACACGATTGCGAAAATCGGTCAATTTTGGGTATTTTCCAGTCAGACCAACACGCTCTTTCATCCATTCGATACCAAAAGGTTCAGTCGTTATAACCCTTTGACTGTTTGTATATTTATCAAGTCTACGATAGCGGTATAACCAAGAGTAGAGACGAAAGGCAAACTGGGTATCTAGCTTTACGAGCTCGTTTAAATTCATCTGAGTGAATTCCTGGCGAAGTTCGTAAAGCGCTTCTCTTACCGAATCCGAAAATTTAACAACGATAAAACCTTCACCAGTTGTCGTGTATTTGATTGACGAGAACCAGAACCTTTCGACTGTAGTATTATCACTTTCGTAGGTTATGATGGGTTTTCGCGCTAAACCACTCACCGCCTGTTTGAGCTGCGTATAGCCAATTCTACCTAACGAGTACATGTCGTTGAATTCTGAAGGGTAGATAATGTACTCACTTTCCGGTTGCTCACGGCGGGGATCAATCTTGGTCAAAGCGAGGTAGAGAAGTCTGATCTCTGTTAAATTGACTTCGTATGCCCCTTCAATAAGTTGATTTGCTTGAGTAACTAACCTTTCACGCTTATCCATAAAAAAACCCTGCATATAAAGATACCTCATACTAAACAACCACCAATGACGACACAATAATAAATCGTCGTCATTTTTGATTCAATTCAAAGTTTTGATAATCCAACAGTTGCCACGACGCGGCCACCCTGTCACCGGCGGCGCTGGCCAGACTGTATAAATTTGTCGTCATATCCTGCCGGTCGGCGCGACGCGGCCACCCTGTCACCGGCGGCGCTGGCCAGACTGTATAAATTTGTCGTCATATCCTGCCGGTCGGCGCGGCGCGGCCACCCTGTCACCGGCGGCGCTGGCCAGACTGTATAAATTTGTCGTCATATCCTGCCGGTCGGCGCGGCGCGGCCACCCTGTCACCGGCGGCGCTGGCCAGCCTGCATAACTGTGTCGTCATATCCTGCCGGTCGGCGCGACGCGGCCACCCTGTCACCGGCGGCGCTGGCCAGACTGTATAAATTTGTCGTCATATCCTGCCGGTCGGCGCGACGCGGCCACCCTGTCACGGGCTGGGCTGGCCAGACTGTATAAATTTGTCGTCATATCCTGCCGGTCGGCGCG
>NZ_MRWD01000102.1 GCF_002093625.1 Rouxiella silvae | reverse complement strand
TTTTTATATCATGTCTATTTTCTAAATTTTCGTCTACGCTAGATATTTCTTAAGTTAAATTAAGCTTTCGTCATAAAAGATTAACATCAGTACATTGCCTGGAAATGATGACAGGTACATGACAAAGAGAAATTTTCTTCTACCCCTGAACGCCTATGGCTCTGACGCAGCAAGATCACGTTCAGGTATAAAATGGTAATCCCCCCATTTCTAACGCTTCGATGATGCTGTCTGTTACGACCTGATAGACATCTGGTTTGGTTTTGTCCTTAGACAATTTCGTCTTCGTATCGCCTGACGGTTGGGCCACCCGGAAATCGTTCTGGCCAGCAAGGGCGCAAAGCGGCTATGGCTGGCCAAGTTGTGACGGGGAACGATTACCGGAAGCTGATATGAAGAAGAAAGACTCACAGGAGAAAATGACGGCGAGGATACCCGGACTTAGCACCCCCTTATGCCGCAGAGGTGAAATGCCGTTGTGTCAGGACGCAGTTGCACCACGAAAAGGAGTGTTGGCTCAGGCTATCATGGAGTTGGGGCATGTAAATAAGACGCTGTATTTTCTTAATTATATTGAATTAGTAAAGGAGCGTAAGTCCACCCTCTTTCGCGGCGTACGGTAAAACCCTAATTCTACCGAATCTGCCGACTTATCCACCGTTTCTGTGGATAACGCTATATGCTGTATCGGTCGAAGCTGATGGACATACTATATGTTGTGCCTGGCGGGGCTGGTTCAGGTCAACCATGGGGGCGTTCTGCTCTGCCCCGCTCCGGTAATGTGAAACCTTTATGAATGGGCGATTTACCCAATTTGGCGGAATTCTGAGGCTAGCGACCTCAATAAAGCAGGGAACGGTGACCGCTTCTCTGATGCTGAAAAAGCTGGCCAACAGTGCGGAGTTAACCGTGTCTGGCGACTGATGAAACGTGCCGGGATACCCGACACATCGTCATGACACCCCATACAGTGCGGTGCTCATTGATAAAGCGGTACTTCAGTCGGGCTCCCTTGCAAAGTACCGCGCGGCCTTTTTCAGGATATCCCGTTCTTCTTCGGTACGTTTTAGCTGCGCCCGTAGTTTCAGGATCTCGCTTTTGGCCTCCAGTAAATCCTGGGCATGCTGCTCGCTGTTATCGGGTTTAATCGCCCGTAACCACTTATAGAGACTGTGTGCTGAAACGCCCAGCCGGTCAGAAACTTCAGCGACGGAATAACCGCGTTCCGTTATTTGACGGACAGCTTCTTCCTTAAATTCAGGGGTAAATCGTGGTGTGCCCATACGCTCCTCCTATGCTCAAACTATAGGGCAGGATCGTCTACCGGGGCGGGGTCAGTCCACCAACGGCTCTGAAGTGTCTAGATTATCCGTGGCGATTCAATTTGGGGTTAACTACATATCTATTTGAAGGATTTTAGATATTAAATGGAGTTAACATGCTTATATCCAGCCACTTTCGGTCGTTGTCGCTTTTACCTCTTTTATTCCTTTTTTCCTGTACGACACAAATCAAAAAAGTACAGAATGAGACTTCTCAGCAGGCCGTATCTGGGGCAATAAGCGTCAATTGCCCTGTAGGTTGTCCTGTGGGCGGCAGTATTCAGACTGTTACCCGCGAATCTTATACATTGAACAACAATCCTGATACGAAGTTTGCCAACTGGGTTGCCTATACGATAACCAAAACCAGTCAGGCAAGCGGTCGCCCCCGTAACTGGAAACGCGATCCTGCTCTGCCTGAATCAGATACTCTATCTCCCGCCGCATATACAGGTACCAACGGTGCACTTGCAGTAGAGGGGTTTGAGGGCCAATGGAACGGAAACGTACGTTTAGAACGTAACACTATGATTTTAAGTCTATAAAGTCGTGGCGATGTCAGTCATGTTTACGTTGATTTGATTACCAAGTTTATTAAAACTTGAAATGCCGAAAACAGCATGGCTTCAGGCTTCAACGGGAAGAGTAAACAAAACCTTCGTTTTGTTTACTCGCCAACCTGCTCGAAAATGAACTCTGAGTACACTTTTGCACCGATGGGCTTCAGACCCTAAAGACAAAAAAGTTTTCAGTGAGAGTCTGGATGAGTTTCAGGCGCACGTAGTGGCTAAGTACAACTCAGATCCGACATTGTATGGCAAAGATTAGGTTGATAAATAAATGAACAGACTGCTATTTAATACAGGTCTTTTCGTTTTTTGAGTGTCATTAATTTAAAAGGTGAAGAATGTTATGGGTAAATACTTATCAGTTGGCCCGCTTCTTCCCACGCGGCTATTTTTCGAGCGTCCCATTCCAGCTGGTTTTTGTCAGTGTTAAACAAAACTACCCTGCCGTAAGAGGTAACCAAATCTACCGTTTTTGCAATGTTGTCACCGGGTATGTATTTACATAGCGTGAAACCATAGCTCTCCAGAGATGAGCATCTTGACTCAATATTTACCTTTGCTAAGGTACCCGAATCTGGTGCCTTGAGAAAATATTCAATGGCGTATTTTTTTAGCACAGGAAGGGAATCGGTTAGTTTGTTAAACTCCTGTGGAGAAATTCGGGCCATCAGGCTGAGGTCAATAAGTGAATGAGTATTACATTCTTCAACGAGACGAGGTCCCATACCACCGTGCATTCTGGCGCCGGTTTCAACCAGTACAGGCCCGTCAGCAGACAAAATAACCTCACTGTGTGAGGTACCGTTACGTATGCCAAGAGAAGACAGTACTGAACTTACGTAAGTAATCAGCTCAGTATGTTCCTCTACCGGTTCCGTAACCATCTGACAGTAAATCGGTACTCCACTCACTTCCTGTTTGACATATCGAAAAATATTTACAACGAAGTGCTGACCGTCACTGGTCACGGCATCGACGACATACTCCGTTCCGTCAATTTTCTGTTCAATCAGAAGTTCTTTGTTCACGATGCCAGAGTAATCCCTGGTACCAATCAGTGAGCGGAACGCAGCCTCAACCTCATGCATATTTTTGCAGAAGAAAACGCCTTCAGTCCCGAAAGAACTTACTGGTTTGATGACATATTCATCGAAAGGATTGTTTGCACACCATTGCAAAATCTCTTCAAGATCTCCTGATTTAAAGTGAGGAATGTGTCTGACACCATCCAACATTAGTCGACGTTGCATCAGATACTTATCTCGCCTTGCCTGGCTGAGTTCAAATACGTTAGGCAGTAAATCCCAGTGTTTGCAGAGCAGGTCAAACACGGGCACGCCTGGTTCGGAACCGCAAACGATATAGTCTGGCGCACCGCCAAGTGAGGACTCTATTTCCTGAACTGTGTCCTGCAGTGACTTATATTCAAATACTGTTAAGTATTCATGCGGCCGGAAGGTAGACATGACAGTAGGGGGAAGGTGGCGATTCGTAATCAACGCGACGACTTTATAGCCATATAAAGTAGTTACCCTGTCTGCAAATGCAGCACCGCTTGAAAAAGGATCGACTATGATGACGTATTTATCTTTTCTCATTTTATTTACCTCGTTATTTATATTCATGCTATTTCAATCGATGCGTTTCCATCAGGATATGAACAGCATGCAAGATATATTTTTTCAGCCTTATCTTTTTCTGAGAGACAGAAGTCTGGCTCACTCCTGACGCTTCCGCTTTTTAATTTGAATTTACAGCTTCCACAGATACCTGAACGGCACATGTGCCTGATGGGAATATTTTGCTCAAGGAGATTATCGAGTACTGTCCTTGCTTTATTTGCGGTAATCTCAAGGCTCTTGCTTTCTAGTTTAATGCTGCAGCCTTTAGCTTTAGTGTCCATTTCGGCAGTGGCCGCCTTCGCTGAACTGAACGCTTCAACAGAAATATCAGAGAAAGGGAATCGTTTCTTTACTGCATTTACTGAAAATTCCGCGAAGTGAGTACTTCCGCAAATTATCGTGGTGTCGGGAATAATTGGGATACTGTCTTCACTCATATTTACCCTTCCTTCCCTGAACACTTCACTGTGTTTTAAAAGACCTGCACGCGTCACATTAATTCTTATCGTAAACCAGTCGCAGCGTGTATACAGGTCAAATAATTCGTTCAGGAAGGGGATTGCCGCGGGTTCGGTACAGCTCAGCATAAGCAAGACGTGCTTATCAGGAGCGATATATCCGTACGCTTTGAAGCACTCACGAATCAATGCCAGAGGCAGCGTAATTCCTATACCTCCAGCCAACAAAAGCACATTTTTTCTGTCTTGGATTCTGCTAAAATTAATATTCCCGCTACGACCTGTCACTTCTATTTCTTTCTTATCTAAAAGCAGTCTGGAAATAATCGATGAAGCGCTCTTCTCACCTTTATTTTCGATGATGAAGTCGTAATATTTTCCATGTTCTGAGGATATCAGCGTATAACAACGCTGTATAATTGATTCTTTTTCGTCAGGAAAATTAAAAATAAAGTACTCTCCAGGATTTGCAGCGTATTTTAACGTGTCAGAGTTACAGGTGGGCTCCAGGCGGAACATTCTCATCTTCGATGTTAACAAAGATGATTCATGACAAATAAGTTTCATACTAAAACATACCCTTAAAGTCCAATCCTTGAAATAACGGCTTCTGCGGATTCAAGATATATACCTATCTCGTTACAGCTTTCTGTTTCGGCAATAATTTCTCTGGCATAAGGCATACCGGCAAGATTAAAAACGCTTTTCCAGGCACCCAGCTCATTATCAGCGAAAAGATCTGCTGTTTTGAGCATGGTGTTCCTGAGATATTTGCGCTCACTGTAGCCCAAATCACGCACGATGTCATAAGCCACATAGCTGAAAACGCTTGAGTGACTCCACTCATCTTCAGCGTGGATCCGCGTGACCTCATGGCAAATTCTCTGGATGCTTTTGTCTTCAGCCATTACGCGAAGATAGTCTGTTATCAGGGTCTCGCTTGCACAAGCCACTGCAAAACGTGTCAGCCGGCGTTGCCAGTCTGCGCTACAGCTTTCAAGCATCTGTTTACGCCATCTGATTAGATTAAAATCAGTGTAATTCAATGGCTCAAGCTTGCGCCTGTCGTAAATATAATTACATGCCATTACTGACATTCTTGTATGCAGTGCCTCGTCCAGCAGCGCTTCGGACATAACGTCCTGAAGTTCTGCTCTATTAGGTGAATTCACCGGTGGACATTTAATGATGTCTTCACAAGCCGGCGTAACGATGTCGCATTCGATATATATCGTTTTTAAGTTATATATGCCCCACGCATAAGACAAGCACCGGCTTTTGACGTCTTCGGGTGCTTCCTGCCAGGCATCGTGAAGTCTGAAAGGCAATAAAGATTCACTAAAATCTTTTTTAGATTCATTAAAAGCAAGTTCAGAATATTCAGGGTGAGTGTTATTAACTGCTGCCCGGTTTTTCCAAAGCAGAGATAGTTTTTTTAACATAAGCGCGACATTTTCACTGTCGGGAACTGTGAATTCAGCGGACATAAATTACTCCTTTAACTTTTGACTGCCGGATTAGTTTTCATTTTTTACTCGGATGAAGCTCATAAATATGGCGCCTGCAAGAGCAAGCCCTGCAGATATAATTAACGTGTTTTCCCAGTGTGCGCTTTCAAGCAAATCTCCGTAAACAACTGCAGATACTGCGCTGCCGAGATAGAATGAGAGCTGGCGGATACTGGTAGATAAGAGAGTTCTGTCTTTTGAAAAACCGGTTATTGCCAGCGTATCAAGTAGCGGCATCAGGCAGTAATTGAGCAACAACCTGATAAAGTAAAGAGTAATGAAGATTGCTGACGGAACATGCAACGACTGAAATAACAAACATGTAGCGGTCAGCAGACCTGCAACAATGACGGTTGGTTTAAATGGGAACTTTTTCACCAGGAGCGGTGCGAACAAGGCTCCAATGATGCTCACAACCTTATCTCCACCCATTATCAGTGAAATCTCACTGATGTTCATTGTATAGGCAAGGTTGAATACAATATTAATGAAACGGAAAATGAGCGTTATTGATGCCCCTAGAAGCGATGCGGCGACGAAAAGAATGATGAAATTTCCCCATTCCATGTCTTTCTTCCCTGCCAGTCTACGCTCATCAACGCCGGGTTCCGTGATTCCTCTTACGGATCTGATACGGAAATAAATCATCAGTAACGCACAGATGAAGGAAGCAACCAGAATGGCCTGATAATTTCTGAGGGGCTCGACGTGCGAGTAGTGTGTCACAGCGCTGACTGCAACGGAACCTGTCATCGCAGCGCCCAGATAGGCCACAAAGAAGTAGCTGAATAGCGTCGTCCTGCTGGCAGAATCTATGTTTGACCCCATCAGAGCATTTCCAAGTGACAACTGTGCAATCATTCCGGAAAGAATTAATCCCAGTGTGACAGCACTTGCTGAAACCGACGTCAGGCAGGGGAGCAGGATAAACGGTAAGGCGTACACAAACGCAAATATAAGCAGTAACTTTCTCTGAGATATTCTTCTGCTGGCAATAATGAGCGGGATAACTGCTACGGCCATCATTGCCATAGCCACTGCATAGATATGGCCTGTGGCTGCTTTATCAATTCCCCGGGCTTCAAGATAAAAGTTATAAACGGCATCAAACATGCCGTTGCTGAGCCCCATAAGGAAAGTGGCTATAAGGAAACTGCGCGCGGCACTTCCAAACTTTCTGACGTCTCCAAACATATCTACTCTCTTCCTTCGATACATATTAACGAAATACCTGTGAAATTCTCGATAAGTCGTTCGCCTTCCAACCATTCTCCATAGCCAGCTGCGGTATGTAGATGACCGCCACCTATAATAAGATGGGTTTTGGATCCCCAACGGCTGGCAAGCTCGAAGGCACGCGACTTATCAAGATGTTCATCATTATCGCTGTGGATGAGTAACGACTTATAACCAAGATTCTTTGTGGGCAGGGGACGTTGTTGTCTTATTTGTTCTATAGACTCTTCGGCATCTACATCTGCCGGTGCGACTAAGACCAAGGCTTTTACCCTATCCACAGAATGAGATATGGCCCACTGGCTGACTGCTACAGCCCCGCAACTGTGGCCAAGGAGCACAATGTCGCCTTCTGTTTCGTTAACAGTCTGATTCAGTCTTTCTACCCAGTCAGCAGAAGGACTGTTCCAGTCATCCTGTTCTACCCGGACCACGTTACCGTATTTCCTCTGCATAAAAGTTTGCCAGTGATCTGGTCCGGAATTAGTGAAACCGGGAACAATAAGGTATGTAGCTGTCATTTTTTTCTCGCGTGATTAATCATCTCGGGCAAAACTGTTATCCCAAACCTTGTCTTCAGGATTCTGGACGCTTCTTCATCATCAGGTATCTCGAATGACTTAGACTCGAATCCCTTTACCTCAGTGAAAATATTATTTCGAATGCTTATCCTTCCGTTCTCTTGAGGAAGGCTCGCGACGCTGTTTGTATTCAGCAGGCTTTCTGGCGAATGAAGAGTGTAGAAATAGGCCATGCTGATATCTGCAGGAAAGGTTTTGACGTCATGGAAAGAGTAAATAGCCTCCCACACCGCATCCGGTTTGCTGTTCTCTCTGACAGAGATTATCCATCCCTGTACTGCATCTTCAGTAATGCGCGAGGATAAAAATTGATCGTTGTGAATATAACCGTCGGCCATTAACAGCAGCGTTCGGGGACCCTTAGCTCCAAATCCAACGTCGAATAGCCATCGCTCACTACCAATATTTAGGATGAATAACTGATGAGTGGCAGACGTTGTATGCGGGATGAGTAATCTTGCAAGGCGGACTTCATAGCTGAAGCCAATATGATCGAATAACTCCTGCAACAAAACTGAAAACTCGAAGCAGATACCGCCTTGATTGTTTAGCACTACTTTAGTGAAAATCTCGTCACGACTGAGTCTTACATCTGAAGTGTCATTGACGCTGAAATTCTCAAAAGGAACATTAAAAAAATGGGCGTGATGTAGAACAGATAAATAGCTATGGGTTTTTGCTGGGCTTTCATTCAAATTCAATCTCTTAAGATATTTCTCTACATCCTTCATACTGCTCTCCATGAACCTGAATTTGGCAGGGGCCGCTTAAGCCCTTACATTTCTAGGTGAGATAGTATTCATTTAATGTTACGGCACAACATAATTTTATGAGGAAAATATAAGAAAAATTTACTTTTTCTGTAAAGAATTGGATAAAGGAACTGTTTTCTGAATAGTTAGTTTTTTAATCCTATGATATAGATGATATT
>NZ_MRWD01000101.1 GCF_002093625.1 Rouxiella silvae | reverse complement strand
GTATTATTATAGGTGACTGTTGTCCATAACAGTTGATCGGGCAGGCGCCCAGAATAAGCAGTTAAATTCGATTATAGGAAGTAATTGAGAGATTGCAATAATGTTAATAGCCAAATAAGCCATATTGCTGAAATTATGAAGATTAATCGCAATCTGCGGCGATTGTATTAAATAACGCTATTTTTACTTAGGATTTTTCTTAGGAAATAACTCATTTTGTATTTTATATATATAAATATAATAAGTTTTTATTATCTTGCAAGGTGTCGGTTTTATTTTAATCAGTTGAGCACTACAAGTGTGGCTTCATTAAACCCCAACGCAGGGTGAAGTTGTAGACTCCGTTCAGCCTGTATGGAGTGGATTGTGTTACGTCAGCGCTGACATCGAGAACCTGTCTATGATGGATTATGGAGGTCTTTACGCATCAAATGAAGCCCCGTTTACAGGATCATTTCATCAGCCATCTCTCTGATACGATCCTAACTTTCCGGGGAGCGTTCTGCTATAGATTGACGCAATATTTTCTTTTTTTCCTCCATTAAGGATAAATACGTGGTGCAATCTTCATCTGCAATCCGAATCCTCGTCTCGTAAAATCGCTTATCAATGGTTTATCACCTGCACACAGCACCCTAGCCTGTCTTTAGGGATCATAAGCAAAAAAGCTCGGATGGGTCGGCCTGCCTACTTGCGTGCAACACCTGCACCATAATGGCGCAAATGGTCTTTTTCAGGCCTGAAAGGTTTATTTCAATAGTGAAATAAGCGCATTTCGCACACCGCTTTCTCGCTGGCTATCAGCATTTTCCGCTGCCAATTACCCAAATTTGAAAAATAACCGTTCAGATAATCGACATTTAGCGCGGCCTTTTTAGACTTTTTACGTGGCGTTATTCGCTGATTATTGTCATGCGACTGGTTTTATCTGCCAAGATCATGCTCGTTGTCTAAATATTAATCCTGTAAATGTTAATTCTCTGTTTTTTTATGTTTGTTTGCTGTTACTCACAGTCTTTGTAAAAGCCTGAGGGTTATATTGACGACGCCTGAGAGAGTTGCGAAATTGATGTGAACAGGATTGACCAGAAGATTCATCCGGTAATTATTTGCACCCTTTTTTGGTGCAATTGTTTCCAATAAAACATTTCTGGTGGCGTTTGTCGCACGCCTGAAACATCACTTCTGCAGCTTCCAGACACACACTTCCGCCCGTAAATAAAAAATAAAGGGCAGGGTGAGCTGAAACACAACACACACATCCACATCACCATTAATAAATGGAGCAAAAGCGATGAGAATTTCCTTGGGTAAGTCAGGCCTGCTGAAGTTTAGTTTGGGTCTGATTGCGCTGACAGTGGCGGCCAGCGTTCAGGCAAAAACGTTAGTTTATTGTTCTGAAGGTTCGCCAGAAGGCTTCAACCCGCAGCTTTTCACCTCGGGTACTACCTACGATGCCAGCTCCGTTCCAATTTATAACCGTCTGGTTGAGTTCAAAACCGGCACCACAGAAATTCAGCCGGGCCTGGCTGAAAAGTGGGACGTGAGCCCGGACGGCAAAACGTACACTTTCCACCTGCGTCAGGGTGTGAAATGGCAATCAAGTAAAGACTTTAAGCCAACGCGTGATTTCAACGCCGACGACGTGCTGTTCTCGTTCAATCGTCAAAAAGATACCGCTAATCCGTACCATAAAGTGTCGGGCGGTAACTATGAATACTTCGACGGTATGGGCATGGGCGACCTGATCAGCAAAATCGTCAAAGTGGATGACCACACCGTTCAGTTCGTGCTTAACCATCCTGAGTCGCCGTTCCTGGCCGACATGGCGATGGATTTCGCGTCCGTGCTGTCTTCCGAATACGCCGACAACATGATGAAAGCCGGTACGCCTGAGAAAGTCGACCTGAACCCAATCGGTACTGGTCCGTTCCAGATGATGCAGTACCAGAAAGATTCCCGCATTTTGTACACCGCGTTCAAAGGTTACTGGGGCACTCAGCCTAAGCTCGATCGCCTGGTGTTCTCCATCACGCCGGACGCGTCAGTACGCTATGCAAAACTGCAGAAGAACGAATGTCAGGTGATGCCGTACCCGAACCCGGCAGACATCGCGGCTATGAAGAAAGACAAAAATATCAATCTGCTGTCAGAGCCGGGCCTGAACGTGGGCTATCTGTCGTTCAATACTGAGAAAAAACCGTTAGATAACGTCAAAGTTCGTCAGGCGCTGACCATGGCCGTGAACAAGCAGGCGATTATCGATGCGGTTTATCAGGGCGCGGGTCAAGCGGCCAAAAACCTGATCCCACCAACTATGTGGGGCTACAACAACGACGTTAAAGACTACCCATACGATCCTGCGAAAGCCAAAGAGTTGCTGAAAGAAGCCGGTATGCCTGACGGTTTCGCTATCGACCTGTGGGCAATGCCGGTTCAACGTCCTTACAACCCGAATGCTCGCCGCATGGCCGAGATGATTCAGGCCGACTGGTCAAAAATTGGCGTGAAAGCCACCATCGTGACCTACGAGTGGGGCGAGTACCTCAAGCGTGCTAAAAATGGCGAACACCAGACTGTGATGATGGGCTGGACCGGTGACAATGGGGATCCGGATAACTTCTTCGCCACCCTGTTCAGTTGCCAGGCGGCCAAAGACGGTTCCAACTATTCAAGATGGTGCTACAAGCCGTTTGAAGATGTGATCCAGCCAGCCCGTGCTGAACCCGATCACGACAAACGTATTGCGCTCTACAAGCAGGCTCAGGTGATTATGCATGACCAGGCTCCGGCGCTGATTATTGCCAACTCCACCGTATACGAACCTGTCCGTAAAGAAGTGACAGGCTATGTGGTTGATCCACTGGGCAAGCACCACTTCGAAAACGTCGACATCAAGTAATGGCCCATTGGGCGTGTTGAAAGAGGGCACGCTCAAAGCGGACTGAACTTTTAAAGATGTAAATCGTTAAAAGCAATGTGAGTTAACAATAAGCCCGGCGAGCTACGGTTCGCCGGGCATTTTATACAGAGAGTACGGGATATGCTGCAGTTCATACTCCGACGTTTGGGGTTAGTTATCCCAACGTTTATCGGCATTACTTTGCTGACCTTCGCCTTCGTGCACCTCATCCCCGGCGACCCCGTGACTATTATGGCCGGTGAGCGCGGTGTATCTCCTGAGCGCCATGCTCAGTTGATGACAGAAATGGGCCTCGACAAGCCGCTTTATCAACAATATTTCCATTACGTAAACGGCGTGCTGCACGGTGATTTGGGCATGTCGTTGAGCAGCCATACACCCGTCTGGCATGAGTTTTTGCCCCGCTTTGAAGCCACGCTGGAACTCGGTATCTGCGCGATGATTTTTGCGGTCATCGTGGGTATTCCCGTCGGGGTGCTGGCCGCGGTCAAGCGAGGTTCTATTTTTGACCATACGGCGGTGGGGATCTCTCTCACCGGCTATTCGATGCCGATTTTCTGGTGGGGGATCATGCTGGTCATGCTGGTCTCGGTGCACTGGAACCTCACGCCCGTTTCGGGGCGAATAAGCGATACCGTCTTCCTCGATGACAGTCTGCCGTTAACCGGCTTTACGCTGATCGACACCCTTATCTGGGGTGGCCCGGGTGATTTCAAAGACGCGGTGATGCACATGATCCTTCCCGCTATTGTGTTGGGCACCATCCCTCTGGCGGTTATCGTGCGTATGACGCGCTCCTCGATGCTGGAAGTGTTGGGTGAGGATTATATCCGCACCGCACGCGCCAAAGGCGTAAGCCGCATGCGGGTTATCGTGGTTCACGCGCTGCGTAATGCGATGCTGCCGGTGGTGACAGTGATTGGTTTGCAGGTCGGTACGCTGCTCGGCGGGGCGATTTTGACTGAAACCATCTTCTCTTGGCCCGGCGTTGGACGCTGGCTGATTGAAGCCCTGCAACGCCGCGATTATCCGGTGGTTCAGGGCGGCGTGTTGCTGGTCGCTACGCTGATTATCCTGGTTAACCTGTTGGTCGACGTGCTGTACGGCATTGTTAACCCGCGTATTCGTCACAAGAAATAAGAGGCGCACAATGACTCAAGTTACTGAACCTGTCGCCGGTGAACGGGTTACGGGCGCACCGACGCCCATGCCGCCAATGCGTGAGTTTTGGCACTACTTCAAGCGAAATAAAGGGGCCGTTACCGGTCTGGTTTACATCATTATCATGCTGGTGTTGGCCATTGGCGCCAACGTACTGGCACCGCACGGACCGGCCGAACAGTTCCGCGATGCGCTGCTGAAACCGCCGGTGTGGATGGAAGGCGGCAGCTGGAAATTCCTGTTAGGCACTGACGACGTGGGCCGCGATATTCTGACTCGCCTGATGTATGGTGCGCGCCTGTCGCTGTTAGTGGGCTGTCTGGTGGTCGTGCTTTCGCTGATCCTCGGCGTTATTTTCGGCCTGTTTGCCGGTTACTACGGCGGCGTGGTCGATGCCATTATCATGCGCGTGGTCGATATCATGCTGGCACTGCCAAGCCTGCTGCTGGCTTTGGTTCTGGTGGCTATTTTTGGGCCTTCAATCGTTAACGCCTCGCTGGCGCTGACCTTTGTTGCACTGCCACACTATGTGCGTTTAACTCGCGCGGCGGTGTTGGTGGAGGTCAATCGCGACTACGTCACTGCTTCCCGCGTGGCCGGTGCCAGTGCGACGCGTCAGATGTTTGTGAATATTCTGCCTAACTGTCTGGCTCCACTGATCGTGCAGGCTTCTCTAGGCTTTTCCAACGCCATTCTCGACATGGCGGCTCTCGGCTTCCTCGGTATGGGCGCACAGCCGCCAACGCCTGAGTGGGGCACAATGCTTTCCGATGTTCTGCAGTTCGCGCAAAGCGCCTGGTGGGTCGTGACCTTCCCTGGCGTGACTATTCTGCTTACGGTATTGGCATTTAACCTGATGGGGGATGGCCTGCGCGACGCCCTCGACCCGAAACTCAAGCAGTAAGGGGCGAGAGATGGAAACGACACTGATTGAAGACGTACCGGTTGGCAAAACGCTGCTGACCGTGAATAAACTGTCGGTACATTTTGGAAATGAAGGACAACCTTTTCGCGCCGTAGACCGCATCAGTTACACCGTGAAGCAGGGTGAGGTTGTGGGCATCGTCGGCGAGTCGGGGTCAGGTAAATCCGTCAGCTCGCTGGCGCTGATGGGACTGATCGACTTTCCCGGAAAAGTGATGGCCGACACGCTGGAATTTGGCGGTCAAAATCTGCAGGGCATCAGTGAAAAGCAGCGTCGGCAAATCGTCGGCTCTGAAGTCGCGATGATCTTCCAGGACCCGATGACCAGCCTTAATCCTTGTTACACCGTCGGTTTCCAGATTATGGAAGCGATTAAGGTGCATCAGGGCGGCAATAAGAAGACCCGCCGTCAGCGCACTATTGACCTGCTTAACCTAGTCGGTATCCCCGACCCAGCCTCAAGGCTTGACGTGTATCCGCATCAGCTTTCGGGCGGTATGAGCCAGCGCGTCATGATTGCGATGGCGATTGCCTGTCGCCCCAAACTGCTGATTGCCGATGAGCCGACCACCGCGCTCGACGTGACTATTCAGGCGCAAATCATCGAACTGCTGCTTGAGTTACAGCAGAAAGAAAATATGGCGTTGATGTTGATAACCCACGATTTGGCCCTGGTGGCAGAAGCGGCGCATCACATCATCGTGATGTACGCTGGCCAGGTGGTTGAGACTGGGCGTTCTACCGAGATTTTCCGTGCGCCTCGCCATCCTTACACTCAGGCGCTGTTGCGTTCGCTGCCGGAGTTTTCAACGGATAAAGCGCGACTCCAGTCTCTGCCGGGCGTCGTGCCGGGCAAATATGACCGTCCAAACGGCTGCCTGCTTAACCCGCGCTGTCCGTATGCCAACGATCGCTGCCGTAAAGAAGAACCTGAATTACAGGGTGCACCTGGCCGTCAGTCCAAATGTCATTATCCGCTGGATGATGCGGGGAGACCAACCTATGAGTCTTAATCAAACTGCCGTAAAGCACCCGCTGCTGAAAGCGATTGATCTGAAAAAACACTACGCGGTGAAGGGGGGATTGTTTAAACCTGAGCGCACCGTAAAAGCGCTGGACGGCGTTTCTTTTGAACTGGAACGTGGGAAAACGCTGGCGGTCGTCGGCGAATCTGGCTGCGGTAAGTCAACGCTTGGCCGTCTCCTGACTATGATTGAGGTGCCTAGCCACGGCGAGCTGTATTATCAGGGACAGGACCTGCTGAAGCCTGACGTCACCGCAGAGAAGCTGCGCCGTCAGAAAATCCAGATTGTGTTCCAGAACCCCTATGGCTCGCTGAATCCACGCAAGAAAGTTGGGCAAATCCTCGAAGAGCCACTGCTGATCAATACCAAGTTGAGCAGCGCCGAGCGTCGTGAGAAAGCGCTGGCGATGATGGCCAAAGTCGGCCTAAAAACCGAGCACTATGACCGCTATCCGCACATGTTCTCCGGCGGCCAGCGTCAGCGAATCGCCATCGCTCGCGGCCTGATGCTTGACCCAGACGTGGTGATTGCCGACGAACCGGTCTCGGCGCTGGACGTCTCTGTTCGAGCTCAGGTATTAAACCTGATGATGGATTTGCAGCAGGATCTCGGCCTGTCGTACGTGTTTATCTCGCACGACCTGTCGGTGGTTGAACACATTGCTGACGAAGTGATGGTGATGTATCTCGGACGCTGTGTGGAAAAGGGCTCAAAAGAGGCGGTATTTAGTCATCCTCGCCACCCGTATACCCAAGCGCTGCTGTCGGCAACACCGCGACTGAATCCGGACGACCGCCGTGAGCGTATCAAGCTTACCGGTGAACTGCCGAGCCCGTTAAATCCACCTGCTGGTTGTGCGTTTAATGCGCGCTGTCGCCGTGCTTTTAGCACCTGCACGCAATTTCAGCCGCAGTTGAAACAGTACGGTGATCAGCTCGTAGCCTGCTTTGCCGTCGATCAGGACGAGCAGGAAAAAACCAGCGTCTAATCTGTTAACGTCACCGGTCAGCCACGGGTCGGTGACGTATTTATTCTCCGCAGGGTTAGTGAATTTCACCCACCGCGTTAATTTTAATTATTCCGTCGCCAGCCCTAATCCTCGACCAGGAAGCGTCTGACATGCCGAGCCAATTTTTTCAGGTGCTTTGTCAGGGTAAGTATCGTCTTTCGAAATGAAGATGGGTGTGGTAGCCACGTATCCGTCGCTGAAGGTCGCTTCAATAAAAGCGGCACTCCATCCTTGGGGGGGATAGACCAAGTTAAGCTGCATTGCGTTATTTACAGGAAGTGGGAGAGCGGACTGTTGATAGCGAATATTACAGGCGAAACGGAAATCACGTGAGTGCGGGTTATTTGCAGACCACAATGAGAGCCTGACGGGGCGTTCTGAAAAGTGCAGGGTTAGCGTTTCTGCATTGCTGTGTTTTTCCACAGTAACGCGAATGTCAGGTAATTTGGCATTTTGTTGAATACGGTTTATAAAATAAGTTAAGGTCTGTACTGCAAACGCTTTTACGCCGTAATGGTTTGAATTAGGTATAACCCTGAGAGAGCGCTCACCCGGCAGTTTATCGTAATAAAATTGAGCATTGTCGGGTGCGTAGAAATCATCACCACTGGCATTGATAATATATTTTGGAATACTCAACCTTTCTTTGTATTGACCGTTGGCGTAGGCGAGTGGATCTTGAACTTGCATTAACTTTGAAAATTGCGACGTGTTTATTTGCGTATCAATATTTTCATTGTAATAGGGTGCGAAGGCAATTGGCCAGTTTCCGCCATAGACGTTATACATATGCGTGAGTGCCTTGCGTTGATTCAGTAAATCAATAACGAAAGGCACAACAGCATCAACGCGAGGGTCGGAAATGGCGGTTAGCCAGGCTGTCCATCCGCGTTTAGACAGGCCAGTAACGATGAAGGTTTTTATATCCCACTCTTTTAGCACTCGCTCAGCCAGTGACATGGCTTGCGAAACGGCCGCAGTCATGGGCAGTTGAAGCGGAACGTTCTTGGCCGTGTCGTTCATAAAAAGATGCCAGCTGTGGGCTATGCTGTCATCTTCTTTGCGGGGTTTATCGTCTTTTTCGTCGATGAGATATTGGTTAGGTATATCGCTGATTGAGGTGACAATAGTATGAGTTTGATTGGCGAGTTTAACCAGCATGTCGACCGTAAAGTCGGTAGGTTTTGCCACACTTTGACCGGATGAAGGATTATTTATACCATTGTTGATAATAAGTAGAGAACGTTCCAGATAGGGTTTGTCAGGGATGTAAAAAATTACGTCATGCAGCCATTTATCTTCTTTAAAATTCTGTTCCGATTTTGGGATTTGAAAAGTAAGCCGATAATGTCGAACTCTAACCCCTTGCAGTTTTTCCTCTTTAATGAATATTGCATTTAATGGAAGCTCTTTAGATTTTTTTTGATATTCAAATAGCAGAGTATGAAAATGGCTTTCATTCTTGATGTCTGTTTCACGCTGTAAGGGTTGGGCATGTAGTGTCTGGCTAATAGAGAGTGCGGTGTATAAAGC
>NZ_MRWD01000100.1 GCF_002093625.1 Rouxiella silvae | reverse complement strand
GTCCTAATATTTATGCCGATTACGTCTCTGCTGAATCATAAATATAAGTGGTTGGATGTAGGGGTTGATATGGCTTCATTGATATATTATGTGCCAGTAGTGACGTTGGAAGTTGTTATTTTTTATTTTATGCGGCTTTACTATGGTGAGGTTAGAATGATTAAAACTCAGTTACTTCAAATTGATCATCGCTTAAGTCTTTGTGAGTTCATTCATGACTATGTTGAAAAAAGAAAAGACAGTCCTGAAGAAAAAGATTCATGGAAGGCTTTTGAAAATCTAATATTTAGTCCAATACAGTTAAGTGCTGATAATATCCCCTCCGTTCTTGATGGGGCTAATGCCATTGCCGATTTAGCAGGTAAAGTTATTCCAAAAAAAGGATGATTTTCAGACAGTCCTAGCTAATTAGTGGGGCTTGTTTATTGAAAGTGCAATTAAATTCTGGGAAATTTTTTTCTCACCTGTTTAATTTGCGCCTCAGATCCAACCCCTTCGCTACCATAAACGCTGCCTGTAGTTCTGTGCACTGATGTGTATTCATCAGTCGGCGGCGTTCGGCTTTTTCTTCTTTCTCTGTCATCCCAAGCGCCAGATACAGACTCGGCGGAACCACGCGGAAAAGGGCTTCAATTTTCTTGGCCAGCACCACGCCCTCTGTGTAGCAACCAGAAAGTTTGCTGGCCGATTCGAGTACTTTCTTCTGTTCGTCGGAAAGCGTTTTGAAACGTGAGATCTCCTCGACTTCTTTTTTCGGCATGGTGAGGCATATCCACCATTCCGCCATGTTTAACATCTTGGCTGCAGCATCGGGATAATCTTCGAGGTTTTGCGTGGCCAGCCACAGCCAGGCTCCAAGTTTGCGCCACATCTTCACGACTTTGGTCATATACGGTGCGAGAAGGGGATTGATCGTGACGATATGTGCCTCATCAACTGTAAAGATAATCTCTCGGCCAAGATACTGATCTCGCTCGGCAATATTGTTAATAGTATTGGTCAGTGAGACCATAGTCAGTGCCATCTGCGCTTCGTAGCCCTCGCGTGCAAGGTGACCGAGATCGATAAGGGTGACGTCTGCCTCCGGCCACAAGGTGCCAACTCGGTCAAACAACTGGGCTTCAAAGCTGCCCGGTTGAGTAAACATTCCAAGAGCTTGCGCCATCTCTGCCGCTTTACCACGGCGCTCTGTATTACGAGTTTCGTCAGAAGTATCTTTCGCTAAATGATAAAGCGCTGTCTGTAAATCGGACGGTAGCATCTGGCGAGTTTCAGCATAGCTGCTCTTGGCGGCTATCAAGAGAGCCTCACGGATCATTGCGCGGTCGGCGCGTTTCAACTCTCGTTCCTCAGCTTGGTCTCCTCCGGTTATCATCAACCGTGCGGATATCTCCATTTCACCCAGAATATCTCGCTGCTCGTTTTCACTTTCTTCGTCAATATCGGGCAGTTCATCTGCATTGATTACGAGAAGGGAAGCGTCGATAGCTAATATTTTATGTGCATCTGCAAAGGGGGGAAGGGTGACATTTCCGCCGGGCTTGATGCTGACGATATGAGTCGTCAGGCCGAGACTTTCAAAGTACTGAGCCAACAATCCGAAACTGTTACCGGCTTCGGCGATAAACAATCTTGGTCGGTGAATTGCCATGACCTGTGCCAGAGCGGAACACAGCGTCGCAGACTTCCCTGATCCGGTAGGACCGAAGAGCAGGAGGTGGGCATTCTGCGAGCGGTCCGATTTGTTGAGAGGGTCAAACGAAAGCGTATCACCGCCTCGGTTAAAAAAGCTGATGCCTGGATGACGAGTACCTGTTTCGCGACCGGTGATCGGTAGAAGGCAGGCCAAATGCTGGACCCAACTGAGTCGGGTATACCAATTTTTTTTATCCAAGTGAGGATTAAAGCACATGGGTAATGCCCGCAAATAACTATTGAGCGGTGCGACATCGAATTCCGGCCTGACGGGTTGCATGCCAGCGCCGAGTAGAATGGTGTTCAGCTCGAGTCGTATGTGGTTGAGGGCTTCAGGTGTCTCGGCACGAAGAAGAAAGGTGATCCCTGCGCGGTAAAGCTTATGGCGATTACCCAAAAATTCACTGACACTGCTGACATCCTGCCTTACACGTAGCGATTCGGTATTTTCGCCAACCGCGTTTTTCGCCAACCGAGCGAAATCAGATTCCAAAGTATCCTGTGGCTGAACGACAATAGTCATGCAAAGCATTGTTCCTTCAGGAAACATATCCATCAGAGCATTTATCTTCTTTTCACCTCTTTTCTGCTCGCCGGTGATCTGACCGGGCTCAGGTGGTCGACGCAATTTCTCAACCGTAAGTGCGCCGTGAATCTGGTTATCAAACCACCATACACCGGCATTATGGTCTGAACGTGGCGGTTCAAACCAAAGTGTCTCTGTGAAATCGTTGGTGATCTGAATTGAGCCATCAGGGGTTTTTCTGGAATCAAAATAGCGCGCGTCTCGGTATAGCGAGGTTTTGTCTATCCACTGCGGTGAAGGATTAAAATGGCGAAGTAACCAGTCGTGGACCTGTGCACCATTTTGACGGTTGCAAACAATCCCTGCGACGTTCAGGGCGCTGCTAATACGTTCGCAAACCTGATTCAGTATTGTGATTGGCGGCGTCTTGCTAAGCCCTTGAGGCCCTAACCAACGATAAATCACCATGCGGGTTCGGCGTTGCTGTCCCCGCCAAGGCTGTCCGGTGATGAGCGTATCCTGAAATATCCCTTGAGGTCGCGCGATGCCGCGCAGGTGTTTCTCGGTTTCCAATAACCAGGCATCGGTATATGTCGTTCCCTGTGCATGAGGCTTAGCGTATTGCCTTAATTGAGCAATATGGGCATCAACATCGTCTTCGTCCTGACAGAAGAATTGCACCACCCAAGGATTGTTGTCATGTTCGTCGAAGCTGTCCTGTAATGCGTCTTCGACGGCATCGCGTATCTGCTCGAGACGCTCCTCAGAGCGCCCCTCTGAAGCTACGGGAGTGACAGCGTAAACTGCACCGACCGACACTCCATCATCAAGCAGTAAGCATTGATCAGCATCAAGAAACTCAACCCAAGGCAAAAAATCGATTATTGACGGATTAGCATGATAGATTTTTTCTTCAGCATTTTTATCCAGCTTACCTGGACGTTTTAGTGCCTTCCTGCCTGCAACATTGAGGGTAAGATTGCTGTCGTCTGCCGGTTCATTACTCTGTGGCGGCGACCTTCTAAAGAGAGGAAATAGCGCCATTAAAGCTCTCCTGTGCGTTCACCGGGCAAAGCGTAGTGGGTCTGTTTATAGAAAGAAAAAACTGTGCTGTAGCCTGGCACCGGCGTATTGCCCTGAACCAAATGAGGGTAGACATACATCACCATGTCAGGGTTAGGCAGACGAGGGAACTGCTGGCTGATTTCATTGTACTGACTTCGTGAATAACCGATCTTGGCGTCTTGATTGTGCTGCTGTTCCAGAGTATTTAATGAACGACGGAGCGGATTAAGTGACATTACCTTGCCGTTTTGTTGTTGGTTGTTCCAAAGTTCCAGCATTGTATTTTCACCCGACGGGAGAAGTTGTTCTTTTGACGTAGAGCATCCTGCAAACATGATTAAAACGGGTAACGCGAACATGATTCTCATGATCTCTCGGCTCCTTAATCCAGCTCATCCGCATTTTTGCTATCGTTCGGCATTGAAAAGTCGTAACGAACCTTTCTACCGCTAACCTCATAATCGATACGCAACTGCCGGGTTATATGTAAAGCTAAACGTGCCCCCGGAGGCACGTAGATGGCATCAAACATTTGCCCGTAACGCTGTTTCACCCAGTCATTGGTTTCACTCATCCCACCTGCGATAGCCTTACCTATTGCGGCTTTGCCCGCATCGCCAGTCAACGATGAAGTCGTGCCGCCATTCCCGTTGGATTGGCTAGTCTGCTGACTCTCATTCATGGTCTGGCCCGCGGCGGCGGCGGCCGATAACGCAAATAAGGTAGGAAGATAAGTTGAGGCGTTTGATTTGCGCGTCCCGCTGATGCAAGGGATCCCATTCTCGTCCGAGATCCAGCCAATGCCCCCGCCAGTGCCAATATCGCTTTTATTGCTGGCCGTATTGCTATTTCCACTGGCCAACTCTGCGGGCTGGGGAAGAGTTCGAACAGTGCCATTGGAAAAGACGAAGGTGATTGTGTTTATCTGTCCACGCACGCAGGAGAGTGTCCAGTCACCGCTTGCGGTGCCTGATACGACAGCGCCCTCAATTTCACCCAGCGCTATTCCATTGGCAGTAAGGTTATCTTTGCCAATGAGGACTTTGAACGGGTAAGGATCGAGCACGGTGCCATTAATGGGAACACGACCAAGCAAGGCCGTCATTGCCCGGCTGCCAATCAGTGTTGAGTTCTCTGGCAGGGTAAATACCGGAGCCTCGCTGGATTGACTGCCTGAGTTGATATCAGAGGTATGTCTTTTAACCTGCAACTCGTAAGCTGACTTCTGACGCGTTAACGGATTATCTTCAAGAAAAGATACGGGGAAGGAAGGGGCGTCTTTGCTTTGCCCAGGTATAGTGTTGGGCTGATCGGCTGGGCTAATCCATGTCACGTTATTTTGTTCGGAAGCGATAGCGTCATTAAAACTATCCAGCCCCAAGCCCAATGGGATATCACTTTCTTTTCCCTGAGGCCCCGCGCCGTTTTTATCAAATTGGCTCAGTAGTGACTGCAATTTATCTTTTAAGCTTTGCTGCTCGTTTTGCAACAGCTGCTGGCGTTCGTCATACTTCACCTGCAGTTCTGTCAACGCTTCATTGACCTGACTGGAAACATCTTTCTCCCCGTTCAAATCACTACGATTTTGTTTTCTAAGCTCCTCATTTTCTTTTCTTAACTGTTTTTGCTCATCGCGAACCTTATTTAATGCACCTATCAGCGTATGCAAGGTGTCCTCTGGGGTATCGCCTAAAATCCCAAGCGAGTTAAGTTCGTCTGGGGAAAGGTTAGCCAAAGAGCTCGCGAGCGGATTTTCGCTTTTTGCTTTAGGGGCCTCGGGTTGGCTGCAACTTTTTACACCAATAATAATGGCGCACAGCAGCATTGCAGGCACGAGCAGTTTAACTAAAGTGTTCGATCTCACCTTCATTCAGTTTTCCTGACTTCAGTGGTCGTGATTATGGGCTCGGGAATAAGGGCCTGCTCTGGGCGGCCGGGAACAATCAGATAAAGCATTGTTGTGTCTTCGGGCGTCCCGGACGATCCCAGCCAACGGTGTTGGAAAGTGGCCGAAATAAAATGCCCTTCGAGTTCGCGCGGATCGAGCAAGAGTTTTTCTTTAACCTGATTGCGGAGCTTGAGGGCCAAAACGGTCATGTTGCTGAGGCTCCAGCTGGCCATCGGCGACACTTCAACAGCTTTTGAAGGGTAGAGGGGGGTCATACGCGGCGGTAATTTTACAGAGACCTGCCGAATACCGTTCACGCCCTCAACAGTTCGTAATGGACCATATAAGTTCTGTGCAGCATACCGAGTAAGAATTACTGCTACAGGAGCGTCATAGCGAACTTGTTTGGCTGAGTCGAACTCATCTCCGGTGTTGACATCTGAGGGGGGAGTGCGGCTGGTGGCTGAGGAATCGTTTCGATAAACCAACCGTATAGGCTCATCTGTTCCGCTGCTTTTCGCGTCGACGTCAAACAGAATAATTTCTCCATTTTCGACATCCTGAAGCTGTAATCTGGTGGGTGGAAAAGCGTCCTCAGCTTTAAGATAGACTGCTCCGCCAGTGCTTTGCACCCGTAGCTTTCCATTAAGTGCCTGAGGCAAACCGACACGCATATTTTTATCGACAAAGATGATCCTCTCCACGCCTATTTTCAGCGGTATTTGAAGCGGAATGCGCTCCCATTTTAGTAGTTCTTCCGCCTGTACTGTTGTAAATGGGTTTATGGCAAGGCACAGCCCCAGTAATTTTGAACGGGTGGTGCGCGAGTGATGTTTCACTGAAACATTCCTTTGCCTTTGGCATCTTCGGATGGTGTAGCTGCTTCTAACCGTTGTGGAATACCTTCATAGCAGTCGAGTGCGAGTCCAAATGGGTTACGTTCGGCATCGCCATCCCAGCGCACCACCTTTAACGGAAAGCGAACTAAAGCGCGTTTTACAGGCTCAGACTGGAAATATTCATCGACTACTGCATCAAGTCGGATCACCCAGCTGTCGCGATTCATAATTGCGACACTCTTGCTGTTATAGCCTCTACCTGGTACTTCGTAGATCATGCGAACTCTGTTAAGCAACTCGCCGCTGTCGGCGCGTTTTCTTAGGTCTGCTTTTAGAAATATCAGACAAGACGGGGTGAGATAGGGAGTCAGCGCTGCGATTTTTGCAGGATAATCGACATCACCATTTTTAGGCCATGCATTAAGTTGCTGGAAGATGTAAAGCGCGAAGGTGTAAGCCGTTGGCGCAGGAACTTCCCACCACGGCCGACTGCTGCCAGTACGCAGATCCGGAGGGTTATAAACAACAATACGGCTTGGCGCGGTTATCCATCCGCCAACAGCTATCAGCAAAATAATCACCAATACTCCACAGCTCATTCTCAGAGAGAAGATATGCTGATCGCGATTTTTCAGCGCGTGCCTAAAGCGGCTCATCTCCCAAACCTTGGGTTAGTCTTTAAGCCTTTGGGACTTCGTTTCATCGACCATCGCTGAGATACGGTAATAAGAGACAAATTGCCTAATCCAAACTGATGCCTTTTGATCGCTAGTCTTTGCCAAATATAATTCTCAGGCTTACCTCTCTTGAGACGTGCAAGCCATCGGCCGCAGAAGGCAATGAGGATTAATGGTGTAAGCAACATTCCGGTCGGAACTATTACCCACCCTATTAGTGTTATCAGCGGAAATGACCAGATGAGGCCAATACCGATGCCAATTAAGCCTGCCAATCCCATTTCAGGCGTTGTGAAGCCGCGAAATACAACGGGGTCAGCATTGAGCCGGTCGGGTAAGAAGCGGATAGTTTTCATCTTTTCCCTGCTAATTACAGAATGATTGAGGCTGATTTGCCAACCAGCCAGATCACTGTCACCAGTAAAACCACACCGACAACGATGATTGCGCCAAATTTGCTCCAGGTTGCTTTCTCGTTGCGAACTTCTGAAAACGTTTGAATGGCCGCGAGGGCAACATTGATAAAAGCGACAGCCGCGGCGATGAGTCCGCCCAATACGATTGCATCTTGTAGATAACCCTTAATTTGCCCCATCAAACCTGCACCGCCGCCGCTGGCTGGTGGTTCAACGGTGGGAAGATCGGCCAATGCAGGTTTGCAGGTGAGCCACAACCAAAGAACGGCGACACTCGCGCCACGAAGAAAATTTTGAATGGGCACCGAAATAGGCGTTGAGCGGATTTTTATTAAGATCATCACTGGCTCTTTTTAAAATGTGAGGGGGGTAACTAGCTGGCGAACATCCAGATAGAGATAATGAGGAGCAATATGGCCCTTATGACAAAACGGCCCATCGTAGTATGCCGAACCTTTTCATTCGCCCATCCGCTCCAGACATCCGACATCGCCCAGGGTGCCCAAAGAAATAGAACAGCCAAAAAGAACCCCACGCAGCTTAAATACAACACGTTGACGTCAATGTTGCCGGATGCTGCCTTGAATGCTGCAGTTTGAGCAGCGCTCATCGGCATTTGAAGGCGTCCTTACGGTATTGCCCTGAGAGGAGGTGTCCGTCCAATGGTTGAGCTCGAGCGGGTTCTAAATAATTGCCAATACCGAGTTTAATGACGTTAAGATCGTCGCTGGCACTCAGGTAATCGAAGTAATAGCGAGTCTGGTCAGAATCAGCTTGAGCTGACGCGCTTCGTGCCCGTTCGAGGGAGTGCTGGACTTGTTGAATGAGGTTCAGGGTGCTGGCCAGTTCGTCCTTTTCAGACGCTGAGAGAGATTGGCTGGTAGTAAGTATCGCAATCGTTAAGCCTGATAAAAGTAGCAGCTTGGGGAATTGCCGATGGGTAATGAGCATCTTACACGCCTGAAGGTTGGTAACAGAGTGTTGAGGATGGCGTGATTTAAAGGTTAGAGCAGTGATTAACTGTTTATGGTTAGTAGGAAATTAAAGCCGGGCCGTTGGAATTTGGCTTTTAAAGCTAAAATAGCTGACGCGCCTTCGGCTTGCCTGCTGACAGCAGCTTACCAACACGAGTATTGGATGCTGCTATCCAGCCTTGAGAAGGCTAATCGGGAATAGGTTGATGATCATTAGTCTTAATCATGCTGATAATATAATCTTCATTATGTTCAGCTTTCGAGGCTATCAAATATATCTTCCCGTCTAACGAGAATTCTCGGACTGTGTAGTCAGTTTTAGGAACAGCAACTTGGCTGATTCTTCGACCTGCTGCGCTAGAACTTCCCAACTCAGGTCTAACAACCTGCATCACAGTGCTTTTGTTCTCCCAGGGCCATGGCACGGGTCTGGTGTCGTTAATGAAGGGACCATCGATGATTAATGCTTTTTGAGTACTCATATTAATAATCCTGTAGGTGGCAAGATTAAGTTATTCGAAAGGTTTGATTAATGGTTTTATGTTAGAAGAATTGTCACATCGGAAACTTGTGGCCATGAATATGGCCACAAAGAACTATTTAGAATGTCTATAACCCGCGATTTCTATAATCGGGTTTTCAGGTCGTTTAATGTTTTTGATGTTTTTTAGAAAAGCTTCAAACATTTCCTCTTTGGATTCAGTTATTAAACTACCTTTAGGTGTCAGGGCGTTAATTTCGTCGAGTGTGTAAAATGTTCCATCAGGCTTTCTGACACCCTTCTGAAAAGCACCGGTAGGATTGAATGTATTGATATCGTTAAAGACATTAGCATCCGAGCTAATTTTTTTAATGTTAATTTTAGTAGCCATATTCAGTCCTCGAGGCATTCGTTAACGTCATTATTCTCATTATCGCTCAAAAGTTGCTCACTAACAATCAGTGATTTTCGACTTTCAACGTCTACGCGTAGCCATGCTGACAGGGATTTCGAATCACGATACAAGATCTCCTTACTCC